>NZ_CP027669.1:1305738-1958608 GCF_003008595.1 Simplicispira suum | reverse complement strand
TAACCTTCTCCGTCCCCACATCGCACTATTGATCGGTACAGGAATATTGACCTGTTTCCCATCAGCTACGCATCTCTGCCTCGCCTTAGGGGCCGACTCACTCTACGCCGATGAACGTTGCGTAGAAAACCTTGCGCTTACGGCGAGGGGGCTTTTCACCCCCTTTAACGCTACTCATGTCAGCATTCGCACTTCTGATACCTCCAGCACCCATTACCAGGCACCTTCACAGGCCTACAGAACGCTCTCCTACCACGTGCAATAAATTGCACATCCGCAGCTTCGGTAACTGGCTTAGCCCCGTTACATCTTCCGCGCAGGACGACTCGATCAGTGAGCTATTACGCTTTCTTTAAATGATGGCTGCTTCTAAGCCAACATCCTGACTGTTTTAGCCTTCCCACTTCGTTTCCCACTTAGCCAATTTTAGGGACCTTAGCTGGCGGTCTGGGTTGTTTCCCTCTTGAGTCCGGACGTTAGCACCCGGTGCTCTGTCTCCCAAGCTGTACTCGTCGGTATTCGGAGTTTGCATAGGTTTGGTAAGTCGCCATGACCCCCTAGCCTAAACAGTGCTCTACCCCCGACGGTAATACTTGAGGCACTACCTAAATAGTTTTCGGAGAGAACCAGCTATTTCCAAGTTTGTTTAGCCTTTCGCCCCTATCCACAGCTCATCCGCTAATTTTGCAACATTAGTCGGTTCGGACCTCCAGTACCTGTTACGGCACCTTCATCCTGGCCATGGATAGATCACTTGGTTTCGGGTCTACACCCAGCGACTATGTTCGCCCTATTCGGACTCGATTTCTCTACGGCTTCCCTATTCGGTTAACCTTGCCACTGAATGTAAGTCGCTGACCCATTATACAAAAGGTACGCAGTCACCCCTTGCGAGGCTCCTACTTTTTGTAAGCATGCGGTTTCAGGATCTATTTCACTCCCCTCCCGGGGTTCTTTTCGCCTTTCCCTCACGGTACTGGTTCACTATCGGTCGATGATGAGTATTTAGCCTTGGAGGATGGTCCCCCCATATTCAGACAAGGTTTCTCGTGCCCCGCCCTACTTGTCTGCAGCCTAGTACCACACGTCAACTTTCGCATACAGGGCTATCACCTGCTATGGCCGGGCTTTCCATCCCGTTTTGCTAGCTGTCGTGCTATCACTGCAAGGCTCTTGCGATTTCGCTCGCCACTACTTTCGCAATCTCGGTTGATGTCTTTTCCTCGAGCTACTGAGATGTTTCAGTTCACCCGGTTCGCCTCGCATGACTATGTATTCATCATGCGATACCTATTGCTAGGTGGGTTTCCCCATTCAGATATCTCCGGATCAATGCTTATTTGCCAGCTCCCCGAAGCTTTTCGCAGGCTATCACGTCTTTCGTCGCCTATCATCGCCAAGGCATCCACCACATGCTCTTAGTCACTTGACCCTATAACTTTGACAACTCCTTGCGAAGTTATCTCCATCACAGCGCCTGACTTGCAAGGTCTTTCACCTTGCGCGTTATGCCGTAATCGACTCCAGCTCTTTCGAGCTCTCATCGTAATTACATTTGAATTTCTAACCCAGATTTATTTCTAAACCAAAGTTTGAATATTCGTTTTGACGCAATCAAAAATTCTTGTTGCCGACGGCACGGTGCATCTTGCGATACTTTCCGTCGACAACTCTGATTCGACTCTATGAATTTTTAAAGAACAGCCGATTGATCGATCAATATCGATCAACAACAAAGCAGCCTTTCGCAAAGCCGCTTTGGTGTTGAATGCCCGATTCGTTTTTGGTTGGTGGAGGATGACGGGATCGAACCGACGACCCCCTGCTTGCAAAGCAGGTGCTCTCCCAGCTGAGCTAATCCCCCAGGAATCGCATTATTGTCGTATCGCTTCTGACTGACCAGGCCTGCAGCACTTGGTGGGTCTGGGTGGTCTCGAACCACCGACCCCCGCCTTATCAAGACGGTGCTCTAACCAACTGAGCTACAGACCCAAGTCGGCCTCTGTCAAAGCACCGCGCAACTGTCGCTGCGCGCCACTCCAGCGACTTCTTCCAACAACCGATAAGTGTGGACGTTCAAGGCCTTTGGCCAGTTTTCCAGAAAGGAGGTGATCCAGCCGCACCTTCCGATACGGCTACCTTGTTACGACTTCACCCCAGTCACGAACCCTGCCGTGGTAAGCGCCCTCCTTGCGGTTAGGCTACCTACTTCTGGCAGAACCCGCTCCCATGGTGTGACGGGCGGTGTGTACAAGACCCGGGAACGTATTCACCGTGACATTCTGATCCACGATTACTAGCGATTCCGACTTCACGCAGTCGAGTTGCAGACTGCGATCCGGACTACGACTGGCTTTGTGGGATTGGCTCCCCCTCGCGGGTTGGCAACCCTTTGTACCAGCCATTGTATGACGTGTGTAGCCCCACCTATAAGGGCCATGAGGACTTGACGTCATCCCCACCTTCCTCCGGTTTGTCACCGGCAGTCTCATTAGAGTGCCCAACTAAATGTAGCAACTAATGACAAGGGTTGCGCTCGTTGCGGGACTTAACCCAACATCTCACGACACGAGCTGACGACAGCCATGCAGCACCTGTGTTATGGCTCTCTTTCGAGCACAACTGCGTCTCTGCAGTCTTCCATACATGTCAAAGGTGGGTAAGGTTTTTCGCGTTGCATCGAATTAAACCACATCATCCACCGCTTGTGCGGGTCCCCGTCAATTCCTTTGAGTTTTAACCTTGCGGCCGTACTCCCCAGGCGGTCAACTTCACGCGTTAGCTTCGTTACTGAGAAAGTAAATTCCCAACAACCAGTTGACATCGTTTAGGGCGTGGACTACCAGGGTATCTAATCCTGTTTGCTCCCCACGCTTTCGTGCATGAGCGTCAGTGCAGGCCCAGGGGATTGCCTTCGCCATCGGTGTTCCTCCGCATATCTACGCATTTCACTGCTACACGCGGAATTCCATCCCCCTCTGCCGCACTCTAGCTATACAGTCACTAATGCAGTTCCCAGGTTGAGCCCGGGGATTTCACATCTGTCTTATATAACCGCCTGCGCACGCTTTACGCCCAGTAATTCCGATTAACGCTTGCACCCTACGTATTACCGCGGCTGCTGGCACGTAGTTAGCCGGTGCTTATTCTTACGGTACCGTCATGGACCCCCTTTATTAGAAGAGATCTTTTCGTTCCGTACAAAAGCAGTTTACAACCCGAAGGCCTTCATCCTGCACGCGGCATGGCTGGATCAGGCTTTCGCCCATTGTCCAAAATTCCCCACTGCTGCCTCCCGTAGGAGTCTGGGCCGTGTCTCAGTCCCAGTGTGGCTGGTCGTCCTCTCAGACCAGCTACAGATCGTCGGCTTGGTAAGCTTTTATCCCACCAACTACCTAATCTGCCATCGGCCGCTCCATGAGCGCAAGGTCCTTGCGAATCCCCTGCTTTCATCCGTAGATCGTATGCGGTATTAGCACAGCTTTCGCTGCGTTATCCCCCACTCTCGGGCACGTTCCGATGTATTACTCACCCGTTCGCCACTCGTCAGCCACCGAAGTGCTGTTACCGTTCGACTTGCATGTGTAAGGCATGCCGCCAGCGTTCAATCTGAGCCAGGATCAAACTCTACAGTTCGATCTTGTGTTTTTTTGCCTCTCTCGAGGCACACTCAAAATTAAGAATTGAAGTGAACTTCACTTCTCTCTCATGAGCGTTTGCGAAGCCAATGAAGACTTCTTTTGTTCCAAAGAACTTTAGGCCTAATGCCTCAAACGCCCACGCTTATCGGCTGTATGTTTTTAATGTTCCGCGCCAGCATCCGAGAGTCTTAACCCCTTCTTGCCAGCCTGCCCCGCTGCGATCAGCGAAGCCTTGAATTATAGCAGGATTTCTTGGCTCCTGTCAAAGTCAACGAAAGAATTTTTCGCCAACCCCAATCCGCCTCCATACCTCCCCACCACCACAGCCGCACCGACTAGACCCCTTCAGATCTTCACCACATCCAGCTGAGCCTCGCATTGTAGTACGGGTTTTCGATAGGAATGATCAAATCAGAGGAAATTTTTGCGTCGGCAGCAGGCGCTGCCGCTAGCGCTCAGCCCAACAGGCGATCGAGTGCGTCCTGGTAAATGGAAGCCACGTCACAACCCGTTTGCTGCTGAATTTCCTGAAAGCAGGTGGGGCTGGTGACATTGATTTCGGTGACGCAGTCTCCAATGACATCGATACCGGTCAGCAAGAGTCCACGTCCAGCAAGGATCGGCCCTAGCGCCTTGCCTATCTCCCAGTCGCGCTGGCTTAGTGGGCGGGCGACACCCTTGCCTCCAGCAGCCAAGTTGCCGCGAACCTCGCTGCCTTGGGGAATGCGCGCCAGGCAGAACGGCACAGGCTCGCCGTCAATGATCAAGATGCGCTTGTCGCCCTCTGCAATCTCAGGAAGAAATTTTTGCACCATCACACTCTGGGCCCCTCCGCGATTGAGCGTTTCGGAAATGCTGCCCAAATTCATCGCATCGGGACCAACGCGAAAGATTCCCATGCCCCCCATTCCGTCCAAGGGCTTAAGAATGATGTCGTGGTGCTCCGAATGAAATTTCCGGATATCTGCCGCATTGCGCGTCACCAGCGTCGGGCCAATGAATTCCGGGAACTCAAGGATGGCCAGTTTTTCCGGGTGATCGCGCAACGCACGGGGCTTGTTGTAGACGCGCGCGCCCTCCCGCTCGGCCTGCTCGAGAAGGTGGGTGGAATAGAAGTACTCGCTGTCAAATGGCGGATCTTTTCGCATCAAGACCACCCCAAAATCCGCCAACGTGGCAACGTCCGTTCCGGTTTCCTCAAACCAGTCTGCAGCGCGGCCCGTCAGGGTGATTTGGCGGACTCGTGCCTGCACTTTTCCGCCCAACTCCCAGTGCAAATCTGCGGGCTCGCAAGCCGCTAGGGTATGCCCGCGTCGCACCGCTTCGCGCATCATGGCGAAGGTGGTGTCCTTCTTGGGGTTGAAGGCTTCGAGCGGATCGGCGACAAACAAATAGTGCATGGGGTGGGGCAAAAAATCGGTGAAAAATGGGCGGAAACTCCCGCTCAGGATTCTTCCCGAGTGGGGCTGTTGGCGTACTGTTGCACAAACAATGCCACACTGCCTGCCACCACCCCCCAGAATGCTGAGCCGATGCCGGCAATGACGACTCCGCTCAGCGTCACCAAGAAGGTAATCAATGCGGCTTCCCGGTGACCCTCGTCCCGCAGGGCACTGGCGAGGCCTGCTCCGATGGTTCCCAGGAGCGCCAAGCCGGCGATGGCGACAACAAGTTCGCGCGGGAATGCGGTCAGTAATCCTGTCACTACGGCACCAAAGATACCGATAAGCACGTAGAACACCCCACAGGCAGCTGCAGCGGTGTAGCGCCGGGAAGGATCTGCATGGGCCTGCGGACCCATGCAGATGGCCGCAGTGATGGCACTGAAGTTCAGCGCGAAAGCACCAAATGGGGCCAATACAAGCGTCGCTACACCCGTCAGTGTGATGAGACGGGACACGGGAAGCTGATAGCCAGACGCACGAATCACGGCGACCCCCGGAAGATTTTGCGATGCCATCGTGACAACAAACAAGGGCAACGCCAAGCTGACGATCGCGCTCCACTCGAATCGCGGCGCCGTAAATTGAGGTACGGCGAGTTCCCAGGTGACAGATGACCACTGCATTTGACCGGCCAGCGCCGCGTAGGCGATGCCTGCGCCCAGAGTCGCCACGACGGCGTAGCGGGGAGCGGCGCGGCGCGAGAGCAAGTAGACACCCAGCATTACAAGAATGAGTGGCAAAGCGGTTTGGGCCGCAGCAAAAGCATCCATACCAAAGCGCGCCAGCACGCCGGCGAGCAGTCCCGCCGCAATTTCGGCTGGGATGCGATTCATCACGCGCTCGAACCAGCCTGTCAGGCCGACCAGCGTGATGAGCGCGGCACACGCTACGAAAGCACCCACTGCCTGCGCCATGTCAAACTGGCCCGTAGCGCCAGCAGTGGCCAATACGGCCGCGCCAGGTGTAGACCACGCGATCATGACGGGTTTGCGCAGTACCAGTGATGGCAGCAAGGAGCACAGGCCCATGCCCAAGCCCAGCGCCCACATCCACGAAGTAATTTCTGCAGGCGTTGCATGAAAGGACTGCGCTGCCTGAAAAACGATCGCGACGGAACTGGTAAAACCGACAAGCACGGCAACAAAACCCGCACTGACAGCCGAAAGGCTAAGGTCTTTGAAGAATTGCATGGCAGGCATTTTGCCTGTCGAGATCAGCGTGACAGGGTCGCCCTATTGCGCGAGGATTTTCGGTCCGTATGGCATGCCATCCAACACGCTCGGTCTTCCGTACCGATGACGTGATGCGTGTCACCCGTATCCGCTCAGCGAGCACAGGCCCGATGGCGGCGAATCAGGACAAAGCTGCGTCGGCCCTGCAACAGCGCTGCGGCCCTCATATCTCGATTTTTGAGCCCAGCTCCACCACTGCGTTGTTGGGAAGATTCAGAAAATCCGCTGCGGCCCCCGCGTTGTGGTGCATTTGCGCAAATAGCTTTTCACGCCAGGGAGCCATGCCACTGCCAATCGTGGGAATGACCGTATCGCGCGACAGGAAATAGCTGGTCGTCATTGGCTCCAAATCACAACCTCGCCCACGCAGCAGCTGCAAGGCGCGGGGCACGTCGGGGTCGTTCTTGAATCCATAGTGAATGACCACCTGCCAGCAGTCGTGTCCCAGGGAATCCACCTGCAGGCGCCCGTCGAGGCCGATCCAAGGTACCTCGTGGTTATGGACCGTGACGAACAGATTGGTGCTATGCAGCACCTTGTTGTGCTTGAGATTGTGCAGGAGCGCATTGGGGACCGTCCCGGCTTCTGCACTCAAGAACACGGCCGTTCCATCCACGCGAGTGGGCGGGTTGATGAACACCGATTCGAGAAAATCAGGCAAGGCGATGGCATCGCTGCGCAGTTTTTCGTTAAGCAGGCGGCGCCCCTCCTTCCAGGTGGTCATGAGTGTGAAGACGATGCCGCCGATCATCAGCGGGAACCAACCACCTTGAAAGAGCTTGAGCAGGTTCGATGTAAAGAAGGCCAGATCAACAACGAAGAAAAAGCTTGTCGCACCCAGGCAAAGGGCCAATGGGTAGTGCCAGCCGAACCGAAGCACAAAAAACGTCAAGACCGTCGTGATCAGCATATCGAGCGTCACCGCGATGCCATAAGCCGACGCGAGGTTGCTGGAAGAGCGAAACAGGACCACGGCCAGCACGATGGCCACAAAAAGGCCCCAATTGACGAACGGCAGGTAAATCTGCCCAGTGTCTCGCACGCTCGTATGCTGGATGTTGAGTCGCGGCAGATAGCCGAGCTGAATCACCTGCTTGGTCACGCTAAAGGCGCCGGTAATCAATGCTTGAGAAGCGATAACGGTAGCCATGGTGGCAAGCAACACCAGCGGCACCAATGCCCAGTCGGGCGCCATCATGTAGAACGGGTTCTTGACGGCTTCGGGATGCGCCAAGAGCAGGGCACCCTGGCCGAAATAGTTCAGCGTCAGTGCCGGCATGACTACGGCAAACCAGGCAATGCGGATGGGCAATTTACCAAAATGCCCCAGGTCCGCATACAGCGCCTCCGCACCGGTCACGCACAGCACCACCGCGCCCAGAATCACGAAACTGGTTCCCGGATTGGCGAAGATGAAGCGCAAAGCATGGTGCGGGCTGAGCGCCCAGAGGATCTCCGGATGGGTAAGGATGTGCGAAACGCCCAATGCTGCAATGGTCAGCAACCAGACCAGCGTGATCGGTCCAAAAAACTTGCCAATGCCGCCGGTGCCCCTCTTCTGCACAAAAAACAGGCAGAACAACACCAACAGGGTCAATGGAATCACGTACTCGGTGAACTGCGTGGAGACCACTTCCAGGCCTTCCACAGCCGAAAGTACCGAAATGGCCGGCGTGATCACGCCATCGCCATAGAACAAGGAGGTTCCAAAGATACCCACGCCGAGCAAAACCTGGCGCAATCGGGGCTTGTCCAGTACCGCCTGCGAGGCCAGGGCCAGCATGGCTACCAAGCCACCTTCACCGTTGTTGTCCGCGCGCAGCACCAGCACCACGTACTTCAGGGAGACGATGACGGTCAGCGTCCAGAAAAAAATCGACAGGATGCCGTAGATGTTGTCCTGGGTGAAAGGCACATAGCCAGAGCCGAAAACTTCTTTGACGGCGTAGAGGACGCTGGTGCCTATGTCGCCATACACCACGCCAATGGCGGCAAGGGTCAGGGCCGATAGAGAAGATTTCGAGCTTTGCACAAACAGGGCGACAGCAAAGGCGCTTTCAGGCGCCCCGCCACCTCAGGAGATCGGGCCGGTCATTCTGCGCCGGACTGCGGTTATGCGAACATGCCCATCGCGCCGCGTTCTACTTCGATTGCAATTTGTTGCAAAGCCGCCACGCAGTGCTCAATCGTAGATTTCGGCATCCGGGTTGGTGGCTTCGAGTTCGTAGCTGGCAGCCAGCATGGCGAGTCGGGCCACCACGCCGTACATATAGAAGCGGTTGGGCGCGCTGGCGCCTGGTCGCGCACCCAATTGGGGCATGTGCGTGCTTTGGTCAAAGGCCAAGGGGACAAAGGCTGCTCCGGGCGCATTCAGGTTTTCGTCCACGCCGCGGTCCGGATGCATCCGGTAGAAGCCCCCGACGACATAGCGATCCATCATGTAGACCACGGGTTCCGCCACGGCGCCGTTGAGGCGCTCCTGGGTCAGCACGCCTTCCTGAACGATAACGTCGTGCACCAGCTGACCATCCTTGACCACGGCCAGCTTGTTGCGCGTCTTGCGATTGAGCGCTTCCAGATCCTTGGGGTCGCGCACCGTCATGACGCCCATGCCGTAGGTGCCGTTGTCGGCCTTGACAACCACAAAGGGCTTTTCCTTGATGCCGTATTCCTTGTACTTGCGCCGCACCTTGCCAAGGACGGCATCCACTTGGACCTGCACCGCGTCCAGACCCTGCTGCGTGCTGTAGTCCACGTCGCTGCATTTGCCAAACAGCGGATTGATCAGCCAGGGGTCGATGCCAAGAACCTTGCCAAACCGTTTGGCAACTTCTTCGTAGCTGCGAAAATGCGTGCTCTTGCGTCGCACGGTCCAGCCTGCGTGCAGCGGCGGCAGCAGATACTGCTGGTGCAGATCTTCAAGAATACCGGGCGCGCCAGCAGACAGGTCGTTGTTAAGCAAGATGGTGCAAGGATCGAAGTGCTTGAGGCCCAGGCGCCCCCGCGTGCGCACCACGGGTTCGAGCGTCAGGCTCTCTCCGTGAGGCAGCTCAATCACCGTGGACTTCTTCACGTCCGGGCTCACCGAACCTATCCGGACATTGAGCCCAGCCATATTGAAGATGCGCTGCAGCTGCGCCAGATTGCTCAGGTAGAAACTGTTGCGCGTGTGGTTCTCTGGAATGATGAGGAGGTTGCGCGCTTCCGGGCAGATCTTTTCAATTGCCGCCATGGCGGCTTGCACGGCCAGCGGGAGCATCTCAGGCGTGAGGTTGTTCCAGCCACCCGGAAACAGGTTGGTGTCCACAGGCGCAAGCTTGAAGCCGGCATTGCGGATATCTACCGACGTATAGAACGGCGGCGTGTGCTCCATCCATTCCAGGCGAAACCAGCGCTCCGTCGCCGGCATCGAGTCGATGACGCGCTGCTCAAGTTCGTTGATGGGCCCCGTAAGGGCGGTGATGAGATGCGGAACCATGCGGAGCCTTGCAAAGGGGATCGGGCGATTGTAGAAGTGCAGCCAGCGCTCAGCGACGCCAGAAGGCAGGCGTCAGCAGGGCAAGGAAACTCAGGATCTCCAGCCGCCCAAGCACCATCGCCAGGGTACAGACCCACACCTGGAAATCGGTGAGCACCGCGTAGGTCGAGGTCGGTCCAACCGCGCCCAGGCCCGGCCCCATGCAGTGCAGACTCGCCATCACCGCGCTAAAAGCCGTCACCGGGTCCAGATCCGTCAGCATCAACACCATGCTGAGAAGAATGAGCGTGGCCGCGTACACCAACATGAACGCCAGTACGGAGAAAATCATGGGGCTGCCGACAACCCGCCCACCAAGACGCACCGGTTGCACAGCATTGGGGTGCACCAGACGAGTAAGTTCGCGCTGCGCCTGCTTGAACAGAATCAGCATGCGCACCATCTTGATGCCACCGCCTGTGGAGCCGGCGCTGGTGGCCACGCCCGAGAGCATCAGCATCATCACCGGCGCAAACACCGGCCAACCCAGATAGTCGCTGCTTGCGTAGCCGGTGGTGGAAGCAACTGAAATGGTGTGAAACAAGCCCTGGCGCAGCGCCTCGACGGGAGCGTAAACGCCCTTGATCCAGAGCAGCAAGCCAATGAACAGGCCCACCCCGACCAGCGTTCCCAGCGTAGCCCGCATCTCGGGGTCACTCATGAATTCGCGCACGTGGCCTTTGCGCATGGCGATGAAGTACAGCGCAAAGTTGCAGCTCGCAAGCAGCATGAAGCCCACCGCGATCCATTCCAGCAGCGGTGAGCGGAAATGGCCAAAACTTGCATCGTGGGACGACATCCCGCCCAAGCTCACAGTGCTGAACATGTGCATCAAAGCGTCGAGTGGCTCCATTCCGGCCAGCCAATAGGCGAGCACGCACGCGAGCGAAAACGTGCCGTACACGCCCCAGAGCCCCTTGGCCGTTCCGGTCATGCGCGGGGTGAGCTTGGTATCGCGCACCGGGCCGGCTGCTTCGGCCTTGAAGAGCTGGCTGCCGCCTACACCCAACATGGGCAGCACCGCCACGGCCAGCACCAGAATGCCCATGCCGCCAATCCATTGCAGCAGCGTGCGCCAGACATTCACCGAAACCGGTAGCGCGTCGAGTCCGGTGAAAATCGTCGCGCCAGTGGTGGTCAGGCCAGAGACCGCCTCAAAGTACGCATGCGTGAACGAAATGGGCCGGCCTGCCAGTCCACACGCCAAAGTGAGCGGCAGCGAAGCCACCAGCGGCAACAGCGACCAGGCAAGCGACACCAGCATGACACCATGGCGTGGCAGCAGCTCGCGCTGGTAACGACGCAGGCCGAAGGTGAGCGCGGAGCCGCTCACCAAGGCGACTGCCATGGCAATCGGATATACCTGCCAAACGCCGTCCTGCTGGTGCAAAGACACCGCCAGGGGAACTCCCATGGCCAGAGCGAACAGCATGACCAGCATGCCAAGCACCCGCAGAACCGGTAGCACGTCGGACATGGCGCTCAGAAGAAGGTCGCGCTGACGCGAAAAAGCTTTTCCACATCGCCCACCAAGCGCTTGTGCGGCAGAAAGAACACGACATGGTCGCCCTGCTCAATCACGGTGTCGCTGTGCGGAATGATGACCTCTGGCGGCTGCTCGGCTGCCACGCCGACGTCCACCAGGCCGCGCACGATCAAGCCCATGTGCACATCGGTCGGCAAGCGCAACTCCTTAACCCTGCGGCCTACCACCCGCGAACTCTTGCGGTCGCCGCGCGCCACCATTTCCAGCGCTTCAGCGACGCCTCGGCGCAGACTGTGCACCGCCTGCACGTCGCCGCGGCGCACATGGGCCAGCAGTTCGCCCAGCATGGCTTGGGCGGGCGAGAGCGCGATGTCGATTTGCGTGCCGTGCATCAGATCGGCATAGCTGCGCCGGTTGATCAGCGCCAGCACCCGGCGCGCGCCCATGCGCTTGGCGAGCAGGGCTGCCATGATGTTGTTCTCATCGTCATTGCTGAGCGCGAGGAACAGGTCCACGTCCTCGATGGTCTCGGCCGCCAGCAGGTCTTCGTCGGTCGCCTCGCCATGCAGCACCAGTACTTCGGACGGCAGCATCGACGCCAGTTCGACGCTGCGCTCGGCATCTTCCTCGAATATCTTGACGTGAAAACGGCCCGGCTCTTGCCCCAGTTGCTGAGCCAGGCGCAGGCCTACGGCGCCGCCACCGGCAATCATCACCCGGCGCACCGTGCGGGTCACGTGCCCCACGGGCCGGTGCAGGCCGCGCAGCACCTGCGCGATGTTCTCGCTGGCGGAGAGCGCAAACACCTCGTCCGCCGCCTCAATGCGCGTTTCGCCATCGCAGGCAACAAAACGATCGGGCTCGTCCGGAAAGCGCCGGTACAAGGCGACGATGCGCATGGCCAGGTCCGGCATGCTGGCGCGGATCGCGCCAATCGTATTGCCGACCATGGGTGCGCCTGCGCGTGCACGCGTCGAGACCAGGCAGGCGCGGCCACCAGCAAACTCGCGCACCTGCATGGCCTCCGGGTACTCAATGAGCTTGCCGATGTAGCGCGTGAGCGACTCTTCCGGGCAAATGATGCGGCTGACACCAAAGCCTTCGTTGCTGGTCAGCGCTTCGCTGTCGAAACCCGCAGAGCGCACACGGGCAATGCGTGTCGGAATGTTGAACAGGAGTTGCGCCACTTTGCAGCACACCAGATTCGTTTCGTCCTGCGCCGCGCAGGCAATCAAAAGGTCGGTATCTCTCGCCCCGGCCTCGGCCAGCACACTGGCCTCGATGCCATTGCCGACCACACCGCGCAAGTCAAAGCGCGACTCAAGTTCGCGCACCCGCCGCGCGTCAATATCAATGACGGTGATGTCGTTGCGCTCGGACACCAAGCTCTCCGCCACGCTGCAGCCGACGCGGCCGGCGCCGAGGATGATGATTTTCATGCTTGCCTGCGGCTGCTCAGCCGCGCACCTCGCCCTGGCCCAAGACCACCCATTTGAGCGAGGTCAAGCCTTCGATGCCCACCGGGCCGCGGGCGTGGAATTTGTCGGTGCTGATGCCGATTTCCGCGCCCAGGCCGTACTCGAAGCCGTCGGCAAACCGCGTGCTGGCGTTCACCATGACGCTGGCCGAATCGACCTCACGCAAAAACTGCTGGGCATGCAGGTGGTCGCGCGTGAGGATGGCGTCGGTGTGGTGGCTTGAATAGCGGTTGATGTGGGCGATGGCCTCGTCCACACCTGCCACCACCTTGATGCTGATGACCGGCGCCAGGTATTCCTCGGCCCAGTCCTGCTCGGTGGCGGGGACCAGTTTTGCTCCTGAAATAGGAGCTAACAACGCCATGGATTCAGCGCAAACCCGCATTTCGACCTGTTTTTTCGCGAAGACGGCGCCGATGCGCGGCAAAAACTCCGGCGCCACCGCGCGGGCCACCAGCAGGCTTTCGCTTGCGTTGCAGGGGCTGTACTTCTGCGTCTTGGCGTTGTCCACCACGCGCAGCGCCATATCGAGGTCGCAAGGATCGTCGACGTAGCTGTGGCAGTTGCCGTCCAGGTGCTTGATCACCGGCACCTTTGCGCCGGCACTGATGCGCTCGATCAGCCCCTTGCCACCGCGCGGGATGATCACGTCCACAAACGCTGGCATGGCAATGAGCTGGCCCACGGCTTCGCGGTCGGTGGTCTGCACCAGTTGCACCGCGTCCTGCGGCAGGCCGGCGGCCTGCAGCGCCTGCTGCACCAGCAGCGCCAGCGCCCGGTTGGACTCGATGGCCTCGGAGCCACCGCGCAGGATCGCTGCGTTGCCGCTTTTGATGGCCAGACTCGCTGCCTCGATGGTGACGTTGGGCCGGCTCTCGTAAATCATGCCGAAGACGCCAATCGGTACGCGCATGCGGCCCACGCGGATGCCGCTGGGCTGTTGGTTCATCCCCACAATTTCGCCAATGACGTCTGGCATGGCAGCGAGCTGCTCGCAGCCCTGCGCACAGGTTTCCAGCACTTGGTCGGTCAATTTCAGGCGATCCACCATGGGCTCGGCCAGGCCGGCGGCGCGAGCACGCGCCAAATCGAGGGAATTGGCCTCTTTCAGCTGCGGCGCCTGCGCACGCAACTGGCTGGCCAAGCTTCTGAGCGCAACATTTTTGATAGCTGCTGACGCTGATGCCATAAGCGCTGAAGCCACTTTTGCCTGCAAACCCAGCGTCTGGACGTATTCGGTGACGTTAAGAGCGTTCATGGCCAGGATTCTGGCAGAAGGGCCGGACCAGGGCCGTGCGGCGCGCCTACCGTGATGGGGCGCGGCGTCCGACAAGGCCACCCGCACACTCTGCCTAGGATGGCTCTTTTGCCATCCAACGGAGAGTTTCCATGAGCGTCGCCAAAGTAATTGAAGTCAGTTCCACCAGCAAGACCAGCTTCGAAGATGCCATTGCCCAGGGCATTGCCAATGCCTGCCAGGACGCGTCCCAGGTGCGCGGTGCGTGGATCAAGGAGCAAAAGGTGACGGTGGAAGGCGGCCGCATCACCGCTTACCGGGTGAACATGCAGGTCACATTCGTCGGCGGCGCGAAGGGCTGACTCCTGCCTTATTGAGGGCCTCTGCAGACGCGGGTGCATTGCAGCGCTAGCCGGTGCAATGCTTCCCAGGCGTCCTGCGGCCAATCGGGCACCTTGAGACCCTTGACGATGCCGTCCACCAGGTGGGCGGATTGCAGCAAACGCCCCGCAGCAGATGGCGCCAGGTGGCCGAGCACGCGCTCGTACAACTTCTCCTTGGCGCCCCAGACGCGCGCCTCGCGCAGCGCCATGGGCAGCGGACGCCCCGCGGCCATCGCATCGGCAATGCGCTTGAGCGCGCGGATGTCGTCCGACAACGCCCAATGCACCAGCACCGCCGCCGTGCCTTCGGCTTCCAAGCCGTCGAGCATGCGCTGCACACGCAGCACCTGGCCTGCCAGAACCGCCTCGCTGAGCTTGAACACGTCGTAGCGCGCCACGTTGAGCACGGCCGACTCGACCTGCTCCAGCGACAACTCCCCCGCCGGATGCAGCAGCGCCAGCTTCTGGATTTCCTGGTGCGCTGCCAACAGATTGCCTTCGACCCGGTCGGCAAAAAACTGCAGCGTGCGCTGGCCTGCCTCGCCCTGTGGCACCCGCTGATCCTGCAGGGCCAGGCGCTGGGCAATCCATTGGGGCAGCGCAGGCCGCTCGACCGCATCGATCTGCACTGCCACGCCGGCAGCCGCCAGCGCGCCAAACCATGCGCCCGAGCGCGTTGCCTTGTCGAGCCTGGGCATCAAGACCAGGGCCAGCGTGCTGGAGCCCGGCTCGGCCGCTGCGGCCAGTTGTTGCAAGGCCGCGCTGCCCTCCTTACCGGGTTTGCCGGAGGGCACGCGCAACTCTACCGTCTGGCGGTCTGCAAACAGGCTCAGGCTGCCGCCAGCAGCCAGCACAGCGCTCCAGTCAAACCGGGCTCCGCTTGCGACAAACACCGTACGTTCCGTATGGCCGGCAGCACGTGCTGCGGCACGCACGGCATCGGCGGCCTCTTCGATCAGCAAGGCTTCGTCGCCATGCAGCAGATACAACGGCGCCAGACCGCGCTGCAGCTGTGCGGAGAGTTGGGCCAGGGCAATTTGCATCGGGGCAAGTCTATGGCAAGGCGCTATCGCCCCCTTGCTCTGCGGCAATTCGCCAACAAGGTCTGGCCGATCGTCAATTTGGCGTACAGAAAGAGCAAACGGCGGGCTACCCCCTGCTGGCGCTCGTGCGCACAATGGCGATCTTCGCTCAAGACGCATCTGCCATCTGCCATGACCTTGTCCAACCCTGCACAGACCCTGGCGCTGATTGGCGCACCCACCGATATTGGTGCCGGCTCTCGCGGAGCGTCCATGGGCCCGGAAGCGCTGCGCGTGGCCGGGTTGCAGGCTGCACTGGAGAACCATGGGCTGGACGTGATCGACCGCGGAAACCTGCATGGCCCCGCAAACCCCTGGCAACCGCCCAGCGGTGGCTACCGCCACCTGCCCGAAGTTGTCGCCTGGAACCAGGCGGTGTTTGCTGCGGTGCTTTCCGAGCTGCAGGCGGGGCACCTGCCGGTGCTGCTCGGCGGCGACCATTGCCTGGGCCTGGGCAGCATCGCGGCAGTGGCGCGCCACTGCCATGACACCGGCAAAACGTTGCGCGTGCTCTGGCTCGACGCCCATGCCGACTTCAATACCAGCGGTCTCACCCCCAGCGGCAACCTGCACGGCATGCCCGTTGCCTGCCTGTTCGGGCTCGGCCCCGAACCCCTGACCGCACTGGCACGCCTGCCGGACGGTCGCAATGCCTTGACCCCGGCGCAGATCCGCCAGATCGGCATCCGAAGCGTGGACGCAGGCGAGAAGCGACTGGTGCGCGAGCAGGGCCTGGAGGTCTATGACATGCGCTTCATTGACGAAGTGGGCATGCGAGAGACCATGCAGCGCGCCCTGGCTGGCATGGACGATGCCACCCATCTGCACGTGAGCTTTGACGTCGACTTTCTGGACCCCGAACTCGCACCGGGCGTGGACACCACGGTGCCCGGCGGCCCGACCTACCGGGAGGCGCAACTGTGCATGGAAATGATTGCCGACAGCGGCCGCCTGGCCTCACTCGACATTGTTGAATTGAACCCGGCGCTGGACGTGCGCAACAAGACGGCGCGACTGGCGGTGGACCTGGTGGAGTCTCTGTTTGGCAAAAGCACGCTGATGCGCGAGCGGCCAGGACGCTGAAAACGCGTTGATTCAGGGTTTGACTGCGGCCAACCGGCGCAGCAGTTGCTGCACCAGATCGCTGCGCATGTTGCGGTACAGCAGCGCCTCTTCGGCTTCCTTGGCCAGGGCGATGGTTTCGTTGTAGCTGATCTCGCGCTGCTGCAGGATTTCGGTGGGGGCGATCAATTCGGTGCCGGCCTGGTTGCGCAGACGAAAACGAATACGCAGACGCAGTTCGAGTTCACGTGCCTGGCCCGACGCGTTGAAGCCGACCACCGAGCGCTCCTGCTTCTCGGAGAGCAGCTCAAACACCGCCTCGGCCTGGGGCAGCGATGCGGGATCGCTGAGCACCTGCAGCGAACCACCCGCCGTCGCCAGCGTGCGGCGCAGCTCCAGCGCCAGCAGCGACCCGGCGGGCGCACTGATGTACAGCGAGCGAAAAGCGAACTGCGGCACGCCGCGCAGGCGGAAGCCGCAGCCGGCGAGTAGCGCCGAAGACGCCAGGGTGAACAGCATGCGTCTTTGCATCTCAATTATCCATTGCGTTCGAGTCACCGACGGGCCATGAAATCGACACAGCGCAGCCCAGCAGCCGCCGCGCAAGGGCCGCCCCGCCGCGCTGGCGGCGTCCCCCTGCCCGCTGTGCGCAGCGCAGCGAGAGCGGGGGCTGAGGGGCGCGGCTCCAAGCCTGCCTGCGCAGGCTTGGACGTCCCCGAAGGGCTGCCGCCTTTGGCGGCTGCACGGAGGCGCGCAGCGCCTCAGGGGGGTGCTGCTGCATTTCAGACCACTACGTTGACCAAACGGCCCGGCACCACCACCACCCGCTTCGGATGGGCGCCGCCGGAATGCGCGACAAAGGCGTCGCTTGCCAGCGCCAGGCGCTCAATCTCGGCCTTGTCGGCCTTTGCCGGCACGCGCACACTGCCGCGCAGTTTGCCGTTGACTTGCAGCACCAGTTCCACTTCACTTTGCACCAGTGCCGCCGGATCGACTTGTGGCCAGGGGGCGTCCAGCAGATCACCCAGTACGCCGGCATAGCCAAGCTGACTCCAAAGGCCATGCGCGATGTGCGGCGTGGCCGGGTAGAGGCAGCGCAGCAGAATGCCAAAGCCTTCCACCAGCGCCACCTGACCGCCAGCGGAGTCGCTCGCCTTAAAGTCGAGCGGCGACGGGCCGCCCCTAGCCGCGAGGGCCCCCTCGGGGGGCAGCGAGGACACACACGTGTCGAGCGTGGGGGCAAAGCTCTCCAGGGCGTTGATCATCTTCATCGCGCCCGAGACCACGGTGTTGTACTGCATGCGCTGGTAGTCGTAATCCACCTGCTTGAGCACGGTGTGGATCTCGCGACGCAGGGCCTGGGCTTCATCGCCAAATTTGATATCTTTTAGGCCTCTAGCGCTTGTTGCTATTACGCTGGCAGCTTCGATATCCATAGTAGACAACTTCATGCCGAAATTCCACACCCGGCGCAGGAAGCGGTAGCTGCCTTCGACGGCCGCGTCGTTCCATTCCAGTGTGGCCTCGGGCGGCGCCGTGAACATGGTGTAGAGGCGGGCGGTGTCGGCGCCGTATTTTTCAATGAGGTCCTGCGGATCAACGCCGTTGTTCTTGGACTTGGACATGGTGCCCACGCCCTCGTAGTCAATGGCCGTGCCCACGGGCAGATCACCCACGGCCTTGATCAGCCGGGCGCCGATGACCTTGCCGTCGTCATCGAGCACATGTTCGACGTCGTGAGGCCAGAAATACTCCTTGCCGCCCTTGTCGGTGCGATGCGAGTAGATGTGGTTGAGCACCATGCCCTGGGTCAGCAGCTTGGTGAAGGGTTCGTCGACTTTGACCAACCCCAGATCGCGCATGACCTTGGTCCAGAAGCGCGCGTACAACAGGTGCAGGATGGCGTGCTCAATACCGCCGATGTACTGGTCCATCGGCATCCAGTAGTCGGCGCCGTTCGCCACCATGGCATCGCCGTTCTTCGGGTCGCAGTAGCGCATGAAGTACCAGGAGCTGTCCACGAAGGTGTCCATGGTGTCGGTTTCGCGCCGCGCCGCTTTGCCACAGACAGGACAGGTCACCCCGGCGTGAAAACCCTCGTGCTTGTGCAGCGGGTTGCCCGAGCCGTCGGGAATGCAGTCGCGCGGCAGCACCACGGGCAGGTCCTGCTCCGGCACCGGGACCGCACCGTGCTCATCGCAATGGATGATGGGAATGGGCGTTCCCCAATAGCGCTGGCGCGAGATGCCCCAGTCGCGCAGGCGCCAGGTGGTCTTTTTGGCGCCCAGGTCTTTTTGCACCAGAGCGTGCGCCACCGCGTCGACAGCGTCCTTGTAGCTCAGGCCGCTGAAGTTGTCGGAATTGACCGTGACGCCGCGCTGCTTGTCGGCGTACCAGTCCTGCCAGCGGTGGAAATCGTAGGTTTCCCCGTCGACCAGCACCACCTGCTTGATTTCCAGACCGTACTTCAGCGCGAAGGCAAAATCACGCTCGTCGTGCGCCGGCACGCCCATCACCGCGCCGTCGCCGTAGCCCATGAGCACGTAGTTGCCGACCCACAGATCCACCGGTTTTCGCGTCAGTGGGTGCTGCACGACCAGGCCGGTGCGCATGCCCTTTTTCTCCTGCGTGGCCAGTTCGGCTTCGGTGGTTCCGCCGCTTTTGCAGTCTTCGATAAAGGCCGCCAGCTGCGGGTTGTTCTGCGCCGCATGCGCAGCCAGCGGATGCTCGGGGGCCACCGCGCAGAAGGTGACGCCCATGATGGTGTCCGCCCGGGTGGTGAACACGTACATGCGGCCACCACCGATCAGCTCACCGCCCTCGCCGCGAATGGCGTGCGGGAAAGCAAAGCGCACGCCCTCGCTCTTGCCAATCCAGTTCTCCTGCATCAGCTTGACGCGGTCCGGCCAGCCGGGAAGCTTGTCGCCGGCGACGAAGTCGAGCAGTTCATCGGCGTATTCGGTGATCTTCAGGTAATAGCCGGGGATCTCGCGCTTTTCCACCACCGCGCCCGTGCGCCAGCCCTTGCCGTCGATCACCTGCTCGTTGGCCAGCACGGTCTGGTCCACCGGGTCCCAGTTGACGGTCTGGGTCTTGCGGTAGGCGACGCCCTTTTCCAGCATCTTCAGAAAGAGCCACTGATTCCACTTGTAGTACGTTGGGTCGCAGGTAGCCACTTCGCGGCTCCAGTCGATGGCCAGGCCCATAGCCTGCATCTGCTGCTTCATGTAGGCGATGTTGTCCAGCGTCCACTGCGCGGGCGGCACGCCGTTTTTCATGGCCGCGTTCTCTGCCGGTAGGCCAAAGGCGTCCCAGCCCATGGGCATGAGCACGTTGTAGCCATTCATGCGCAGGTAGCGCGTGAGCATGTCGTTGATGGTGTAGTTGCGCACATGGCCCATGTGCAGCTTGCCACTGGGGTAGGGCAGCATGGAGCAGGCGTAGAACTTCTTTTTGCTCGCGTCTTCGATCACGCGGTAAGCGTCGTTCGCGCTCCAGTGCGCCTGCGCGGCGCGCTCGACGTCGGAGGGTTGGTATTTGGTGTCCATGGAAGCCCGAAAAGAGTGAGAGGCAGCCGCAAACCGCTGCGTTGCAGGGATTTTAGGCGCTGCCTGCGTCGGCAGCAGCACCAGCTCAGTGAGCAGCGGCCGGTGGCGCAGTTTCGGCAACGAACGCGATGCGCGCGAGCCCGGCCGTATGCGCCAGCCCCATCAGCTCCACCACCCGGCCATAGGGCACGGCTGCGTCGGCGCGCAACTGGATTTCGGTCTCTGGCCGCGTGGCCGCTACGTCGGCCAGGCGCTCGCCCAACACTGCGTCACTCAGTTGCGCGCCATCCAGGCGCAATTGTCCCGAGCGGTCCAGCTCCAAGAGCAGCGACGGGCCACTGACGCCAGGCACCGCAGCCTGAGCGCGGGGCAGATCCAGGCGCAAGGAACCCGCCAGAAGGGGCGCGGTCAGAATAAAGATCACCACCAGCACCAGCATCACGTCGACCAGCGGCGTGACGTTGATGTCGCTCATGGGGCGCGCGGGGATGCTGCGTGCAAGCCGCCCGAATGCCATGTTCAGGCCTCGGGCGCGCTGGCGCAGAGTTCACGCAAATCGTGCGCAAAACCTTCCAGTTCGCCCTCGAGCCGCCCAACGGTGCGGCCCAGAACGTTGTAGCCCAGCACCGCAGGAATCGCGACGGCGAGCCCGGCAGCGGTCATGATCAATGCTTCACCCACCGGACCGGCCAAGCGCTCAACGCTGATCTGTCCCGCTCCAGCCATGGCGGCGAGCGCGTGGTAGATGCCCCAGACCGTGCCGAGCAATCCGACAAAAGGCGCAGTGGCACCCACGGTGGCCAGCACCACTTGGCCATATTGAAGGCGCGCGGTACCGGCGTTCAGCGCGCCGCGCAGCAATCGCGTGGCATGGGCCAGCGCAGGTTCCTGCAGCGCAGTGCCGCCTGTGCGGATCTCAGGGCGTGCCCGTGCCATGTCAGCCGCCACCACCAAAGGCAGCACCAGCGATTCGCGATCGAACGCTGCTACGGCCGCATGGGCCTGCGGCCAGTCGGGGGCTTGCCAAAAGGCGGCCAGGCTGCGGGCCAGGTCGGCGCTGGCCCGGCTCAGCAGGCGCGTTTTCCATAGCATGATGACCCAGCTCGCGACGGACATGAGGAGCAGCACCAGCGCTGCCGTCTGGGTCACGGCGTCGCCGCTGCGCCACCAATGCACGAAGTTCATGAAAACTCAGCGCAGTCCAAGCACATCGAACATATCGAACATGCCTGCGGTGCGCCCGCGCAGAAAGCGCACTGCGCGCAGGCTGCCCTGCGCGTAGGTGGTGCGGCTGGCCGATTTGTGCGTGATTTCGATGCGCTCGCCGGTCCCCGCAAAAAGCACCGTGTGGTCGCCCACGATATCGCCGCCGCGAATGGTGGCAAAACCGATGGACGAGGGGTCGCGCTCGCCCGTCACGCCCTCTCGCGCATACACGGCGCAGCCTTTCAGGTCGCGCCCGAGCGCGTTGGCCAGCACTTCGCCCATTTTCAGTGCCGTGCCCGATGGGGCATCGACCTTGTGGCGGTGGTGCGCCTCGATCACTTCGATGTCGTAGCCGGTGGACAGCGCACGCGCCGCCATGTCCAGCAGCTTGAGGGTGACGTTGACGCCCACGCTCATGTTGGGCGCCATCACGATGGCAATGCGTTCGGCATGCCCGGCGATTTCCGCCTTCTGCGCGTCGGAAAACCCGGTGGTGCCTACCACGGCCTGCACGCCGTGGCGAGCGCAAGCCTTGAGATGGGCCAGCGTTCCCTCTGGGCGGGTGAAGTCGATGAGCACATCGGCGGTAGCCAGGCCGAGGTCGAGGTCTGCAGTGATCGGCACGCCGCTGGCGTAGCCCAGAAACGCGGTGGCGTCGGAACCAATGCCTGGACTCACCGACACATCGAGGGCGCCGGCCAACACGCAGTCGTCGCTGTCGCGGATGGCTTCGATCAGCATGCGTCCCATGCGGCCACTGGCGCCGGCCACCGCAACACGGATCGGAACAGGAGAGGAGTCGGACACAGAGTTCGCCATCGGTAATCCAAATTCAAAAGATGCGCCGCAGTGCGCGCAGCGCTCAGCGCGTCGTGGGTTCGAGCGGCGGGTAAGTGCGAGCAGGCACACTCTGCGCCAGCCCATCCGTCTCGACAGCCTTGCGGTCCGGGGTTTGTACGGGATAGCGCGCCAATTGCTGTTCGGTGGCTTCGAGCGTCGGTACCTTGCCTTTGCCCTTGCGCGATTGCAACGAGGCGACGAATTCGCTCTCGGTGGGCATCTCGTCGCCCTCATGGCGCTCCAGCACGTCGCCCTTGAAAAACACCGTCAGCTTGCGCGTCTGCGCTTCGAGACCAGGGCGTTTGAGCGTGAAGACATAGTCCCAGCGGTCATCATGAAACAGGCTGGTGAGCAAGGGGGTTCCGAGGATTTCCCGCACCTGCTGGCGCCCCATGCCGGGCTGCAGCGCCTGCACCTGCTCACGCGAAACGAAATTGCCCTGCACCACCTCGACGCGGTACGGGTGGACCATGTTGGCGATCGATGTGCTGGCACCGTTAAAGGCGCTGCACCCTGCAAGCAGGGCGCCTAAGCACAGGAGAGAGCCCAGGCGGGCACTGCGATGGGCTGGGGCGGACATGGGCGGGGGGCTTGAGGCTATGATCAGTCGATTGTAGCGACAGGGCTCAGTACCCATGCTGCCTGGTCACCCGCCGCAGGAACGGCGGCGCACGAAGGACTTTTGCCATGACCAACATTGATGAGCTCAAGAGCACCGGGCTCAAAGCCACGCTGCCCCGGCTGAAGATTCTCGAAGTCTTTCAGAAGGGCGCGCAGCGACACATGACGGCAGAGGATGTGTTCCGCGTGCTGCTGGAAGACCGCTCTGATATTGGCCTGGCCACCGTGTACCGGGTGCTGACGCAATTCGAGCAAGCCGGCATCCTGCTGCGCAGCAATTTCGAAAGTGGCAAGGCCATCTACGAACTCAACGAAGGCCAGCACCACGATCACTTTGTCTGTACCACCTGCGGCAAGGTGGAAGAGTTCTACGACCCCGAGATCGAGAAGCGCCAGCAGATCGTGGCCAAGGCCAAGGGCTGGGTGGTGGAAGACCACTCGATGGCCCTCTATGGCCTGTGCGCCAGTTGCGCGCGTGCACGCGCAGCAGCAAACAAGTCCTAAGCTCCGTTGCCCTGGTCCATCGCGCGGCGGTGGCGTTCAACGAATTCCTGGTACGTATCGATGCCGCGCAACTGCAGAATGGTATTGCGCACCGCAGCTTCGACCAGCACGGCAATGTTGCGCCCGGCCACGACCTGAATCACCACCTTGAGAATCGGCACGCCAAGTACGTCCTGCGTCAGTGGCTCGTACGGCAGGCGCTCATAGTCACGCTCCAGCGTCTCCTTGCGCACCAGGTGCACGATGAGCTTGAGCCGCATCTTGCGCCGAACCGCCGTCTCGCCAAAGATGGCGCGAATGTCGAGCAGGCCAATACCGCGCACTTCCAGCAGGTTCTGCAGCAGATCCGGGCATTTGCCTTCGATGGTGGTCTGGTTGATGCGGAAAAGATCGACCGCATCGTCGGCCACCAAACCCTGCCCGCGCGAGATCAGCTCAAGCCCCAGCTCGCTTTTTCCCAGGCCCGACTCGCCGGTGATCATTACGCCCAGGCCCAGAATGTCCATGAACACGCCGTGCATGGTGAGACGATCAGCGAAATGCTTGGACAAATACGCGCGCAGCACATCGATCACGAAGGCCGACGACTCGCGTGTGGCAAACATCGGAATCTGCGCACGCTCGCACATGGACAGCAGCGCTTCGGGCGCCACTTGGCCGTCGGCGAGCACCAACACGGGAGGTTCCAGCGTGACGATGCGTGCAATGCGCCGCGTAGCGTCTTCCGGCGTTGCGTTGCTCAGGTAGTTGAGTTCACGCTCACCCAGAATCTGCGCGCGGTACGGGTGGATGTAGTTGAGGTAGCCGACCAAGTCCGCGCCCGAGCGCGCGGAGCGCACCGCCACTTCATCAAAACGCCTCTCTGAGGCCCCCAGGCCAGCCACCCACTCCCACTTCAGGTGCGCTCGAAAGGCTTCGAAGAGGACATCGGCGCTGACAACATTGGGTTTCACAGGCAGCAGCGCCAGCGCTCAGGGCGGTTCAGGCGGCCTGCGTGGACTGCCAGCTGGCGATCAGCCCGTGCAGTTCGGCGGCGTCGGTGCTGGCCTTGATGCGCTCGCGCAGAGGGGCATCGCTCAGGAGCTCGGCAATTTCCGAGAGGATTTCCAGGTGTTTCTGCGTAGCAGCCTCGGGCACCAGCAGAAAAATCAGCAAGCTGACGGGAAGTTCGTCGGGGGCATCAAAGCCAATGGGGCGTTCCAGCTGGAACACCGCGGCCATCGGCGACTTGAGGCCTTTGATCCGCCCGTGCGGAATGGCAACGCCGTGGCCCAGACCGGTGGAGCCCAGGCGTTCACGGGCAAACAGGCTGTCGGTGATCAGGGCGCGGGAGAGCCCGTGCAGGGTTTCAAATAGCAGGCCCGCTTCTTCGAAAGCACGTTTTTTGCTGGTGGCGTCAACGCTCACCAGCACTTGGGCTGAGGGCAGGATGGAAGCGAGGCGATTCATGGCGTGTCGGGAGGAATTATGCACCGCCCACGTGAGCAACCCCATAGGCGCGGAAAAGCCACAAAAAAAGCCACCCGAGGGGCGGCTTGGTCTGGCGCCTGCTGGGCACGGCGCCAAATGTGCATCAAGCCGACATCTGCGCCGGCTGCTCGCGCCGACGCGCGGCGAAATGGTGGTCTTGCAAACGGTCCTTGTGGCGCACGACCTGGCGATCGAGCTTGTCTACCAAGTCATCCACCGCCGCATACAGATCTTCGTGTGCGCTCTCTGCAAACAAATCATTGCCCTTGACGCGGATGGTGCATTCCGCGCGCTGTCGTCTTTCCTTCTCCTTTTGTTTTTCGACCGACATCAACACCTTGACGTCCACCACCTGGTCAAAGTGCCGCGTGATGCGATCGAGCTTGTTGGTGACATAGCTGCGCAATGCGGGCGTGATTTCGAGGTGGTGACCGCTGATTGTCAAATTCATAAAGAAACCTCCTGGGGCTCTGGGGAAGAACGCCACGCCTCCTGGCAGAAGGGTGGCTCGAAACCTGATTGAAGTCGCGACGAAGCCACTATGCGCGCGGCCCCAGCGCAAAGCAATGGCATTCCAGAGGCCTGCGGCGGGGTTCTCGGGCAGCACTCGCGCCAGTGCGCCAAACGGCGCACAATAGCTGGCTTGGGGTGGCGCCCCCCCAACTGCCGTGCCGTCCGCCTGGACCACTGCCCACCGGTCGACGCATAAAATCGCCATATCCTGCCCACTCTTTTTTGGGCCGGCCCCTGCCAGGCGCCAGTGCGCGCTCCACCCCCCTTCCGCCACCTCTTCCTCGCCAGACCCTCGCCCATGACTGCCATCGCCAGCCCTGCCCTGCACACCTCCACGCTCGCTTCGTTGCCCTTGCTGGCGCGCGGCAAGGTGCGTGACAACTATGCCGTCGGCGACGACCGCATCCTGATGGTGGCCAGCGACCGCCTCTCAGCCTTTGACGTGATCATGGGCGAGCCCATTCCCGGCAAGGGCGAGCTGCTGACGCAGATGGCATTGTTCTGGTTCGACAAGCTCGGCCACATTTGCCCCAACCACTTGACGGGTCAAACGCCCGAGAGCGTGGTGAGCGCAGACGAAGTGGCCCAGGTACGTGGCCGATCCATGCTGGTGCAGCGCCTGAAACCGCTGCCCGTGGAGGCTGTGGTGCGCGGGTATCTGGCCGGCAGCGGTTGGAAGGAATACCAGGCGACGCAATCAGTCTGTGGCGTCGCCCTGCCCGCCGGCCTGACCAACGCCGCGCGCCTGCCGTCCCCGATCTACACACCGGCGGCCAAGGCGGCGGCGGGCGAGCACGACGAGAACATCCGCTTTGAGCGTACCGTGGAGATGATTGGCGCCGAGCACGCAGGGCGCATCCGCGATATCAGCATGGCGCTGTACCAGGCGGCGGCAGCCATCGCGCTGGAGAAGGGCATGATCATTGCCGACACCAAGTTCGAATTCGGCCTCGCTCCCGACGGCACGCTGGTGCTGATGGACGAGGTGCTCACACCCGACAGCTCACGCTACTGGCCGGTGGAAGGCTACGAGGCCGCGCTGGCCGCTGGCGAGAATCCGCCCAGCTACGACAAGCAGTTTGTGCGCGACTGGCTGGAGCAGGCGCAGGTGGGCGGCAAGCCCTGGGACAAAACCCCGCCCGCGCCGCGCCTGCCGCAGGCCGTGATTGACAACACCGCCGCCAAATACCGGGAAGCGCTGGAACGTCTGACCGGTCGAAATATCTGAAGAAATAGCGCTATAGCGCTTACCCCATAAGCGCTAGCAGCTATTTTTTCAATAGCATTCGAATCGCTGCATTCAGTTCAGCGCCATGCTGAGCTTGCGCCGGTAGCTGTTCAGCAGCGTGGTGGCTTCGTCTTCCTGCGCACCCGCCTTGCCCATCAGCTCGATGCCGCCAGCGCTCTTGCCAGGAACGCCGGCGTCTGCCTTGGGCTTCGGGGGCGTGAGCAGCTCCAGGATGGCGACAAACGTCTTGCGCGCCGCGCCATCGTCCCAAGCCTTGTCGCGCATGATGATCTCCAGCAACTCGTCCATGGAGGCGGTCCATTGCCCCTCGGCCATCAGCACGCGCGCCTTGGCAAAGCGGGTGTCGAAATCGCGCTTGTTCTGCGCAATCAGCGCGTCGAACTGCTCCAGGGGCCAGTTGCCGCGATCGTCCTGCTGCACAAACTGCAGGGCGCCCAGCCAGTGGGACAGGGCCTCAAAACGCAGCGGACGCGGAATGCGCGCCAGCGGCTCATGCAAAAGCGCCTGTGCTTCTTCATAGGCGCCAGTGCCGATCAACAGGCGCACGTAGTCAAAACGGGCGTCGTCGTTGGCGGGGTCTGCCGCCAGGGCGTCCGCCATCTTGACCAGTGCCGCCTGGGTGTCGCCCGCGTCGAGCAATGCATGGGCCTCATCGACTTCGGCCTCGGCTTCGAGCGAAGCCTCGGATGGGACGTGCTTGTCGAGAAAGGCGCGCAGTTGCGCGGGCGGCAGTGCGCCGACAAAACCGTCCACCGGCTGGCCCTGCACGAACAAAACGCACAGCGGAATGCTGCGCGTGCCGAACATTTGCGACAACTGGCCCGCAATCTCGGGCACCTTGTCGGCGTCGAGCTTGGCCAAAACAAAGCGGCCGGCGTATTCGGTCTCCAGCAGCTCCAGCTGCGGCCCGAGCTGTTTGCAGGGACCGCACCACTCGGCCCAGACGTCCACCAACACCGGGACACGGAGCGAGGCGGTGATGACTTCGGCTTCAAAATTGACTAGGGTTACATCGATCATGGGAATCGTTTTCCAAGGGCGGTGGGGCGGGCACGCCGCCCCAAAAGTAAAATTGCGGGTTCACTCTAGCGCAGACCCGCAGGTACTGCGCCTCAAGACACTATGACAAGCCTTCAGATCGGCGTCGTCATGGGTTCCAGCAGCGACTGGGACACCATGCAACATGCAGTCGAGATTCTCAGTCAATTCGGGATCGCCTACGAGGCGCAGGTGGTTTCAGCCCACCGCATGCCCGACGACATGTTCGCCTACGCCGAGGCCGCAGCCGGGCGCGGCCTGCAAGCCATCATTGCCGGCGCGGGCGGTGCGGCGCACCTGCCGGGCATGCTGGCCGCCAAGACGCCTGTGCCGGTGCTGGGCGTGCCGGTGCCCAGCCGCCACCTGCAGGGCGTTGATTCGCTGCACAGCATCGTGCAGATGCCCAAGGGCGTTCCGGTAGCCACCTTTGCCATTGGCGCGGCGGGCGCGGCCAACGCCGCGCTGTTTGCCGTGGCCATGCTGGCCAACCACAATCCGGCGCTGCGCGAGCAGCTGCGCGTCTTTCGCAAGGCGCAGACCGAGGCAGCGCGCGCCATGCGGCTGCCGCCCGAATGAGCGCGGGCATGCTCCCCATCCTGCCTGGCGCCACGCTGGGCGTGCTGGGCGGCGGCCAGCTGGGCCGCATGTTCGTGCACGCGGCGCAGGCCATGGGCTACTTCACTGCCGTGCTCGACCCGGACCCGGCCAGCCCGGCGGGGCGCGTCAGCCACCACCACATCCAGAGCGCCTACGACGACCCCGACGGCCTGCGCCAACTGGCGGGCCTGTGCGCCGCCGTCACCACCGAGTTTGAAAACGTGCCCGCTGTGGCGCTGGCGGCGCTGGCCGGCCAGTGCACCGTCTCGCCCGCAGCCCGCGCCGTGGCCGTGGCGCAGAACCGGGCCGAGGAGAAGGCCCATTTCACCGCCTGCGGCGTGCCCTGCGCGCCGTACACGGTGATCGAGACGCCCGAGCAACTGGCCAGCGCCGACCCGTCGCTTTTTCCGGGCATCCTGAAAACCTCCCGCATGGGCTACGACGGCAAGGGCCAGGCTCGCGTGCAGACGCCCGCCGAACTGACCACCGCCTGGGACGCCATGGGCCGCGCTCCCTGCGTGCTGGAACAGCGGCTGCACCTGGCGCTGGAATGCTCGGTGATCGTCGCGCGCGGCGCGGATGGGGCCTGTGTGCACCTGCCACTGCAGCGCAATCTGCACCGGGACGGGATTCTGGCGGTGACCGAAGTTTATGAAGAAAATATGCCTCTAGCGCTTATGCAGCAAGCGCTGGCAGCTGCAAAATCAATAGCGGACGAATTGCAGTACATCGGCGTGCTGTGCGTCGAATTCTTTGTTCTGGAGGACGGACGCCTCGTTGTGAACGAAATCGCCCCACGCCCGCACAACAGCGGCCACTACAGCGTGGACGCCTGCGACGTTTCGCAGTTCGAGCTGCAGGTACGCACGCTCGCTGGTTTGCCGCTGACGCCGCCGCACCAGCACAGCGCAGCCATCATGCTCAACCTGCTGGGAGACTTGTGGTTTGCAGGCGGCGAGACGCAGCAGGAGCCTGCGTGGACGCAGGTGCTGGCCTTGCCAGGGACGCATTTGCACCTCTATGGCAAAGAGCAGGCGCGCCACGGCCGCAAAATGGGGCACCTGAATGTGACAGCGGCCAGTGCGGCTGCAGCGCACAGCACGGCGTTGCAGGCGGCGGCGCTCCTTGGGCTGCCGGCTTTCTGAGAGCGCAGCGATGATCCTCGACGGCAAGCTCCCCGATTCCATCGTCCAGGCCGCGCAAGCGCTGCGCAGCGGCGCCCTGGTGGGCCTGCCCACCGAAACCGTCTACGGGCTGGCCGCCGACGCGGACAGCGATGGCGCCGTGGCGCAGGTGTTTGCCACCAAGGGACGGCCGAGCGATCACCCGCTGATCGTGCACGTGGCAAGCGCCGACGCGCTCCAGCACTTCGCCCGCGAGGTGCCGGATTTCGCTCAAGCGCTGGTCAATGCTTTCTGGCCCGGCCCGCTCACCGTGATCCTGCCGCGCCGCGCTGAAGTGGCCGCAGCCGCCGCCGGCGGCCAGGACAGCATCGGCCTGCGCTGCCCGGCGCACCCCGTGGCCCAGGCCTTGCTGGCCGCCTGCGCCGCGCCCTCTGCAGGCGAGCGCGCCATCGCCGGCCTGGCTGCGCCCAGCGCCAACCGCTTTGGCAGGGTCAGCCCCACCACGGCCCAGCACGTGCTGGACGAACTGGGCAACGAGCTGCTGGTGCTCGACGGCGGCGCCTGCGCCGTGGGCATTGAATCGACCATCGTCGATTGCACGCGCGGCGCCCCGGTGCTGCTGCGCCCGGGCGCCATCAGCCGCGCGCAAATCGAGGCGGTTTGCGCTCGCCCATTGCTGTCCAGAGACGATCTGCCTGCCAAGGCGCCGCGTGCGTCGGGCACGCTGGAATCGCACTACGCGCCGCAGGCGACGGTGCGCCTGATGGACGCGCGCGCGCTGCAAGCGGGCCTCGACATCCTGGGCGCGGACGCGGCCCACCTGGCGGTGTATGCCCGAGCCCCCCTGCGCAGCGCGTCGTCCCGCGTGCTGATCCGCCGCATGCCCGACGACGCCGAGGCCACCGCACAGCAGCTCTTTGCTGCGCTGCGCGGCTTCGATGATGCGGGCGTGCGCCTGATCTGGGTGGAGGTACCGCCCAACACGCCGGAATGGGAAGGCGTGCGCGACCGTCTGCAGCGCGCGGCGGCGTGAACGCACGTGGGCGTTGCAGATCGTTAAACTAGCCAGCCTTATCGGAGAACACACACCATGGCAAAACACTGGATGCGCCGCAGCGTCCTCGCAGCCGCCTGTGCCGCAGCAGCCTTGCTGACGGCTTGCGGATCGAGCACCACCGAATCGGCCATCACACCCGATCGTTTCGTTGCCTTTGGCGACGCCTACAGCGACGTTGGCCAAAAAGGTACGCGCTACACCGTCAACGACGGCAGCATCAACAACTGGACGCTTCAAGTGGCCGACCGCTACGGCAAGACGCTGACAAGCGCTTCCGCCGGCGGTCTGAGCTATGCGCAGGGCAATGCTCGCCTTGCGGCGACACCCGATGCGGCAGGCGACGCGTCCACGCCGACGATTGCGGCCCAGGTCGATGCATTTCTGGCCAAGGGCAGCTTTGCAGCCAATGACCTGATTCTGATCAACGGCGGTATCAGCGATCTGATCGTCGGCCTCGCTGCGGTGCAGGCAGGCAGCCAGACGGCCGATGCCTTCGTCGCCAACTCCCGCGCCAACGGCAAGCTCCTGGCCGCGCAGGTCAAGCGCCTGGTGGATGCAGGCGCACCGCATGTACTGGTATCGGGTATTTTTGATCTGGGAATGACGCCCTGGGCCAAGGCCGTCGACCGCGAAAGCCTGCTCAGCCAGGCCAGCAGCGCCTTCAATCAAGGGCTGCTGGTCGACATCAACGATCTGGGTGCCCACGTTCTGTACATCGACGCGGCCTACTTCGTGAATCTCTACAAAGCGGCTCCAGGGGTGTATTCATTCACGAACACTACGGACCCTGTCTGCACCTCCGTCGACGCAGGCGCTGGCATCGGCATTGGGGCGGGCCAGGTCAATTCGGCGTTGTGCACACCAGCCACCCTGGTGGCAGGTGCCAATGCCAGCAGCTACGTGTTTGCGGACTCGGTTTACCTGAGCCCGTCGGCCCACAGACAGCTGGGCAACTACGCCTACGACCGCTTGCGCGCCCGCTGGTAAGCGCGCACGCACTTGCCATCAAAAAGCCGACCCTTGGGTCGGTTTTTTGATTAGAAGCGGTAGCCTACGCCGATCGCAAAGACATCCGGGTTGAGCTTGATGTCGATGTGCTGACCAGTCGACAGTGTGTTGCGCGTCTTCACGAAGGTCTTGTAATAGGCCAGGTCAACAAACCAGCGGTCATTCAGCGCAATGCTGACGCCTACCTGCGGCGTCAGTCCCAATTTGGATTCTGCGCTCAGCAACGTCGGGTTGGCAGGTGTCCCGCCCGTCAGGCCGTTCAGCGCTGCCGTGCCACGCTCTTTGTAGAACTTTGCGTAGGTCAGGCCCAAGCCCACGTACGGGCGAATCTTGGCTTGGGGCTCCAGGAAACGGTACTGCGCAAAGACGGTGACCGGCAGGGACTTGACCTCACCGATCTTGCCCACGCCTGCAATCGCACCAGCACCCACCGTGTCGTGCTTGAACGGCAAGGCAAGCGGTACGTCCACCGCCCAGTGGTCGGTCAACATGTAGGTGATGCCGCCCGAAAGCTGGGTATCCGAGCGCACGTCCACCTTGGTATTGGCAAAGCTGGGCGCCGTGAGGTTGCCGCTGCTGACGTCTGGCGAAATCTGCGTAAAGCCCCCGCGTACCAGCAGGCTGCCTGCGCTTTGGGACTGCGCCAGCGGTGCGGCTGCCAGCAGCAGCGCGCCTGCCACCCAGCGCCATTGGTTTGTGTTTTTCATGGTGTTTCCTTGATGGTGCAGTTACAGCCAGCCAGCCTGGGCAAGGGAGCGCGCCACCAGCTGGCTCAGCAACTGGTGTCCGTAGGGAGTGGGGTGAAAGCTGTCGGAGAACGCATAGGTCTTCCACCAGTCCGCGCCACCGGTTGCGCCGGCAGGAGGCGCCATCGCCGAGAGCGAGGTCGCCGTGCAGGTAGCAAAAGTGTAGGTAGGCAAGCCATCACCGCCCACGCCCGTGATCGGGCAGGCGGTGTTCTTGGCATTGGTCAGGGAGAACTGCTCAGGGTGCGCAATCTGGTCATTGAGTGAGGTGTAGAAATCCACAATCACGACTTTGTCGTTGCCAGCAAAGTTGGCGGCGAGTTTCGCGTTGAAGGCCTCAACCCAGCTCTTGACCAAGCCCTGAACTTGCGCGGCGGCGGCTGGGCCAGCGGAAGCTGCAATGCCACCAAGCAATTGCTGCAGGCGCGGAGTGTTGTAAATGCCGGGCAGATTCAGAACAGCGACCCGCTGCGCGCCTTTGCCCAGCACATCGGCAGCAATAGACGCAGAAAACTTGTCGGCCAGGCCGACCATATAAGCACCACCCACCTGGGCCATCCCCGTGGTACCGCCAGCAAAGGCGGCATCGACCATGGAAGCGGGCAACAACGTCGTCAAGAAGCCCTTGTAGGCCGCGCCGCCGTCCTTGGATGCAGAAAGGTAGGCGCCCACCAAGTCGGCGGCATCGTTGCCACCACCATCGATCAGCACCAGGTCCCCGGCAGCAAAGCCTGCCGCACCGGCATCCCCCATCTGCTTGGTAATGGAGACGGGCGATGTCGGGGCAGTGTAGTTGTTGATGCGCCCGCCGCCGATGGCGTAATTGGTGCATCCAGCAGCGGAATTGAAGGCCGTTCCAGTGAATTGGTACTTGGGGCACAGCGAGACGCCGTATTCACTGGCGATGCGCTCAGGCCAGATGGGCGTGGATCCGGCGCCCGTAGGTGCAGCGCCCTGCACCGTGAACTTGAGCCCGAAAGTGCCGCTGTCGGCCAGGCTGTCGCCCATGACCTTGACCCCGGTGATCGGCGCCGCTGGGGTCGTATCCGAGCCACCTCCGCCGCATGCCGACAGTGCCGCTGCGGCAACTGCCAGCAAGGCCCACTTTGTCTTGCGCTGGAAATCCATACACTTCACTCCCAAAAATTGGAAAATAGAACGACCGTTCTATTTGCTTGAAATGTTACTGCGGGCGCGATAAAAGTTACAGCGGGTAAACGCCAATGGTGCCGCCTCTTGCCTGCCCGAAGCGACCGATGCTGCGCAAACCTAACGCTGGCTTGCCAGACGCGTCCAGTCGATCAACGCATCCAGCGCCGGCCGGGCAGCCGCCGCATGATCGTGGTTCACCAGGGCCACCAGGACCCAGCGTTGGCCGTCGTCGCCATGCACGTAACCGGCGATGGCCAGCACATCCTGCAGGCTGCCGGTCTTGAGATGTGCGCTGCCCACGGCGCGGCTCTGGCTGCGGCGCAGGGTGCCGTCGACTCCGACAATGGGAAGCGAAGCCATCAGCTCCGGCATCACGGGCGAGGCCCAGGCGCGCTGCAACATGCGCGCCAGCGAAGACGCGCTGATTCGCGTTTCACGGCTCAGGCCTGCACCGTTGTCAAAGACCGGCATGGCGGCGGCGCCCATGCGGCGTGCCCACCAAGTCTGCAGCGCGGCGCGTGCAGTATCCAGGCTGCCGACGCCGCCGGCCTCCAGACCGAGCGTCAAAAAAACCTGCTGAGCCATGACGTTATTGCTGAACTTGTTGATGTTTTGCACTGCCTCGGCCAGCGGCGCCGAGCTGTGTACGAAAAGGGGCGCCAGGCCGTCCGGCACCTTGCCCAGCCGTGCGCTGCCGCCCAGCCTGCCACCCAGCGCCAGCCACATACCGGCCACGGCACGCGGCCCGAACAACTCGGGCTGGGGCGGGGCCAGCGCCCAGCTGCGCTCGCCGCAAGCTGCTGGGTACTGCCCCTGAAAAGCCAACCGAGTGGGATCTGCCAGGCTGAGGCGCATCTGTGCGCGCCAATCGCCGCAGCGCGTTCCGGCAGGCGCCAGCGGTACGCTGGCCTGCACCGCAAGTCCTGCCATTGGTGGCGCCACCTGGATGCGCGCCAGGCCGGCTGCGGCATCTGGCACCAAGTCCAGCACCAGCGATTTGAAGTTCACCAGCAGGGCGTCCGGCGCGGCGTTGTAGGCGCGCAGCGGCTCGCCATCAAAGGCCGCCGGATCACGGGCAGCACCGGCGAACGCTGTGCCATCGACCACGATGTCACCCGCAATGGCGTCAATGCCATGCGCCTGCACACGCCGCAGCAGCAGCCAGAGCCGTTCCATCACCAAGCTGGGGTCGCCACTGCCGCGCAGGTACAGGTTGCCTTGCAGCGTGCCATCGCGCACCGGGCCCTGCGCAAACACGGGCGTGCTCCAGGTGTAGGCGGGCCCCAGCAAATCCAGCGCGGCAAAAGTGGTGGCGAGCTTCATCACCGACGCCGCATTCATGGGTCGATCGCCTTGCCAGTTCAGGCGTGGCGAGCTGCCTTCGTCAGCGGGCACGACGAGCGCGGCAAAGGCTTCGCGGGGCACGCCAGCGCGGCTGAGCGCTGCGGTGACAGTGGCTGGCAGCGTTGCGGAAGGCGGCGCAGCTGCGGTCGCCCAGAAGCTGGGGGCAAGTGTGCACACAAGGAAAGCACAGAGCGGGCGCGAGAAGGAAAGCAGGGAGGGCAGGCACTTCAACATCCGCCGGAGTCTATGCGCGCCAGAGTCCGCCACGGCGCCGATAATCGTGTCCATGGCCCCGCTCCCCCACATCCCATGAAGTTGCTTGCCTTCGATACCAGCACCGAATCGCTGTCCATCGCCGTGCAGCACGGCGAGCGCGTGATCACGCACAGCGGCACTGGGGGCGCCCAGGCTTCGGCCGGCTTGATTCCCGCGCTGCGCCAGGCGCTGGGCGAAGCGGCCCTCTCGCTCGACGCTTTGGATGCGCTGGTCTTCGGGCGCGGACCCGGCTCGTTTACGGGCGTGCGCACCGCCTGCTCGGTCGCGCAGGGCCTGGCCTTTGGCGCCCGCGGCGGCGCGGGCCTGCCGGTCTTGCCCATCGGCAGCTTGCTCGCCGTAGCCGAGGACGCCCGCCACCGGCATGGCTGCACGCAGGTCGTCGCGGTGCTGGACGCCCGCATGGACGAGGTCTACATGGCTCACTACAGCTACGACGCAGGGCACTGGAGTACCAGCGGCGACTGCTCGGTCTGCGCGCCCGAGTCGATGGCAGTGCAGGACGGCTGGACCGTGGCCGGCAACGCCCACGCTGTCTATGGCGCGCGCCTCGCGCCCCATGCGCTGCACGTACAGGCGCGGCCCGAAGCCGCCGCTCTGCTGCGCCTTGCGCCTGCCTTGCTGGCGCAAGGGCTGGCACTTGCGGCCGATGCGGCCCTGCCCTTGTATGTGCGCAACAAGGTGGCCCAGACCACGGCCGAGCGCGCAGCCATGGCCGCCCAGAGGGGGGCGACAGCACCATGAACGCCGTCGCCGCCCAAACGCCCAATGCGCTGCAGGTGCGGCTGGAGGCGCTTTCGCTCGGCCAGCTCGAATGCGTGCTGGCGATTGAGTCGCAAGCCTACGAATTCCCTTGGAGCCGCGGCAATTTCACGGACTCCCTCTCCAGTGGCTACGCGGTGCATCTGCTGTGCGCAGGCGAGCAGGTACTGGGTTACTACGTCGCCATGCGCGGTGTGGACGAGGCGCACCTGCTCAACCTCACCGTGGCGCCGCAGTTCCAACGCCAGGGCTGGGCCCGGGTGCTGCTGGATGCGCTGGCACTTTGGGCGCGCGCGCAAGGCGCTCAGTGGTTGTGGCTGGAAGTGCGCTCAAGCAATGCGCGCGCCATCGCGCTCTACCAATCTTTCGGCTTTCGCCGCGTTGGCGAGCGGCCACGCTACTACCCGGCAGCGGGCGGCGCGCGCGAGGATGCCATCGTCATGAGTCTGGCCTTGTGACTCTGCAGCTCGACGCTCGCCAACGCGCCATGCTCCACGAGATGGGGGTGCGAATGTGGACTCCCCCAGCCTCGTCGACAGCGCCATTGCCGCTCCTGGCACAGGCGCCAGCCGCCCGCGTGCAGACCTCACCCAAAGCAGCAACCGGTCCAGCGCCCACCCCCGCACATCGGATGCCTGCGCAGCCAGCAAACACCATTGAGCGGGTAGCTGCCGTATCTGCCTGGACCATTCAGGCCCCGCGCCTGCTGTATCCGCAGGCGGATCCGAGCCAAGCGCCGTTGGCACTCGGAGCGGGCTGGCTGGTGGTGGCGGAAGCGTTTGCGCCGGACGATCCCTTGGCCGAGGGCGCCGAACGCCTGTTGCACGCCATGCTGCACGCACTGCAGCTGCACCGGCACCCCCGGGTGGGTTTGTGCAGCGTGAGCGCAGGGGCCGAACCGGGCGCACAGGCAGCAGACGCGGCCATGGCAGAGCATGTGGCGGCCTTCGCGCCCGCTGTGGTTCTGGTAATGGGGCGCAGCGCCATGCAGGCAGCACTGGGGCGGCGCGAGCCTCTGGGCAAGCTGCGCGGCGAGACGCTGGCACTGGCCGGCGTTCCGGTGGTGGTGACCTTCGACGCCCGCTTTTTGCTGCGCAACGCTGCATCCAAGTCCGTGGCCTGGGCCGACCTGTGCCGGGCCCGCGCACTGGCCGGCCGCAGCAGCGCCAACGCGCCAGTGCCATAATCGAATGTTTTCATTCAGCACAAAGACCATGGAAGCCTATCCCAGTCGATAGCTTTCAGCTCCCAGGCTTGCGCCGGGGCTGAAAGCGCCCCACCCGCCCGCCACCGGCCCCGCATCCAGGGAGTGAGCCATGCTCAACATCTTTACGCTCGCCAATGGGCGCCTCGTTCAGGAAGAGATCGAGTCGCTTGAAGAGCTTTCCCGTTTCCAGCCCATCTGGGTGGACCTCGACGCCCCCACGCCCGACGAAAAGCGCTGGGTCACGCAGTATTACGGCCTGTCGATTCCCCACGATGCGATGGACACCGACATCGAGGAATCGGCCCGTTTCTACGAGGAAGACAACGGCGAACTGCACATTCGCAGCGACTTTTTGATCGACGACGACGAGGATTCGCGCTCGGTGCGCGTCGCCTTCATCCTCAATCTCACCAATCCCGACCTGCGCAGCAAAGGGGTGCTGTTCTCGATCCACGACGAGGACATCCCGGTCTTCCGCCTGCTGCGCCTGCGTGCCCGGCGTGCGCCCGGCCTGATCGAAGACGCACGCGACGTGCTGCTCAAACTATTTGACGCCGACGCCGAGTATTCAGCCGACACGCTCGAAGGTATTTACGACGACTTGAAGCAGGTCAGCATCCAGGTGCTCTCTGGCGACGTGACCGACGAGCGCGCAGGCGAGGTGCTGGGAGCCATTGCGCGGCAGGAAGACCTGAACGGCCGCATTCGTCGCAACGTGATGGACACGCGCCGCGCAGTCAGCTTCATGATGCGCAGCAAGATGCTGAGCGCCGAGCAATTCGAGGAGTCGCGGCAAATTCTGCGCGACATCGAGTCGCTCGACAGCCACACCGCCTTCCTGTTCGACAAGATCAACTTCCTGATGGACGCCACCGTCGGTTTCATCAACATCAACCAGAACAAGATCATCAAAATCTTCTCGGTGGCCAGCGTGGCGCTGCTGCCTCCGACTTTGATTGCCAGCATCTACGGCATGAACTTCAAGTACATGCCCGAGCTGGACTGGAGTCTGGGCTACCCTTATGTGCTGGCGCTGATGCTGGCCAGCGCGCTCGGGCCCATGTGGTACTTCAGAAAACGCGGCTGGCTGAAGCAGTAATTTCCCAACTCCTTGAGCCAAATTGGGCTCTAGCGCTTTCCTATTAAGCGTCAGTAGCTATCATTTTTTTAGATTCAGCAGCAGCTCACGCACGATGCGCTCGGCGTAGCGGCTGGCGACTTTTTGCATGAAGACGGGGAAATCGACGTGGGCGGTGGCGTCGGCGCGGTCGGAGATGGTGCGCACGGCTGCGAAGGGCAGCGCATAGTCCATGCACACCTGGGCGACGGCAGCGCCTTCCATTTCCACGGCCAGCACGTCATGTCCGGCCGCCACCAGTGGATCGCGCAGCGCGCGCGCCACCTCGCCGCAGGTGATGAAGCGATCGCCGCTGGCCACCAGCCCCCGATGCAGGCGCGGCGCGGCATCCATGAATTCATGGTCAAAATGGCCTCCAGCGCTTATCAGGCATGCGCTGACAGCTTCTGAAAGAATAGCAGTCAACGCAGGATCACATGGCAGGCGAACGCCGTCGTACCCTGGTACGCGCCAGCGTTCAAACAGGGGAGAGACATCCATGTCGTGCTGCACGTAGTCCTGCGCCACCACGATGTCTCCCACCGAGACGCCATCGCCCACCCCGCCAGCGACCCCGGTGAAGACGATGCGCGCCACCCGGAAGCGCTCAATCAGCACTGTGGCGGTCGTCGCCGCCGCCACCTTGCCAATGCCCGACAGCGCCAGCACCACGCTGTGCCCATACAGCTTGCCCTGCCAGAACACGCGCCCGGCGTGCACCAGGCGCTGGCCCTGCTCCAGGCTGGCCAGCAGGCCGGATTGTTCTTCGGGGAGGGCGCTAAGAATGGCGGTGCTCATGCTGTGAAAATATCGGACAAAAAAACCCTGGCGCTCTTGCGAAGCGCCAGGGTACAGAGCGTACGCGCTTGTGGCGCTGGGCCGGTTTACTTCAGGTCCACGCCATAGAAGTTATGGCGGCCGAAAGGGCTGAGTTTGAAGTCCACCACCTCTTTGCGCACCGGCTTGAGCTGCACAGCATGGGCGATGGTGAACCAGGGCGCCTGTTCCTTGAAGATCACCTGGGCCTGTTCGTACAACTTGGCGCGCTCGGCCTGGTCGGTCACCGTCTTGGCCTTGAGCACCAAATCTTCGTAGGGCTTGTAGCAGAACTTGGCGATGTTGCTGCCGCTGTTGGACTGCGCCGATGCGCAACCGAGCAGGGTGTAGAGGAAGTTGTCTGGATCGCCGTTGTCACCCGTCCAGCCCAGCATGCCCATCTGGTGCTCGCCCTCCTGCATGCGCTTTCGGTACTCGCCCCACTCGAACGACTTGATCTCGGCCTTGACACCGATCTTGGCCAGGTCCGCCTGCATCAACTCGGCAATGCGCTTGGCGTTGGGGTTGTAGGGGCGCTGGACGGGCATGGCCCACAGGTCGGTACTGAAACCATTGGGAAAGCCAGCCTCGGCAAGGAGCTTCTTGGCGGCAGCGGGATCGAACGGGTCGTCCTTGATGGCGTCGTTGTACGACCACATGGTGGGCGGAATCGGGTTCTTGGCAGCGACACCGGTTGTCAAATACACGCCGTCGATGATGGCCTTCTTGTCGATCGCCATGTTGATGGCCTTGCGCACGCGCACATCGTCAAACGGCTTCTTGGTGGTGTTGTAGGCCAAATAACCTACGTTCAGACCGGGCTGTTCCAGCACCTTGATGTTCGGGTCCTTGCGGATGGCCTCCAGATCGGCTGGGTTCGGGTAGGGCATGACATGGCACTCGCCCTTTTGCAGCTTGGCCCAGCGCACCGACGCGTCGGGCGTGATGGCGTAGACCAGATCATCGATCTTGGCCTTGCCGCCCCAGTAGGCGGGGAAGGCCTTGTAGCGAATCACGGCATCCTTCTGGTACTGCACAAGGTAAAACGGGCCCGTACCGATCGGGTCTTGGTCGATTTTCTCGGGCGTGCCGGCCTTGAGCATGGCGTCCGCGTATTCCTTGGATTGCACCGCCGCGTAAGGCATGGCAAGGTTGGCCAGGAACGGCGCCTCGGGCTTGTTCAGCGTGATCTTGACGGTCTGGTCGTCCACTTTCACGATCGACACCAGCAGCTTGGGCATGCCCATGTCGTTGAAATACGAGTGATTCGGACTGGTGACCTTGTAGTAAGGGTTGTCCTCCTTCCACTGGCGCTCGAACATGAACATCACGTCGTCGGCATTCATGTCGCGCGTTGGCTTGAAACCCTTGTTGGTGTTGTGCCACTTCACGCCCTTGCGCAGGTGGAAGGTGTACTCCTTGCCGTCGGCAGAAATTTCCCAACGCTCTGCCAAGCCGGGGACAACCTTGGTGCCGCCGCGCTCGAATTCCACCAGGCGGTTGTAGATGGGCTCGTTGCCGTCAAACGAGGTTCCGGTGGTATTGACACCGGGATAAAAGTTTTCTGGGCTGCCCTCAGAGCAGAACACCAGTGTTTTGGCCGAAACAGCGCCCGCAGCCAACAGGACAGGCAGGGCCAGCGCGGCCAGTGCGAAGCGCTTGCGCGATGAACTCTTTTGCATTTTCGGAAGTCTCCTTGAGGTAAACATCAAACCGCCTGATGTGACGGTTCAGCGAGCGGCGCCGGATGGGTAACCGGCGCCAGAAAATTTTCCGCATAGTGGCATGCCACCTGCCTGTCGTCTAGCAGACGTTGCAGCGGCCGCTCGGTGCGACACCGTTCGGTGGCATACGGGCAGCGAGTGGAAAACACGCAGCCGGGCGGCGGATTCAGCGGGGAAGGCAGTTCGCCATGCAAGACAATGCGTTCGCGCGGTGCGCTGCCTGGCGCCACCAGCCCCGGCGTGGCCGCCAGCAGTGCCTGGGTGTAGGGGTGCAGCGGCAGGGTAAATATTTTTTGCTTCGGCCCCTGCTCCACCGCGTGACCCAGATACATCACCAGCACGTCATGCGCAATATGCCGCACCACCGCCAGATCGTGCGAGATAAACAAGTAAGCGAGCCCCAGTTCGCGCTGCAGGTCCGCCAGCAGGTTCAGTACCTGCGCCTGAATGGACACGTCAAGCGCTGAAACAGGCTCGTCCGCCACCACCAATTGCGGGCTGAGCATGAGGGCACGGGCGATGGCTATGCGCTGGCGCTGGCCCCCGGAAAACATGTGTGGGTAGCGCTCAGCGAACTCCGGCCTCAGGCCCACACGCTCGAGCATGGCGCGGGCGCGCTCGCGGCGCTCTTCCTTGGCAAGCTGAGTGTTGATAGCCAGCGGTGCCTCCAGCGTGGCGCCAATTTTCTTGCGCGGATTGAGGGAGCCAAACGGGTTCTGGAAAACCAGCTGCACCGTTTTTCGCAAAACCTGGCGCTCGTGCTCGGTGCTGCGCGTGACGTCCGCCGCACCGATACGCAGCTGACCGCCGCTGGGGTGCTCAATCAGCGAAACCATGCGCGCCAGCGTCGACTTGCCGCAGCCCGATTCACCCACGACAGCCAAGGTCTGGCCCGCGTGCACGTCAAAAGACACACCGCCCACCGCCTGCAACTTCGCTGGCGGTTTGAACAATCCACGGCGAATGGTGTAAACCTGCTCAAGCCCGCGCGCCTGGACAATCGGTTCGCGTGCCGTCATGCGACCACCTCCGGAACCAATACACCGTCCGCATGACGTCTGGCATCGCGATCGGGATCGCCCAGCGGGTAATGACAACGAACCAGACTGCCGGACGCTGCTTGGGGCGCGGGCTGCAACTCAGGGCGATCTGCCACGCAGCGAGCGGTAGCGTAGCGGCAGCGCGGAGCAAACAAACAACCCGCAGGACGGTCATACAGGCCCGGCACCACCCCAGGAATCGTAGCGAGCCGCCCGTCGGCTCCCGCCTGCTCGGGCATGGCAGCGAGCAGGGCCTCGGTGTACGGGTGCTGCGGCGCGGCAAACAGCCCGGCCACCGGCCCTTCCTCGGCCACCTGGCCGGCATACATCACGGCCACGCGGTGCGCCATCTCTTGCACGACGCCCATGTTGTGCGTAATGAGCACCAGCGCCATGCCGCGCTCGCGCTGCAGTTCGCGCAAAAGCTCAAGAATCTGCGCCTGGATCGTGACATCCAGCGCCGTCGTGGGTTCATCGGCAATCAAGAGGCGCGGGTTGCAGGCGATGGCCATGGCGATCATCACGCGCTGGTTCATGCCACCCGACATCTGGTGTGGGTAATCCGAAAGGCGGCTGGACGCAGCTGGGATTCCCACCTGCTCCAGTAGTTCAATCGCGCGCTCGCGGGCGGCACGCTTGTCCAGTCCCAGATGCAGACGCAACGTCTCGATCAACTGAAAACCCACCGTAAAGCAGGGGTTGAGGCTGGTGGTGGGATCCTGAAAAATCATGGCAATGTCTTTGCCCACGAGCTTGCGTCGCTGACCATCGGACAGGCCGAGCAGATCCTTGCCATCGAACTGCAGATGCTCGGCACGCACGCGCCCCGGATAGGCGATGAGCCCCATCAGCGCCATCATGCTGACGCTCTTGCCCGAGCCCGATTCGCCGACAATGCCCAGCACCTCTCCCTCCTGCACTTGCAGGCTGACCCCCTCCACCGCGTGCATGACGGCATCCTGCGTGGGAAATGCCACGTTCAGCTGACGAATTTCAAGCAAAGCCATGGTGCGGTTCTAGCGTTTGAGCTTGGGATCAAGCGCGTCGCGCAGTCCGTCACCAAGCAGATTGAAGGCAAGCACGGCGATGACGATCATCAGACCCGGCAAGGTCACGACCCACCAGGCCCGCATCACAAATTCGCGGGCGTCGGCCAGCATGGTTCCCCATTCGGGAGAGGGAGGCTGCGCCCCCAGGCCCAGGAAACCCAGCGCGGCAGCATCCAGAATGGCCGTTGACACGCCAAGCGATGCCTGCACGATCAGCGGCGCAGCGCAGTTGGCAAGCACCTCGCTGAACATCAGGCGCAAAGTGCCCGCGCCGCTGATGCGCGCTGCCGTCACGTAGTCTTTGGAAACTTCGCTGATCACTGCAGCGCGGGTGATGCGCACATAGTGCGGCAAGACCACTACGGCCACCGCCAGCATGGCGTTGACCAGCCCCGGCCCCAGGATGGCCACGATCACAATGGCCAGCAGCAGGCTGGGCAAGGTAAGAATAATGTCCATCACGCGCATGATGGCGATCTCGAGCAGGCCACGGTAGAAGCCGGCGATGAGCCCCAGCGTGACACCCAGCGCCAAGGCGATCAAGACGACGACCGCACCGATGGAGAGCGAAAGGCGCGACCCATAAATCAGGCGCGAGAGGATGTCACGGCCAATCGCATCGGTGCCCAGAAGGTAGGTGGAAGAACCACCCTCCTGCCATGCCGGGGGCACCAGAAAGGCGTCGCTGTTGGTCTGGAATGGCGCATGCGGTGCGATCCAGGGCGCAAACAGCGCGAGCAGCAACAGCACGCAGACGACCACCAGACCAAACACCGCGCCCTTGTTTGCGGAAAAAGCACGCCAGAACTCTACGAACGGCGTAGGCGGTGTGGGCGGTGCGGACGCAGCCGAAGCCATGCTGGGAGAAACCATGGAAGCCTTCATTCAGCGGGCGACGCGGATGCGGGGATTGATGATGCCGTAGGTCAGGTCAACCAGCAGGTTCACCAGCATGACGACCGCGCCCAGCAGCAGCATGCCGCCCTGAAGGACCGGGTAGTCGCGCCGGTTGATGGCCTCGATCAACCATTTGCCCACACCGGGCCAGGAGAAGATCGTCTCAGTCAGGATGGCTCCGGTAAACAACACGCCCACCTGCAAACCAATCACCGTGACTACAGGGATCAGGGCATTGCGCAGCGCATGCACGGCCACCACACGAAACGGTGCCAGTCCCTTGGCGCGTGCGGTGCGGATGTAGTCTTCGCCCAAAACCTCAAGCATGGCCGAGCGTGTCATGCGCGCCACCACCGCCAGCGGGTTCGTACCGAGCACGATGGCCGGAAGAATCAGATGCTGAAGCGCCGAGACAAATGCGCCTTTTTCCTCGCTCATGAGCGCGTCGATGAGCAGGAAGCCCGTCACCGGCTCGACGTAATGAATCACGTCCAAGCGGCCCGAGACGGGCGTAACGCCGAGGTAGACCGAAAACAGCATGATGAGGAGCAGCCCCCACCAAAAGATGGGCATCGAATAGCCCGTCAGCGAAACCGTCATCACCCCATGGTCGAACCAGGAATTGCGTTTGACGGCTGCAATGATGCCGGCAGGCAGCCCCAGAAGCAGCGCAAAAAGAATGGCGCAGACGGCCAGCTCGACCGTGGCCGGAAACAGCGCCAGAAACTCGTCGAGCACTGGAACCTGCGTGATGATGGACTTGCCCAGATCGCCGTGCAGCACCCGCGAGATATAGACGCCGTATTGGGTGAGCACGGGCTTGTCCAAGCCGTATTCAACCAGCAGTGCGGCATGGCGGGCAGCATCAATGCCACGCTCGCCAGCCATGGTTTCAATCGGGTCACCCGGCACCAGCCGAATCAAAAAGAAGGCGAGCAGCGTCATCCCGAAAAAGGTCGGAATGAGCAGGCTGACGCGCGTGAGAAGAAAACGCAGCATCGATAAACAACGCCCCCGGTAAGGGGCAAATAAAGCTCGGGGCTCCGCGCTTATGGCACGGATTACTTTTTGTCGCGCAGTTCGCGTCGGAGAATTTTTCCAACTGGCGTCTTGGGTAGTTCCTCACGGAACTCGATCACACGGGGTTGCTTGTACCCCGTAAGATTGGCACGACAGAAGTCACGCAGTTTCGCTTCGGTCAGCTCCGGTGTCTTGCGGACAACTACCAGCTTGACAGCTTCGCCAGTCTTGTCGTCGGGAACGCCAACGACAGCGCATTCAAGAACCCCTGGGCAGGTCGCAACCACTTCTTCCACTTCATTGGGATACACATTGAAGCCGCTCACCAGCACCATGTCCTTCTTGCGATCAACGATGCGGAAAAATCCGTTCTCGTCCACCACGCCCACGTCACCCGATTTGAAATAGCCGTCTTCGGTCATGACTTTCGCCGTCTCGTCCGGTCGCTGCCAGTAACCGGCCATGACCTGCGGTCCCCGAATGGCGATTTCACCGGGCACCCCAGGCTCGGTCACATCCTGCCCATCGTCGTCCAGCAGCTTCATGTAGGTACTCGGCAAGGGCACGCCGATGGTTCCGGTGAATTCTTTGGATGTAACGGGGTTGCAACTGGCTGAGGGGCTGGTTTCTGACAGACCGTAGCCCTCGCAGATCGGGCACCCGGTCTTCTCCAACCAGAGCTTGGCCACTGCACTCTGCACCGCCATACCGCCGCCCACCGACACTTTCAGGTGACTCCAGTCAACGGTATTGAAATCGGGGTGGTTCGCCAGGCCATTGAACAGCGTGTTGACCGCTGGAAAGCTGTGAAAGCGCTGCTTGGACAGCTCTTTGAGCACGGCCGGCAAGTCACGCGGGTTGGGGATCAGAATGGTTTTCCCCCCCGTGCGCATGCTGAGCATCATGTTCACCGTGAAGGCGAAGATATGGTACAGGGGCAGAGCACAAATGCTGGTAGGCTGCTCGCTCGCAGGCACCCGCTCCATCACTGGCGCATTCCATGCTTCAGACTGAAGAACGTTGGCGATCACGTTGCGATGCAGGAGCACCGCGCCTTTGCTGACCCCGGTGGTTCCCCCGGTGTACTGCAGCAGGGCAATGTCGTCGGGCTTGATGTCCGGCTGCTTGAACGTGCCACGCGTGCCGCGAGCCACCGCGTCGTTGAAGCGAACGGCTCCCGGTAGATTCCACGTCGGCACCATTTTCTTGACGTTGCGCACGACATAGTTGACCAAGGCGCCTTTGAGCAAGCCCAACTGATCGCCCATGGCACAGACCACCACGTGCTTCACCGGCGTGCTGGAAATACAGGCTTGCAAGGTAGTGGCGAAATTCTCGAGAATCACCATCGCCTTCGCGCCGGAGTCGCGCAACTGGTGCTCCAACTCGCGCGGCGTATACAACGGATTTACGTTCACCACCACGTAGCCAGCGCGCAGCACGGCCGCCACCGCCACCGGATACTGCGGCACGTTGGGCATCATGATGGCGACCCGGTCGCCCTTGGCGAGTCCTAGGTTTTGCAGGTAGGCCGCAAAGGCGCTGCTTAGCGAGTCAGTCTGCGCATAGGTGATCTCCTTGCCCATGAAGCTATAAGCCACCTTGTGCGCATGCGTACGGAATGCCTCTTCCATCAGCGCCACGAGGGATGGATACTGCCCGGAGTCGATGTCTGCGGGCACGCCCGTTGGGTAGCTTTTTAGCCAAATGCGGTCGGTCATCTCCAATGTCTCCTGATGTGTTTTCGCGTATTTTTGACCGTGTCAGAAAAATTCTGCACAACTGTGCTTGTTCGCAGAAATTCGGCCTTGTCAGCTCTTGAGCGCCACCAGCACCTCGTCGAGCATTTTCTTGGCATCGCCAAATAGCATGCGGTTGTTTTCCTTGTAGAAGAGCGGGTTGTCCACGCCCGCATAGCCCGATGCCATGGAGCGCTTCATCACGATGGACGTCTTGGCCTTCCAGACTTCGAGCACCGGCATGCCGGCGATGGGGCTGGTGGGGTCTTCCAGCGCACTCGGGTTCACGATGTCATTGGCACCGATGACCATGACCACGTCGGTATCGGGGAAGTCCTCGTTGATCTCTTCCATCTCCATCACAATGTCGTAGGGCACCTTCGCCTCGGCCAGCAGCACGTTCATGTGACCGGGCATGCGACCCGCCACCGGGTGGATGCCAAAACGCACCTGGACCCCCCGCTCGCGCAGCGTCTGCGTGATCTCGTACACCGTGTGCTGTGCCTGGGCCACCGCCATGCCATAGCCGGGCACGATGATGACGCTCTTGGCATCGCGCAGCATCTCGGCCGTCTCGGCCGAGCTCACCGGCACCACCTCGCCCTGGGGCTCAGCGGCGTCGCCCTTCTTGGCTGGCGCGCCGCCGCCAGAGCCAAAGCCGCCGGCGATCACGCTGATGAAGTTGCGGTTCATCGCCTGGCACATGATGTACGACAGGATGGCGCCCGAAGAGCCAACCAGCGCACCGGTCACGATCAGCAAGTCGTTGCCCAGCATGAAGCCGGTGGCCGCGGCCGCCCAGCCCGAGTAGCTGTTGAGCATGGACACCACCACCGGCATATCGGCCCCACCAATGGCCATCACCATGTGCACGCCGAGCAGCAGGGCAATTACAGTCATCACGATCAGCGGCAACATGCCGGCTTGCACGCTCGGGGCAGCCAAAAATTCCCTGCCAAACCAGATCACCAGCAGCAGGGCCACCAGGTTGAGCCAGTGGCGCGCAGGCAATAGCATGGGCTTGCCGCCAATTTTTCCGTTGAGCTTGCCAAACGCAATCAGCGACCCCGAGAAGGTGATGGCGCCGATCAGGATGCCGATGTAGATTTCCACCTCGTGGATGGTTTTCTCAATGCCTGCGAGCTGAATCGATGTGTCCACGTAGCTGGCAAAGCCCACAATGCAGGCCGCCAAACCCACCAGGCTGTGCATGAGTGCAATCAGCTCGGGCATTTGCGTCATCTTCACGATCTTGGCCGCGTACAGGCCAATGCCGCCGCCGATGACCAGTGCACCGACAATCCAGGCGATGCCAGTGGCGCCGACGCGCGGGCCAAAAACCGTGGCCAGCACGGCCAAGGCCATACCGATCATGCCAAACAGATTCCCGCGCCGCGAGCTTTCCGGGTTGGACAGACCTCCAAGGCTCAGGATAAAGAGAATGGCGGCGGCAATATAAGCCACTGTGACGAGACTTTGCGACATGTGCGTCTTTCCTTGCTTGTTCTAGTGCTGTCTTGTTCTTATTTGCGGAACATGGCAAGCATGCGGCGAGTCACGGCAAAGCCGCCGAACATATTGATGGACGTGAGCACGAGAGCGGCAAAAGCCAGCCAGAGAATCAGCCCATCCGGACGCCCATGGGCGCCCGCTTCCGGCGGCGCAATCTGCACCAGCGCGCCAATGGCAATGATGCTGGAAATGGCATTGGTCACGCTCATCAAAGGTGTGTGCAGTGCAGGTGTGACGTTCCACACCACCATGTAGCCAATGAAGCAGGCCAGCACAAACACCGTCAGGTGCCCGAGGAAAGCCGCAGGCGCATAGGCACCGACGAACCAGAAGAGCACCGCAGCCACGGCAAACATGATGGCCAGATTTTTGGCCGGCATTGGGGCGCCACGCGCATGGCTGTCTTTCTTTGCGGCCACGGGCGCGGCTGACTTGGGCGCGGGAACCGGTGCCGCCTTAAGGGGCGGTGCCGGCCAGGTGATGGCACCATCCTTGGTGACCGTCAGGCCACGGATGGCGTCGTCTTCCATGTTGACCACGGCCACGCCGTCTTTGGCCTTGCACAATTCTTCGACCAGACGCAACAGGTTGTTGGCATACAGCGTGGAAGACTGTTTGGCCATGCGCGAGGCCAAATCGGTGTAGCCTACGATGGTCACGCCGTGGCGCTCCACGGCCTCACCAGGGACGGTCAATTCGCAGTTGCCGCCCTGCTCCGCCGCCATGTCCACGATCACGCTGCCGGGCTTCATCGACTGCACCATCTCGGCAGTGATGAGCTTGGGCGCGGGCTTGCCCGGGATCAGCGCTGTGGTGATGATGATGTCGGCGTCCTTGGCCTGTGTCGCGTACATCTGGCGTTGCGCAGCTTGAAAGCCCTCGCTCATGACTTTGGCATAACCACCGCCGCCCGCGCCATCTTCTTCATAGTCGACTTTGACGAACTCGCCACCCAGCGACTTGACTTGGTCGGCTACCTCGGCGCGCGTGTCGTTGGCGCGGACGACGGCGCCCAAGCTGGCCGCCGTGCCGATGGCGGCGAGGCCCGCCACACCCGCGCCGGCAATGAACACCTTGGCCGGTGGCACCTTGCCCGCTGCCGTAATCTGACCGTTGAAATAACGACCGAAAGCGTTGGCCGCTTCAATGACAGCGCGGTAACCACTCACACCGGCGGTAGAGGTCAGCGCATCCATCTTCTGCGCGCGGCTGAGCGTGCGTGGCAGGCAGTCAATTGCCAGCACCGTAGCGTTCTTGGCCGTGAGCTGCTGCATCAACTCCGGGTTTTGAGCAGGCCAGACGAAGCCAATCAGCGTGCCGCCATCCCGCATCAGCGCCACTTCATCGCTGTTTGGGGGACGTACTTTCAGGACAATGTCAGAAGCAGCCCACAGCGCGGCGGCATCTGGCAGCACCTCGGCGCCGGCAGCGCGGTAGGTCTCGTCGCTGAAGTGGGCTCCATCGCCAGCGCCAGACTCGACGGCAACCTTGAAGCCGAGTTTGATAAGCTTTTCCACTGCGTCCGGCACAGTCGCTACACGCTTTTCGCCTTGGAACGTCTCCGTCGGCACGCCGATGCGCTGCACCGCTGGTGTTGGGCTTGTTTGCATGAATTGCTTCCTCCGAGTTTTGTAGTCGTTGCGCAGGCGCCCCGTAGGCTTGCATGCGCGATAGCGCCAGACCGGGAGGCTCCACTCTCCGCCCCGGTCAGCACAAGTTAACTGACCGCGAGCTTACATTAAGAATATCGGGCTTCTATCGCCAATCGGACACGCCCTTTGGAGAGGCGTCCTCAGTTCAGAACCGGCAACACAAGGGCCGCCGGTTTGTACGAGAGGAGATACGGAACTTTCAGTGAACCACTTGGGCCAGGTCGCCTGCGGCGTACTTCTGCGCCATTACGCTCAGCGACACGCCCTTGATCTTGACACCCTGGCCCTCGCAGCCAAACTGGAGGTAGCGCTGTTTGCAGATGGCCTTGGCCGCCTCGCGCGCGGGCTTAAGCCATTCGCGGGCATCGAATTTTTCGGGATTTTCCGCCAGGAACTTTCGCACTGCACCCGTCATGGCCAGGCGAATGTCGGTATCGATGTTGATCTTTCGAACACCGAATTGAATGGCTTTCTGGATCTCCTCAACCGGCACGCCGTAGGTTTCTTTCATCTTTCCACCGTACTGGTTGATGATCGCCAGCAGGTCTTGCGGCACGCTGGAACTCCCGTGCATCACCAGGTGGGTGTTGGGAATGCGGGCATGGATCGCTTGAACACGGCTGATGGCCAAGATATCGCCCGTGGGCTCGCGCGTGAACTTGTAGGCGCCATGGCTGGTGCCAATGGCAATGGCGAGTGCGTCCAGTTGGGTGGCCTTGACGAACTGGGCCGCTTCCTCAGGGTCGGTCAGCATCTGGCTGTGGTCGAGCTTGCCGGCCGCACCCACGCCGTCTTCCTCGCCCGCTTCCCCTGTTTCCAGCGAACCCAGGCAGCCAAGCTCTCCCTCGACGGTAACGCCCACCTTGTGGGCCATTGCGACGACCTTGCGCGTCACGTCCACGTTGTATTCAAAAGACGACGGGGTCTTGCCATCCTCCATCAGCGAGCCGTCCATCATTACCGAGCCAAATCCCAGATCGATGGCTCCCTGACAGATGGCAGGCGACGTGCCATGGTCCTGGTGCATCACCAGCGGGATGTGGGGATAGGCTTCGCACGCAGCCTGAATCAGGTGCTTGATAAAGCTCTCGCCTGCGTATTTGCGCGCACCGGCGCTGGCCTGCAAGATCACGGGAGCACCCGTTTCATCGGCTGCCGCCATCACGGCCTGAACCTGCTCCAGGTTGTTGACGTTGAAAGCGGGAATGCCATAACCGCATTCGGCGGCGTGGTCTAGGAGTTGGCGCATCGAGACGAGAGGCATGGTTGGTATCCGGTCAAGTCAATGGGAGCGGCACAATTTCGTAACCGCTTGGTAACTTGTCATTCTAGCCAGCTGGGTTTTGCGGGCCGTAGAGAAAGTCGATGCGGTAGCAGGTAGTAAACGGCGACGCGCAGGGAGATTTTCGAAACTGAGCCCCATGCTCCGCCGCCACGCGAGCGACGATTTCATGCCCCAGGTGAAGGCTGTCGGCAAGTGGACGTTCCGCGCTGCTGCCCTGACGTCCGCCGTCGTCACAAACCTGCAGCCAAACCACGCTCGCCCCAGCGACTTGATCTCGCCCGCACTGAATGGCGATGCGCGTGCCGAAAGGGGTGTGTCGCAAGGCGTTCTCTACAAGATTTCGCAGCGCAATTCCCAGCAGCACCGGCTGAGCGCTCATTGTCAGGGAAGCGTCCGCCTGCACTTCGATCACGTCATTTCGCTCCCATGCAGCTTGCGCATAGTCGGCGGCCACCGTGCGCGCCAATTGCGCGAGATCGATCTGCTGCCACCCAGACTTTGCACCATCACGGCTCGACCGCGCCAAGGCCAGAAGTTGATCTAAAACATGGCCTACCCGCAAGGTGTCGGCCCGGATGCGAGCCAGTGCGGCGCGCGGCGCTTCGGCCTCCAGAGTGGCTTCGAGCGCCTGAGCCTGCAGAACGATGGAGGCAAGCGGCGTGCGCAGTTCGTGCGCGACTTCATTGGCCAGTTGCCGCTCTCTGAAAAGTGCCTGCTGCTGTCGTGCCAACAAGGTGTTGATGGATTCGACCACCGAGTCGAACTCGCGCAACGGATGGCGAGCCACCAGACTGTCGGCATTCTGGACATCCAGCGCCGCAACCGCATTGGAGAGTTCCATCAATGGTCGCAGACCCCGAGAAATGGCCAAGCCAAGCGCAAGCGACACCACCGGCAGCAACCACAGACCAGGCTCGATCATCTGGCCCGCAATGTCGTGTGCCAATGCGTCGCGCTCGTCGAGTTGCAGCATCACCGCTACCTTCTGCGTGTGCTCACGATTCCACTGAGAAAAACTGCGCCAGGAAAGTGGCTCTTCGCCTGCAATAACGGTAGCGTAGCCTTCCGCCGCCGCATCGAAGGCCAGCACGGGCGCCTCACCGCTGCGCCAACTCAGCCGCCCCTGCGCATCCCATACCAGGACGCTGAGCGACTGTTGATAGTCGTGATTTTTAAGTCCTTCCTGTCGCAGGCGCAACGGTTCCACACTTTGGTCTATTGCTGGCAGACCATGAATTCCAAGCAAGAGCACGGCGACACTTGCGAGGTGGCCGTCGGTCAATTCATCCGCCTCTTCCACGCCCGTGCGATAAGCGAGAAAGACGAAACACGCCCACACCAGAATGAGTGCCCCCAGCGACCACAGAAGCAACTGCCGCATCAGAGAAGCATCGGACCAGGTCGGACGGCTCATCGGTGCCCATCCCTGGGGATGAAATAACCCACACCGCGCATGGTCTGTATCAAGGTGGCACCCAGTTTGCGTCGCAAATGGTGAATATGCACCTCGATCGCATTGCTCTCCACTGCAGCATTCCAACTGTACAGACGCTCTTCGAGTTGCGAGCGCGACAGCACCCGGCCGCGTGCTTCCAGCAGCACCAGGAGGATGGAAAATTCACGTGGAGAGATGTCCACCAGACGATCCGCACGACGCACCGTTCGCGCAGCGGGATCCAGCGCTATGTCGCCATAAAGCACCATCGGTTGAGCGCGCCCGGCAGAGCGACGCAGCAGGGCGCGCAGCCGTGCGTCCAGCTCATTGAAATCAAACGGCTTGACCAGATAGTCGTCTGCCCCCTTGTCAAGGCCCGCGATACGCTGCTCCACCTCATCACGCGCCGTGATGATCAGAACAGGGAGCGCCGAGTCCGGCAACGCCGCTGTCGCGGAAGCTTGAGGAAACGCAAGGGCACGCAAGCGCTGCAGGAGTTGCGCGCCGTCACCGTCCACGAGGCCAAGATCCAAGACCAGTGCATCGAAGCGTTCGCGGCACAAAGCGCTCCAACCGCCCTCCACACTGTCGCACACGTCCACCGCATATCCACGCTGGCGCAAATTGGCAGCCAGGCCTTCGGCAATGCCTGCATCATCTTCGACCACCAAGATTCGCATGTCCGCATTCTTGCAGCAGTTGCACGCATTTTCAGGGCGCACCCGGTGTGAAGCGATTTTTCGACGACGCTGGGGAGAAACGAATCCACGGGCGACCTTCGTAGATTCGACCCGCAGACTATGTGTGCGGTGTCTTAAGTAGGCCTGCACCGCCTGCGAATTGGGATAGGGTGCTGATCGCCCTTAATGCCTGATTAAGTCGCTGCACCTAGTGTGTGCGACATGTCTCATGTAGCCTCCCGCAGTTCGCATCGCAACAGCACCCAACACACCAACAATCTACACCTTCTCGGCTGGACGCTAGCTGCTTTCGGCCTGTTGGTTGCCTGGGATGCCGGGGGCCTGGATCGGGAGGTGGCACATTGGTTCGGCGGAGTTCATGGCTTTCCTTTGCGTGACCAATGGTTCTTCGTGCACGTGATGCACGAGGGCGCACGCCGCTTGGCGTGGTTGGCTGCTTTGGCGCTGGTACTGGCGGTCTGGTGGCCCTTCGGTGTCCTGCGCGGTACCAACAGAGCTGAACGACTGCAACTTGCAGTCACTACTCTGTTGGCGCTGGCGGTAGTGAGCGCCCTGAAATATGCCAGTACGACCAGCTGCCCCTGGGACCTTGCCGAGTTTGGCGGCGTTGCACGTTACGCCTCGCACTGGGCGCTGGGAACGGTCGATGGGGGCGCTGGCAAGTGTTTTCCCGCAGGACACGCTTCAGCAGGTTTTGCCTTCATTGGTGGCTATTTTGTGCTGCGCCGAAGCCAGCCACTCGCTGCGCGGATCTGGCTGGGAAGCGTTCTCGTAGCGGGGTTTGTGCTCGGCCTGTCACAGCAGATACGCGGGGCGCACTTTCAGAGTCACACCCTGTGGACGGGCTGGTTGTGCTGGACCACTGCATGGTTCGTCGACATGGCATTCCACCGAGACGCTCTTTGCGACGCAAACGCGGCCAGCGTTGTCGGAACAACAGAGGCCCATTGAGAATGGTTGCCACTCAGCTCTTCTCGCCGAGCGCCGCCTTCACGACGGCTCTGTTGAGCCTAGAAACGGCAGTTGGATGCGCCCGCCATGGCCGCAATGGGCGTGCCAGGCAAGGACGAGCAACGCCGCATGGCACGGCCAGTGTGGTGCCGGCGGGTGCATAGCGCTGTTCACACTACAGGTGAGCGCCTGCGATGCCAACAAGGCCAATCACCAGGCGGCTTTCCAAACGACAACAAGCGATCAACCGCCGTTTCCAGGTTGAATCCAGCCCTCAAATAGCGCGACAGATTTTCAGCATGTTGGTGCCGCCCGGCGCCCCCATGGGTTCACCGCAGGTGATGGCATAGACATCGCCGCTGCTGACAATGGCGCGGTCTTTGAGGTGGCGTTCAGCTTGCTCAAGCGCTGTGTCGCGATCGGCGCTGGTATCCACCAATATGGGACGAACGTTGCGGTACAAGGCCATGCGCCGCTGCGTCGCGATCTTGGGGGTCAGGGCATAGATGGGAATATGAATGCGGTGCCGGCTCATCCACAGCGCAGTGGAGCCACTCTCCGTCATGGCAACGATAGCTTTGGCACCCAGGCGGTGCGCCGTGAACAGTGCGCCCATGGCAATGGCGTGGTCGATACCGCCAAACGCACGCCCGGTGAAATCTGCATCCAACTGCGCGTCTTCAGCAGCCTCTGCAGCGGCACAGATCTTGGCCATTTCTTGCACTGTCTCTAGCGGATAGCGGCCAGCAGCCGTTTCCGCACTCAGCATCACGGCATCGGTTCCGTCCAGCACGGCATTGGCCACGTCGCTCACTTCGGCGCGAGTAGGCGAGGCATTCGTGATCATGCTCTCCATCATCTGCGTGGCGGTGATCACCAGCTTATCCATATCGCGTGCCATGCGAATCATCTTTTTCTGCAATGCCGGCACCACGGCGTTGCCCACTTCCACGGCAAGATCGCCGCGTGCGACCATGATGCCGTCGCTGACGCGCAGGATTTCCTCCAGCCGGGGGATGGCCTCGGCTCGTTCGATTTTGGCGATCAGACCTGGCTTGTGGCGGTATTGCGCCGCAGCGACATTGCACAGCTGCCGGGCCATTTCCATGTCGGTGGCACTTTTTGGAAAACTCACCGCAACGTAGTCGGCCTGAAAGCTCATCGCCGTACGAATGTCTTCCATGTCCTTTGCTGTCAACGCCGGCGCGGTCAACCCGCCGCCTTGCTTGTTGATGCCTTTGTTGTTGGAGAGTTCACCACCAATGCGGACCGTGGTATGTACTGCCTCGCCACGCACGGCATCCACGGTCAACACGATCAACCCATCGTTGAGCAACAAGACATCTCCGGGACGGGTGTCGCGTGGAAGCTCCTTGTAGTCAAGGCCCACACCTGCCGCGTCGCCCAACTCGGTGCGGGAAGCATCGAGGACAAAAACAGCACCCGACTCCAGCATCACGCGGCCTTCTGCGAACTTTCCCACACGAATTTTTGGCCCCTGGAGGTCAGCCATGATGGCCACTTCCCGCCCTGCGCGCTGTGCCGCTTCGCGCACCAAGCGCGCGCGCTCGATGTGGTCTTGCGCGCTGCCGTGACTGAAGTTGAGTCGGACCACATTCACGCCGGAAAAGATCATCTTCTCCAGCAGGGTCAGCTCGCTCGAGGCGGGGCCCAGGGTGGCAACTATTTTGGTGGCGCGGCGCAAGGACATGGAAGACTCGTCAAAACGTAATTAAGTTTCAATTTTCACATGAAACGGGTTACATCCACAGATTCTTTCAGTCTGTCCAAGTTCAAACTCAAGCCACCGGGCCATGGCACCACACGTCTTTGCGCACACGAAAAAGGCTCCCGAAGGAGCCTTTTCGCAAGCGAGTGGAGTTGGGTATCTTTTACCGAGCAGCCTGAAGCAAACGCTGTACATCGCGATCATTGGGCAAAGCATAGTCGTGCCCACGAACAATGCGGCTGTCTTCGGTACGCACGAGCTTGAGGCTGACGAACGTCAAATTCGCTGCAGCAGAATATGTGCCGACCAATACCAAGGCCGCGTTGTGGTTGCGTGCAATGTCTTTGATTTCGCGTGACAGCAGCAACTCGCCTGCCCCTTCCTTGACGAAGACGTCACCGCGCAGCTTGACTTCCTTGACGTTGAATCCTTTGCTCGCCATCGACGACGCGTACTGCTCAGAGAGCGTGCGGCCCAGCGGTGCGGAACGGCTCAAGTCATTGACATTGACAATCGTGGCCACCAACACGGGGCCACCGCTTACTGCAGGCATATCCATGCCCGCCACCAGCTTGCTGATCGCCTCAGTGCTGCTTTGCAGGAACTGGCTGCTTGCCGCCTCCTGGTAGGTGGGTTCGGTGCGCACAGGGGCGTTGTTGCTGGCACAGCCTGCCAGCAAAGCGCCGGCGCACAGGGTCAACAGGGCATAGGATTTCATTGCGAGACCACCTTCATGTTGATGCTTTTGTATGCAGGCGCGGGACGCAGAAACAGCGGCGTGTCGGCATTTTCAAGATAGTAGACATCGGTCTTGCGAGCAACGTACTGCCCGCCGCGCATCACCGTGGTAGTGAGCACCATCTCGGTGTTGGTTGGCCCGCCAGAATTGATGCTTGAAGCATAGTCTGCAGCCACTGTGAGGCCCAGGGCGCCCAGCAATTGCGCGTCGATATGCTCATGGCGCAGGCCATACGCAGCCATGAGTCCCGCAGCAACCATGGTGAACTGGCCCGGAATGAAGTGGGGGCGATCACTGTTGTGACGGACCAGCTGAGCGTGGTAGCTCACATCCAGCGTCTGTCCAGGCATTTGCTGAACCGGGACACCGTTCTGCACAAACTTGGTGATCAAGAAGTCGCGAAACGCCAGATCAAACGCACTGGGGTTGGGAGGTGCCGACACATGCAATTGGGTGCCCGCCGGCATGCCCGCTTTGTCCAATGTTGCCAATGTCTGGGACACCACGTCGTTTGAGAGCATTTCCCAGTGCCCCGCCGAGCGCACTTTGTGCTGCAGCGTGAGGTTGAAATTCTCGGCAAGCGGAATGGGCGCCTTGGAGGCGCAGCCCATCATGCTCGCCACTGCGCCAACCATCAAGGTCAAGCGAATTGCCTTTGAAAACACCATGATTCCCCTCCTAACGAATTTGAACGACAGCGACAGGCAAGGAAGCGCCCAACACACTGATCAAAATAATTCTGGGCGCGCGGCTCAACAAAAACAAGAAAAAGATGCGCTAAATACCCTTGGATACAGACTCTTTGTTGTTTTTGTCACAGTCCTTCACGCATTCTGAGCCCGCTTCTCCAGAATCTCAAAGGCAGGCAGGGTGCGCCCCTCCAGTACTTCGAGGAAAGCGCCGCCTCCAGTTGAAATATAGCCAACGCGGTCTTCGATCCCAAATTTTGCAATGGCTGCCAGGGTGTCACCGCCCCCTGCAATGCTGAAGGCCTCTGACTCCGCGATGGCCTGCGCGAGCGCACGCGTACCGCCCTCAAACGCGGGAAATTCAAACACTCCCACAGGACCGTTCCAGACAATCGTGCCGGCCTGTTGCAACTGTGCCGCGAGGCGCCCGGCGGTCTCGGGCCCGATATCGAGAATCAGGTCGTCTGCTTCCACGTCCTGCGCACGCTTGGTACTTGCGGGGGCGCCGGCCGAGAAGGACTTGGCAGTCACCACATCGGTGGGAATCGGTACCTCGGCACCGCGCGCCTTCATGGCCGCCATGACCGCGCGCGCGTCGCCCACCAGCGAGGGCTCAGCCAGGCTTTTCCCGATGGGCAACCCCGTTGCCAGCATGAAGGTATTGGCGATGCCTCCGCCGACAATAAGTTGGTCCACTTTGCTGGCGAGGCTTTGCAAAATATTGAGTTTGGTGGACACCTTGGAGCCGGCAACAATAGCCGCCAGCGGGCGCGCCGGCTGCGCCAGCGCTTGGGTCAACGCATCGATTTCTGCGGCCAACAGGGGGCCAGCACAGGCAATGGGTGCGTATTGGGCGATGCCGTAGGTGGTGGCCTCCGCCCGGTGCGCGGTACCAAATGCGTCGTTCACAAAGATGTCGCACAGCGCAGCCATGGCGCGTGCCAATGTCTCGTCATTTTTTTTCTCGCCGAGGTTGACGCGACAGTTCTCCAGCAACACCATGTCGCCGGGCTGCACGCTCACACCCCCACCCAGTCGGCACGCAACGGGACGTCGCGTTCGAGCAATTGCGCCAAGCGCGCCGCTACCGGCGCGAGGGAATCCTCGGGCTTGAACTGGCCCTCGGTGGGACGCCCCAGGTGGCTGGTGACCATGACCGCCGCGCCGGCATCAAGCGCCATGCGGATGCAAGGCAGCGACGCCCGTATGCGCGTGTCTTCGGTGATCTTGCCCTTGTCGTCGAGCGGCACGTTGAGATCGGCACGGATGAAAACACGTTGGCCACGGACTTTGCCCGAGGCACACAAATCAGAGAAGCGAAGAAAGTGCATGGCGATGGTATTGAAGTTGGCGACCGCGCGGCCCATCCGCTTGCGGCGATGGCAGGCATTCTAGGAGCCATCCCGTGCTGCAGCCCCAGCGCTACCAGCCCCAACCGATATGCAGCGGCAGATACACTGCCATGCCCACGACAATGGTGCCCAGAATTCCACGCTGCCAGAAATAGTAAAGGCAGGCGCAGAGCACTGCGGGCAGGCGGGCGTCCTGCAAGCTGCCGATCAGCGCGCCCTGCGCCATCACCACCTCCGGTGCTATGACGGCAGTCAGCGCCGCCAGAGGCGCGTACTTCAGGCCGCGCCTGAGCCAGTCGGGCATGGGCAGCTCACGCTCGGGCAGCATGAAAAAGGCGCGCGCGAGCAAGGTGATTAACGCAAGCCCGGCAATGGCTACCAAGCCATACACGGTTTCAGCATTCATGCCCCATCCTCCCCGGCAGCACGCTGGCGCAGCGCCTGCTGGCGGGCATGGCGCTGTGCGGACTCCATCGCCAACCCGGCCGCAATCGCTGCGGCGATCGCCACCAGGATATTGAGCTTTAGCGGCAAGGCATAGGCCGCCACGGCCGCACTCGCAGCCACACCTGTGGCAACCCACGTGGCGCGGTCCACCAGGAGCGAGAGCAACACGCCGAGCAGGGCCAGGACCCCGGCAAAGCCCAGCCCCCAAGACAGGGGAACCTCATTGGCGAGCAAGATGCCCGCAATAGACGGGATTTGCCAGGCGAGCCAGTTCAATGACGCAGCGCCCCAGAAGTAGGGCACCTGATCAGGATCCGGCTCCACGCGTGGAAAACGTTTCATGAAAGCGACGAAGATTACGTCGCCGCTGAAATAACCGATGGCCAGGCGCCGCCCCAGCGGCTGGGATTGAAAGTAGCTGCGCCACAGGCTGCTGAAAATGACGAAGCGTAGATTGACGCAGGTGGCGGTCAACCACACCACCCACAGTGGCGCGCCCACAGCCAATAGCGGAATGACCGACAACTGAGCACTGCCGGCATAAACGGCGATCGACATCACCAGCGCCAGCCAGACGCTCATACCGCTTTTGACCATGGCAACACCCGTTACCAATCCCCAGGCAGCAATCCCCAATGCGGGCCCAATCAGATCCGCCAGACCTTCGCGGAATGCCGGGTGACGCGTCTGGGCAAGCGCACTCTGCAGGCTCAAGGCGGCGCCCCTGACGGTGCAGTGGAGCCAAGCTCCATGCCCGGCTCCAGCGCGAAGCCCCGCAGGAAATCTCGCGCCGCCAATGGCTTGCCGCCCGCGCGCTGCAAGCGGGTCAGGCGCAGCGCGCCTGTGCCACAGGCGACGGTGATACCGGCATCATTTACACGATAAATATGGCCTGCGCGCTTATCCATATTGAAATGTTCGCTATCAATTTCGCAGTCCACCACCTTGATGATTTCGCCGTTCAGCAGCGTGTAGGCGCCCGGCGCGGGCGTCAGCGCACGCACCCGCCGATCAATGGCTTGCGCCGGCTGGCTCCAGTCGATCTGGCTCTCGGTTTTCGCGATTTTTTCGGCGTAGGTCACACCGACTTGCGGCTGCGGCGTGCACTCAAGCGGCCCGCTCGCCAGGTCTCGCAAGGCCTTAACCACCATTTGCGCGCCCAGCATCGCCAGGCGATCGTGCAGGCTTGCTGTGGTGTCACGGGGCGCAATCGCCAGGCGCTCGGTGCGCAGCATGTCACCCGTGTCCAGGCCGGCATCCATCTGCATCAACGTGATGCCCGTCTCGCTGTCGCCCGCTTCGATGGCACGATGAATGGGAGCAGCTCCGCGCCAGCGGGGCAGCAGACTGGCATGGATGTTGATGCAGCCATGGCGCGGCATATCGAGTACCCATTGAGGCAGGATCAGACCGTAGGCCGCTACAACCAGAACGTCGGGACATGCTGCCTCGATGGTTTCACGGGCAAGCGCTGCGTCTTCTGCAAAGCGTCCGTCCAGCCGCAAACCGCGCGGCTGCACCACTGGAATCGAATGATTCTGGGCAAGTTGCTTGACGGGCGATGGCCGCAGTCGCAAGCCGCGCCCTGCCGGGCGGTCCGGCTGCGTCAGCACCAGAGGCACGGAAAAACCAGCCGCAAGAATGGCTTCGAGCGCTGCGCGAGCAAATTCCGGCGTACCGGCAAAAAGAACATTCATATCACTTGCGAGGCGGTAGCGAATCTGCGGGGAGAGCAGACAAGCGAAAAAGGAACCGGACGCTCGGCCAAGCAGCGAGCCCGAACTGCCCAAGATAGTGCCCAAACCACCTACAGACCACCTCAGCGGTAGTGGTCGTCGGCCAATGTGTCCTCGGAAAACTCCACGCCATGGACCACGCCGGCAGCGTCAAAGCGCAGCCGCGCCAAGCGCCAGGTGCCATAGTCCAGCCAGGAATATGTCCACACGCTACCTGTTTCACCGTCCTCCTTGCGGCGCATCGGCGGACCGAGGCTGCGCTGCACTTCTGCCGACTCGTGATGACCCTGTGCAAATTGCTGGAACTTTTGGCGGGTAAAGACTTGCTCCGTCGAAACCAAGCGATTACTGGCATCGAAATCGTAGCGCTGCCGCTCCCCCGGCTTGCCGGAATAGAACAGCCGCTGACCTGTGGGCAGCGCATACGCAGCACGCGGCGCGCCGAGCCGGGCCTGCACTTGCTCGGGCGTGGCGCCGGGGCCGAGGGCCGGGGACGTTGCGCAACCCGCGAGAGCTGCGGCCAACACGCACGCAATGCATGGGCCAGCGCCCGCACGAAGCAAGAAACTCATGGCCGGGCCTCGTCGCGCTGGCGCTTGATCATTTTGGAACGGATGCGGTTGCGTTTGAGAGGCGAGAGATACTCCACGAACACTTTGCCCAGCAAATGGTCCATTTCGTGCTGAATACACACCGCCAGGAGTTCTTTCGCTTCCACGATGAAGTCCTGACCGTGTGCATCCAAGGCGCGCACGCGCACCCCAGCAGCCCGCTCCACTCCGTCGTAAATGCCAGGCACCGACAGGCAGCCTTCATCGCCAACCAGAGTCTCCTCGCTGGACCACAGAATTTCGGGATTGATCAGCACCAAGGGACGGTTGCGCTCCTCGGAGACATCGATGACTACCACGCGCTCATGCACATCGACCTGCGTCGCTGCAAGTCCGATACCGTGCGCGTCGTACATGGTCTCCAGCAAGTCTTGCGTCAGCTCGTGGATGCGCTCATCCACCGTACTGACCGGGCGGGCCACGGTGTGCAGACGGGGATCGGGATAACAAAGAATGGGAAGAATCGCCATGGCTTATGAAGAAAGATGTCGCTATTTTCGCCACTTTTTCCGCTGCACGCAGCCAGCGCGCCCAATAATCATTGCCCAATCAAGGGCTTGAGCAGAGAATCTCAGTTGATTTGTAACGTCTTTTGCTGCGCTTTTCCTTAGCGGATAAAGCTGCAGCGCAGTGAGGGGGCAGGGAACAATGCATCGAAATACGACAACGCGCGCCGCACGCATGGGCATTCTTGGCACCGCTTGCGGCGCTGTGACTCTGCTCGCAGCAGCGCTGGCCAGCAGCACTGCGTGGGCGCAGAATCATCCTGTGACTGCGGCTCAGCGCGCTGAAGCCCAGCAGGTAGCCAGCCAGGGCATTCCCGTGACCGAACTGGCCCCGAGCGCACCCGATGTCTACGTCGTCAAGCGTGGTGACACACTGTGGGCTATTTCCGGCCTGTATCTGCGCAAGCCGTGGCGCTGGCCCGAGCTCTGGGGCATGAACATGCAGAGCATTGCCAATCCGCACCTGATTTTCCCGGGCCAGACGCTCTATCTGGACAGAACGGGCGGCTTTGCACGATTGCGTTCGGGCCTGCCAGGGCAACCCGAAGAGGTGCGTATTTCGCCGCGCACCCGCTCCGACAGCCTTGCTGATACGGCACTGCCGACGCTGCAACCGCATCTGATTGAGCCATTTCTGGTTGAACCCCAGGTGGTGGACGCAGACACCCTGGAACGGGCGCCGCGAATTGTCGCCACCGTGGATGACCGTGTTCTGATGGCTGCGGGCGACCGTGTCTATGCCCGTGGCGATATGACGAAGCCACTAGAGATTGCGCCAGGCGAACCCCGCTATTTCGGCATCTACCGCAATGCAGTGGCTCTAAAGGATCCCGTAACGAGCGAAATTCTCGGCTACGAAGCGCAATTCGTCGGTAAAGGCGAATTGGTTCGTGGCGAATCACTGGAAGACACGCCCAACGCCAAGGGCGGGTTCACCACCGAATATGTGCCAGCCACTGTCGACATCATGAGCACACGGGAAGAAGTGCGCGCCAATGACCGCCTCTTGCCTACGCCGGCGCGCGGTTTTCTGAGCTATGTGCCGCGTGCTCCGGAGCAGCCGGTGTCGGCACGCGTGGTCTCTATTTACGGTGGCTCCGCCTTTGCCAACGCAGCCCAAAATCAGGTGGTGGCCATCAATATGGGGCAGCAAGACGGCATCGAAAGCGGTCACGTGCTGCAGTTGCTCACGGGTGGCCAGCGCATCAAGGACACCACCGACGAAGCCAAGCAGATGATTAGGCTCCCCAGCGAAAAGAACGGCATGGCTATGGTGTTTAGAACCTTCGACAGGGTGTCTTACGCATTGATCCTCAGTGTTCGCAACCAGGTTCGGGTGGGCGACACCCTCGTCAACCCGCGCTGACATCATGGCGGTGCACGCTGCACCGCCACCAACGATGGAACCTGTCGAGCTTTCAGCCTGGCTGCGCCTGAGCGTTTCAGACGGCGTAGGCCGCACGACGGCACGGCGGCTGCTCACAGCCTTTGGAAGCCCAGAGGCCGTCTTCGACCAAAGCCTGTATTCGCTTGCGCAGCATGTGACGCCTGCTCAGGCGCGCAGCCTTCTCGTACCCCCTGAGAAACACGCCGCCCTCCTGGACGCTACGACGCATTGGCTCGCCCAATCGGGCGAAGCAGGCTTGTTGCGTGCCGTGGCGCCGCTGGGCCACGTCTGGTATCCGCCAGCCCTCCTGGAAATTGAAGATCCGCCGCTCATGCTGTATCTGCTGGGCGCGCAGCGATGGCTGACTGACTCGCGGTGCTCCATGCAACGTGCCCGCAGTCTGGCCATTGTCGGCAGCCGCAACCCCACACCCCAGGGCAGGGAGACGACGCTACAGTTTGCGCAGTCGCTGCGCGAAGCCGGGTTGTCTATTGTCTCGGGGCTGGCACTGGGTATCGACGCGGCGGCCCACGAAGGAGCACTGGCAGCAGCCTTTGAATCGGACACTCCAGTGACGGTGGCAGTAGTCGGTACGGGGCTTGATCGCGTTTATCCCTCGCGCCACCTCGATCTGGCCAGGCGCATTGCTGCAAACGGTCTTATCCTCAGCGAGTACCCGGTGGGGACCCCGCCGCTAGCAGCCAACTTTCCGCGCCGCAACCGTATCATTTCCGGGCTCAGCCATGGCGTGCTGGTGGTAGAGGCGGCGCCGGCGTCAGGATCGCTCATCACGGCGCGCATGGCCAGCGAACAAGGGCGGGATGTTTTCGCTGTTCCAGGCTCCATCCATGCTGTCCAGTCGCGCGGTTGCCACGCCTTGATCAAGCAGGGAGCCAAACTGGTCGAGAGTGCAGCCGATGTGCTGGAAGAGTTTCCCGCAGCGGTGGCCATGCAGCCGACACCCGCTGGCGCAGAGCCGGCGCGCCGCGCCAGCGCGCTGCTGAACGCACTGGGTTTTGATCCGCTGGGGCTGGACACATTGCAGGCTCGCACCGGTCTGGACACGGCCAGCCTGCAGGTGCAGCTGCTGGAACTCGAACTTGAGAGCGAAGTGGCGCGCCTTCCCGGGGGCTTTTTCCAGCGACAGGTCCGCGCCTGAACCCTGAACCCTAAATCTCTGGGTCTCAAGCCAGCAGCCGCTCCGGATTCGCGTTGAGCTTGGCCAACGCCTCGCGCGTGGCACGCACCGTCAACCCATCTTCATCGCGTGGGACCAGCAAACCTGCCTGCAGATAAGCACCCAGACGGCGCAGTTGGATCAGGTAGCTGATACCGTCGGTCGAGACCAAAAGATGCAGTTGGCGTTGCTTGCTGTGCCAAGCGTACTGCACCTGCGCAGCCGCTCCGTTGATGTCCAGCGTAAACCAATCGCCCGGCACGAGTTCCCGGGCCCAGGCCACCATGGCGTCCTCAACCGGCGCATCGTTGTCGGCAAACACCTGGATCGCGCTGGCGTCAATGCCCGTCATCATTTCAATGTGCTCGGCATCCAGTGGCAACTCGCCCAAGACGGCATCATCAAGAAACTCCTCTACATTGGCGAGCCGCCGCGCCATGGCCTCGATGTGGTCCAACGGTATGGCAGCTGTCTTGGACATGAACGCATCGGCCAGTGTGTCGGTCAACGCTTTGATTTTCGCATCCTGATCCTCCCCGGCAATACCCACCATAAGCAGCCCCTCACGCAGGCGCTGCAAGATTCCGGGCAGACTCTGGATCACCTGCGCACGTTCAGCGCGGTTGGGTTTGGCGCTCGCTGCCCAAACCAGATCGGCAGCCGTGCGCTTGAACGACACCGTCTCGGCGTGCTGTGCACCATGGCGCACGGCAGACAGCGCAAGCACTTCGGCCCAAGTCTTGAAAAGGAACTCGCGCACTTCGTCGCGCACCGGCATCTCGCTCAACATGGTGCGCAGCTCGATGGTGTATTTGATGGTCAGCGTTTCTTTTTGCTCTACTTGCTGTGCCACACTTACCAATTTGGCCGTATCGTGCTTTTCTGTTAGGTGCTTGGTCAGGAATTTCTCGAACTCATCGTGGACCAGCTGGAACACGCGGCGTCCGGTTTCGGGATATTGCTCGATGACCTGCACGATGCGGCGAACTTCCGCCTCCAGCGTACTTCCACTGACGGACGCCGAATCAAAACCGAGGGCTACCGCGCCCATGCGGTCTATCAGCTTGCGTGCCGGGTGGTTCAGGTTGCTGAAAAACTCCGGCTCTGCCAGAGCCACCCGTAACACCGGTACTTGCAGTCGAGCAAACCAGACGCGCACGGCCGGCGGAATGCGATCCTCTGAGAGGATGCTCTGGAACATCAGCGCCACCACTTCAATAATGGCCTTTTCGCTGTCGGTACCCGCTTTTTTCTTGAGTTCAGCCGAGCGCTCGCGCACCGCACCGGCCACCTGGATCACTGCGGCTGGACTGTAATCTTCAACGATGGCGCCCAGAGTGCTGTAGTACACATCGGCCTGCACGCGGTGTGCCGCCAGGGCATGCGCCAGAGCCGCCGACGCCGGTGGCGCCTGCGACAGATCGCCTCCTCCCAGCGCAGGTGACAGCAGACGCCGCAGCTGCACCATCACCCCCTGCGCCCGCTGGCGAGCGCGCAGCAAGGGCGTTGCAGCAGCGTCAAACGGGCCCATTGGCGAGCCTGAATAGCCGCTAGAGTGCGAATAGGCGTCGCGTCCGGAATGCCCCCCACCACGGGCCGATTGCATTGCCTGACGCGACTGCTCGAGCGCATGGGAGGCCAAGCCGCCCGAACCGCTCGCCGAATGCGCCCCTGCTGCGGAGCGCTGCAAGCGCACCCGCATTTCATGTTGCGCCACCACGCCGCGCTCGGCCAGAAATTCATTGCAGGACTGGTAAGCCGATTGCATCAGCGCTGCAGTGGCGCGCTGCAAGGGCTCTACCGCCATTTGTAGATCGTCGCGCGGCAGGCCGACTTTGAGCCAGCTCTCAACCAGACTCAAACTCAGCGCCTCGGGGCGCAACGGGTCCGTGGCGGGCAGATCGTTTTGTTCAAGTGAGCGCATGCGCAGTCGCAACGAATCGAACTGCGGGGCGACTTCTTCCATCACCGTCAATGCAATGCGCGAAGCAATGATCTTGTTTTCCACCACATCGTCGCCCACCAGCTCCAGGCTGCTGTCGAGCGTGTACGTGGCGCGCGCACTGACGGGCCCCGGTGTGGGCAGCTCCAGCGGGGCGCGCAGCGCTGCTGTCATGCCCTGCAGCCAATCCTTGCGCTTTTGTTCGTAACCCTGCCAGGCATCGCGACGCTTTTGCATGTCGCGCTGCGTGCCGGTCTGCTGCATGAGGGCTGTAAAAAACTCGGCCACTGCCTTGTCAATGTCGGGCAGCCCCCCCTTCAACGCGTCTGTCCAGCGCTCCCTCACCATGCGAGCGAGGCGACGGGGGGAAGCGGCGGCAGCCGGGGGCGTTTGCATGAACGTATATTAGTATGGAAACGTCCCGTGCGACTCAGCGGTATGTCGCCAACTACTTCTTTGCTGGCCCCTGACCGGCTGGTTCTCTACCCTATCTTCAGACGGTTGCGCCGGCGTTCGGATCATTGGGATCCGTTTCGCTGCGTGCAGTCTTGATAAGGTCTTCGCGCTTGACCCCCAGCCACATGGCGATGGCGGCCGCCACGAAGACCGAGGAGTAGATGCCGAACAAAATTCCGATGGTCAGTGCAAGAGCAAAGTAATGCAGGCTGGGGCCGCCAAAAAAGAACATCGACAGCACCATGGCTTCGGTCGAAGCGTGCGTGATGATGGTGCGGCTCATGGTACTGGTGATGGCGTGGTCGATCACCTCGTGCGTGTTCATCTTGCGAAAGCGACGGAAGGCTTCGCGAATCCGGTCAAAAATGACCACCGACTCATTCACCGAATAGCCCAGCACCGCCAACACGGCAGCCAACACCGAGAGCGAAAACTCCCACTGAAAGAAGGCGAAGAAGCCCAGAATGATCACCACGTCGTGCAGGTTGGCAATGATGGCAGCAACGCCGAACTTCCATTCGAAGCGAAATGCGAGGTAGATCACAATGCCCAGCACCACCATGCCGAGCGCCATCAAGCCGCCCTTCACCAACTCGTCGCCCACTTGCGGGCCAACAAACTCCGTCCGGCGCAGGTTTACATCGGGGTCGGCCGCCTTGAGCGCACCGATCACGCGTTCACTTTGCTGAGAGGACGTCACACCCTTTTGCACCGGCAAACGGATCATCACATCGCGCGCGGTACCGAAGTTTTGCACCTGGACGTCGGGAAACCCCAGTTTTGCCACCGTATCGCGCACCTTGGAAAGGTCTGCGGGCTGGCTGTAGGCCACCTCCATCACTGTGCCTCCGGTGAACTCCACCGAAAGGTGCAGGCCGCGCGAAAACAGGAAGAACACCGCGAACGCGAAGGTGGCGAAGGAGATCGCGTTGAAGATCAACGCGTGCTTCATGAAGGGGATGTCCTTCTTGATGCGGAAAAATTCCATGTCGTTCTCTTTCAATTCCTAGAGCAGGCGCCGCACCGCCTTGACGCGGCGAGCACCAGGGAGCGCTCGATTACAGGGTTTTGGCGACGACGGTCGTGGTGGCTTCCGGCTTCCAGATCTGCCCGATGGAGAGCGTCTTGAGCTTCTTCTTGCCGCCGTACCAGAGGTTGACCATGCCGCGCGAGAAGAACACCGCCGAGAACATACTGGTCAAAATACCCAGCACGTGCACCACCGCAAAGCCACGCACCGGGCCGGAGCCAAAGGCAAGCAGCGCCAGGCCGGCAATCAGCGTGGTCACGTTGGAGTCAAGAATCGTTGTCCATGCACGTTCATAGCCGGTGTGTATGGCCATTTGCGGCGACGCGCCCTCGCGCAGTTCTTCACGAATGCGTTCATTGATCAGCACGTTTGAGTCGATGGCGACACCCAGCGCGAGCGCCATGGCAGCAATACCGGGCAGAGTGAGCGTGGCCTGAAGCATGGAAAGCACCGCCAGCAACATGAGAATGTTGACCGAGAGCGCGATGCTGGAGAACACGCCGAACAGCATGTAGTAAAAGCACATGAACACCACGATGGCCAGCATGCCCCAGATCACGCTGTTGATGCCGCGCGCAATGTTGTCGGCGCCCAGGCTTGGGCCGATGGTGAATTCTTCGATGATTTCCATGGGTGCAGCCAGCGAACCTGCGCGCAGCAGCAGCGCTGTGTCGTTGGCTTCCATGGTGGTCATGCGGCCGGAAATCTGCACGCGGCCACCGCCGATTTCCGAGCGGATGACGGGCGCCGTCACGACTTGACCTTTGCCTTTTTCAAACAGGATGATGGCCATGCGCTTGCCGACGTTCTCGCGCGTGATGTCCTTGAAGATGCGCGAGCCCTTCGCGTCCAGCGTGAGGTTGACGGTGGGTTCCTGCGTCTGGCCGTCAAAACCAGGCTGGGCGTCGGTCAGGTTTTCACCCGTCAGTACGACCTGCTTCTTGACGATCACGGCCTCGCCGTTGCGGTCCAGGTATTTTTCGTCGCCAAAGGGCACCGGGCCACGCCCGCTTTCGGCGGCGCGCGCCTCCGTGCCTTCGTCGACCATGCGAACTTCCAGCGTGGCGGTACGGCCCAGAATGTCCTTGGCCTTGGCGGTGTCCTGGACGCCAGGCAGCTGCACCACGATACGGTCGAGCCCCTGCTGCTGAATCACCGGCTCGGCCACGCCCAGCTCGTTGATGCGGTTGTGCAGTGTGGTGATGTTCTGCTTGAGCGCCTGGTCCTGCACGCGGCGCGCGGCCTCGGGCTTGATGCTGGCGCGCAAGCGTTGCCCACCGTCGGCTTCCTCGCTGGCCGTGACCTGCAGATCGGGAAACTGATCGCTGATGAGGTTGCGCGCCGCCGTCAGCGAGGCTTCGTCGCGCAGGCGGATATCGATGTTCTGGCCTTCGCGCGAAATTCCGCCGTGGCGGATATTTTTGTCGCGCAGGGTGGTACGCAGGTCACCCGCGTACGATTCGGCCTTTTTGGTCAATGCCGCCTGCATGTCCACTTGCAGCATGAAGTGCACGCCACCACGCAAGTCCAGGCCCAAATACATGGGCGCGGCGTGGATTGCCGAGAGCCAGGCGGGCGATCGCGAAACCAGGTTGAGTGCAACGATGTAGGCGGGGTCCTGCGGGTCGGGAATCAAGGCCTTTTCGATGACGTCCTTGGCCTTGAGCTGCAGGTCCGGCGTATCGAAACGCGCACGCACCGAGTTGCCTTCAAGCTGAAGCATGTCGAAACCCACACCAGCGGCGGCCAGCGCATCGCGAACACGCGCTTCGACGGCGGCGTCGACCTTCACAGTCGCCTTGGCAGACGACACCTGCACCGCAGGCGCCTCGCCAAAGAAATTGGGCAGGGTGTAGAGAACGGCTACGAGCAGGGCCACCACCAGAATGGCGTACCTCCAGAGCGGAAAACGATTCATGTTCGGGCGTCCCTACGCAGAAAACGAAAGAAGGCGATGCGCGAATGCGTCGCACCGCATGCACTGGCCTGTGCGAGCCAGTGGGACAGCGAAATTACTTGAGCGTTCCCTTGGGCAGCACCTGCACCAGGGATGCGCGCTGGACCTTTACCTCCACGCCGCTGGCAATTTCCACGTGCAGGTACTGCTCGGACAACTGCGTGACACGGCCCAGCATGCCGCCGCCAATGACCACTTCGTCGCCCTTGGCAATGGCTTCGACCATGGCGCGATGCTCCTTCTGGCGCTTCATCTGCGGACGGATCATGACGAAGTACAGCACCACGAACATCAGCACCAACGGCAGCATGCCGGTGAGCGTGGAAACCATGTCACCACCGGCAGCAGCGGCAGGTGCGGTCTGGGCAAAAGCAGAGGAAATGAACACAGGGAAACTCCAAGGAAAATAGGTCAGCGCACGCGAGCACGGTGGCGGCGGACGCAGTAGAGGCGGGGAAACCGCAAGCGCGCCATTGTATGCGGGCCGCTTTTGGCGCGGCTGCACGGCCCGGTGAAAGGCGCACTCCGCGCGCCTTCGTGCCCAGATTTTTAGAAAAATAGGCCTCTACCGCTTATTCAGAAAGCGTTAATAGCTATATATTTTATAGCAAACTACGCTGCTTTCTGCTGTGCGCCAGGGCTGCGCCAACGTGCCATCAAGGCGCTCCACTTGGCGCGGGCACTGACAAGGTGCCGCTCTTTGACGTGGCCGTAGCCGCGAATGTCTTCAGGAATGCTCGCAATTTCCACCGCCAGCGCAAGATTTTCGTTGCTCAGGCCCGCCAGCAGCTCCTCGATGCAGGTGCGGTATTCGCCAATCAGTGCGCGTTCCATCTTGCGCTCTTCGCTATAGCCAAAAGGGTCAAGTGCAGTGCCACGCAGGCTTTTGAGCTTGGCCAACACACCGAAGGCCTTGCGCATCCACGGGCCGTAGCTCTTCTTGACCAGCTCGCCCTTCTCATTGCGTTTGGCCAAGAGCGGCGGCGCCAGGTGGTGTACGACACGATAGTCGCCCTCGAACATGCCAGCGATCTTGTCGGTGAAGCTGCGATCCGTGTGCAAACGCGCCACCTCGTACTCGTCCTTGTAGGCCATCAGCTTGAACAGGTAGCGCGCCACCGCCTGCGCGAGGCGCGTGCTGCCCAGCTTTTCTTCTGCGGCCTGAACCTTGGCGACAAAGGCCTGGTAGTCGCCTGCATAGGCGGTATTCTGGTAGGCGGCAAGAAACTCCACGCGCTGCGCCAGCATGCTTGCCAGGGTGGGTTTCTTGACGAATTCAATTACCTGCGCAGGCGCCAGCAGCGCTTGCACCGCAGCCAGGTCGTGCGCGCAGCGCCGGCCCCACTCGAACGCAGCCTGGTTGTTGGCCACCTGCACGCCGTTGAGCTCCATGGCACGCATCAGCGCCGCGTGCGAGAGCGGCACCCGGCCCTTTTGCCATGCGTAGCCCAGCATCAGCGGGTTGGTGTAAATGCTGTCGCCGAGCATTTGGGTGGCGACGCGCTCGGCATCGAAGCTGCCCACCAGCCCGCTCCCAACGGCCGCAACGATGGCGCTCTCGCACGCCGCGCCCGGGAATTGCCACTGCGGATTGGTCACAAAGGCTGCGGTGGGGGTGCTGTGCGTGTTGAGCGCGACAAAGGTGCGGCCCGGCTGCATCACCGCCAGACTGGCCGGGTTGGCCGCCACAATGGCGTCGCAGCCAATCACCAGATCGGCCTTGGCAATGTCGACCTTGGTAGTGTGGATGGCGTCCTGCCGGTTGGCGATCTGCACATGGCTCCAGGTGGCGCCGCCCTTTTGCGCCAGGCCGCCGGCGTCCTGCGTGACCACGCCCTTGCCTTCGAGGTGCGCCGCCATGCCCAGCAGAGAGCCGATGGTGATGACGCCTGTGCCGCCGACACCGCCCACCACGATGCCCCAGGGCTGCTCCGCACTGGGCAGCACCGGCTCGGGCACCGGCGGCAGTGCGGCCGCATCGGCCTTGGCCTCCTTCTTCGGCTTCTTGAGCGCGCCACCTTCAATGGTGACAAAACTCGGGCAAAAGCCGCTGACGCAGGAGTAATCCTTGTTGCAGGTGCTCTGGTTGATGCGGCGCTTGCGGCCGAATTCGGTCTCCACCGGCTCCACCGACAGGCAGTTGGATTTGACCGAGCAGTCGCCGCAGCCCTCGCACACCAATTCGTTGATGACCACGGTCTTGGTCGCCTGCGGCATCAGGCCACGCTTTCTGCGGCGGCGTTTTTCGGTCGCGCAGGTCTGGTCGTAGATCAGCACGCTGCAGCCCTTGATCTCGCGCAGTTCGCGCTGGATGCGGTCCAGCTCGTCCCGGTGGTGCACCGTGACGCCAGCGGCAAGCGGCGCGCCGTCGTACTTTTCCGGCTCGTCGGTCACGATGACGATTTTTGCCGCGCCTTCGGACTTGACGCTGTTCATGATCTGCAGCACCGAATGCCCCTCGGGCCGCTCGCCAATCTGCTGGCCGCCGGTCATGGCGACCGCGTCGTTGTACAGAATCTTGTAGGTGACGTTGACGCCGGCAGCGATGGACTGGCGAATCGCCAGCAGCCCGCTGTGGAAGTAGGTGCCATCGCCCAGGTTGGCAAACACATGCGCGTCCTTGGTGAACGGCGCCTGGCCGACCCAGGTCACGCCCTCGCCGCCCATCTGCGTGAAGGTGCTGGTGGAGCGGTCCATCCACACCGTCATGTAGTGGCAGCCAATGCCGGCGACGGCGCGCGAGCCCTCGGGCACACGCGTGCTGGTGTTGTGCGGGCAGCCGCTGCAGAACCACGGGGCGCGGTCGCCGGTATCCTGCTTGGGGGCCGCCAGAGCCTTCTCACGGGCCTCCACAATGGCCAGGCGGCTGTCCATGCGGGCCACCACGTCGTCGGGTACGCCGATCTTTTTCAGGCGCTTGGCAATGGCCTTGGCGATGATGGCCGGCGTCAGGTCGGCCTTGGCGCGCAGCAGCCAGTTCTGGCTGGGGTTGGGCATGGACCATTCGCCGCACTGGCCGTTCTCGCCTTCGGCCTCGTCGAACTTGCCCAGCACATTGGGGCGCACGTCGGCGCGCCAGTTGTAGAGCTCTTCCTTGATCTGGTATTCGATGACCTGGCGCTTCTCTTCAATCACCAGAATCTCTTGCAGACCCTTGGCGAAGTCGCGCGTGATGGTGGCTTCGAGCGGCCAGACCACGTTGACCTTGTGCACGCGAATGCCGAGCTGGCGGCAGGTGGCGTCGTCAAGCCCCAGATCCACCAGCGCCTGGCGCGTGTCGTTGTAGGCCTTGCCGCTGGCGATGATGCCGAAGCGATCACGAGGGCCTTCAATCACGTTGTGGTTCAGCTTGTTGGCGCGCACATAGGCCAGCGCGGCGTACCACTTGTAGTCCATCAGGCGCGCTTCCTGCTCCAAGGGCGCGTCGGGCCAGCGGATGTGCAGGCCGCCGGGCGGCATCGCAAAATCTTCGGGCATGACGATCTGCACGCGGTCCGGGTCCACACTGACGCTGCTGGACGACTCCACCACCTCCTGAATCGTCTTCATGCCCGACCACACACCGGAAAAGCGGCTCATGGCAAAGGCGTGCAAGCCCATGTCCAGGATGTCCTGCACATTGCTCGGGAAGAACACCGGCGTACCGCAGGCCTTGAAGATGTGGTCGCTCTGGTGCGGCGCCGTGCTGCTCTTGCTGATGTGGTCGTCGCCGGCAATGGCAATCACGCCGCCGTGCTTCGCCGTGCCGGCCATGTTGGCGTGCTTGAACACGTCGGAGCAGCGGTCCACGCCTGGGCCTTTGCCGTACCAGATGCCAAAAACCCCGTCGTACTTCTTGCTTTGCGGGTACAGGTCGAGCTGCTGCGTGCCCCAGACGGCCGTGGCGCCGAGTTCTTCGTTCACGCCAGGCTGGAAGACGATGTGGTTCTCGGCCAGGTGCTTCTTGGCTTGCCAGAGCGCCTGGTCGTAGGTGCCCAGCGGGCTGCCGCGGTAGCCGCTGATGAAGCCGGCGGTGTTGAGCCCCGCGGCCGCATCGCGCTGACGCTGCAGCATGGGCAGGCGCACCAGGGCCTGCACGCCGCTCATCATGGCGCGGCCGTGGCCGAGGGTGTATTTGTCGTCGAGCGAGACGGTTTCGAGGGACTTGCGGATGTGCTCGGGCAGGGGCGCATTCATGGGGTTTGTCTCCAGTTTTTTCGTGGGTTCGCTGCTTGTGGCGCGAGGAGGGTTCGCAGCGGGCACGACCAGATAGAGCCACGCACCCATTGTGGCGACAAGTGTAGATTTGTGCAGGCGATAAGTGTTTGCGTTTGATGCCGGAAATACGCTATCTTCAGCAAGATCCTTTCTCTCTCAGGGCCTTTCGTGGAAACCTTGGACAAATTCGATGTCGCCATCCTGGGCCAGCTGCAGCAGGACGCGCGCCTGACGAATGCGGAACTGGCGCAGCGCGTCGGCCTTTCGGCCGCGCCCTGCTGGCGGCGCGTGCGCGCGCTGGAGCAGGCCGGCTTCATCCGGGGCTACCGGGCGGAAATCGACCGGCGCAAAATCGGTCTGGGCGTGTTGGCGTTTGTGCGCCTGGACGCCGACCGCAACACCGGCGGCGTCACGCGCGCGATGGAGGAGGCGATCCGTCAGATTCCCGAAGTGGTGTCCTGCCACTACATCAGCGGGACCGGCACCTTCGAGCTACAGGTGGTGGCGCGCGATCTGGACAGTTTTTCGCAGTTCGCGCGCGATGTGCTGCTGCACCTGCCCAATGTGAAAGACATGCACACCAGTTTTTCCCTGGGCGAAGTCAAGGCAGGAGGAGCCTTGCCGCTGTCGCACCTGGGTGGCGGGCGGTAGTCCGCGCTAGGGACTCAGCACGCGTTTCGCTTCGCTACGGCGTGATCCGACTCCAAAACCTGCGCCGTAGGCCAGCAAAAACACTATCTTATTGATAGCTTCTCACGCTTATGCAGCAAGCGCTAGAAGCCTATTTCTATTCTAGTTGGCCTGCCTCGGCCACAGCGCCCACAGTCGCAGCGGCTGCTTGAGCCGCCCTGCGGTCTCGCCCGCCTGCGCGCCCCAGCCAAGGAAGAAGTCGGCCCGCACCGCGCCGACGATGGCGCTGCCCGTGTCCTGCGCCAGCACCAGGCGCTGCAGGGGAACAAGCGGGCCGGGCGAGGCCAGCCAGACCGGCGTGCCGTAGGGGATGCTGGCCTTGTCCACCGCAATCGAGCGCCCCGGCGTCAGCGGCACGCCCTGGGCGCCGCGCGGGCCGAAGGCGGCGTCGAGCGCGTCCATGGGCTCCTCGCGGAAGAACACGTAGCGAGGGTTGGCCCACAGCAACTCGTTGACGCGCTGGGGGTTCTGCGCCATCCAGGCCCGAATGCCCGGCCAGGTGGCGTCGCGCACCAAGCCTTGGTCGAGCAGCCAGCGGCCAATGCTGCGGTAGGGCCGGTCGTTGGTGCCGGCGTAGGCCACGCGCACCAGACGGCGCGTGCCGTCGGGCTCCAGCAAGTTCAGCCGGCCTGAACCCTGAATGTGCAGCACCATGGCTTCCACCGGATCGCGCAGCCAGGCGATGGCGCGATCGGCCAAAGCCGCCTGCGCCTGGGGCAGGGTCTCGATCTCCTGGCGCGAATACCAGGGGCGGCGGCGCGCCAGGTCGGGTGGGGGTGCGTACAGCGGCACGCTGTAGCCGTCGCCCTGCACACGCGCGGCGTCGTATTCCGGCTCGAAATAGCCGGTCAGCAAGCCTTCCGTCGCACCGCTTGCGCCTTCCACCCGGTACGGCTGCAGGCGCGAAACCAGCCAGGCGCGCTGCTCTTCTCCCGTGGCGATGCTCAGCTGGCGCACCTCGCCGCACAGCGCGGCGAAGACCGGCGCCGGGCGTTCGCAGCTCTTGATCCAGGCGTTCCAGGCTTCGTACAGCGCGTCGTCGGCAAAACCCGGAAGCTCGCCCCAATGCACCGGCACCCAATGGCTGCGCGGCGGAGCCAGCGGTCCCGGCAGAGCAACCGGCTCACCGGGAAGCGGCGCCACCGGGGGAGGCGGACGTCTGATCGGCGGGGGCTCGGGCGCGGGGCGGGTGGCACAGGCCGCAAGGCTTCCTACAATCAGGGCCAGCAGCGCACGGCGCAGGAGTGAGGCATTCATGGGACTGATTTTGCTTGAGGCGCTGGGCGCACTGGTGGCACTGCTGCTGATTGTCTGGTGGACGATGTTTTCGGGCCGCCCGCGCGGTGAACCGCCCCATCGCCAACAGAAGGCAGACGAAGAGCTCCGCCCGCCTTCGCCTCCCCCTTCTTCACCCCAGCCGCCGGCTCCGCCGCCTGCGGGCTGAAGCTGTCGGCGTGGTCCTACCCGCGCAAGGCCGCAAGCGCCACAAGGGGGCCCGGCGCTTGCTCCAAGAATCGAAGGCAAGGCGCCGCCGTTCCGGCAGCGCAGGTTTTGCTTTTTGAAGGAGCTCTCGACATGCGCCATTCTCGAATTCTTGCTGCGGCCGCTGCCGCGATGGTCATCACCGGCTGCGCCAACATGGACGATACGCAGCGCCGCACCGCCACGGGCGCCGGCGTGGGCGCGCTGGCCGGCGCTGTGATCGGATCGGCCACGGGCGGAAGCGCCGGCACTGGCGCGGTGGTGGGCGCAGGCGTGGGCGCCCTGGGCACCTACATCTGGTCGCGCAACATGGAAAACCAGCGTCGCAGCATGGAGCAGGCAACGCGCGGCACCGGCGTTGGAGTGACCCAGACGGCCGACAACCAGCTCAAGCTGGAGATTCCGAGCGACATCTCGTTCGATACCAACAGCAGTGACATCCGCGGTGCTTTCCGCCCATTGCTGGATCAGTTCGCCCAGGGGCTGCGCGACAACCCGCGCACCGATGTGCGCATCGTGGGCCACACGGACAGCACGGGCAGCGATGCCGTGAACAACCCGCTGTCGGTGGACCGCGCAGCCAGCACACGCAGCTACCTGGCCGCGCGCGGCGTGGACCCTGCACGCATTCAGATCGAAGGCCGCGGCTCGCACCAACCGATCGCCAGCAACGACAGCGGCGAAGGGCGCGCGCGCAATCGGCGTGTGGAAATCTACGTTGGCGAGCGCGGTTAAAGCCGCACAAGGGATCGCTGAGGGCTGGCGGAAGCGTTCCAAGTCCGACAGCCTGCCATATCGGCACTAAAAAACCCGATGCCCCAGCGCCGGCAACTGTCGGCGCACCTGCGCCAATCGCTCCGGATCGGCTTCCGCCAGCACCAGGCCTGCGCCTTCGGGCCGCGCAGCCAAAACCTCGCCCCAGGGGTCGATCAGCAGGCTCTGGCCCCAGGTGCGGCGGCCGTTTTCGTGCCTTCCACCCTGCGCAGCGGCCAGCACAAAGGCCTGGTTTTCAATGGCGCGGGCGCGCAGCAACACTTCCCAGTGGGCGCTGCCCGTGGTCCAGGTGAAGGCGGCAGGCACCAGGAGCAGATCCGCACCTGCTGCGGCGTGCAGACGGTAGAACTCGGGAAAGCGCAGGTCGTAGCAGACAGACAAACCAAGGCACCAGTCGTGGCCGGTGCGGTCTTTGAGCCGGAACTGCACGGGGGCAGCACCCGGCTCGATGGTGCGGCTTTCGTCAATCTGCTCGCTTCCGTGCTCCAGGCGAAACAGATGCACCTTGTCATAGCGTGCGACGCAGCGGCCCTGCGGCGAGTAGGCCAGCGAGCTGTTGCGCACCCGGTCCGCGTCCTCACACACCAGCGGCAAGGTGCCGCCAACGATCCAAAGCCCCAGGTCCTGCGCCGCGCGCGCCAGAAAGTCCTGAACCGGGCCTTTGCCTGGCGTCTCAGCAAGGGCGAGCTTGTCGCGTTCGTGCAGGCCCATGGCAGAGAAGTATTCCGGCAACAGCGCCAGCTCAGCCCCTTCGGCGGCGGCGCGCTCGAGGAGCGTTCGCGCCGTGGCCAGATTGCCCTCAGCGCGTGCTCCGGAAACCATCTGCAGTGCGGCGATTTTCATGGCTTGTCCTCGGTGGCGGGTGCGCTGGGGCCCGCCGCCGGCGCGGTGGCGGCAGGCGGCGCGCCCAGACGGCGGCGTGGCAGTTTGGTGACTTCCGGGTCGCTCCAGGTGCCGCGAATGGAATACTCTTGCGTGGCTGCCGCAATCAATGGGCCACGCAAAAACACCTGGGCGAGAAAGCTGCCCAGGCCAATCACCGGATTGATGGCAGTGGCCACCAGGGAGGCAGTTAGCGCGTTGATCTCCGGAACCACGACGACATGCAAGTCCTGCGTTTCACGCTCAATGTCGGCGCGCCCTTCCATCAGCACGGCGGCGTTGACGCCCTTCATCTGCAGATTGTTGGTGGTGGCTACGCCGCGCTCGATCCCCACGTCGCCACGCACAAAGTCAAACGCAAAACCCTGGCTGAAGAGATCGCGGAAATCAAGCGAGAACCGGCGCGGCAGCGCCTGCAGACTGAGCACACTGAGCAATTTGGCCAGACCCGGTTCGGCTTTGAGGAACTGCCCGGCGCCCACGTCAAGATGGATCTGCCCGGTCATGGATCGGTAGTCCGGACTGATGGGTGCGCCCAGCCAGGCCACCTGCCCATCCATGCGCCCGCGCCCGCGCAGCACCACGTCCTGCATGCCCATGCGCGCCAGCAATTGCCCGGCATCGCGCATGTCCAGCGAAAAATTGAGCACCGTGCGGCGCTGCACCGCAGGGCCCGCGCCACCGGGGCGCGTGGCATTGATCTGCGCCCAGTTGCCGCTGGCTGCGAAGGAGGCTTCGGGGGTGGACAGATTGAACTTGGCCAAGCGCCATTCGCGCGTCGCGTCGGCCACGCCGCGGTTGCGCGCGTCGATTTCCAGGCGGCCCAGTTTGCGCCCGCGCAGCTCAAAGGCCTCCACCACGATATCGAGCGCCGGCAGGCTGGCCGGCTGCTCGGCAAGCAAATTGTCCACTTCGCTCACCGCACTTTCCGGCAACGACAAGCGCGAGAGGCGAGCAAAAAGTCCGCCGGCTCCCGCGTCTGCGTTGGCCTGACGGTACTCCAGGTAGCCCGCCAGTTCCTGTGCATCGAGGTTGGCGCGCCAGACCACACCTTCGCGAGAGCCCCCCACCACCAAGTCATGCAAGGTGCGGCCAGCCAGACGCAGGCTGCTCGCCTGCAAGGCGAAGCTGTCCGGCAGGTACGCTTGCAGTGCACCGGGTACGGTAGATGCGGCCTTCGGCGAGCCCGCTTTGGCCGTACCGGCTGCGCTGCTCCCGGCGGACAGCACGGCTTCCCAGGCGTCCACATCGAGCGCGCCAAAACGCAGATTCGCCTCCACGCTGCCGCTCGCCAACCCGCCACGTGCTTCGCTGGCTGGCACGCCCAGGGCAATGCTGCCGCTCAGTACCTTGGGGTCGCCCTGGCCCAGTTCGCGCAGATAGCTCAGTGCGCCCAGGGCCCCAATCTCCACATTCAGACGATCCTGCAGCGGCACCGCGCCGGGTGTTGCCGCCACAGAGGCCGCCGTCAACTGATTCTCAAAGCGCACCGGAAGGCTGGCATCGGCCGGCTTGGCAAGCGGCGCCGGCAGATCCAGAGCCAGGCCCTGCAAGCTGGTGGCCAGCGCGATCTCGGCGACCCCATGGCGCACCGTCAAACCCAGCGTATACGGCGCGCTGCCTGAAGCACGGCGAGCCAGCTCCGAAAGCAAGCCCAGCTCGCGCGCCTGCTGCAGCCCCTCGGCGCTGGCGGTGCCCTGCACGCGCAGCTGCACGCTGGGCACCTGCCCGGGCGTACTGCGCATTCCGCCCTCGATGCGCACCTCGCCGCCCAGGGCGCGCGCCTGCACACCGGCCAGGGAAAACCCACTCTCGGTGAACTGGACACTGCCACGCGCACGCGCCAGCAAGGGGGTGTCGGGCGTGATTCGCACATCGCTGCCGGCAAGCTTGAGGCTGCCCTGCACTTTGGACGCAGCAAGTTCGCTGATGGGCAATTGCAGGCGCAAACGCAGCTCCCCGTTGCCGCTGCCGGTGGCCTGCGCCAAGGCCTTGCCGGTCATGGCGGCCAAGGGCGACTGCGCCACAAAGGCCAGCAGCTCCGGCATCGGTCCGCGGGCATCTGCCGCCACGCTCACAACGCTGTGAGACAGGTCCGGTATCTGCGCCTCGACACCGCTGGCCACCACCCCCGTGCGCCCGGCGAAGCTGCCGGTCGCCCCTTTGACCTGCATGCCCGAGCGCTCGAAAATCAGCTCACCCGAGAGCTTGACCAGCGCCGGCCAGGGCACTTCACCGGCGTCCTGCAGCTGAGGCGGAACGTAGGCATAAGTCACGTCCTGCACGCGCGCGGCAATCCGAAACTCACCCTGGCGCGGGTTATCAAAAGGCATGTCGTGCAAATCGCCACGAACCCGAAACGTCACGCTGCTGGCGCGCCCGGCCTGCACCGCGTCGCGCACATAGTGGCGCGCCTCGGCTGACACCACCAGAGGCAGGTAGCGGTGTACCCGCGTGCCGTCCGCACGCTGCAACTGGCCAGACAGGTCCAGCACGCCGGGAAAGCGCGCCTTGGCGGGCGAGTGGGCCGGGTCACTGGTGTGCCAGCTGGCGGTGGCTTCGCCAGCAGCGTCCGCGTTGGCAAACTGCACACGCGGCACCTGTACCGAGATGCTCTCGCCTTCTTGCTTCCAGTTCACTTCCGCTTGCAGTCGGGTGAGGGGGAGCAGCGGCTCTTCAAACACGGACGGCAACCACAGCGCGCCGTCCTTCATCTGTAGCGTGGCCTTGCCGCCCTGCTGGGTGAGGTCGAAGTCGACATCCGCTCCCCGCACCCCCGGCGGCACGGCTTCGCCCGGCGCCAATGCCTGGGCCGCCGCAGGCGTGTCGGCCAGCGCGAGCGCACGGATGCGGCCCCGGGCCTCGTAGGCCGTCGGGGCCTCCAAGGGCCCCTGCCAGCCCGCGTGAATGCGCTCGACCCTACCCTGCGGGCCATAGCGTCGCAGCAGGTGGTGCATGGCATCCGGAAATGGCAGGCGGGCAGCAATGCGCGAGAGCGCCGCCAGGTCAAGCTGGTCGGCATCCAAGCTGCCACGCGCAAGCGCCTGAGCCTGTGCGTGCTGGTAGTCGAGCCGCAGATTGCCACCCGGCCAGGGCTCGCCGTCGCCCTCCACAAAACGCAGATTTTGGGTAAACAACTGAAACCCACGCGGATTGCGGCGCCCGCCCACGCGGCCCGCTACATCGCGCAGCACCAGGGGTTCGAGTTCTGGCGCCAGGCGCAGATCGAGATGCGCCAAGGCCACATCGGCCACGCCCCCGGCGGCCTGTCCGCGCTCCACGTCGAGCCAGGCGCGCACGGCTCCACGCCCCTGCGCAAGGGTGGCCGTGCCGAGATCGGCGTGGCGACCCAGGCGCGAGACGTCGACCTCGGGAAAGGAAGCGAAGACCTGCCCGCTCCACTGCTGCCAGCGCCCGCTGTGCACCGATAGCAAGGGTTCGCGCATGCGGGCGCTTAGCGTGAAGCGCTCGCCAAAGCCCGCTGGGGGCGTGGCATCGAGCCGGGCGGCGTGGCGCCACTGGCTGTTTTGCAGCAGCACATCCACCTGCTCCAGCGCCAGCGGCGGGGCGCCGCGCAGTTCGTCGGTCCAGAGCACGCGGCCACCGCGCACCACCACCTCGGGCTGTGAGAACAACCAGTCGGCCGCCCCACTGCCCTCACCGGCAGCGCTGACATCGAGACCTGCCACCCAAATGTGTCCGTCTGCGGTGCGCCGCACGTCGACCTGCGGGCCCTGAATGAACAGCTGCTCGAACCCCCGGCTGAGCAAGGAACGCGGCGAGATCGCCACCACCACTTGCGGCAGGCGCAGCGCTTGGCGCCCCTTTTCGTCGAGCAGCACCACATCACCCAGTTCGAAAGTGGGAATCAATCCCTCGGTGCGCGCACTGATCGCACCGAGCCGCACCGGAACACCCAAGGCCTGCTCGGCACGCTCCTCGATGAACGCACGGTATTCGCCGATTCGCGGCACAATCCAGCCGTGAAGCGTGCCCCAGGCGAGCGTCAGAAGCAGGCCAAGCGCCAGCAGCAGACCCAGGGACCACCGAGCGAGCACCGCCACCCAGCGCAGCAGGCGGGTGGGGTGCACAAAGGGTCTGGTCATGTTCTGGCGGGGTCTTCCAAGAATTATGACCCCCCCGACCGCGTCTGGAACTGCCCGAACCCGAGTCCTCATCGGCGGCGCCCCGAGCCGCACAGGCCATGCCCTCTGATTTGTCTGTCCGCACTGCCATCGACACCGAGCCCGCTGCGCATTCGCGTCTTCTCCAGCGCCTGCACCGTCGCTACGCCCAGGAACTTGTGCTGCTGCCCGAGGGAATGCCGGTGCGCGAGACCATGGAGCGCGCGCTGGCAGCGCTGCGCGAGCGCGGGCACGACCTGCCCACAGCCCTGCGCATCCTGCGCCAGATCGTCATTGAGCGCACGATGGTGCTCGATTGCGCACAGCAGGCCGATCTGTCCGAAGTCACGCGCGCCATGACCGAGCTGGCCGAGTTGGCGCTGGACCAAGCCTGCCAGCACGCGCGCTCCGAACTGGACGCCCGCCACGGCGCGCCGCAGACGGACGAAGGCGAACCCGTGGACTTGTGGATCGTCGGCATGGGCAAGCTCGGCGCGCGCGAGCTGAACGTCTCCAGCGACATCGACTTGATCTATGTGTACGCCAGCGACGGCGAAACGGCGGGCACCAGCGACGGGCGCGGGCGCACCTCCAACCACGAGTACTTCGGCCGGGCCGTGAAAATCATCTACGCGCTGATTGGCGAGGTGACCGAGCACGGCTGTGTGTTTCGCGTCGACCTGGCGCTGCGGCCCAATGGCAACTCGGGGCCTGTCGCCATCTCGCTGGCAGCGCTGGAGGAATACCTGCAGGTGCAGGGCCGGGAATGGGAGCGTTTTGCCTGGCTCAAGAGCCGGGTCGTGGCACCGCGCGCCAGCGTCACAGGGGATGCGGTGCAGGCGCTGCGCAGTGTGGTTCTGCCTTTTGTATTTCGACGCTATCTGGACTACAGCGTTTTCGACGCGTTGCGCGCCCTGCACCACCAGATTCGCGAACACGCGGCGCAGCGCAGCGCAGGCCGCCCCGAGCGTGCCAATGACGTCAAGCTCTCGCGCGGCGGCATTCGCGAGATTGAATTCACCGTGCAACTCCTTCAGGTGGTGCGCGGCGGGCAGTTCCCCGAACTGCGCCGGCGCCCCACGCTCGACGCCCTGCCGCGCATCGCCCAGGCCGGGCTGATGCCGCAGGAAACGGCCGAAGCGCTGGCGCGCGCCTACATCTTTCTGCGCCGCGTGGAGCACCGCATTCAGTACCTCGACGACCAGCAGACACACATCCTGCCGACGCGCGACGATGACCTGGCCTGGATCGCCGCAACGCTTGGGTGCGAGAGCGCCTGCGCATTTCTGCGCGAACTGGATGCGCACCGTGAACTGGTGGCCCAGGAATTTGACAAGCTGCTCGGCGGCAGCGATGCGCCGGCGTGCAAGGGCGGACGCTGCGGCAAACGCAATGCAGCCGGCGAGCGCGCCGCATCGGTGCCCGACATTGACACCGTGATCGAGACCCTGCCGCCGCTGCTGCAGAGCCGCGTGGCCGAATGGCGCAGCAACGCCCGCGTCACCGCCCTGCGCGACGAAGCCCGCGCGCGCCTGCTGCGCCTGGTGCAGCGCACGGCGCAGTGGGTGACCGAAGGGGAGGTCAGCGAAGAGGCTGCCGTGCGCCTGGTGAACTGGCTGGAAACCTTGCTGCGCCGCGAGAGCTACCTGGCGCTGCTGCTCGAGCGCCCGGCGGTGCATGAGCAGTTGCTCCATCTGCTGGGCGCTGCCCGCTGGCCGGCGCGCTACCTGCAGCAACACCCCGGCGTGATCGACGAACTCGCCGGCACCGAAATGCTGACCGAGCGCTTTGTGGCTGCCGACTTCGAACAGGGCCTGGAGCTGCGCCGCAGCTCGCTGCAGTCCACCCAGGAAGACGACGACGAAGCCTTGCTCGACCTGCTGCGCCGCGCCCACCACGCCGAAACCTTTCGCACCCTGGCGCGCGACCTCGAAGGCCGCATCACGGTGGAACAAGTGGCCGACGACTTGAGCGCGCTGGCCGACAGCGTGCTGCGCCTGACTGCGCGCTGGTGCTGGGAGCGGCTGCGCAATCGCCACCGCGAAGAGCCACAGTTCGGCATCGTGGGCTACGGCAAACTCGGCGGCAAGGAGCTGGGCTATGGCAGCGACCTCGACATCGTGTTCGTGTTTGACGATGACGACGAGAATGCGCCGGAGATTTACACCGCTTTCGTGCGCAAGCTGATCAACTGGCTCACGGTGAAAACCGGCGAGGGCGATCTGTTTGAAATCGACACCGCGCTGCGGCCCAACGGCAACTCGGGCCTGCTGGTGAGCAGCTTTGACTCTTTTTCCAACTACCAGCAGCGCCGGGGCAGCAACACCGCCTGGACCTGGGAGCACCAGGCCATGACGCGCGCACGCTTCGTGCTCGGCAGCGCGGACCTGGAGCAGCGCTTCAATGAGGTGCGCACCGCCGTGGTCACCGCCCCGCGCGACCCCGTGGCGCTGGCGCAGGAAATCATCGACATGCGCGAGCGGGTCCACAGCGCCCACCCCGTGCCACCGGGCAGTTTTGACGTGAAACACAGCCGCGGCGGCATGGTGGACGTGGAATTTGCCATGCAGTTCTTGGTGCTGTCTCAATCGGCTGTGCACTCGGAACTGGTGGAAAACAAGGGCAATATCGGTTTGCTCCAGCGCGCAGAAGACGCCGGCCTGCTGCCTGCCGGCGTGGGCGCTGCGGCCGCTGCGGCGTACCGGCGCCTGCGCCAGATACAGCACCGCGCGCGCCTGAACGAAGAACCCACCCGCGTCCCGCCAGAGAGCGTAGAGACCGAGCGCGAGGCGGTGCTATGTTTATGGAACGCCGTCTTCTCCGCTTGAGCAAGCTTGACGAGCGCCGCGGCTCAGCCGACGCCATCACCCGCCTGCCAGTGGCCGCGCTGCGCCCGTTTGTCGCGTTGGTGTGGGCCAGTGGTGCCGACGCGCCGGACCCCGCAGTCACGCAAGCCGCGAGTGAACTGATGCTGCCCACGGGCGCAACCCATCTGGCGATCAGGCTCAGCGAACAGCCCCTCTGGATTTCCGACACCGACAGCGCAGCGCCGCAGCGCTTTGAAGGCGCGATGATCGCTGGCGCCCGCAAGCGCTTCTACCTGCGCCGATCCAGTGCCCTTGCCAGCTCCGTCGGCGCAGTACTCAAACCCGGTGCGGCGCGGGCGCTGTTAGGTGTTTGCGCGCACGAACTTGCCGGCGCGCACACAGCGCTCGCGGCAGCCTGGGGCGCCAGCTGCAACGAACTGCGCGGGCGCCTGCTTGGGGCACGCAGCGGCGAGGAACGGCTCAGGCTACTGGAGGCGGCGCTGCTGGCGCGGCTGCCACTAGCGTGCGCCGTGCACCCTGGCGTTGCTGCTGCACTTGGACGGATGCCCGAACTGAGCCGTATTCGCGATGCTGTGCAGTTGAGCGGCCTGAGCCACCGCCAGTTCATCGCGCGCTTTCGCGAAGCGGTGGGTCTCGATCCCAAGGTGTACCTGCGCGTTCTTCGGCTGCAAGCGACAGCGCGCGCCCTTCGCAGCCACACGGCGCCACTGTGGGAAATTGCACTCGACAGCGGCTACAGCGACCAGGCGCACATGACGCGCGAATTCACCGAAATGGCCGGTGTCACGCCCGACAGGTACCGCAGCGCACCAGACGCAACATCTTTGCACCTGCCCCTGCCGGTGCCATGAGTCGGGGCGCCTGACGTCAAAAATCTTCAAGACACAGGTATGAGCGCGCAGTACGCTGCACGGCTTCTTTACCTCACCCCCCGATTGGACATCGTCATGACGATCAAAGACGCATTCTCCTACCTGTGCGTATCCGACGCTGCCGCTGCAGCGGACTTCTATCGCGACGCCTTTGGTGCTGTCGAGCGGTTCCGCCTGGTGGAGCCGGGAGGCCGCGTCGGCCATATGGAGCTCGATTTCGGCAGCACCACGGTGATGTTCAGCGAAGCGTTCCCCGACTTCGGCGTGCTGTGCCCACCTGCAACGGGCGCTCAGTCGCATCGAATGCACCTGCACGTAGACAACGCGGACGCAGTCCTCGCGCAAGCTGTGTCGGTTGGTGCGACGCTTGAGCGTGCCGCGCAAGACCAGTTCTACGGCGAACGCGCAGGCGTGGTGCTCGACCCCTTTGGCCACCGCTGGCTGATCGGCCACGAAATCGAGGCCGTTTCGACCCAGGAAATGCAGCGCCGCTACACGGCCATGTGCACGCAAAGCTGACTGGCACGGGCCTCGGGCCCGCGTCAGGAGTGCGCGGCGCAGGAGATCGTCTGTCAGGTGACAGCAACGCCCGCATGCAATGTTTCGCGCTATCGGGCACAAAAAGCGACGCTCTCGTTGGTTTTTTGCTAAAACTACGCCCCTTTGCCCTTTGGGTTGTCGACGCGCCGGCTGGAGCGCCACAAGCGCTTCGCACCGCTCGCGCAACCGGCCCGTGACATGTGTGCTTCCCCCCTATGACTATCCCGTTTACCCGCTGCGCGTTTGCTCACGCGTCGCGTCGCACGCTGGTGCTCATGTTGCCGCTGGCGCTCGCCGCGTGCGCGGTGCACCGCCCCGCTGCCCAGGTTGATGCCCCCAAGCCCGCCCGCTGGCATGCGCCCCTGCCGCACCACGCAAGCGTGGCCGACCTGGCGCGCTGGTGGGAGCGCCAGGGTGACCCGCTGCTGGTCGAATTGATTGCGGAGGCCCAAGGCGCCAGCCCGGACATCGCGCAGGCCCGCGCCCGCCTGGCACAGGCGCGCGCTGCCCAAGTGGCAGCACGCTCGGCCTTGCTGCCTGGGCTCGACGGGCAAGCCAGCGCCAGCCGCGGTTTCAACCAACAGGTGGGCGCGCTGGCGAGCACGGCGCAGGCGGGAGTGCAAGCGGGCTGGGAAATCGACCTGTTTGGCGGCAACGCGGCCACCGGCGATGCGGCCCGCGAACGCCTGGCCGGCGCCGGCGCTCAGTGGCACGAAGCGCGCGTGTCGGTGGCGGCCGAGGTGGCGCTGCAGCTCACCGGCTGGCGCAGTTGCGCGCAGCAGTTGGCGGTGGCGCAGGCCGATACGCAATCGCGCGGCGAGACGGCGCGGCTGGCGCAAGCGAGCGAAATGGCTGGCTTCACGGCACCTGCCACGGCGGCGCTTGCCAACGCCAGCTATTCCGACGCCAAGGTGCGCACCGAGCGCCAGCGCATGCAGTGCGACATCAAGCTCAAAACGCTGGTGGCGCTCACGGCCATGGACGAGTCCACGCTGCGTACCCGGCTTGCCACTGCTGCGCCGGTGGTCGCGCCAGAGGCTCTGTTTGCCATTGGCGAGGTGCCAGCAGAGGCGTTGGCGCAGCGCCCCGACGTGTACGCCGCCGAGCGCGAAGTCGCCGCCGCCAGCGCCGAGGTAGGGGCAGCACGCGCAGACCGCTACCCGCGCCTGAGCCTGACCGGCTCGATCGGGCGCGGCTGGCTGCGCACCGGCGGCGCGAGCGTCAGCAGCAACACCTGGTCCATAGGCCCGGTGGCGCTCAGCCTGCCCCTCTTTGACGCCGGACGCCGCGCCGCGCAGGTGGACGCTGCAGTGGCGCGCTACGACGCCGCGGTGCAGATCTACCGCGCCCAGGTGCGCAGGGCGGTCAGTGAGGTGGAGCAGGCGCTGGTTCAGCTTGCCAGCACCGACACCCGCAGCACCGACGCAAGCCAAGCCGCCGCCGGCTACCGCCGCTCGTTCGAAGCTACCGAGGCGCGCTGGCGCGCCGGCCTGGCGAGCCTGGTGGAACTGGAAGACGCGCGCCGCACCCTGCTCGCCGCCGAAACCGCGCTGGTCGCCCTGCGGCAAGAGCGCATGGCCGCCTGGATTGCGCTTTACCGCGCCGTCGGCGGCGGCTGGGAGGCGCAGCAGGTCGCGGCGGCGCCGCAGTCCACCCGCTGATTTCTTTTTTTGTCCATTGACCGCAGGAACCTTTCTTCCATGCAGCGCAGAAAACTGACCCTCTCCCTTGCCGCTATCGCCACGCTGTGTGTGCTGGCCGCCGCCTTCGCCTTGTTCGCTGCCCCGCCTTCGCGCGCCGCGGACGATGCCAAGGAAGGCGAGGCGAGCAAGCCACGTCCGGCACTGGCCGTCACGGTGGTTGAGCCCACGCGCTCGTCCATCCGCTTGCGCCTGCCCGCCAACGGCAACGTCGCCGCCTGGCAGGAAGCAAGCATCGGCGCCCAGAGCAATGGCCTGCGCCTGACCGAAGTGCGCGCCAACGTGGGCGACCGGGTGCGCACGGGCCAGGTGCTGGCCGTGTTTGCCGACGACACCGTGCAGGCCGACCTGGCGCAAGCACGCGCCAGCCTGCTGGAAGCCAAGGCGAACGCCGCGGAAGCCTCAGCCAATGCCGAGCGCGCGCAGACCTTGATTGCCTCGGGCACGCTCAGTCAGCAGCAAATCGGCCAGTACGCCACCGGCTCACAAACCGCCCAAGCCCGCGTCGAGGCCGCGCAGGCCCTGCTCAGCGCCCAGCAGCTGCGTCTCAAGCACACGCAGGTTCTGGCGCCCGACAGCGGCGTCATTTCATCGCGCAGCGCCACGGTGGGCGCCGTGGTCGGCGCAGGCACCGAGCTGTTTCGCATGGTCAGGAAGGGCCGGCTCGAATGGCGCGCCGAAGTGAGCGCGACCGACCTGCCGCGCATCCACACCGGCGACCCGGTGCGCGTGACCACCGCCGCCGGCACCGAGGTGGCTGGGACGGTGCGCATGCTTGCGCCCACGGTGGACCCGAAAACGCGCAATGCGCTGGTGTACGTGGACCTGCCCCCGCACGCGGACCTGCGCTCCGGCATGTACGCGCAAGGCGAATTCCTGCTCGGCGAGCGTTCGGCGCTCACGGTGCCGCAGTCGGCCCTGGTGCTGCGCGACGGCTTCCAGCATGTGTTCGAGCTTGGCGCGGACAGCCATGTCGTGCTGCACCGCGTGCAGATCGGCCAGCGCGTCGGCGAGCGCGTGGAGATTGCCTCTGGCCTTGAGCCCGGCGCGCGGGTGGTGGCGCGCGGCGGCGCCTTCCTGAACGACGGCGATCTGGTGCGCGTCACTCAGAATTCTGAACAAAATAGGGCTCCAGCGCTTACTGCACCTGCGCAAGCAGCTAGCAAATAAGGAGCATCGGTATGAACCTTTCCGCCTGGTCCATCCGCAACCCGATTCCTGCAGCCATGCTGTTCGTGCTGCTGACCCTTGCGGGCCTGCTGTCGTTTCGCGCCATGAAGGTGCAGAACTTTCCGGACATGGATTTCCCCGTGGTCATGGTCACCGCAGTACTGCCTGGCGCTGCGCCCGGCCAGCTTGAATCGGACGTGGCGCGCAAAATCGAAAACGCCATTGCCACCACGCAAGGCCTCAAGCACATCACCACCACGCTGACCGATGGATCGGCCAGCATTGCCGCCGAGTTCAACCTGGAAAAGCCGGTGCAGGAGGCGGTGGACGACGTGCGCTCGGCCGTCTCGCGCGTGCGCGCCGACCTGCCGGCCGACCTGCGCGACCCCATCGTCGCCAAGCTGGAGCTCTCGGCCCAGCCGATTCTGGCGTTTGCCATTGCCTCCGAGCGCATGGACGCCGAAGCACTTTCGTGGTTTGTGGACGATACGCTCACCCGCCGCCTGCTGGCCGTGCCCGGCGTAGGCGCGGTGAACCGCGTCGGTGGCGTGACGCGCGAGGTGCGCGTGGCGCTTGACCCGCTCAAACTGCAGGCGCTTGGCGTCACAGCGGCCGAGGTGTCGCGCCAACTGCGCCAGGTGCAAATCCAGAGCGCAGGCGGCCGCGCCGACCTGGGCGGCGCCGAGCAACCGGTGCGCACCCTGGCCACCGTGCAAACGGCGGGCGAAATCGCCGCGCTCGACATTCCGCTCTCAGGCGGGCGCCACGTGCGTCTCGACCAGGTTGCCAGCGTGCGCGACACCGTGGCCGAGCAGCGCACCGCCGCGCTGCTGGACGGCAAGCAGGTGATCGGTTTTGAAGTCTCGCGCAGCCGGGGAGCAAGCGAGATCGAAGTGGGTGCGGGCGTGCAGCGCGCGCTTGACCAGTTGCTGGCCGACCACCCCGACCTGCAGCTCACGCGCACGGTGGATTTCGTGCAGATTGCCAGCGATGAGTACACCAGCTCCATGCACCTGCTGTACGAGGGCGCCATCCTCGCGGTGGTGGTGGTGTGGCTGTTCTTGCGCAACTGGCGGGCCACCATCGTCTCTGCCGTGGCGCTGCCGCTGTCGATCATTCCGGCGTTCATCGGCATGCACCTGCTGGGCTTTTCCATCAACATCATCACGCTTTTGGCGCTCTCGCTGGTGGTCGGCATCCTGGTGGACGACGCCATCGTCGAGGTGGAAAACATCGTGCGCCACTTGCGCATGGGCAAATCGCCTTACGAGGCCGCCATGGAAGCGGCCGAAGAGATTGGCCTGGCCGTCGTTGCCACCACCTTCTCGCTGATCGCGGTGTTCCTGCCCACCGCCTTCATGAGCGGCATTGCCGGGCGCTTCTTCAAACAGTTTGGCTGGACGGCGGCGCTGGCGGTGTTCGCCTCGCTCGTCGTTGCGCGCTTGCTCACGCCCATGATGTCGGCCTACATGCTCAAGCCCCTGGTGGCCCTGGAGCGCGAGCCGCGCTGGCTGGCGGCGTACATGCGCGCCTCCGCCTGGTGCCTCAGGCACCGCATCCTCACCATTGCGGGGGCGCTGCTGTTCTTTGTCGGCTCCATCGCGCTGATCCCGCTGCTGCCGTCCGGCTTCATCCCGGCAGACGACAATGCCCAGACCCAGGTCAACCTTGAGTTGCCGCCCGGCAGCAAGCTGGCCGACACGCGCGCCGCCGTTGCCCAGGCTGCCGAGCGGGTGCAGCGCGTAGGCCATGTGCAAAGCATTTACACGACGATTGGCGGCGGCACGGCGGGCACCGACCCGTTCGCCGGCGGTGGCGGTGCCGGCGACCCGCGCAAAGCCACGCTGACGCTGCGCCTGGCGCCGCGTGGCGAGCGCCCGCTCAAGCAAGAGATCGAGCAGCGCCTGCGCGCCGCGCTCGCCGACCTGCCAGGCGTGCGCGTGAAGATTGGCCTGGGTGGCTCGAACGACAAGTACGTGCTGGCGCTTGCCAGCGAAGACCCGCAGGCGCTCGCCAGCGCCGCACGCGCCGTGGAGCAGGGCATTCGCACCATCCCCGGCATCGGCGGGGTGAGCTCCAACGCCAGTCTGGCGCGGCCCGAGATTGCCGTGCGCCCCGATTTCGCCCGCGCCGCCGACCTGGGCGTGACGTCGCAAGCCATCGCCGAGACGCTGCGCGTGGCCACCGTGGGCGACTACGACCAGTATTTGCCCAAGCTGAACCTGTCGCAGCGCCAGATTCCCATCGTGGTTCGCCTGAACGACGCAGCGCGCGAAGACCTCTCTGTGCTGGAACGCCTCACGGTGCCCGGCTCCAACGGCCCGGTGCGCCTGGCCGAAGTCGCCACGCTGGAAGTGGCCGGTGGCCCGGCGGTCATCAGCCGCTACGACCGCTCGCGCAACGTCAACTTCGAAATCGAGCTGGGCGAGCGCGGCCTGGGCGAAGTGACCGAAGCCGTGAAGAACCTGCCCGCCGTGCGCGACCTGCCCAGCCGGGTTCGGCTGATCGACGTGGGCGACGCGGAAATGATGGGCGAGCTGTTCGCCAGCTTTGGCCTGGCCATGTTGACCGGCGTGGTCTGCATCTACATCGTGCTGGTGCTGCTGTTCAAGGACTTCCTGCAGCCGGTGACCATCCTGATGGCGCTGCCGCTGGCGCTGGGCGGCGCCTTTGTCGGGCTGTTGATTGCGGGCAAGAGTTTTTCCATGCCGTCGCTCATCGGCCTCGTGATGCTGATGGGCATTGCCACCAAGAACTCCATCCTGCTGGTGGAATACGCCATCGTCGCGCGCCGCGACCACGGCATGAGCCGCATGGACGCCTTGCTCGACGCCTGCCACAAGCGCGCCCGCCCCATCATCATGACGACGCTGGCCATGGGCGCCGGCATGCTGCCGATTGCGCTGGCGCTGGGCGATGCCGACATGAGCTTTCGCTCGCCCATGGCGGTGGCGGTGATTGGCGGGTTGATCACCTCGACCCTGCTCAGCCTGCTGGTGGTGCCGGCAGTGTTCACCTACATCGACGACCTGGAGCATTGGTTGCAACGGGTTTTGCGGCGAGGAAAGCCCGCGACCCACTCCCCGGCGCACCGGCCGGAGGGCCAGCCAGCGGGACGATAGGGCAAACAGCGCCGCCGCGACGGCCTTTTTGCCCTGCTGAGCAGCCAGGGCCACGTTCCATAATGTGAGGCCTGCTATGAACCTCGTTGCCCTCAACCCCGCCTCGCTGATCCTTGGTCAACCCCTGCCTTTCGCGTTGCGGGGGACCGATGGCACGCTCCTGGCCAACAAGGGGTATGTGCTGCTCAGGGATGAGATCGAAGGCCTCCTGGGGCGCGGCGTGCAACTGTGCGTCGATATCGAGGAGTCGGAGGAGAGCCACCGCGCCTACCTGGCGCAGTTGCAGCAGATGCTGATCTCTGACCAGCCGCTGGGCCAGATCGCCAGCATGAAGATCGACGGCGCCGCGCCCGCACAGGCCGGACGCACCCGTCAGGGCCCGGTGGACTGGCCCGAGCTGCAATGGAAAACCACCCAGCTGCTCAGCAACCCCAGCGCCACGGACTTTGGCTCGCGCTTTCTGGCGCTGCACACCGAGGTGGCACGCGCTGCGTTGCACGCGCCCGACGCCACCTTGCTGACGCTGATCCTGCGTTCCAGCGACGAAACCCGGGTTTACAGCGCCACGCATGTGCTGCTGGTGGCCAGCGTCTGCATGCTGGTGGCGCGCGACGGCTTGCACTGGAGCGCTGAGCAGGCAGCACGGGCCGGCCGGGTGGCGCTCTCCATGAACATCTCCATGACCGAACTGCAGGACCGCCTGGCCCAGCAGAGCGCACCCCTCAGCGGCGCACAGATTGCCCAGATACAGGACCACGCCGACCGCTCGGCCAGCATGCTGGCATCGCTGGGCGTGTCTGACCGCGTCTGGCTGGACGCCGTGCGACAGCACCACGACCGCGCCCCAGGGCCACTGGCGGGGCGCAGCGAAGCCGCGCAGATCGCGCGCCTGGTCCAGCGCACCGACATTTTTGCCGCCCGTCTCGCACCGCGCGCGGGCCGCACGCCCATGGCCGTCACTGCCGCGATCAAGGCCTGCTACTACGGAGAAGACCGGCAGGTGGACGAGGCCGGCGCATCCATGCTGCACACGCTGGGCATTTACCCGCCCGGCTCGCTGGTCAAGCTGACCAGCGAGGAAATCGCCGTCGTGCTTCGGCGCGGCAGCACCCCCACGACACCGCGCGTGGCGGTGGTGCGAAGCCGAAGCGGCATGCCCACGGGTGAATTGATCTCCCGCGATACTTCGCAGCCGAACTGGCGCATCACTGGCGTCGTGACCCAGGAGGAGTTGCGCATGCAACTGCCTATCGAGCGGCTCGCGGCGATGGTTTAGGCCCTAGCCCTAGCCCTGGCCCTCGCGCTGCGCCCGCCACAATGCCAGCGCTGGCGGCATATCCTCCAGTTCGCGCAGCACCTTCACGCCCGCAACAGCCTCCATCAAACCAGCCGCACCCTGGCCTCCAGCCCAGACCGCAATCTGGATCGGCAGCTGTGCCCGCACTTCGTGTAGCCCGGCGCGCACCTGCGTGGGGGGCAGCACACCGCTGAAACTGAGCGCCACAATGTCGGCGCGAAAAGCCTCGGCGGCGCGCGCGATGTCGGCGTGAGGGGTCTGGGTGCCCAGCGACAGGCAAATGCAGCCGCGCAGCGCCAACAGCGCTTCGAGCATCAACAGCCCCAGTCCATGCTGCTCCTGGGCAAACGTCGTGAGCAGCACGCGTGGCGTGCCACCCGCGCGAGCCGCCGGAACGCCCGCCACGGCGCTGCGCAGGACGCCGGTGACGCATTCGGTGTAGAGGTGTTCCTCAAACACTTCAAAACGCCCTTCCACCCAGGCCAAACCCACGGCGCGATTCAAAGGCGCCACGCATTCGAGCACGCAGCGCTCCAGCCCCAGTGAAAGCATGGCGCGGGTGAGTCGATCGCGCAGGCCGACCGGGTCGTGCGCGGCGATGCAGTCGAGGTATGGCGCCAGCATCTCTTGCCCAACGATCTGTGCCTGCTCCCGCACACCAGCGCCGCGCCGCGCTTTGCGCGCACGCACAGGACCCGTGCTCGCCGCGTCTGGGCCACCCGACGAAACCGCCTGGATCAGTGCCTCCAGCGCTTGTGGCGCCAGAGCCACCACTTGCCCCGGTCGATGCCCAGCATGAATCAAGCGACGCAGTTGCCGCAAACGAGCCACCTGCTCGGCCAGATACACGCGCTCCCCCTGCGCGTCGCGCCCTGGCGTGGGAAAGCCATAGCGTCGCTCCCACATACGCAGCGTGTCTTTGGACAGCCCCGTTTCCCGCTCCACCGCCGAGATCGGGTAAGCGCCGGCCGCCTCTTCATCTGGACGCAGAGGCTCGTTCATCGAAAAAAGTACCCGTGTAGGTGCATGGCAACGAATCCAGATCAGCGCAGCGCGCGTATTGCTTGAAAGGCCGGGCAAAAGACAGGCCCGACATCGTTTGACAAATTGTGCTTAAATTGTATATCTGTCTTAGACAAACTAGTTAGACAAATGAAAATACAAACCATCGCCTCCGAAGTTCTCGTCTTGTCAGATGGGGGGATTTTCGGCCTCTCGGCCTTCGCTGGCTCCGCAAGGATCACCGCAGACGGCACTGTAAGTGCAGGGCCTGCGTCCTGTCTCGCGTTGCTGTGCCGTACTTTTGCACGCCGCCTGTATGCGGTGGGAAAAACACCAGCGCATCGTTCACCAAGGAGTCTGCCGTGAACTTCCGCACGTTTTGTTGCCAACACCTGCGAAATTCTTGGAACTTCCGTTGGTCGGCCCGACTCGATACAGCCATTCGGCACGCACAATGCCGAAAGTTCTTTGTGTTGCGAAGCCTTTCGGCCCCCGGTGGGTCGATTGAAATCCCGAGGCGCTTCTCCTCCCTCCCTCTCTTCTTCGCGTCGGGGCGCTTCGCAACTTTTTTCTTTCCAGTGGCCTGGCCTCTTGCGCGGAGGCCCGCATGAAGGTCGCAGTCGTCGGCGCCGGCATCGCAGGTCTGGCCGCTGCCCATCGCCTCGCGCCGCACGCCCAGACCACGCTGTTTGAAGCCGGCGCCACCTTTGGCGGCCATGCGCACACGGTGGACGTCACGCTGCCGGGCGAGCACGGCGCCACCACCCACGGCGTCGATACCGGCTTTCTGGTGCTCAACGAGCGCACCTACCCGCAACTCCTGGCGCTGTTTGCCGAGCTGGGCGTGGCCACCGCGCCTTCCGAAATGTCGTTTTCGGTGCAGGTGCCGCGCGTGTACGGCCCGCAGGCACTGGAGTGGAGCGGCACCAGCCTGGCCAGCCTTTTTGCCCAGCCGCGCAACCTGGTGAACCCGCGTTTCATCGGCATGCTGCGCGACCTGCTGCGCTTCAACCGCATCTGCACCGCGATTGCCGAAGCCGGTGACGAGCGCACGCTGGCGCAGCCGCTGGGCGACTTTCTGGACGCGCAGCGCCTGGGAGCCGCCTTTCGCGACTGGTACCTGCTGCCCATGCTGGGCTGCATCTGGAGCTGCCCAACGGACCAGATGCTCAAGTTCCCGGTGGCGACCATGATTCGCTTTTGCCACAACCACGGCTTGCTACAGGTGGCGAATCGCCCGCAGTGGTTCACCGTGGCCGGCGGTTCGCGCCAGTACGTGCAAAAAATCGTGCAAGGCTTGCCCGACGCGCGCTGCAACACCCCCGTACTCCGCATCGCGCGCGACGCCGCCGGCGTGCGCATCACCACCGACACGGGCACCGAGCACTTCGACCGCCTGGTGCTGGCGACGCACAGCGACCAGGCGCTGGCGCTGCTGGCCGAACCGTCCCATGAAGAGCGCGCCATTCTGGGCGCCATCCGCTACCAGGCCAACCGCGCCGTGCTGCACACCGACACCCGCGTGCTGCCCCGGCGCCGCGCCGCCTGGGCCGCCTGGAACTACGAGCGCGCGCCGCAGGGCCGCCAGGAATCGGCGCGGGTGTGCCTGCATTACCTCATCAACCGCCTGCAGCCGCTGCCGTTTGCGCGGCCTGTCGTCGTCTCGCTCAACCCGGTGGGCGGCATCGCACCCGAGCAGGTGCTGGGCGAATACGACTACGCCCACCCGGTGTTCGACGCCGCCGCCATCCGCGCCCAGCGCCGGCTCGGCAGCTTGCAGGGCCAGCAGCGCACCTGGTTTGCTGGCGCCTGGGCGGGCTATGGGTTCCACGAAGATGGGCTGAAATCGGGGCTCGCCGCCGCCGAGGGCGTGCGCGCCAGCCTGCCCACCCCGCTGGCGCAGGCCGCATGAACACCGCTGGCGCTGCCCGCTGCGCACGCCCTGGCGCCACCGGCGCACAGGCCAGGCCGCTCATTGGCTTTGGCCAGGTGCGCCATACCCGTTTGCGGCCCAAAGAGCACCGCTTCAGCTACGCCACCTTTTTTCTGCTGCTGCCCATGCGCGCACTGGCGCGCGGCAGCGACGCGGGCGCGCTGGCGGTCAACCGGCGCGGCGCCATCAGCTTTCACGACGTGGACCACGGCGATGGCCGCCCAGCGAAATCGGGAGGTGCGCTCGCCTGGCTGGACCAACTGCTGCGCGCCGAAGGCATTGAGGACGCGGACGGCGAAGTCTGGCTGCACTGCTACCCGCGCGTGCTGGGCTACACCTTCAAGCCGGTGAGTTTCTGGTACTGCGAACGACTCGACGGGAGCCTGCGCGCCATCGTCGTCGAAGTGAACAACACCTTTGGCGAGCGCCACTGCTATTTGCTGGACGAGCCCGCCTGGGGCCAGGAGCTGCGTGCGGAAAAAGTGTTTCACGTATCGCCGTTCTGCGACGTTTCGGGCAGCTACCGCTTCCGCTTTTTGTTCATCGACAAGGGCGGCGCGCTGCGCACCGTGGCGCGCATCGACCACGACGACGCGCGCGGCGCCTTGATTGAAACCAGCGTCAGCGGTGCATTGGAGCCCGCCACCCCCGCCGCGCTGCGCCGCGCACTGTGGCGCTATCCGGTGATGACCTTCGCCGTGATTGCCCGCATCCATTGGCAAGCGCTGCGCCTGTGGAGCAAGCGCGTGGGCTTTCGCCACAAACCCGCCTCGCCGCCCGCGCCCATCAGCCACCAGCAACACCCCACAACGCCCCAGCACCGAGAAGCGAGGAGACAGCCATGAACACCACCACCGCCAACCCGCTCGCCTTGCCGCCGGGCATTCCCGCCGCGGCGCGCACCGTGCTGCGTCTGCTCACGCGCCTACAGCACGGCAGCCTGACGCTGCAATTGCCGGACGGCTCCCTGCGGCACTTTGGCCCCGGTGGCGCGCCGCACGCCGCCATCGTGCTGCACAACTGGAAGGTCTGCGGCGCGGCGCTGCGCTCGGGCGACATCGGCTTTGCCGAGGGCTACATCGCCGGCGACTGGAGCACGCCGCATCTGACCGACCTGCTCAAGCTCTTTATCGCCAACCGGCACGCGGTGGAAAGCGTGGTCTACGGCAACTGGGCCGGGCGCCTGGTGTCCCGCCTGCGCCATCTGCTTAACCGCAACACCCGCGCCGGCAGCAAGAAGAACATCCACGCCCACTACGACCTGGGCAACGCCTTCTACCAACGCTGGCTGGACGAGACCATGAACTACTCGTCGGCGCTGTTTTCCGGCCCCGAGCCGACGCAGGATTTGCACGCCGCCCAGCAAGCCAAGGTGCGCCGCGCGCTGCGCGAAGCCCGTGTGCAAGCGGGCGATCGGGTGCTGGAGATTGGCTGCGGCTGGGGCGCGCTGGCGGAAATGGCGGCGACCGAGTTTGGCGCCAGCGTCACCGGCGTCACGCTCTCGACCGAGCAACTGGCGTTTGCCCAGCAACGGCTGGAGCGCCTCGGCGTCCCCGCCGCGCAGCACGACCTGCGCCTGCAGGACTACCGCGACATTGACGACGCGCCGTTTGACGCGATTTGCTCCATCGAAATGATTGAGGCGGTAGGGCGCGAATACTGGCCGACCTACTTTCAGACCGTGGCCAAACTGCTCAAACCCGGCGGGCGGGCGTGCATCCAGAGCATCGTCATCGACGACCGGCTGTTCGAGCGCTACATCGGCTCGACCGACTTCATCCAGCAGTACATCTTCCCCGGCGGCTGCCTGCCCTGCCCGCGCGAGTTCCGCCGCGAAGCCGAGGTCGCAGGCCTCACCGTCACCGAAGAACTGGCGTTTGGCGCGGACTACGCCGAGACGCTGAAACGCTGGCGCGAGCGCTTCATGGCCGAGCGCGTGCAGATTCTGCGCCAGGGCTTCGACGCGCGCTTCCTGCACATCTGGGAGTTCTACCTGGCCTATTGCGAAGCCGCGTTTGCCATGGGCGACATCGACGTGGTGCAGTACACCTTGCACAAATCGGAACTATGAAAAAGATAGCTGCTAGCGCTTACTACATAAGCGCAAGAGGCCTATTTCTCTTGTTTTTCTTCGGCACGGCGCTCGCCAGTGCCGCTGCCGATGCGCCCTTGGCGGGCGCCCAGCTCTCGGGCCGCGGCACGCTGCGCTTTCTGGGGCTGGAGGTGTACCAGGCGACGCTGTGGGTGCGGCCAGGCTTTGCGCCAACCCACTGGGCGCAGCACGCGCTCGCCCTGGAGCTGCGCTACGCGCGCGGCTTCTCGGCCGAAGCCATTGCCCAGCGCTCGATTGAAGAGATGCAGCGCCAGCAACCCGTGCCCGCGGCGCAGGCCGCCCGCTGGCAGGCCGAGCTTGCCGCGCTGCTGCCCGACGTGGCGGCGGGCGATCGACTGGTGGGCGTGTACGCGCCGGGAGAAGGGGCGCGTTTCGTGTACAACGACAAGGCGCTCGAAAGCATCGACGACCCGCTGTTTGCGCGCCTGTTCTTTGGCATCTGGCTCTCGCCGCAAAGCTCGGAGCCCACGCTGCGCGCGGCGCTGCTGGCTGCGCCGTAAACCCTGCGCGTTTTCATGTCCCAGCCCGCCGCATTCAGCCGCCGCCAGTTGGCCAGCTACAGCCTGCTGGCCCTGCCGCTGGCGTTTGCTGCGCTGCCGCTGTATGTGCTGCTGCCCAACCTGTACGCACGCGACTTCGGCATGCCGCTGGCGACGCTGGGCGCGGTGCTGCTGGCGGCGCGTGCGTTCGATGCGTTCACCGACCCTCTGCTCGGGCGCCTGGCCGACCGGTTGGGGAGTGGCCCAGCGCGCTGGAGCCTGGCGGCCGGTGCGCTCTCGGCATTGGTTCTGGCGCTCGGCATGGCGGCGCTGTGGTTCCCGCTGCCGCGCACGCCGACGGCATTGGCGGCCTGGGCCTTGGTCGCCCTGGTGCTGACCAGCGCCGCCTGGAGCCAGCTCGGCATCAGCCACCAGGCCTGGGGCGCGCGGCTGGGCCAGACCGAACTGCAGCGCGGCCGCATCATGGCGTGGCGCGAATCGGCGGGCCTGGCGGGCGTAGTGCCGGCCTCGCTGCTGCCGCTGCTGGCCGGCTTGCCCGTGACGCTGGCGGCGTTTTGCGCGCTGTTGCTGTTGGGCTGGTGGGCATGGGCGCGCGGCGCGCCGAGGCCCATTCCCGCCGCGCCCACATTGGGCGAATCCAACACCTCGCTGTGGCAACCCTGGCAGAACAAAGCCTTTCGCCGCCTGCTGCTGGTGTTTGTGGCCAGCGGCATTGCCAGCGCCATTCCGGCCACGCTGGTGCTGTTCTTCGTGCAAGACGTGCTGCAAGCGCCCGCGTTGCAAGAGCCGTGGTTTCTCGCCACCTATTTTCTTTGCGCAGCGCTGTCCATCCCGCTGTGGCTGCGCGCGGTGGCCCGCGTTGGATTGGCGCGCAGCTGGCTCGCTGGCATGCTGCTGGCGGTGGCGGCGTTTGCCTGGACGGCGCTGCTGGGCGCCGGCGACTCGGCAGCTTTTTTGGTGGTCTGCGCGCTCTCGGGCGCGGCGCTGGGTGCTGACCTCGCCCTGCCCAGCGCACTGCTGGCGGGCGTGGCCGCAGCGCAAGGCGGTGGCCGCCAGCACGAAGGCGCCTACTTTGGCTGGTGGAACCTGGCGGCCAAACTCAACCTCGCGCTGGCCGCAGGCCTGGCTTTGCCGCTGCTCGCGGCGCTTGGCTACGCACCGGGCGCACGCAACCCCGCTGCCCTGCAGACGCTGAGCTTCGCGTACGCCGTGCTGCCCTGCCTGCTCAAACTGGCAGCCGCCGCAGCCCTGTACGCCCTAGTGCTGCGGCCGCGCAGCGCTGCGCCCGCACCTCTTCAAAGGAAACCCACATGATGCAAAGACGCCACTGGCTGGGCGCCGCCCTGGCCGCCCCGCTGCTGCTGCAAGGCTGCGGCTCGCAAAAGCTCGCCGACTACTCGGCCGAAAAGCCGGTGCTCGACCTCACGCAATATTTCAACGGCACGCTCGACGCCTGGGGCATCTTCCAGGACCGCAGCGGCCAGGTGGTGCGGCGCTTTACCGTGGTGATGGTCTGCAGTTGGCAGGGGGACGAAGGCACGCTGGACGAGCGCTTCACCTATTCGGACGGCGCCACCGAGCAGCGCATCTGGCACCTGCGCCGCCAACCGGGTGGCCGCTACACCGGCACCGCCGCCGATGTGGTGGGCGAAGCCAGCGGGCAGGTGGCGGGCAACGCGTTCCACTGGAACTACACGCTCAATCTGCCGGTGGATGGCCGCACCTACGAGGTGCAGCTCGACGACTGGATGTACCAGATGGACGAGCGCGTCATGCTCAACCGCGCACGCATGAGCAAATTTGGCGTGCATCTGGGCGATTTGACCCTGTCGTTTGCCAAGCGCGCGCCATGAGCCTGAACCCTCGCATCACCGAATGGGCCGGGCGCCGCGTCTGGATAGTCGGCGCATCGACCGGCATCGGCCGCGCCACCGCCGCGCTGCTGCATGCGCGCGGCGCGCAGGTGGTGGTATCAGCCCGGGGCGAAGCGGCATTGGACAGCTTCACGCAAGCGCATCCTGGCAGCTTTGCCGTAGCGCTGGACAGCACCGATGCGCGGTCGGTTCAGGCGGCGGCGGACGTCTTGCTGGAAGCCGGCCCTCTGCACCTCGTTTGCTACTGCGCCGGGTTCTACGAAGGCCAGCAGGCAACCGATTTCGATCTGGCCAGCATGCTGCGCCACGACGATGTCAACTACCGGGGAGCCCTGCATTTTTTGGCCGCTGTGCTCCCCGCCGTTCAGGCAGCGGCTGCAGCCAGCGCCCCGGCTCACATCTGCCTCGTCAGCAGCGTTGCGGGCTTTTGCGGCTTACCCAATAGCCTGGCCTATGGACCTACCAAGGCGGCTTTGACCAATCTGGCAGAGGCGCTGTACCTGGATTTGCACGCCAAAGGCGTGGGGGTGAGCGTGGTGCACCCCGGTTTCGTAGATACGCCGCTCACCGAAGGCAATCCGTTTCCGATGCCGGCGCTGATCACGCCCGAGGCTGCAGCACGCTCCATCGTGCGCGGCTGGGAGCGCGGACAGTTCGAGATTGATTTCCCGCGCCGTTTTACGCTTGTGATGAAGCTGCTGCGCCTGCTGCCTTATGCGCTGTTCTTCCCGGTGGTACGCCGGCTCACGGGGCAGGCATGAAACCGGGCGCCCTCACACCGCAAGACGCCATGGCCCGCGCAGTGGCCTTTTTCGAGCATCTTGAGCCTGCCCACCTCGCGGCGTTGGACCTGATCTACGCGCCGGACGCAAGGTTCAAAGACCCGTTCAACGAAGTGCAGGGCCTGCGCGCCATTGGCGCCGTCTTCGAGCACATGTTTGCCACGCTGGACGCGCCGCACTTTGTGGTCACCGGCCGCGTGCTGCAAGGCTCTACATGTTTCTTGACTTGGGATTTCTGCTTCCAGATGCGCCGCTTCAAGCGCGGACAGCAGCAGGTGGTTCGCGGCGCCTCGCAACTGGTGTTTGACGAGGCGGGGCGTATCGCACTGCACCGCGACTACTGGGACGCGGCCGAGGAACTGTACGAAAAGCTGCCCTTGCTGGGCGGCTTGATGCGCTGGCTCAAGCGCCGGGCACGCAGCTAAAGGCCGGAGACATCAGGCCGGCACCGTCTCGGCAAAGCTCGCGCGCGCGGCGAGCTTGTCCTGCAGGCGCGCAAGGTTGGGGTAGTCGTCCCGCCAGGTGATTTCGGGAAAGCGAAACGCGAGCCAGCCCAGCGCGCAACCTACGGCCACGTCGGACAGAGTGAAGTGCACGCCACTGCAAAACGCCTTCTCGCCCAAGCCCTTGCTCATGGCCTGCAACGCGGCCTGCACTTTGGCCAGTTGCCGGTCCATCCAGTCCTGGCTGCGCTGTGCTTCGCTGCGGCCCGCAAATGTGCGTTCCAGCCGCACCAGGATGGCAGCGTCGAGCAGGCCGTCGGCCAGCGCTTCCCAGGTTTTGACTTCGGCGCGCTCGCGGCCCGAGGCAGGAATGAGCTTGCCAACCGGCGAGAGGGTGTCGAGATACTCGACGATCACGCGCGAATCGAACATTGCTTCGGCCCCATCCATCACCAGGCAAGGCACCTTTCCCAGCGGGTTGGAGGCGGCAATGCTGCTGTCGTCTGCCCAGACGTTGTCCAGCACAAACTGATAGTCGAGCTTCTTCTCGGCCATCACCACGCGCACCTTGCGCACGTAGGGGCTGGTGGTCGATCCGATGAGTTTCATGGTGGGTTTCCTGGTGCGGGCGGGCACCGGTGTAAGCAAATCTGACAAGCGCAGACCATTCTATCGAGGGCGCCTGACAGCCGCCGTAAGGTGTTGGTCCCCGCCTACAATCGGCCGCCATGAACGCTCCGACCACCCACTTCTCACCCATTACCGCCCTCTCGCCACTGGACGGCCGCTACGCCGCCAAGCTGGCGCTGCTGCGCCCGATCATGAGCGAGCACGGCTACATGCAGCGGCGCGTGCAGGTGGAAGTGAGCTGGTTCATTGCGCTGTCCGACGCCGGATTTACCGAGTTCAAGCCGCTCACCACCGGCGCACGCGCCTACCTGCTGGGCTTGGTGAAAAACTTCTCGGAAGCCGATTCCACGGCCATCAAGGAAATCGAGAAAACCACCAACCACGACGTGAAGGCGGTGGAGTACTGGATCAAAAGCAAATTCGAAGCGCGGCCCGAGCTGGAAAAGGCCGCTGAATTCGTGCACTTCGCCTGCACCAGCGAAGACATCAACAACACCAGCCACGCCCTCCAACTGCGCTCGGGCCGCGACCAGGTGCTGCTGCCGGGGCTGGACAGAATCGTGCTCAAGCTGCGCGAAATGGCGCACTTGTACGCGGCCGTGCCCATGCTCAGCCGCACCCACGGCCAGACCGCCAGCCCCACCACCGTGGGCAAGGAACTGGCCAACGTGCTGGTGCGCCTGCAGGCCGCGGCCGAGCGCATTGCCAGCGTGAAGATTCTGGCCAAGATGAACGGCGCGGTGGGCAACTACAACGCCCACCTGGCCGCCTGGCCGGGTTTTGACTGGGAGGCGTTCAGTCAAAACGTGATTGAGACACCGGAGCCGGTGGGCCTGGGCCTCACGTTTCAGCCCTATTCCATCCAGATCGAGCCGCACGACTACATGGCCGAGCTGTTTGACGCCGTGGCGCGCGCCAACACCATCCTCATCGACCTCTCGCGCGACGTCTGGGGCTATGTGTCCCTGGGCTACTTCAAACAGCGCCTGAAGGCGGGCGAAATTGGCTCGTCCACCATGCCGCACAAGGTCAACCCGATTGATTTTGAAAACGCCGAGGGCAACCTGGGCCTGGCCAATGCGCTTTTGCGCCACCTGTCGGAAAAGCTCCCCATCAGCCGCTGGCAGCGCGATCTCACCGACAGCACCGTACTGCGCAACATCGGCGTCGCCTTCGGCTACGCCACGCTCGCCTACAGCTCGCTGCTGACCGGGCTGAACAAGCTGGAGCTCAACGAAGAAGCGCTCGCCGCCGACCTCGACGCCGCCTGGGAAGTGCTGGCCGAGCCGATCCAGACGGTGATGCGCCGCTACGGCGTGCCCGGCGCGTACGAGAAGCTCAAGGAAGTGACCCGCGGCCAAAGCGTGACGCGGGAGGCGCTGCACGGCCTGATTGCGTCGCTGGAAATCCCCCAGGCCGAGAAGGACCGGCTGCTGGCCATGACGCCGGGCAGCTACACGGGCATGGCGGTGGCGTTGGCGCGGCGGGTTTAGATCCAAAATTTCGAGATTTTTTGGCCTCTAGCGCTTAACCAGTAAGCGTTAGCAGCTATCTATTAAATAGCATTTCTCCATGGCCACCAAATCCACCATCTTCAAGGCGAGCCTGCAAATCGCCGACATCGACCACGGCTACTACGCCGACCATGCGCTCACCCTGGCCCGCCACCCCAGCGAGACCGACGAGCGGATGATGGTGCGGCTCGCCGCCCTGGCCCTCAACGCGCATCTGCTGCAGGACTTGTGCAACGGAGACGCCACGCTCGCCTTTGGAGCGGGGCTGTCTGACCCCGACGACCCCGATGCTTCGCTGACCGATTTCACCGGCAGGAAGCGCGTCTGGATTGAAGTGGGCCAGCCCGAGGACAAACCGCTGACGCGCGCCTGCAGCAAGGCCGACGTGGTCAAGGTGTACGCCTTTGGCCACGCCGCCGACATCTGGTGGCGCGGCATCGAAACCAAGCTCACGCGCCTGGCCCGGCTGGAGGTTTGGCGCTTCCCCGCTGGCCAGGCCCAGGAACTGGCCACCCTGGCCGAACGGAGCATGCAGCTGCAAGCGACGGTGCAGGAAAGCGCGATCACACTCAGCAGCCAGCGCGGCAGCGTGCACATCGAGCCGGTGCACTGGAAGTAAACCCGTCGGCGTTGTCAACCGCATCTGGAACTGTGCGCGGCCAGCCCAGCGGCAGCGGCGCAAGGGCCTGTGCCGGCCGCGCCGCCCCGCCGCGCTGAGCAAAGTCCCCTTTGCGCAGCGCGCAGCGCAGCGAGAGAAGGGGCTGAGGGCTGCGGCGCCAAGCCTGCATGTGCAGGTTTGGACAGCTCCGAAGAGCGGACGCCACTGGCGGGAGCACCGAGGCGCGCAGCGCCTCAGCAACTGTGTTCCTGCTACACAGGCATGAGGGCACCACAGCTCCAGCACTGCTCGAAGCCGCCCTCCACCAGCTCGCCGCAAGCCGGGCAGTTCCAGCGCCGCTGCGGCAAGCTTTGCAGCTCTTCCAGCAGCGCGAGGGCACGCTCTTTGTGCTCGGCGTGCTGTAGCCAGATCTCGGGCAGGCATTCGTGCGGCGGCAGTTCACCGGCTGCGGATCCAAGGAACTGGCGCTGCACGCTGGCGGGCATGCCGGCCTCGCAGAGCAGATCGGACCACAGCATGGCCAGAACGGCGTTGGGCGCACGGACAAGCCTTTGCATGAGTTGCTCCTGATTTTCTAGCTGCTTACGCTTGCAGCATAAGCGCTGGAGGCTCATTTTGCTTGAATTTCTTGCTTTGCCCCCGCTGCCGATCATGCCGCAAGGTGGTGTAATGCGGTCTTTCCGAAGGGGAGTAGCTCCCGCCCGCAGGTCCACGGCCCCTCGCCCGCACCCTGCGGATATCGGCAGGTCGTCAACACGGCGCGCGCACAGCGCTCGCCCGGCCTGTCGGGCCTGGTGCACGCCGGGCCGAGCAAGACCTTCGATTCGAGAACCTGTGGGCTCGGGTCGAAGGCATGCCGTGCGCCTCCTGCGCATGGCTGATCCCACCCCGCTCCCGGCAGGCCCGTACTTCATTGGAAAGCTTCATGGAACAGTTTCTGACCCCCGAATTCTGGGTCGCCGTTGGCCAGATCGTGATGATCGACATCCTGCTCGGTGGCGACAATGCCGTCGTCATTGCGCTGGCCTGCCGCAAGCTCCCACCCGCCCAGCGCACGCGCGGTATCTTGTGGGGCACGGCAGGCGCCATCGTGCTGCGCGTGGTGTTGATCTTCTTTGCGCTGACTCTGCTGGCCATTCCGTTTCTCAAGCTGGCCGGCGCGCTGCTGCTGGTGTGGATTGGTGTCAAGCTCCTGGCCCCCGACCCGGACGACGATCACAGCAACATCGCCGCCAGCGACAAGTTGCTCGCTGCCATCAAAACCATCATCGTCGCCGACCTGGTGATGAGCATCGACAACGTGATTGCCATTGCCGGAGCGGCCCAGGGCGCAGCCGATCACCATGAGATGCCGCTGGTGATCTTCGGGCTGGTGATCAGCATTCCGATCATCGTCTGGGGCAGTCAGTTGGTGATCAAGCTGATGGACCGCTTCCCCTCCATCATCACCTTTGGCGGCATGCTGCTGGGCTGGATTGCCGGCACCATGCTGGTGTCCGACCCGGCACTCGCCGTCGCCGACACGCTGGCCTGGATGCCCAAGATCGACCAGACCAGTGGCGCCATCAAATACGGTGCCGGTGTGGCCGGCGCACTGCTGGTGCTGGGACTGGGCAAATGGACCGCAGCCCGAAACAAGGCGGCAGCGCCGGCGGGCTGAAGGCGCTATGCTGAACGCATGTTGAAAATCCTTGCCAAATGGCTGCTCAGCGCCACCGCGCTGCTCGCAGTCGCCTATCTCTACAGCGGCGTGCAGGTGGAAAGCTTTGGCTCCGCGCTGATTGCAGCCTTCGTCATCGGCCTGTTCAACGCCGTGCTGCGCCCGGTGCTGGTCATTCTGACGCTGCCGGTCACCATCGTCACGGTGGGGCTGTTTCTGTTTGTCATCAACGCGCTGATGTTCTGGTCTGCGGCGGGTGTGCTGAGCGGCTTTCACGTCAGCGGCTTTGGCGCCGCGCTTCTGGGCTCGCTGATCTATTCGCTACTGGGTCTGTTGATCGAATCAGCGCTCGGCGGTTTGTTCGCGAAGAAGTAACTGCACGGCGCGCAGGCGCGTGTCGATGATGGAGACCTCCACATAGTCCGCAGGCGTGCCGCTTTGGGCCGCCAGCGCCTGCCCGGCCTTGAAGCGGTCCACCGCCGCCGCGTAGTCGTACTGCGCGGCACGCGCTTCACCCTCGGCGCGCACCGCGCGCAGCACCTGTCCCTGCGCCTGCCAGTTCGACGCCAGCGCCTGCCAGGCCGTCGCATCCTGCGGGTGCAGCGCCACCCAGCTTTGCAAGGCGCCCGACGCCTCGCCCGCGCGGCCCAGCGCCAGCAGTGCCTGAGCGCGCAGCAGCACTTCGGGGCGCAAAGCCGAACCTGCAGAAGCGCCCGGCATGGGCAAGGCGGCGAGCGCCGCCGCCGGAGCGCCCGCCCGCAGTTCAATGTCTGCGCCCAACAGCCGCGCCTGGCGACTGGCTGCCGCGTCGGCCGCCACCAGGGGCTGCAAGCGGGCCAGCCATTGGCGCGCCCGCGCACTGTCGCGCAATTCGCTGGCCGCAAGCGCGCTGGCGTACAAAACCGCCGCACGTTCAGCGGCCGGGCGTTCGGAAAAACCCAGGCCGGCCGGCTCTGCCACCCATTGCCGCAGTACGTCCACGCCGGGGGCGGAGAGAACGCGCGCACGCGCTGCCAGCAGCACGTGGTTGAGGAGCGAAAACTCGCCCCGATCGCGCGGCACGGCCCGCGCGTCCGGGGGCTGGCGCGCCTGCATGTCGGCGATGCGCTGCGTGGTCAGCGGGTGGCTGCGCAGGTAGGGCCAGGAGCCGTTGTCGTTGATGCGGTTGGCTTGCTGCAGCTTGTCGAACATGCTGACGAAACCCTGCGGCGCAAAGCCGGCCGGTACCATCAGGCCCAGACCCACGCGGTCCGCCTCGCGCTCCATGTCGCGCGAAAAATTGAGCTGTGTCTGCACCGCCAGCGCCTGTCCGCCAATGGCCAGCGCCTGCCCTGCCTGGGGGTTCTTGCTGGCCGCCAGCATGCCTAGCACCATGGCACCCATCATGAGCGGCGTCTGCACCTTCTGGCGCCCGATCAGGCGCGCAATATGGCGCTGGCTGATGTGGCTCAGCTCGTGCGCCAGCACCGAGGCGAGTTCATCGGGCGTGCTCACCACACCCACCAAGCCCAGGTTCACACCCAAATAGCCTCCGGGCAAGGCAAAGGCGTTCACCGTGCGATCGCGCCCAAGAAAGAGCTCAAACGCAAAGCGATCATCGAGCTCGGCGGATATTTCACCGCGGGCGCGCGCTGCGGCAATCAGCGCCTGCCACATGTCCTGCACGTACTCGGTGAGCTGCGGATCGTCGATGTAGTCCGGATCGCGGTACAGCTCCCGCGCAATGCCGTCGCCCAGGCGCCGCTCCGCGCCCGCGCTCATGTCACCGCCGTCACCCAGCGTGGGCAGGCGGGCGGGCTGCGCCTGGGCGAGCGCGCCCATAACTACCAAAACGATAGCTAAGAACGATTTACAGATAAGCGCTGGAGGCCAATTCGGCATCAAAATTCCTCATTGCGGCTGGCTATTGACACCACAACGGCGTGGCGGCAGTTCCGTATGATGGCCCGACGCGGCGAAGGTTCGCTGCGCAGGCCCCCCTTGCCACCCTTCGGCCCAGCCCATTCTTGCCCATGTCCGCACTCACCCACTTCGACGCCCAGGGCCAGGCCCACATGGTGGACGTAGCCGCCAAGCCCGCCACGCACCGCATCGCCCTTGCCACCGGCCGCATCGAGATGCTGCCAACCACCCTGGCGCTGATCGAGGCCGGCAACGCCAAAAAGGGCGACGTGCTGGGCATCGCCCGCATCGCCGGCATCCAGGGCGCGAAGAAGACCAGCGACCTGATCCCCCTGTGCCATCCGCTCGCGCTCACCCGCGTGGCAATCGATTTCGCGCCGGCCAGCAGCCAGCATGCGGGCGCCATTGGCATTGCCTGCACCGCCACGGTGGAAACCGTCGGCCTCACCGGCGTGGAAATGGAGGCGCTGACCGCCGTGCAGGTGGCCTTGCTGACCATCTACGACATGTGCAAGGCGGTGGACCGGGGCATGTCCATCCACGGCGTGCGCGTGCTGGAAAAGCATGGCGGCAAGTCGGGGAGTTTTGTGGCCGGCGCAGGCGCGTAAGCGGCGGCCGTCACTCTGCAGCGGCCGACGCCTTCCCACCGCGCAGCCAGCGGGAATAGGCCGACGGGTAGGCGGCGGCATAGCGCTGGCGGTGAAACTGCGCCTCACCCGTGCGTCCCAGCAGCTCGGCGCTTTCGATCAAGCGCTCGATGACACGTGGCTCGGGCGAGTAATGCAGCAAATCCAGCGCCAGCGCGTGCGCCTCGGCGGCATTGCCCGCGTTCACGGTCATCGTGGTGAGCCGGGCAAAGCGCGCGGCATCGGGCCACAGCGGCGCCTGCGCCAGGCGGCCATCGGCCAAAACGGTCAGCGTCTGGCTGCGGCTGGCCGCTGGCAGATAGAGCTGGCTCAGGGCGGAATACTGCACGCCCAGAAGCGCGATACAAACTATCAAAACAATAGCTGCTAACGCTTTTACATATTGCGCTAGAGGCCATTTTTGCTTGAAATATCGGAGACAAAAACCTCCCGTCAGCAGCGCCAGCGCGCCCAGCGCCGCCAGCTGGAAGGGCCCATACCAGAGCGGAAACTCCAGCAGACTGTGCAGGCCGATGGGCAGCAGCACCCCCCAGGCGAGCTGGCGCGGCGCCTGGGTTTCGGCCCAGGGGCGCGCACGCCAGGTCCACACGGCGGCGCTGCCACAAAGCAACAGCGCCACAGGCACGCCCAGCTCCACCGCAAGTTGCAGCGGCAGGTTGTGCGCGTTGTCCAGCAGTGCGCAGAAACGCCCGCCCGGAAACAAGGTGACGTAGTGCGCGTAATCCAGCTCGCCCCAGCCCCAGCCCAGCCAGGGGCGCAACGCAATCAGGTCCAGCACGTTGGACCACAGCAGCCGCCGGCTGCCGCAGCCGTACGACGCCGCCATGCGCGTGAATACCCCGCTGCCCTGCACCCCCGTGGCTTTCCACAGCAGCATGGGAAGGACCCAGCTGGCCAGGGCATACAGCAACACCCCCCCAGCAACAGACGCAGCGCTGCAGTGCCCAGCCGCCGATGCCACAGCACCACCAGCACCAGCAAAAGAAGCCATTGCGCCAGCCCCGTGCGCGAGGCGGTGGCGGCGCAACCGATGGCCAGCAAGGCCATGCCCCCCCAGTGCGCCGCACCCGGCCAGCGACGCAAACGCTCGGAGCGGCCGCCACGCTGCGCTACCCACCACACCAGCGCCCACGCGCCCAGGCTCAGCAGCGTCGCTTGCTGGTTGCGCTGGCGCAGGTTGCCCATGGCCTGGCCGCTGGGCGCGGTGTAGACCCAGGGTGACAACATGTCGGCCAGACCAAAGTACTGGGCCAGCCCGATGGCGCTCGATACCAGCGCAGCCATCAGCAGCCCGGCGCCGACGATGCGGGCCCAGGTCTGCATGCCCCAGGGTGGGCGCAGCAGCGCTTGCACGGCGGAAATCAGCAACAGAGCAGCGACACACAGCCAGCTCGCTGCCAGGGGCCAGAAGTTGCTGCTGGGCGGCCGGGTCAAGCCCCAGAGGAAAGGCAGGGCCAGCGCCAGGACGGCCAACGCAGACAACGCAGCGTCCAGCCGCGCCGACGCTGCAGGTTGCGGCGGCTGCATGGCTAGTGTGCTGCCCCGTAAATAGTTGCCTGAAATGAAATCGATGGATTCGTGCTCAGGACAAGGCGCAAACCGCAGTGATAGCCGTTGCTATCACGAGGATCTGCAACGCAGTACTGTGCAGGAAGGGCGCTGTTTTCTAGGCAATGCATTTACGGTACAGCCCACTGGCTACAGCTTTTCGACCTCGCCGGCCTTGGGCTGCCACTTCATCAGGCGCCGCTCGATGCGGCCCACCAAGCCATCAAGAGCCAAGGCAAATGCCGTCAGTACCAGAATGCCGGCCATCACGGTGTTGATGTCAAACGTGCCCTCGGCCTGCAGGATCAAATAGCCCACGCCCTGGCTTGAACCCAGGTATTCACCCACCACCGCGCCGACGAAAGCCAGGCCCACCGAGGTATGCAGGGAGCTGAACACCCAGCTGGTGGCGCTGGGCAAGTACACGAAGCGCAGCAATTGCCGCTGGCTGGCGCCCAGCATGCGGGCGTTGGCCAGCACCACCGGGCTTACCTCCTTGACGCCTTGGTAGACGTTGAAGAACACGATGAAAAACACCAGCGTGACCCCCAGCGCCACCTTGGAGCCCATGCCCAGGCCGAACCACACCGAAAAGATCGGCGCCAGCACGATGCGCGGCATCGAGTTGAAGGCCTTGATATAGGGTTCCAGCAGCGCCGACGCCATGGGCGAGAGCGCCAGCCACAGGCCGCCAGCCAGGCCGGTGCCGGCGCCAATGGCAAAGGCCATGGCCGTTTCCGCGAGCGTTACGCCCAGATGGCGGTAAATGTCGGCATCTGTTACGAACCACTGCCAGATGCGCGCAAAAATCACCAGCGGCTGGCCAAAGAAGAACGAGGCCTGGCGGTCGTTGTCGAACATGAAGGGCGGGATAAAGCCCGGACGGGTCATGGCGTCCCAAAACAGGAAAAGTAGCACCAGCAGGCCGAGCTGCCAGGCGCGCAGCGTGGCAGCGCGGGGCTTGATTTTCTCCCACATGGTTCAGGCCACTTTCTGCAACTGTTGCTGGTAACCCTTGAGCACTTCCTCGCGCAGCACATCCCAGATGCCGGCGTGCAGTTCGCGAAAGCGCGGCGTGGATTTGATCTCGGCCACGTCGCGCGGGCGCGCAATGTCGATCACAAATTCGCCCATGGGGTGCGAGGCCGGGCCGGCACTCATCACCACCACGCGGTCGCTCATGGCGATGGCCTCGTCCAGGTCGTGGGTGATGAACAGGACTGCCTTGCGCTTGGCCTGCCACAGTTGCAGTACTTCGTTTTCCATCAGCTGGCGGGTCTGGATGTCGAGCGCGGAAAACGGCTCGTCCATCAGGATGATGTCCGGATCCAGCACCAGGGTCTGCGCCAGGCTGGCGCGCTTTCGCATGCCGCCGCTCATCTGGTGCGGGTAGCGGTCGCCAAAGCCCGACAGACCCACACGCCCCAGCCATTCCTGGGCCAGGGCCTGGGCCTCCTTGAGCGGCGTACCGCGAAACTCCAGCCCCGCCGACACATTGGCCAATGCGGTACGCCAGGGCATCAGGCTCTCCGTCTGAAACATGTAGCCCGCGCGGCGGTTCAGGCCCACCAGGGGCTCGCCAAACACCTGTACGCTGCCCAGACTGGGCGCCAGCAGGCCGGCGGCCACGTTCAGCAGCGTGCTCTTGCCGCAGCCCGTGGGGCCGACGACGCTGACGAACTCGCCCGCGCCCACGCGCAAATCCACGTCCTGCACGGCGGTGTAGCGTTGGTCAGGTGCGTCTTTGCTGACAAAGGTGCAGGCCACGCCGGTGAGCGTGAGCGCTGCCGCCGGGTTATCAGTGGCATCAAGCACCTCAGCCGCGCTTGCGAGCATTGGCCTTCTTGACAAATTCGTTGGTGTAGACAGCGTCCAGGTCGAGCTTGGCTGCCGCGATCTTCGGGTCGACGCTGGCCAGGGCACGGTACGCGGTCTGTGCGCCTGCCGTCGGGAACATGCCATCGGGCGAGAGCGCCTTTTGCGCTGCCAGGAAGCCGTCGATGTAGACCGCGCGGTCGCCCAGCAGATAGCTCTCGGGCACCACTTTGATCACATCGCCGGGCCCCGCCGAATGAATCCAGCGGTCCGCACGGACAATGGCATTGGTCAACGCCTGCACGGTACCGGGGTTGGCACGCACAAAGGGCTCCGGCGCGTACAGGCAGGCGGCCGGCATGGGGCCGCCAAACACTTTTTCGGCCTCAGAGACGATGCGCGTGTCAGAAATGATTTTCAAATCGCCTGAGCGCTGCAGCAGCGTGATGACCGGGTCGAGGTTGCTGATGGCATCGATCTGCCCCGAGCGCATCGCGGCCACCGCGCCGTTGGCCGCGCCCACGCCGACAAAACTCACTTCGCTCGGCTTCACGCCGGCCTTGGCCAGCACATAGTTCACCATCACATTGGTGGAGCTGCCCGGCGCAGTGACGCCAATCTTCTTGCCGCGCAGGTCCGCAACCGTTTTGTAGTCGGGCATGGTCTTGGGGTTGATGCCCAACACCACCTGCGGCGCCAGCCCCTGCAACACAAAGGCGCGCATGGGCTGGCCCTTGAACTGCATGTTGACCGTGTGCTCGAAAGCGCCCGACACCACATCGGCACTGCCTCCCACCACCGCCTGCAGCGCCTTGGAGCCGCCGGCGAAGTCCACGATGGTGACGTCCAGCCCCTCGTCCTTGAAATATCCAAGCTGCTCGGCAATGGTGAGCGGCAGGTAATAGAAGAGGTTCTTGCCACCCACGGCGAGGGTGAGTTTGGATTTTTCTAGGGATTGGGCAAAGGCCAGGTGAGGCAGAGCGGCGCTGGCGAGGGCGGATGTGATGAGGTGGCGGCGGTTGAGCATGGAAGAATTCTCCTTGGCGATATCCGGGTTAGTCGTATCACAGGTGAGCCACTCATGAGCCACTCGGCGTGACAAATCATCCTAGCACCAGACTTGCGTGCGGCAAGTGTTGCGGCAGAACGACCCTTGTAGCAATGGCTTCGCTTGCTTCTGCCTTCTCTTTCATGCGCGTCCGTAGAATCCGCGCAGCTTGCCGAACTCACGCACCGCTAATTTTGCCCCAGGCATTGTTTTTGCGTGTAACTTCGTTTTGTTTTCTCGGCTTGCCGAGCTAGGTTACTGGAGCTTGCCTTAATGTCCCCCGATACAAACCACCGCCACCGACACGCACTGCTAGCCATTTTTGTCCTGTCTGGTTTTGCCGGGCTCATTTACCAGTCCATCTGGTCCCATTACCTTGGCTTGTTCCTCGGCCACGCAGCCTATGCACAGGCGCTCGTTCTGGCTATTTTTATGGGTGGAATGGCGACGGGTGCCGCCTGGATCGCCCACGCCGGCCAGCGCTGGCGCAACCTCGTTCGGGGCTATGCCCTCATTGAGGCAGCCATTGGCGTGCTCGGTTTGCTGTTTCACTGGATTTTTACTGGGGTTGCTGCCTTCAGCTACGATTGGCTGATTCCAGCTTTGGGCTCTCCGTGGGCGGTGGATATTGCGCGCTGGGGAATTGCAGCGCTGCTCATATTTCCTCAGACCATTTTGCTGGGGATGACCTTCCCCTTGATGAGCGGTGGCCTGATCCGGCGCTTTCCGGGTCGCGAAGGCAGCTTGCTGGGCGGACTGTATTTCACCAACAGCATAGGCGCAGCGATTGGCGCACTGGCTGCTGTGTTCATTCTTTTGCCTTGGGTGGGCCTGCCGGGCGCCATGGTCGCTGCTGGCATTCTGAATTTCCTTGTCGCAGCTCTTGCGTGGTGGCTGGCGCGCGAGCCCGAGCCGGTGCCAGTTGCACCTACAGAAGCAAAAGCTGCGCCGGAGCAGCGACTTCTTCAAAACCCCTTATTGCGACTGGTGCTCTTCGGTACCGCCCTTTCTGGCGCAGCGTCATTTGCTTACGAAATCGTCTGGATTCGCATGCTTAGCATGGCCGTCGGCAGCACCATGCATGCATTTGAGTTGATGCTGGCCTCCTTCATCGCCGGCATTGCGCTGGGCGGTCTTTGGGTGCGGAACCACGCTGACCGCACTGAATCGCCCTTGCGCTTGGTGGGCTGGATGCAGGTCGGCATGGGCGTGGCCGCACTTGTCTCCCTTGGTGTGTACGCGAACGCGTTCAGCTGGGTGGGATGGCTAATGGGTTCACTAGCCAAGTCGGATGGCGGGTACGCCCTCTTCAATCTAGGCACGGCCACTATCGCCATTGCCATCATGCTTCCGGCCGCGTTTTTTGCGGGCACCACTCTGCCGTTGTTCACAGTGACCTTGCTACGCGAAGGGCTGGGCGAGCGGGCCATCGGACGCGTTTATGCATGGAACACGCTCGGCTCCATCGTAGGTGTGTTCGCTGCCATTCACTTGCTGATTCCGACGCTCGGGCTGAAGTTAACCTTGTGCGTTGCAGCGGTCTTGGACATTGGCATTGGCCTGTTTCTGCTCCGCCTGCAGATAAATTCACGTCACTCAATGATTAGATTTGCGGTGGCGGCCGGTATTTCTGCCGTTGCGTTGATGGTCGCCGTGCGCATCCCATACGACCCCATGAAGTTGGCCTCAGGCGTTTTCAGGTACGGGGACTCCGAAATCGATGCCGGCACCCAGAAAGTCGTCTATTACCGGGACGGGAAAACTTCGAGCGTTGCCGTGATTGCAGGGTTCGATGGCAGCGCCAACATTTCCACCAACGGCAAACCCGACGCCGGCATCATGGTCAAGGACGGTGGCTGGCCCACCAGTGATGAGCCCACCATGACCCTGGCTGCCGCGCTGCCCCTTACCATGCTGGACAAACCTGCCCATGTGGGAGTGATCGGATTTGGTTCGGGCATGACGACGCATACGCTGCTTGGTGACCCACGTGTCAAGCAAGTGGACACCGTCGAAATAGAGCCGGCCATGGTCGAAGGAGCCCGCCTGTTTGGAGATCGTGTCGGACGGGCCTACACCGATCCGCGCTCCAGGATCGTGATTGACGATGCGAAGGCTTTTTTCGCAGCCAATCCGACGAAATACGACATCGTGATTTCGGAGCCTTCCAATCCGTGGATTAGCGGTGTGGGCACCTTATTTTCGAAGGAGTTTTACCAGTTTGTACCCACCTACCTGAACGAAAACGGACTTTTTGTTCAATGGGTGCAGCTCTATGAAATCAACGAGGAGCTAATAGGTTCCATTTTCAATGCGATGTCTCCGCATTTTGAAGACTACGCTGCATGGATGACCAATGGCTCCGACATGCTGATCGTCGCCAGTCCCAAGGGGAAATTGCCAAAGAGCGATCTCAACAGGCTTTTCCAGAACCCAGGACCGCTGAAGGCAGAATTGGCCCGACTCGGCATTACCACCCAGGAGATACTCGATTTCCGAAAGATCGCGGATGCACGAATGCTGCGAGGGATTGCGCGCTTATACAACCAATTGCCCCCAAACTCAGACTATTTCCCGATTCTGGGACTCTACGCACCCAAAAGCAGGTATCAGGGGATTACTGCAGAAGCTATTTCCACGCTACCGGCGCAAGAAGCCATCCTGCTGGAAGCGTCGGGTATTAGACTGCCCCTACCTCTGCATATGGTGCCGTCAAAGCTCGCTCATTTCCCTGCAGACACCATGACGTGGCGTGCCCGAGCGCTGCTGGCTGAACTGGCTGGGCAACTCGGTACGCAATTGCCGGATCTTCTTCCAGCCCGAAACCTGTCACCAGCAATTCTGATGAGAGAAGCGGCCCGTAAGGCATGCGAGCAGTCATGGAACCCGGCGACCAGCCATCAGCTGTCCATTCGAATTCGTGAGTTTTCCGTTCTCACAAATGCCTTTCTTCCAAGTAGCGCATTGCGAGACGTGTGGAGTCGCCGGGATTGGATCCCCTGCAAGGTAACCTCCCCAGACATTGCCCGGACGCTCTCGCTCATGAACGCCATATCCACCCGTGACTGGAACGCCATGCAGGATGAGGGCCGGAAATGGTTTGCCCTACCCCCTCAGGACAGCGCAATTTACAGGGATTACGAAGATATGGCCCTGTCGGCGTTACTGCTCAGCCTCGCCCACCAAGACCAGTGGAAGGAATTGCTGGAGGCAGACGAGCAGATTGGACTTCCAGAAAAATCGGACAATGTTTACCAATTGCATCGCAGATTACTAAGGGCCATGGCCCGTGACCAGAATGGCCCTGGTTTGAATTGATAGTGCTTAAGAGCTGACGTGCCAATCCGCAGCCAATCCGCAGTGAATATCGGCCCACAGCACATCAGGTCTGGCACCGCCAAACTAGTCAAACAAAGCCGTCCAGCTGCATATAGCCCCTGATGCGATAGGTCTGGGGGTCGAGGAAAACAATCCAGTCCATGGAGCGACGGCCCACGAGAGGAAGCCAAAGTAATAGATTGGAGTCCTGGGCTTCGCCACGCTCTGGATGCTGCGCGGACTTGGCCGCCGCCTGATTGATCAGCAGCAGTTTCTCAGGGTAGGCCTTGCGCAGATGTTCCAGCGGGCGTGCGCGGGCCTGCACATCGGGGTGGGCAAGGGAGTAGTCCTGCCACCAATCGGGTTGTACGCTGGGTTCCACCCCTGCGAGAGATCCAAAGACACTGGAGATTTTTTCGTCCAAGGACGCGGCCCTGCGGATCGCCAGGACACGCGGGGAACCCAGGCTCCACGGAGTCACCCATGCGGGAGCGGCCGACAGGCTCGCAGCCGGAATATCCGCATAGCTCACAACCCGAAACCGATCCACCTCAAAAACCAGGGCCAACGGCCTTGCCTGGGCAAGCGTATGCGCACCGTAACCCAGGGCGGCGGCCTGCAGGCCGACAATCAGGGTGATGTCGACCGCCAAAGCCCGACGCGTCTTGCTGGGGTTATATAGAAGCAGCATCAACGCGGGGCCACAGATCACATCAACGGCCACTATCACCCACAGCAAGCGCAGCCCGCCAGCCAATTCCCCAAAGGGGAAAGGAAACCAGATTTTGACGACCAGTAGGCCGATTGCCGCAGCGATAAGCGCTGACACGCCCAAGTGCAGCGCGGCTACCCGCGCCGCGACCCTCCATCTGGGGACTGGAGTTCTCGACAGATCCATATTCGTTCCGGCTCCTGAAATGACACGCCCACATTACGAGGCCGTAACACGGTAAGCAAAAAAAACGCCCGCGATGCGGGCGTTTTCCATGCGCAAAGCGCAACGCTTCAACGGCACTCGGAAGGAGCGTATTTCGCCTGGAGCGTACCGAGCGTCACGTTCTTCAGGTTGCGCTTGGTGGCAGTCACCGATGTATTAGATGCGCAGGCCCAGTCGATCGCACCCTGCGAGGTTGCAACGGGCGTATTGCCATTGACATTGGGAGCAAACGTGATGGTGCCGCCGTCCAAACCCGTGGGGATACCGTTCAGGCCATCGGCCTTGACGGCAACTGCAATGGTCCATGGGGTAGCCGCGCCCACGGCAATGCTCTTGACATACTTGGAAGTCTTGCTGGGGTCAGTTGCAGGCGTTTTGTTGTAAGCGCCGGCAGCGGCATCAAGACCGACGGTGCCGTCCGTTTGAAAAGCCTCGCTCATCAGGCTCTTGACGGAAGAACCCGCAATTACGGCTTCAGACACCTTGGCGCGCACCGTGTAGTCCTGATACGCCGGCAGAGCCACGGCGGCCAAGATACCGATGATCGCCACAACGATCATCAATTCGATCAAGGTAAAACCTTGCTGGAGAAGACGCTTCATAAAAACTCCCTTAAAAAAGTTGGAATTGCGGGAGAGTAGATGCAGTTTTCGTGCCAAGCATCCACCACCGATGCGATCGGCACCATGGCCCATGAAAAGCTACTGCCTGCAGCCAAGAAGTGCACAAACTGACACGCTTTGGCACAAGCAGCGCATTTTTGTCAGCCACAGGCACTTGGTTGCGCGCCTACACCTCAAATACCTGCCCCGCCTCCAACCACCGAATGTCATGTTTGGCAGGCGCACCCGCCGCCACACGGGCGTCAAACCGGCAGACCTCTTCATAGATCAGTGCGGTTTCCGACGGCTTGGTGTGGGTGATGCAGATGGGGCAGTTCTCGGCGCCCTCGAATTGCGCCAGCTCCAGCGCCAAAGTGTCCGACGACAAGTGCTTGCTGCGCTCGGCAAGGGCGTGCTCACGGTTGCTGAAGGCGGTTTCAATCACCAGCATGGCCACGGGCAAGGCGTTGACCCGCGCCCAGAAGGCCGGGTTGCGCCCGGTGTCGCCGCTGAACACCCACCAACCGCTCTCGCCGTGCACAGCGTAACCCACGGCCGGTACCGTATGCAAGGCGGGCAGCACCTCAATGCGTGTATCGGCCGGACGTAGCGTGTCGCCGACCGCCAGTGGAGAAAAGACGAGAAATGGCATGCTGCTGCTGGGGATGCGGCTGAAGTCAGGCCAGATCACGTCATTAAAGATATGGGCGCGTAGAGCGGCGATGGTCTCCGGCAAGGCATGCACCTGCAGCGGTGCGCTGCGCCGTGACGCTACGGCATCGATCATCAGCGGCAAGCTGGCAATGTGGTCCAGATGGGAATGGGTGAGGAAGACGTGGTCGATGGCCGCCATTTCGTCCAACGTGAGGTCGCCCACACCCGTGCCCGCATCGATCAGGATGCGGGAGCCCACCAGAAACGAAGTGGTACGGCAGCCCTGCGCAATGGCGCCAGAACAGCCGAGCACGCGAATTTTCATGACGTCACACCCTTTGGCTCTCTTGGCGGCTGTTATTTGGTGTCGAAACGGGTCGCACCGTCCCAATTGGGCTGGTAGGGTAACACCCGCAGCTGGGCCAGGCGTTCGCGGTACCATGCCAGCACAGGATTTTCTGGCGCGGCGGCGCAGAGGGCCTCAAGCTGCGTGTCGCACGCGGCCCAGTCTTGCGCCCGCAGGCTGGCCAGGGCCTGATGCCATTGGTCCAACTGACTCTTTTGGTCTTGCGTCAGCGCACCAGGTTCCCCGAGAGGGCAGAAAATTGCCACCGCGTCTTCCTTGCCTTTGACGCGCACGCGGTCAAGCTCTTGCCAGACGAAGCCGGGGGCCTGCATGCGGGTGGCTTCGCTAGCGACAATTTCGACCCCGTAGACCTTGCACAGGCCTTCGAGCCGCGAGCCGAGATTGACTGCGTCGCCGATCACCGTATAACTGCGGCGGATGTCCGAGCCCATGTCGCCGACGCACATGGAACCCGTATTCAGGCCGATCCCTATGCCAATTTCCGGCAACCCACTGGCCCGGTGTTGCGTGTTCAACAGCTTGACCGATTTCACCATGTCGAGTGCGGCGCGCACCGCCAACGCAGCGTGCTGAGGCGTCGGCACCGGCGCCCCCCAAAACGCCATGACGCAATCGCCCATGTATTTATCGATGGTTCCACGCTGCGCGCGGATGGCCTGCGTGAGGCGGCTAAAAATATCGTTCAGCAGAGCTTGCAGCTGCACCGGCTCCATGCGCTCGGACATGGCGGTGAAACCGCGCATGTCGCAGAACATCACGGTGAGTTCGCGGCTGGCCGCCTGCATGCTGTAGCGCTCGGGCGCGAGAAGCATTTCATCGACGAGTTCGGGCGGCACGTAGGTTCCAAACAGCTGGGCAAGTCCCCGCTTGGTGCGGCTTTCTGTCAGATAGCCATAGGCCATGTCCAGCGCTGTGACAAGCAACACCACCGCCAGCGCGCTGGCCAGGGGCAACGCCAAGCCAAACCCGAGGTACAGCCAGCCGTTCAAGCCAACGAGTGCCGCGAAGACGACCCCTCCAAGCAACAATGCCTGGCCAGCGCCGAGCAGCGGCAGCGAAAATGCCAGCAACAGACCTGCCACCATCATTTGTACGACGTCGTAAGCGGGGCCGTAGTCGGGACGGTAAATGGCCTTGCCGTCGAGAAAACCCGACAGCACATTGGCATGCGTCTCCACACCTGGATACGTGCGCCCCACTGGCGTTGCGCGCAAATCCTGCAGGCCTACGGCCGTGGTCCCCACCAGGGCTACCTTGCCGCGCAGACTTCCGGCAGCAAGCTGCCCTGTGAGCACATCGGCCGCTGAGACGTAGCGGAACGACCCGCCAAGGGGTCCGCCCGACCCTCGGTAAGGCACAAGTGTGGCGAGCTGATCATCCACCGGCAGGAAAGCCCGGCCTCCAGCGTGGCGCAGCGCGATACCGCGCAGAATGCGGCGTTCACCAACGTCGGCTTCTGCGCTGGCAAAGGCCGGCATCAGGTCCGCACCGCCCAGCAGGCTGCGGTATACGGCCAGCGCCAGCGATTCGTAGTAGCGGCCTTGGTACTCGGCCAGCAGCGGAAGCGCGCGCACCAGACCGTCGGCATCGGCCATGGCGTTGAAGAAGCCCGCTGCAGGCGCTGCCCTGGCCAACACGTCGATGTTGCTGCCATAGCCGTTCCATTCAGTGGCTCTCAACGCGCTATCGCCGAGTTGCTGCGGTGTGAACACGGGCGCCGGAAGGGCCCCGCGGCCCTTGCCATCGCGGTCGCTGGTGAAGTAGTAGCCCAGCACGGCGTTCTGGGTGTCGAGCGCGCTCGCAAAGCGGGCGTCGAAGTCGAGCTCCGGGACGAGTCGATCGACTTCACCCGCAAAGCGCGCATCGTCCTTCAATGGACCACGCGAGAGCTGCTGCAGGCTCTTGAGGCCAGAGCTGTCGTCGGCTTCAGCGAACACCAGATCAAAGCCCACGACGCTCACACCCTGGCGCTCGAACAATTCGGTGGTGAAGGCGGCCATTTTGTCCCGGCTCCAGGGCCAGCGGCCGACGCGCTCCAGGCTGCTTTCGTCGATGTCGATGATGACGATGCGCTCGTCCAGGGTGTGCGGCAGAGTCAGTCGCAGGCGGACGTCGTAGACGAGATGTTCAAGTCGCTCCAGCAGTTGCAGGGGCAAAACCCCAGAAGCGTGCAACACACCGAGGACCACCGGCACCAATGCCCAGGCCATGCGCCGCCAGCGGCGGCGAAGAGTTCGCGCAAAGGCTGGCTTCACGATGCCGGGTTTCGCGCCCGTAAGCTGCGGCGCTCTGCAGCGCTCAGAGAACGACGAACTGCATTTCGGTGCCCGCCAGCGCCAGGCGATCACCGTCATTCAGTGCTACAGGATCGTTGCCGATGCGCTGACCGTTGACTTCGGGCGGCTGCGGCCCTTCCACGTGCGCCAGGACAAAGCCATGGTGGCGGCGTGTGACCGACGCCACAGCCACTCCGGGCTTGCCAATGGTGGTCACTACCTTGGTCAAGGCCACTTCGCGTCCGGCAGCAGCACCGGACAGTACGCGGATGGCCGCCGCAGGCGCAGGCGTTGCCGGAGCACCGGCCTGCGGGCGCGCCACCGGACTGCGTGCTGCCACGGCCGCAGGCACCATGCCCGGCTTGAACACCATGGTCTTCTCGAACTGCGGATCCTCGGCTTCATTGAAGTAGCGGATCTTGTATTTCCCCACTTCCAATATGTCGCCATTGCGCAACTCCTGGCGCACCACCGCCTTGCCGTTGACATAGGTTCCATTGGTGCTGTGCAGATCTTCCACAGCAACATCGTTGCCGGCCATGTGCAAGGCTGCGTGCTCCCCGCTTACGGCGAGGTTGTCGATCACGATATCGTTGTAAGGACGACGCCCCAGCGTAGTCCGCTCTTTGCTGAGCTCGACTTCCTTGATAACGACACCGTCAATCGAAACGACCATTCTTGGCATGACCCACTCCAGTATTTTTGCTTTGATTCGTGACAGTGTGCAACAAAGGATGCCACATCAGGCGCGCAGCAGTCGCGACATCAAGCCCTGTTTGCGCGGCCCGGCGCTCGCACGCGCCAGCACCACACTGATATTGTCGCGTCCGCCGTTCGCATTGGCCGCATCAATCAGGCGCGCAGCCTTTTCGTCCAGTGCTGAACGCGCCGCAAGCAACTCGGTCAGGTCGGCATGATGAACCATTTCGCTCAGGCCGTCGGAACACAGCAGATAAAGATCGCCGGGCTGCACTTCAAATTCGTTGATTTCGAGAAGCGCAACCTCCTCGACACCCAATGCGCGTGTCACCAGATTGCGACTCGTGGAAACTGCAGCTTGCTGACGGGTAAGCAGGCCGGCGTCAATCTGCTCCTGAAGCCAGGAGTGGTCCCGCGTAAGCTGTTCGAGTTCTCCACTCCGGAGCCGGTAACAGCGCGAATCGCCGATGTGCCCCAGCATCAAACGGGGGCCTTGGAACACTCCAAGCACCAGGGTCGTTCCCATGCCAGCATATTGCGGATTGGCCTCAGATGCGCCCAGAATGGCTTGGTTCGCGTTGTCGACACAGATCTCCATGGCGCGGCGCAAATCAAATGATTTGAGCCGCGTTCCAGCCTGCGCCAGCCAGCGCGCCATTTCACTATGAATGAAACTGATGGCCATGCCGCTGGCCACTTCCCCCGCGTTGTAGCCACCCATGCCGTCGGCCAGCAAGGCCAGTTGGGCGAGCGCATCAACGCTTACCGCATCTTCGTTGTTGGTACGCACCTTGCCCGCATGCGTGCGCGCGCAGAACTCGTAGCAGAGGGACACCGCACTCATCAGGTCCTCGAAGGCGCAGAGTGCGACACGGCCGGCGCGGCCGCGCTGTCCAATACGGTGTCTTGGTATTGCGCCATGGGATGCTCGTGAAAATCGGTCCGCGCATCATAGTCGAGTGCACTGCCTTCGCGGTGGCTTTGTAGGGGCGGCAGGCCGTCCAGTGCACTTCGCAGATCGGCAGCCATTTGCCGCCCTGTCTGAAACCGCGCCGCTGGATTCTTCTCCAGCGCGCGTGCAACGATGGCCGCCACCGTCTCCGGCAATTCGGCGCGCAGGCTTCGGATGTCCGGCGCAGTCTGGTGCGCAATGGCATGCATGAGCGCGCTCATGGACTCACCGCGCAGCGGCAGGCTGCCCGTGAGCAATTGGTACAGCGTAACCCCCAAGGCATAGAGATCGCAGCGCCCGTCGGCCTTGTGACCGGCGATCTGCTCGGGCGCCATGAAACTTGGCGTGCCCAGAACCAGGCCGGTCTTGGTCCGGCTGTTGTCAGTGATGCGTGCGATGCCGAAATCGGTCACCTTGACACTGTCGCTGGCGGCGTCATACAGAATATTGGATGGTTTGATGTCACGATGCACGACCTGATGCTGGTGCGCGTAGTCCAGTGCTTCCGCCACACGGGCGGCGATGTCCAGCACCACCGGTACTGCAAGCAAATTCGCAGCTTGACTGAACTGCGACAAATCATGTCCTTGCAAGCGCTCCATGGCGATCCACACAAGTCCGTCTTCGTCGCCCGCATCGTAGATCGCAACGATGTGGGGATGCTGCAGGCGGCCGGCCGATTGCGCTTCACGGAAGAAGCGCGCCCGCGCATCCACCAGCGCATGACCCTCGAATTCGCTGCTCAGCGCGAGCGTCTTGAGCGCGACCGTCCGACCAATCACCGGATCGCGCGCCGCATACACCTTGCCCATTGAGCCACGTCCAAGCTCGCCATCGATTTCGTAGCGACCGAGCCGCTTGGGGTTCGCTGGCGCTTGCGGTGCACTCCGTTTCTTTGCGCCAGGGGAAAGCGCCTGCGCATGCTCTGCCACCTCGGCCAGCCGGTTCGCGCGCTTGAGGTGGGCGGCGGCGTTGCGGTATTTGGGCGCTTGCGCCACCAAATGCGCAAAGACATCGCGTGCCTGTGCGTAGGCATGTTTGCGTTCGTAGCCTTTGCCCAGGTAATACAGATCGCCCAGCACATCCCCCTGGGCTGGCAGTTGGCGCAGCTTTTCGAAAGCTGCATCCAGCTTGCCCTGGCCCTGCAGCGCCAGCGCAAGCAGCCGTGCATCCTCTTCAGAAGGCGTGCGTCCGACGCCAAATTCAGCGGACTCGGCATCCGCCGCCCGCCGTGCTAGAAACACGGTTTGGCCTGAAACCAGCGCCACCAAGGGCAGCGCCAACAGCGCCCCCTGGGCCCAGCCTGCTCCCAGACCAGCAACAAGCACAAGCGAACCAAGAAGCACGCCCGGCCACACGCGCAGCAGCGGCAGCGCCACGAGATAGGCAAAAACCACCAGCGAGGCCCCCAAGGTCACAGACACGGACGCCGACTCTGCCCCACCCGAACGCTGCAGCACCATGAAAGCCAGTGCAAACAGCGCCGCCATTGCTACAGGCCACAGCGCTTCGCGCAGCCTGTAGATTCCGGCTCCCCGGCTTGCAATGCGTGCTGACTCCGTGCGATTCACAGCCGTCTCCCTGGTTGGTGGCGCAATGGACAAGCAATTTTCACGCCGATTTGCCCACCGCGACCGGTGCCGGGCGCTGGCTGGCACAAAAAAACCCGCTCACGGCGGGTTTTTCAGGAATGATGCCCTCAGAGCTGTGCTTTGAGCAAGCTGCCCAATTCTGACGGATTGCGTGTAACGATGAAACCACACTCTTCCATGATGGCCAGCTTGGCGTCGGCCGTATCGGCGCCGCCCGAGATCAATGCGCCGGCATGGCCCATGCGCTTGCCGGCGGGTGCAGTGACTCCGGCGATGAAGCCAACAATCGGCTTCTTCATGTTGTCCTTGCACCAGCGCGCGGCTTCGGCTTCGTCGGGGCCGCCGATCTCGCCGATCATGATGACGGCGTCGGTGTCCGGGTCGTCATTGAAGGCTTTCATCACATCAATGTGCTTCAAGCCATTGATCGGGTCGCCACCAATGCCCACGGCAGTGGACTGGCCCAGGCCGACTTCGGTCAGCATGGCGACGGCTTCGTAGGTCAGCGTGCCCGAGCGGCTGACCACGCCGATGCGGCCCTTGCGGTGGATATGGCCCGGCATGATGCCGATCTTGATTTCGTCCGGCGTGATGATGCCGGGGCAGTTGGGGCCCAGCAACAGGGTCTTCTTGCCGCCGGCCGCTTCCTTGGCGCGCATCTTGTTGCGCACTTCGAGCATGTCCCGCACAGGAATACCTTCGGTGATGCAGATAGCCAGATCCAGGTCGGCCTCGACGGCCTCCCAGATGGCTGCAGCAGCACCGGCTGGCGGCACATAGATCACCGACACGGTGGCGCCGGTCTGGTGCGCGGCTTCCTTCACGGTGGCGTAGATCGGAATATTGAAGATCGACTCGCCGGCCTTCTTGGGGTTCACGCCGGCGACGAAGCAGTTCTTTCCATTGGCATATTCCTGGCACTTTTCTGTGTGGAACTGGCCCGTCTTGCCTGTGATGCCCTGGGTGATGACCTTGGTGTCTTTGTTGATGTAGATCGACATGTGTTTTCCTACCTGGGCATTAGTTGACGGCAGCAACGATCTTCGTCGCCGCTTCGGCCATGGTGTCTGCGGCAATGATGGGCAGACCGGATTCGGCCAGCAGCTTCTTGCCCAGCTCTTCGTTCGTGCCTTTCATGCGCACGACCAGCGGCACGGACAGGTTCACGGCCTTGCAGGCGGTGATCACACCGGTGGCAATGGTGTCGCACTTCATGATGCCGCCGAAGATGTTGACCAGAATGCCCTTGACGTTCTTGTTGGCCAACATGATCTTGAAGGCTTCCGTCACCTTCTCGGCGGTGGCGCCGCCGCCGACATCGAGGAAGTTGGCCGGTTCGCCACCAAACAGCTTGATGGTGTCCATCGTGGCCATGGCCAAGCCCGCACCATTCACCAGGCAGCCGATATTGCCGTCCAGACTGATGTAGGCCAGATCAAAGCGCGAGGCTTCCACTTCAGCCGGGTCTTCTTCGTCCAGGTCGCGCAGGGCCACGACCTCGGGGTGGCGGAACAGCGCGTTGGCGTCAAAGTTGAACTTGGCGTCCAGGGCCGTGAGCTTGTTCTGGCTGTCGCGGTTGAGGGGGTTGATCTCCACCAGCGAAGCGTCGGTGTCCATGTAGCATTTGTAGAGCTTCTGGAACACGTCCACGGCCTGATCCATCGAAGCGTCGGGCAGGCCGATGCCGCGTGCGATCTTGCGCGCCTGCTCGTCGCCCAGACCCTTGAGCGGATCGATGTATTCCGTAATGATTTTTTCCGGCGTGGAATGCGCCACTTCTTCGATGTCCATGCCTCCTTCACTGGAGGCGATGAAGGCCACGCTCTGCGTTGCGCGGTCGGTAACCAGAGAGACGTAGTATTCCTTCTGGATGTCGGCGCCGTCTTCGATGTACAGGCGGCGGACTTTCTGGCCTTCCGGCCCGGTCTGGTGCGTCTTGAGCTGCATGCCCAGGATTTCTCCGGCCAGGCGTTTGACGTCGTCAATGCTTTTGGCGACCTTGACGCCGCCGCCCTTGCCGCGGCCGCCGGCGTGGATTTGTGCCTTCACTACCCAGACCGGGCCACCGAGCTTCTGCGCCGCCTCGACGGCTTCCTGGACGGTGAATGCGGGAATGCCGCGCGGAACGGGCACACCAAATTGGCGCAAGATTTCCTTGGCTTGGTATTCGTGAATCTTCATGAGGGCTTTCTCAGGAAAGGGATTTCACCCGTCTGCCATGCTGAGCATGTCTGGCGGCGGGCGGTGGACATGGCAGCCGACAAATGTATCATGTTGCGACGCACCATTCTTAGTCGAAACTGACACGCCGCGCGCTGGCCCCAGGAGACCCCATGCACAAAGTATTCATTGACGGCGAAGCCGGCACCACTGGTTTGCAGATTCGCGAGCGCCTGCAGGGCATGGATCAGATCGCGCTGGTCAGCATTTCGCCCGCCGAGCGCAAGAACCCCGCTGCCAAGCGCACTCTGCTCGAACAGGTGGATCTGGTCGTCCTGTGTCTTCACGATGACGCAGCGCGTGAGACCGTGGCGCTGGTTGATTCCATCGCCCGAAGCGGTGGTCGCAGGATCAAGATCATCGACGCCAGTACGGCGCACCGCACGGCACCCGGCTGGGTGTTCGGCTTTCCTGAGCTGTGCGAAGGCCAGGCCCAGGCGGTGCAGGGTGCCGACCGCGTCGCCAACCCCGGCTGCTACGCCACCGGCGCCATTGCCCTGCTGCGGCCACTGGTCGATGCCGGCCTGGTGCCCGTCGACTTTCCACTGTGCCTGCCCTCGGTGAGCGGCTATTCGGGCGGAGGGCGCAGCATGATCGAAGCATACGAAGCAGGCGAAGCGCCTGCCTTTGAGCTGTATGCGCTGGGATTGGCGCACAAGCACCTGCCAGAAATCATGCGCTACACCGGCATCACACGCCGGCCGATTTTTGTTCCCGCCGTGGGCAATTTCCATCAGGGCATGCTCGTGGAACTGCCGCTGCACCTGGACCTCCTGCCCGGTCAGCCCAAGGCGGCCGATCTGCACGACGCAATGACCAGCCACTACGCACGCAGCAATACACCCGAGCAGTGGGTGCGTGTGCTCCCGCCAACGGACGATGGCAAGCTCGACGCGCCGGCACTGGCCGACACCAACGCCCTGGAGTTGCGGGTATTTTCCAATGAGTCGTACCGCCACGCGGTGCTGGTAGCACGCCTGGACAACCTGGGCAAGGGCGCCAGCGGCGCGGCGGTGCAGAACCTGCGCTTGATGCTGGCGATCTGACGGCGCAGCCCAACACGCGTCAACGCGGCGCTGGCGGCACCACGCGTCGCACTATTTCCGCAGCAAAGCCGCGCGCCGCCAAGAAGCGCGCCTGCCGCGCCCATTCGCGCGCATCTGTGGGTGCTGCGCCAAAGCGGCGCTCCCACAAGGCCTGGGCGCGATCAGGTTCTGTGGGTGCCAATTCGGCGAGCGCCTCGCGCACTCGGGCAGCGTCCAGTCCCTTGGCTGCGAGTTCCTGGCGCAAACGTGCACCCCCAAGACGCGGCGCCCGCAGGTGCAGCACCGAAGCAAGCACGCGCGCTTCGCATATGAATCCCTTGGCCTGCAGATCGTCCAGCACAGCCGCCAGGTCTTCACCTTCCTGCAGATGCCGAGCCAGCTTGCGCTCCAGCTCGGCGCGCGAATGCTCACGCTGAGAGAGCAGACGCAGCGCGCGGCCTTTCAAGGAGAGTTGCGGACGAGCCACGCCTTTTACTATGTTTTTAGTAGCTATCAGCGCTTACGTAGTAAGCGCTCAGTCCACTTTTTGCTCGGATTTCTTGCCCTTGGCTGCGGGCGCAGGCACCACACCGTCGGCGGCGTCATCGACAGGTGCGGCCAGCACCCGAATGTCGGCAGCCAGTTGCGCCACCCCCAGGCTCTCGCGCACCTTGTTTTCAATCTCGTTGGCCAGCTGCGGGTTTTCGCGCAAAAACTCGCGGGCGTTGTCGCGGCCCTGGCCGATTTTCTCGCCGTTGTAGGCATACCAGGCACCCGACTTTTCCACAATGCGCGCCACTACACCCATGTCGATGATCTCGCCCTGGCGCGAAATGCCTTCGCCAAACAAAATGTCGAATTCGGCGGTTTTGAACGGCGGTGAAACCTTGTTTTTCACCACCTTGACACGGGTTTCGTTGCCAATGACTTCCTCGCCCCGCTTGATTGAGCCGATGCGGCGGATATCGAGCCGCACCGAGGCGTAAAACTTGAGCGCATTGCCACCCGTGGTGGTTTCGGGCGAACCGAACATCACGCCGATCTTCATGCGGATCTGGTTGATGAAGATGACCATGCAATTGGTCTTCTTGATGCTCGACGTGAGCTTGCGCAGCGCCTGGCTCATGAGGCGCGCCTGCAGGCCCGGAAGGCTGTCGCCCATGTCACCCTCAATCTCGGCCTTGGGCGTGAGGGCGGCAACCGAGTCGATGACGATCAGGTCCACCGCGCCCGAGCGCACCAGGCTGTCGACAATTTCCAGCGCCTGCTCGCCGGTGTCGGGCTGGCTGATCAGCAGGTCCTGCAGGTTCACGCCGAGCTTTTGCGCGTACTGGATATCGAGCGCGTGCTCGGCGTCGACAAAGGCGCACTGGCCGCCCTGCTTTTGCATCTCGGCGATGACCTGCAGCGTCAGCGTGGTCTTGCCCGAGCTTTCCGGACCGTAGATTTCCACCACCCGGCCGCGCGGCAGGCCGCCCACGCCGAGCGCCACATCCAGACCCAGCGAGCCAGTGGAGACCACCTGAATGTCTTCAATCACTTCGCCTTCGCCGAGCCGCATGATGGTGCCTTTGCCAAACTGCTTCTCGATTTGCGCGAGAGCGGCTTGCAGGGCACGGGCTTTTTCGCCGTCGGCAGGCATGCTGCGGTTGGTCGGGGTGCTCATGGAAATCTCCTTGAAATTCAGTCGGTTGAAACACTTTGCTCCGTCTTGCACTTTGGAAAGACTGGATACTTGAACAGTAATGTACGGGCGCAATACTTTTCCGTAAACCCATTATTTCGTCAGTTTTCATGACTAATATGCCACAATGCAGCGATGACTCCCCCAGACCTCGACGACGCCTGGCGCCTGACCCACCTGGGTCGCCTGATGGGCGATGCCCTGCGCCGCTTTGACGCCCGCGTGCTCCAGCTCATGGCGCGCAATGTCGAGGTGCCGCTGGCGCTGTCGAACCTGGCTGCGCGTGATCAGGTGAGTGCTGCGCACATCCACATCACGCGCCACCTGTCGCTTTCGGGTGATCGCTTGACCGACCTGGCGGCGCGCGCCGGAATGAGCAAACAGGCCATGGCCAGCCTGGTGGACCAATGCATCGCCTGGGGATTGGTGGAGCGGGGCAGCGACCCGCTGGACGCGCGTGCACGGCGTATCTGCTTCACGCCGACCGGCCTGGCCTGGCTGCAGGCGTTTCGCGACGCCGTGACGCAGGCCGAAACCGAGTTCCGCGCCGAGGTCGGCGACGCCGTGGCGGCCGTGGTGTCGATTGGCCTGGAAACCTACGGCAGCAGCGGCACGCAGTAAGCGCGGGTGGGGCCGAGCCCTCCTAGAATGGCTGCACAAGCCCCACCGTCTGATCCACGCCCACCCCTCGGAGACACGCATGCGCATCCTCATTGCTGAAGACGACCAGGTGCTGGCCGATGGCCTCTTGCGTACGCTGCGCGGCTCAGGTGCGGTGGTCGACCATGTCGCCAGCGGCAGCGAGGCCGACGCCGCGCTGATGACGAACAACGAGTTCGATCTGCTGATCCTCGATCTGGGCCTGCCACGCATGCACGGACTGGAAGTGCTCAAACGCCTGCGTTCGCGAGGCTCGGCCTTGCCGGTGCTCATCTTGACGGCGGCCGACAGCATCGATGAGCGCGTCAAGGGCCTGGATCTGGGCGCAGACGACTACATGGCCAAACCGTTTTCCCTGCAGGAGCTTGAAGCGCGGGTGCGCGCCCTCTCTCGCCGCGGCATGGGCGGTGCCAGCAGCGCCATCAAGCACGGGCCTCTGCTCTACGACCAGGCCGGCCGTGTGGCCACCATCGACGGCAAGATGGTGGAGCTGTCGGCACGCGAACTGGGTCTGCTCGAAGTGCTGCTGCAGCGCGCCGGGCGCCTGGTGAGCAAGGACCAGCTCGTCGAGCGCCTGTGCGAATGGGGCGAAGAGGTGAGCAACAACGCCATCGAGGTCTACATCCACCGCCTGCGCAAGAAAATAGAAAAGGGTCCGATTCGCATCGCCACGGTGCGTGGCCTCGGCTACTGCCTGGAAAAAATCCCCGAATAGGAACGCCCCCCTGTGTCGCTGCGCTCCTCCGTACAGCCGCCAGAGGCGGCGGCTCTTGAGCTACGTCCAAGCCTGCGCAGGCAGGCTTGGAGCCGCGACCTTCAGCCCGCTCTCTCGGATCGCTGCGCGGTTCGGGAGGGGGGACGCCGCCAGCGCTGCGGGGCGGCGCGGCCGGCCATGGCCCTTGTGCGGCGGCCGCTGGCCTCGGCCGTGCCAGTTTCACAGCTACTGCTCGGTGCCGCCCACCAGCGTACATCGACAACTTTTGCTATTATTAATATAGCTTTTAGCGCTTATCTATCTTGCGCTAGAGGCAGTTTTTACCCTTAGTCAGGGCCGCGAGCTTGAAAATCTTCCAGCGCGAGCAGCGCTCCCTGTTTGGCGAAATCCTCGACTGGATGCTCACGCCGCTGCTCTTGCTGTGGCCCGTGAGTCTGGCGCTGACCTGGCTCGTGGCGCAGGGCATCGCCAACAAGCCGTTTGATCGCGCGCTGGAATACAACGCCCAGGCGCTGGCGCAGCTGGTTTCGGTCAGCCACGGCAAGGTGCAGTTCAACCTGCCGCAACCCGCCAGCGAAATCCTGCGCGCCGACGATTCCGACACCGTGTACTACCAGGTGACCGGCCCGCGCAGCGAGCTGCTCTCGGGAGAGCGCGATCTGCCGGCGCCGCCCGAGGGCGAAGCCGCATCCAGCGGCGAAGTGCATCTGCGCGACGCCGAGTTTCGCGGGCTCGATATCCGATTGGCCTACATCTGGGTGCGGCTGGCATTGCCCGATGCGCCGCTGGCCCTGGTGCAGGTGGCTGAGACGCGCGAAAAACGCAGCGTGCTGGCCACCGAGATCATCAAGGGCGTGATGCTGCCGCAGTTCATCATCTTGCCGCTCGCCGTGCTGCTGGTGTGGCTGGCACTGGCACGGGGCATCCAGCCCCTCAAACAGCTGGAAGAGCGCATTCGCGCGCGCAAGCCGGACGATCTCTCGCCACTGGACGACCGGACCGTGCCGCTCGAAGTGGCGCCGCTGGTGGCCTCGGTAAACGACTTGCTCACGCGCCTGAGCGACTCGCTGGCCACGCAAAAGCGCTTCCTGGCCGACGCTGCGCACCAGCTCAAGACACCGCTGGCGGGCCTGCGCATGCAGGCCGATCTGGCACAGCGCGCGGGCACCAGCCCCGAAGAGATCAAGCGCTCGCTGGAGCAGATCGGTCGCTCGAGCATCCGCGCCACGCACAGCGTCAACCAGTTGCTGGCACTGGCACGCGCCGAGAGCAGCAGCGCGCAGATTGCGCTGGTGCCGTGCGACCTGGCGCAGATCACGGTGGACGTGGTGCACGACGCCATCTCGCGCGCGCTCGACAAAGGCATTGACCTGGGCTACGACGGCGCGCTGCCCGGCGCGCCAGGGGTGAACATGCTGGGCAACCCCACGCTGTTGCACGAACTGGTGCGCAATCTGGTGGACAACGCCATCAACTACACGCCGTCCACCTCCGAACGCCCCGGCGTGGTCACCGCACGGGTACTGGCCGACACCTTCGGTCATGTGCTGCTGCTGCAGGTGGAGGATTCAGGCCCCGGCGTGCCCGAATCCGAGCGCGAGCTGATCTTCCGGCCCTTCTACCGCGTGCTGGGCAACGAGGCCGATGGCTCGGGCCTGGGCCTGCCCATCGTGCAGGAGATCGCGCGCCAACATGGCACGCGCATAGTGGTGGAAGATGCACGGCCCGGCTACAAACCCCCTGGAGCCTGCTTCAGCGTGCGCTTTGCGGCGCTGGACGCGTCTTCGTAAACAGGCTGCTGCGCACTCCCGGCTTCAGGCGCAGGGGCGCAGCTCCTTGCCCGCCAGCGCGCCGCGCAGTGCCAGCACCTGGGCGCGCAGGGCCGCGTCGGCCTGTGGCAGTCGCAGCACAAAACCCGGCATGTCCAGGCGCTCCTGCACGACGCGGGCCGAGCGCACGCCTTTGGCGTTGAGCTGGGTCAGCCCGCGCTGCGCCGCTTCCTCGGTAGAAAAACGCCCCAGCGAGAGCCCTGGCTCCAGCGCTGCATTGGGTCGATCAAAAGACACGCCCAGCTCGCGCAATTCACTGCGTTTCCTGGCCAGCTGGTCAGCGTCGGCAAAGCGCCCCATGTAAACCATCCAGCGGCCGGGCAGTGTGGCGTTTTCCAGCCGCCAGCTTCCTGCGGGCAACGCTGCGGCCGCGTGGCGCAGCGCATCGGCCTGGGCCGCATCGAAAAGACCGGCCTGCAGACATTCGCCCTTTGCGGCGGCTGCGGCGTCAGGCTCGGCAGCAGCCACCGGTTCGGCGTGAGCCACGGGCTCGGCCGGACGAGGGCTTGCTGGCGCCGGTGTGCTGCGCTGTGCCTTGCCCGCGTCGTCCGTCAGTACGCGCAGCAGCTCGGGGCGGATTTGTTGCTGCAGGCGCTGCGGCTCGGCCTGCTCATGCGGCGCAAAGCCCCAGGGTTGCAGCAAGCCCTGGGACCAAGCGTAGTAGCCACCATTGGCCAGCAGAAGCAGGAGAACGAGAGAGCGCAACATGCTGCGTTTATGCCACGGCCGGCAGCGGCCGCACCGAGACTTCGGCGCTGCTGATATCAAAAGGGCCCGCCGGCCCGCGCACGCGCAGCGCGCCGTCCGCCCCGACACCGCTGGCCAGGCCTTCGCGGCCATCCGACAAGCGCACCGGGCGGCCGGCAAGCGCGTCGCGCGCGGCGTAGCGTGCAACCAGCGGCGCAAAACCCTCGCGTTCAAACGCCTGCAGCGCGTCCACCAAGGGTTCCACCACACAACCCAGGGCCGTGGGCGCGTCCCAGCGCGCATCCAGATCGTGCAGGCAGCCCGGCGGTGTGGAGAAATCGGCACCATCGCGCGGCGCCACGTTCAAGCCCACGCCCACGACCACCCAGCGCGTTGCGCCGCTGGCCGCACCCGGCGCCAGCCAGCTGGCGGTTTCCACCAAGATGCCGCCCAGCTTGCGCTCGGCGCCCTGCCCCTGCAGCCACAGGTCGTTGGGCCATTTGAGCGCAATGCGCGGTGCGCGGCTGCCGACGGCAGGCAGTTCGGCTTGCAGGCTGTCCGCCACGCTCAGCCCGACGGCCAGCGACAGACCGGACCAACTGCGCGGTGCCATAGGTAGCGCCAGCGAAAAGGTGAGCGAGGCGCCTGCGGCCTCGCCCTCGCTCTGCCAGTTGCGCCCCAAACGCCCGCGCCCTGCCGTTTGCACCAAGGCCACCAGCAACAGCGGCTCCTGCTGGCCCGCGCGCAATCGGCGCATGCATTCGGAATTGGTGGAGTCCACGCTGTCGAGCAACTCGGCGCTGAAACCTGGCATGCGCGGTGCCAGGGTCTGCCAAAGCGCCTCCAGGGGCCAGCGCACGGGTTTGGTCATTGGACAGCGCCCTGGCTGCGCGGCGCTTTGCGCGTTTTGGCTTTCTGGCTCAGCGGCGCAGGTGCACGCGGGCCGCGCTTGGGCGCGAGCAAGGTGCCCCGGCAGTTGGCTGCGCCGCACCAGCAGGGGTATTCGGCTTTCAGCTTGGGCGTGTAGCGCTCTTCAATGATCAGGCCGTAGTCGTAATTGAGCTCTTCGCCCGCTGCAATGTTGCGCAGCGCGGTGATGAAGATGCGGCCGTCCTGCTCGTCGGCAAAGCAGTTGGGATCGCAGCTGTGGTTGATCCAGCGCGACGAATTGCCGCCAAACTTGGCGTCGATGACGCGGTCTTCGTCCACATGGAAGTAAAAGGTGTGGTTGGGCTGCAGGGGGTCATGCGGGTGCCGGTCTTGCGCCGCCTGCCAGCCGATGACTTCGCCCGTGTATTCAATCAGCACTTCGCCCTCGGCGATATCCTGGACGGCAAAGACGCCCTTGCCATGCACACCGGAGCGGCGGGTCTGGAGACGGCGCCCGGCAGAGGCAGCTGGCACGGTGCTTGAAGGCATGGCAAAACTTCTGTTACTTTGAATATGCACACCTGCGCGTGCGCGTGTACGCGCGAGGGAATCCGATTGTAGAAGCGCTTGATGCCACACTGTGGCGCGCTGGCACCAGAAAAAACATTCCATGAGCAAGACCCTCGTCATCGCAGAAAAACCCTCGGTCGCACAAGACATCGTGCGCGCCCTCACGCCCGTGGCGGGCAAGTTCGACAAGCACGACGAACATTTCGAGAACGAGCAGTACGTAGTTACCAGCGCCGTTGGCCACCTGGTGGAAATCCAGGCGCCCGAGGAATTTGACGTCAAGCGCGGCAAATGGAGCTTTGCCAACCTGCCGGTGATTCCGCCCCGCTTTGACCTCAAACCCGTGGACAAGACCAAGACGCGCCTGAACGCGGTCGTCAAGCAGGCCAGGCGCAAGGACGTGACGCAGCTCATCAACGCCTGTGACGCGGGCCGCGAGGGCGAGCTGATCTTCCGCCTGATCGAGCAGTACGCCGGCGGCGCCAAGCCGTTGGGCAAACCCGTCAAGCGTTTGTGGCTGCAGTCCATGACGCCGCAGGCGATTCGCGACGGCTTCGACAAACTGCGCAGCAACGAACAAATGCAGGGCCTGCACGATGCCGCCCGCAGCCGCTCGGAAGCCGACTGGCTGGTGGGCATCAATGGCACGCGCGCCATGACGGCGTTCAACTCGCAGGGCGGCGGCTTCTTTCTGACCACCGTGGGCCGGGTGCAGACGCCTACGCTGTCCCTGGTGGTGGAGCGCGAGGAAAAAATCCGCAAATTCATCAGCCGCGACTACTGGGAAATCCATGCGTCGTTTGCCGCGCAAGCCGGTGAATACCCCGGCAAGTGGTTTGACCCACAGTGGAAGAAGAACCCTGACGACGCCGAGCAGCGCGCCGACCGCGTGTGGTCGGAAGCACAGGCGCGTGCCATTGCCGACGCGTCGCGCGGCCAGAGCGCCACCGTCACCGAAGAAAGCCGCCCCACCACCCAGGCGCCGGGCCAGTTGTTTGACCTGACCAGTCTGCAACGCGAAGCCAACGGCAAGTTCGGCTTCTCGGCCAAGACCACGCTGGCGTTGGCGCAGTCGCTGTACGAGCGCCACAAGGCGCTAACGTACCCGCGTACCGATTCGCGCGCCCTGCCCGAAGACTACGTACCCGTGGCCAAGCAAACGCTGGAAATGCTGGCGGGCAGTGGCATGGCGCACCTGGCGCCGCACGCCCGCACCGCCATTGAAGGCAACTACGTGCGGCCGAACAAGCGCATTTTTGACAACGCGAAGGTGAGCGATCACTTCGCCATCATTCCCACACTGCAGGCGCCCAGCGGTCTCTCGGAAGCCGAGCAAAAGCTCTACGACCTGGTGGTGCGCCGCTTCCTGGCGGTGTTTTTCCCCAGCGCGGAATACCTGGTGACGACCCGCATCAGCAAGGTCGGGCAGGCAGCTCAGGCCCACCACTTTAAAACCGAAGGCAAGGTGCTGGTCAAGCCGGGCTGGCTTGCGATCTACGGCAAGGAAGCTGCCGACGAAGTGCAGGACGCCAAGGAAGGCGACAAGGGCCAGAACCTGGTGCCGGTGCAGCTGGGCGAGCAGCCTCTGGCCGAGCAGGTCGACGCCAAAGGCCTCAAGACCAAGCCGCCGGCCCGCTACTCCGAAGCCACGCTGCTGGGCGCCATGGAAAGCGCCGGCAAGCAGGTCGAAGACGAGTCGATGCGCGAAGCCATGCAGGAAAAAGGTTTGGGCACGCCTGCCACCCGCGCTGCGACCATCGAAGGCCTGCTGGCCGAAAAATACATGCTGCGCGAAGGCCGCGAAATCATCCCCACGGCCAAGGCGTTCCAGCTCATGACGCTGCTGCGCGGCCTGGAAGTCAAGGAACTCTCGCGCGCCGACCTCACCGGCGAGTGGGAATACAAGCTCGCGCAGATGGAGAAAGGCCTGCTCAGCCGCGACACCTTCATGCAGGAGATTGCCGCCATGACCGAGCGCATGGTGAAAAAGGCCAAGGAGTACGACCGCGACACCATTCCTGGCGACTACGCGACCCTGGCGGCGCCATGTCCCAACTGCGGCGGCGTGGTGAAGGAGAACTACCGCCGCTACGCCTGCGTCGGCAAACCCGGTGAGGAGGCGTGCGGCTTCTCGTTCGGTAAATCCCCGGCCGGGCGCACGTTTGAGCCGCAAGAGGCCGAGCAACTGCTGAGCGAGCGCAAGATCGGCCCGCTGGACGGCTTTCGCTCCAAGGCCGGCTGGCCGTTCACGTCTGAGATCGTGCTCAAGTACGACGACGAGGCGCACAACTACAAACTCGAGTTCGACTTTGGCGACGCCAAGGCCGAGGAAACCGGCGAACTGGTCGAGTTTGTCGACGAGCCTCTGGGCGCCTGCCCGATCTGCGGCGCTGAAGTGCACGAACATGGCAACAACTATGTGTGTGCCAAATCCGTTCCGACCGCCGCGCAGCCCGTTCCCAGCTGCACCTTCAAAAGCGGCAAGATCATCCTGCAGCAGCCGGTGGAACGCGCGCAGGTGGAAAAGCTGCTCGCCACCGGCAAGACCGATCTGCTGGAGAAGTTTGTCAGCATGCGCACCCGCCGCGCCTTCAAGGCGCATCTGGCCTGGGATGCCGAGGCCGGAAAAGTGAACTTTGAATTTGCCCCAAGCAAGTTCCCGCCACGCAAACCCGCCGCAGGTGGAACTACAAAAACAATAGCTGCTGGTGCAAGCAGGACAAGCGCTGGAGCCTTAAAAGGCACCAAAAAACCGGCAGCTGTCAAGAAAGCCCCGGCAAAGAAGGCGGCAGCAAAAACCGCAGCACCACGCAAGCCCGCAGCCGGCAAAGCGCCCAGCCCGCAACTGGCCGCCGTCATCGGTACCGAGCCGGTGGCCCGCCCCGCCGCCGTGAAGAAGCTGTGGGAGTACATCAAGGCGCACGAGCTGCAGGATCCCAAGGACAAGCGCAGCATCGTCGCCGACGACAAGCTGCGCGCCGTGTTTGGCAAGGACCGCGCCGGCATGTTCGAGCTGGCCGGATTGCTCGGCCCGCACCTGGGCTAGCCTGCTACCAGACGCCACATGCGCAGCCGCACCGAGCGCACGCTCTGGACCGCACTGGCCGTGGTGCTGGTGCTGGCCGCCGCCGCCGCGTGGTGGACCGCTGAGCGCTGGACGCCGCTGGCCGGACCATGGGCCAGGCAGACCTGGCTCGCCATCACCCGCCCCAGCCCGCCGCCCGGCCACCCGCGCGCGCCAGCGTCCGCCCAGGCACCCCAAGCGGGCGCATCGGCCCCGGCGGCGCTGCCGCGCAAGTGTGTGCAGGGAAACCGCACCGTGTACACCGACCAGCCCTGCCCGCCGGGAAGCAAGGAACAGGGGATGGACCCCGCTCTGAGCGTGCTGCCGCAGTGAATATCCCACGGCAGGCGCCGGGTTGGCACACGCTGCTACCATCGCCCACCATGCCTTCGCACCGCACGCTCCACCTTCCAGCCCGCTGCTGCCGCAGCGCGCTGCGCTGCACGGGCGTGCTGGGGCGCGAGATCTGGCCATACAAACCGGTCGCACATTTCCTCGCCCGGCGATTCGCACACTTCCTTTTTTCCACGCGCAAATCCCCCATCGCCGGGCACCCTCCCCGCGCGATGGCGGCCGTCACCTTAGCCTGATCTCGGGCGTGTCGGGCCGCTCTCTTCAGGAGATGGCCATGCCACCCGAACTTGCCACCGATGGACACCCGTCCATCCAGCCTTGCTCTTTGCAAGCCCCCGCCTTGGCCGCCTCTCGCGGTGCCGTCGCCGGCATGGAGTTCACCAAGCAATTCCTGCGATCCAAGAACCCGTGCGCCAACGGCTTTCGCTGGTTCAGCCGCAACGTCCAGGACGGCAGCGGCTACCAGGAAGCCCTGGACACCTTGGTCCAGGCCGGACGCGTAGAAGACGCCTGCTGGCTGCTCACGCAGTTTGGGCCGACGCAGGAGGTGCTCACGCTGGACGCGCTCGACGCTGAAGCCATCGTCTTTGCCGGAACGCTGGAGGTGCGCGGCAGCATCGATGCCGACACCGTCATTCACACCGGCGGGTCCATTCGCGCCGGGGGCGGCCTGCGTGCCGGTGGCGCCATCACCGTGGGCGGCGATATCCGCGTGGAAGGCAGCATCCGAGCGGGTGCTGCGCTGCAGGCGGGCGGCGATGTGCGCGCGCAGTGGGGCATCGAGACCGGGGGCGACATCACCTGCGCCGGCGACCTGCGTGCAGGCTGGGACGCCATTTGCGGCGGGCGTTTGCAGCTGCTGGGCGGCGGATTCGTCGGGCAGGACCTCATCGCGCACGGCGCCGTGGAGTGCGGCAAAGGCCTGCGCGTGGGTGGGCACCTGACGGTGCGCGAGAGTTTGCGCACCGTTCAGGGCATTCTGGTGGGCGGCGCCATCGGTGGAGTGGTGCATCTCGAAGCGGGCTGGGGCATCAAGGCCGGCGAATCGATTCACGCGCAGGGTGCGATCAAGGCCGGTGAAACCCTCTCGGCCGGGCAATCGATCTGCCCTGGCGATGGCTATGGCGTGTTTGCCGGACTGAGCGTACAGGAAGAAGCCTGGACCACCAGCGGGCAGGTCTGGGCTGCCGAGCGCCCCACAGGCCTGCGAAGCGGCATATGGATGGGGCCGAGCCCCATCTAGCCGCTTGCGCTACGCTCAGCGCCATGCACACACCCGATTTGCCCCCACCGCAGGCTCCCATGCCCGACGCAACACCCTCCCGTTCCCTGCCGCTGGCTGGCGCCAGCAACTTCCGCGATCTGGGGGGTTACACCGGCCAGGACGGTCGGCAGGTGGCGTGGCGGCGCATTTTTCGCTCCGACCACCTGGCATCGCTCACACCGGACGACCGGGCACGCCTGGCTGCGCTGGGCATCGCGCGCACAGTGGATTTTCGTGGCGAGCAGGAGCGCGCCCAGCTTGCCTATCTGTTGCCCGAAGTCGAGCACCACCAGCTGGCCATTGAGCCCACCGTGGTGCAGCGTGCCATTGAATTGCAGCGCAGCGGCCGTGCGCTCACGTCGCAAGACGCCGTCGAGCTGATGCAGGAAACCTATCGCGGCTTTGTGCATGAGAACGCACCGCGTTTTGCCGAGTTCTTTCGCATCCTGCTCGCCAAGGACGCGCCGCTGGTCTTTCACTGCACCGCTGGCAAGGACCGCACGGGTTTTGCTGCAGCGCTCATTCTGCTGGCGCTCGGCGTGCCGCGCGACGTGGTGATGCGCGACTATTTGCTCACCAACGAGCTTTATCGCCGCCCGGCGATGGCGGCGGGGCATGCGCCGGAAGAGGTGCTTGCCGTGCTCTGGCGCGTGCAGCGCGAGTTTCTCGACACCGCTCTGCAGAAGGTGGATCAGGACTATGGCGGGCATGAAACCTATCTCACCGAAGTGCTGGGTCTCGATGCGCCCGCACGAAGCGAATTGTCGCGCCGCTACTTGCAGGGCAAGTAGTGCGAGAGGGGTAGGCGGGCGCAGCAACGCGCGCCCAGCCCGCCCGGTGGCCTCAGGCCACGACCTTCTTCTTCATGCTGCCCCAGATCGACCAGATCAACAAGCCCGCGCAGACCGCGAGCGCCACAGCGGTGATCGGCCGCTCGACGAACACGCTGAAGCTGCCGCGCGAGAGCAGCAGCGTTCTACGGAAGTTCTCCTCCAGCATCGGCCCCAGAATCAGGCCCAGCAGCACCGGCACCACCTCCAGGCGCAGCAGCGCCATCAGATAGCCCACGAAGCCAAAGCCCAGCAAAATCCAGACGTCGAAGGTGCTGTTGCTGGTGCTGTACACCCCGATGCAGGTGAACAGCACAATGGATGGGAACATCAGGTGGTAGGGAATGGACAGCAGCTTGACCCACATGCCGATCAGCGGAATGTTCAGGATCACCAGAAAGAGGTTGCCGATGAAGAAGCTGACGATCAGGCCCCAGAACAGTTCGGGGTGGCTGGTAAGCACCTGAGGGCCGGGCTGAATGCCCTGGATGGTGAGAGCACCCAACATCAGCGCCATGATGGCGTCGCCCGGGATACCCAGCGTCAGCGTCGGAATGAAGGCCGTGCCCACACCGGCGTTGTTGCAGGCCTCGGGGCCGGCAATCCCTTCGATCGCGCCCTTGCCGAATTCTTCCGGGTGCTTGGAAATCCGCTTTTCCATCGAATAAGACAGAAAAGTCGCCATGCCACCGCTGGTGCCAGGAAGCGAACCAAAGAACGCCCCCAGCCCTGAGCCGCGCAGCATCGGGCCGAAAGAGCGGCGCCAGTCTTCGCGCGTGGGCATCTGGTCGCGCAGCGAAAAACTCTGCTCTTCCGGCGTCACTCGCGACGTGTTGGCGCTCTTGATGACTTCGGTGATCGCAAACAGACCCATGGCCATGGCCACCAGGCTGATGCCGTCGGTCAGTTCGGGAATATCAAAAGCAAAGCGCGACACCCCGCTGTTGATGTCGGTTCCCACCACACCCAGGATGAGACCGACGAACACCATCGCTACGCCCTTGATGGGCGAACCCTGACCCACCGTCGAGGCGGCAATCAGGCCCAGCAACATCAGCGCACAGTATTCGGAAGGCCCGAAATTCAAGGCCCAGCCCGCGAGAATCGGGGCGAAAAACATCAGCAGCGTGATGCCGACGACCGAGCCCCAGAACGAGGCGATGCACTTCATGAACAGCGCAATGCCGCCGCGCCCCTGCTTGGCCATGGGGTAGCCGTCAAGCACATCGACCGCAGCCGCCGCGTGTCCAGGCACCCCCAGCAAAATCGAGCAGGTGCCGCCTCCGTAGTCGGCACCAAAGTACACCCCGGCCAGCATGATGAGCGCCCCTGTAGCAGGCAGGTGGTAGGTGATGGGCAGCAGCAGCGAAATCGCAATCAGCGAACCCAGCCCCGGCAGCACACCGACCAAGGTGCCCAGAAACACCCCGACAAAGCAGTACCAGAGGTTGGTCAGCGTCACCGCCTCCTGGATACCTATGGCGAGATTGGCCGCAAAGAGCGAAAAGAATTCCATGGCTCAAAACTCCCAGGCAAAGGCGGGCAGAGTCATCTGCAGACCAAAAGAAAAGATGAGCCAGGCAATAGCTGAAAGGGACACTCCGAGCACCAAGGCTCGTCCCGGCCGGAAGCTGTTGCTTCCCGCAGCGGTGACGATGACCATCAGAATGGTCGTCGGGATGAGCCCGATGCGCGTAATAAGCAAGGCGAACAGCGCCACCGCAGCGATCACTGCGATGAAGGGTCGCGGCGTGAACGGCGGCGGCGTGAGGATATGGACCACCTCACGGAACGAGAGCACCGTGATCACCAGGCCAAGAAAGGCCAGGATAGCGCCCAGCAACGTGGGGAAGTAGCCCGGCCCCATGCGGGCGGCATCGCCGATTTGATACTGGTTGGACGCATAAAGCGCCACAAAACCACCAATCGCCATCATGGCAACGCCAGCAATAAAATCGCGAGTATCAGGTTTCACCGCATGCTCCGAAGACCGTCTTTCGGGTCGTTGTTGGAATGGTCATTTGCGTTCTGCCGAAGCTATTAGGCGCTTATCGTTAAGGCAGTGCCATCGCAGAATAGCAAATGCACTGGAACAAAGATCTGCATCTCCAACCAGATCTTCCCGATGCCCTTGCCCAGCGCATCCTTGCACAAAAATGGTCATGGCGACGGTCACGAAGTCGACTGCAAAAGCCCTTGGGGGCGCTTGAGGTGCGCACTGGCCAGGCGGGACATGGTCGGCTCCGTCAGGCCTTCGTCCAGTGCATGGCCAATCGCCCCGCTGTTGACCCACTGAGGTGTCTCCACACCGGGATTGCCCCAGAAGCCGCCTGCGCCGCCAATGCGGATGGTTTTTTTCTCAGTAGTCATTTCAATCCCGGTTCAGCCAAGCCATAGCCAGTTTTTGCGCCATGGGCGCGCCTGTTTGGCCGCAACGCATTTGTAGCGAGAGCGACCAAAGGTTCGCTAGCTTGCCAAGAAACCGAGACCAACGCAGTCGCATGGATGACGCAATCTCATGCTTCGACAGGCTTTGGCCGCAACTACTGGGGTTGGATACCGGCTGCCTTGATCTTGGAGCGCCAGCTCTCGATTGCCGCCTTGGTGTACGCACCCAGCTCTTCCGGCGTTGACCGCTTCAAGTCGCTCGAGAGGCTCTTGGCACGCGCTTCGTACTCTGGGGTGGAGGTGGTCTTGTGGATCACGCCGTTGAGTTTGGCGACGATGTCAGCGGGCGTACCGGCCGGCGCGTACACCGCCAGCCAGGCGACCAGGTCAAGGTCCTCGACGCCTGTCGCCTCCAGCAGCGTGGGAACGTCGGGCACCAGCGGGCTGCGCGCAACAGACGTGATGGCGAGCGGGTGCAACGGACCTTCGGCTCCGATGAAGGCTTGGGCTGCAGCGGTATCAATGAACATGAATGCAAGGCGCCCGCCGATCACGTCGGACGCCGCAGCCGGGGTTCCCTTGTACGGCACGGGAACCGCCTCGACTTCCATGGCTTGCATCAGCGCAGCTCCCGCCACCTGACCGGTGCTGTTGCCAAAGCCATACGACGCGTCTGAAGGATGTGCCTTGAGCCAGGCCACCAGTTCCTTGACGTTTTTCACGGGCATGTTTTTTCGGACAACCAACAGAAACGGCGTTTCACTCAGCAGCGTGACGGGTGCAAAGTCCTTGATCGGATCGTAGGGAAGCGACTTGAAGAGCGACACGTTGGCTGCTTGCGAGGTGTTGGTCGTGAAAAACAGCGTGTAGCCATCCGGCTTAGCTTTTGCCACGGTCGTTGCAGCGATTTGTCCGGATGCCCCCGGAAAATTCTCCACCACCACTGTGGTTTTGAGGGCGTCTTGCATGCCCGAGGCAATCAAGCGGGTGGTCAGATCGGTGCCGCTGCCAGGCGAGAAGGGCACGACCAGCCGTATGGGCTTGGAGGGATAGTCGGATGCCTGGGCGCTGGCGACGCCGATGGCGGCGATGGAGAGGCCGAAAAGCACAAGTCCTCGGCGCGATTGTTGGCAGACTTTGGAGAAAAATGTCATGGTTTGGGTCCTCATGGAATGGTGGAAAGACGGCGGAAACTCTCTAGACATCATGGTCGCCGCCAGAAGGTAGGCGGCGACCATGATGTCTAGGGCCCAATCGGCATTGGCAAAACAAAAAGGACTGTTGCATCAGGTTCCGGTCCAGCACGGCTTGCGCTTTTCGATGAACGCCAGAGGGCCTTCCTTGTAGTCATTGCTGGCGAACACGGCGCCGCGTGCTTCGCGGGTGATAGCGCGCAAGCCGGCCTCGTTCTGGGCGAAAGCCGCGCGAGCAACGCGCAAACTTTCTCGCACCGCAATCGGTGCATTTGCGGCAATCTGGCTGGCCAGCAGCAAGGCTTCATTGAGCACCTGTTCCGGGTCCACCAGGCGATTGACCATGCCGAGCGCATAGGCGCGCTCACCCCCCAAGGGCAGTGCGGTGGCAATCAATTCCAGCGCGATATTGGGTGGAAGCACGCGCGGCAAGCGGTACATGCCGCCGGCGGCTGCAACCAGGCCGCGCAGCACTTCGGGCAAACCAAAGCCGGCACGCGGCGAGGCCACGACCATGTCACAGGCAAGTACCAACTCGCATCCGCCGGCCAACGCCTTGCCGTTGACTGCAGCAATCCATGGCTTGGTTCGTTCGGCGAACACCAGGCCTGCGAAGCCATTGCGTTCGGTAAAGAGCTGGTCGCCACGGCCCGCATGCACTTCTTTGAGATCGGCGCCTGCACAAAAGACGTCCGCGTGGGAACTGGCCAGAACCACGGCGCGGATATTGGCATCCGCCTGCGTTGCGTCGACGATGGCTTCGAGGGCCTGGGCCATCGCTGCGCTCACAGCGTTCCGCGCATCGGGCCGATTCAGAGTGACGAGTGCCGTATGGCCGTTCCGAATTTCGAAGCGCACCACTGCGTCAGGTGCCGCCAAGTGTTCAAGCTGTGTCGTCATGTCTCATTCCTGTTTCTCTGCTGATCGTTCGTTCATGCATTGCCCCGCTGTGCGAGCGCCAATGCGCCTGCGTACGGAGCCCGCTGGTGCTTCAATCGAAGGCGCATTCGAGCAGGCCGTCGTCCGCCTTGTACAGACGGGCCATCCGGCCCACGGGCGTGCGGTCCGGACGCATCAGTGCATCGATGCCGCGCTGGTCACTCGCCGGGACACGTGCGAGCGTGCGTGCGTTGTCGCTGCTGCGGCCCACCACAACGCCATGCGTGGGAATGCCGTCGCGGCCAAAAAGAACCGTGCCCGATTCCACCCGGATCGAACCCGTCGCCTCCGTGGCAACAGCGGGGGCCGCCGTCGGCACGACTTGCGCTTCGGCCCGCTCACGCGCATGGGCTTCGCCCGGCCAAGGCCGCGCGCCGCCGCCCAACATCAGGGCATGGTGTTTGGTAACGAACTCCCCTTGGCCGTAGACAAGACCACAGGACGCAGGCTGGTCGCGCAACCGAGCCACCATGGCGGCAATCGCATGTGCCATGTAATTGTTCAGCGGTGCGCCGAAAAAGGTCAGCCCACCCGTCACGGAAATGGCACGATCGCTGGCCATTTGGAGCGAGCGCCGCGCCATTTTCGGCACACAGGGAAAGCAGCTGTAAAGCTCCACCCATTCGATCTCTGGGCCCGACAGACCGGCCTGCGCGAGCACGCTTTCGAGCACGCAGTCCTGGGCAACGGACTGGTCGTAGCGCTCCCGGCTCAACCAGTCGCGCAATTCGTTCGCTGCTGCGCCGGGACCCACGTGGACCAACCGATCCTCTTGAATGCCCGCCGCCCGCGCGCGCGCCAGACTGGTCACGATGAACGCAGCGCCCTGATTGACCACCGGATTGGCTACCATCAGCTTGGAGTACGGCCAGGCAATGGGTCGATTCGACGGAGACACCTTGGCAATTTCAGCGGCGCTGCGCGGCTCGCGAATGAACGCGTAAGGGTTTGCAGCTGCCACCTGCGAGAGTCCGGCCCACAGATCAGCCGATTCCGCCAATCCTTCCTGTGGCGTCTGCCCCCATGCCGCCTGGCAGGCCACTTCGTACAGCGGATAGACGAAAACCGGCTGATTCAGACCATGCGCACGTGCCAGCGAGTGCAGGTAACTGCGGTCGCGTGGCTGCTGCCAGTTGGGCGAGCGCTCAAGCCAGGGCAGGTCGACTTCCTGGCGCTGCGCCAGGCGAACCGTGTATTCGGCCTCGCCACCGCACACTGCGGCCACTTCGATCTCACCAGCGGCGATTTTGCAAGCCGCCTCATGCAGATAGCGCACGGGCGTTTCGCCGCCGACAGGTCCGTAGTTTTGATGGTGGGGCGCAAGCCGCAAGCGCTCGGTCACCGCGCCGAGCGGATCCTGGTAGGGCCACGACACGGAATGAATCAAATCCAGCGAATCGATTTGAGCCAACCAGCCGCCCTTGCCGTCGGCATCCGCCCGCTCAAGCGCCTGCGCCATCAGCTCGGAGGGCTGCAGGCCGCTGGCCGCATGCCCGGGCCGATCGACCACCTGCCCGACGCCCACGATCACCGGCGCGCGATCGGCACGGTCTTGCACTTCTGCTGGCTTCATCAAGCGGCCTTCTCAGAGGCTCGGCACTGGCCGTTCACTGCGGCTCGATGCCGGCTTCGCGCACCATGGCGCCCCAGGTCTTGATCGACTTGTTCACGTAGTCGGAAAACTCCTCGGGGCTGGTCGTCACGACTTCACCGCCCACGCTCTTGCGGTAGGCGACGAAGTCCGGGGAAGTCACGATGGCGCGAATCTCCTTGTTCAAAACAGCCACAATTTCGGGTGGCGTGCCGGCGGGCGCAAAGAAACCTCCCCACGCCACCAAGTCCTGGTCGGTGCGGCCCAGGGCCTCGTTCATGGTGGGCAGTTCAGGCGTTGCGGTGGTGCGCTTGGGCGCGGTGACGGCCAGCGCGCGCAGCGGTCCGCCGGGCACCAGAAACGACATCGACGCACCCAGGTCGACGAACATGAACGACAGATTTCCACCCAGCAAGTCCGTAATCGCCTGCGGCGTGCCTTTGTAAGGCGCAGCGATGGCGTTCTTGATGCCGGCCCCGCGGACGAATGAGGCACCGGAAATCTGGCCGCTGCTGTTGCCATAACCGTAGTTGGCCTGGTCGGGATGGGCCTTGAGCCAGTCGATCAACTCCTGAACGCTGTGGATCGGCAAGTTGCTGCGCGTGACCAGCAGAAACGGCGTTTCATTGGTCAAGGTGATGGCCTGAAAATCCTTGCTCGGGTCATAGCGCAATTTCTTGAACAGCGCGGGGTTGGCCGATTGCGTGGAATTGGTGGTATTGAAGATCGTGTAGCCGTCCGGCTTGGCGCGCGCAAGGTATTCGGCAGCAATCTGACCGGACGCGCCAGGCATGTTTTCCACGACGAACGTCGCCTTGAGTCGTTCCCCCAGCTTCTCTCCAATCTTGCGCGCGAAGATATCGGTGGCGCTGCCAGCAGAAAACGGCACCACGATCTTCACGGTGCGGTTGGGATAGTCGGCAGCGAAGCCGGGCGCCGAGACGCCCACGGTCAAGGCGGCGAGCACGAGAGCCCGGCGGACACCGGAAAACTGCGATGCGATCTTGGTCATGTCTCACTCCTGCTCAAGGCTGGGAAACGCACGAATCAAAAAGACCTCGGCGCCGCTCGGCTCCGGTGCGGTGTAGGCATGGCTGGCGCCGTCGGGAACAAAGACGAAGTCGCCCGGCCTGGCTTCAAATGCGCTGCCAGCGATTTCTCCGGTGAGCCTTCCCGCGCGCACAAACAGCACCTGCTCCAGCCCATGCAGCGTCTGGCTGGAGGCGCCGCCCCCCGCCGCCAGCTGCAGGTCGAACACCTCCATGTATTCGGCGCCGGACTTCTCGGCGTTGATCACGGGCTCGGCGCGCAGCCCGGAGAAATGGGGCGAGTCAAAGCGTGGCCGCTTGGCAATCGCTTCTTGCATTCCCGGCGCGGAAGCAGTTGCATGGCCGGGGGAATGGTTGTCCTCACACACCACCACGGAATCGCGGTTTTCCCCATACGGCGGCGCGTAGACCACGATGGTCTTGAACGGCTCATCGCTGGTGACCGTGACGCGGTGCGGCACCCCCTTGCGGTAATGGCGCCAGGTTCCTGGCCGTGCCAGTGTCTCGGCGCCGTCGATCTCGGATATGCCGGCGCCCTGCAGCAGAAAGCCGGCTTGCTCCAGGTTGGGATGAAAGTGCCTGCTCGCGCCGTGCCCTTTCACGATGGTGCCGATCAACACTTCCAGGTATTGGGCGCCCACGGTGTCGCGGCTGACCAGTCGCTGGTTCGATGTCCCCGTGTGATTGGCCGGCGAATAGCCTGCAATGCCTTGCGTGGAGCGCACGTACCGGGATGGCGCTGCGTCGCTCACGACTTTTTCTCCAGCAGGCGCGCGGGAACCTTCACCGTCATCCGCAGCAGAATCTGGCCGAGCGACTTGCCTAGCTTGTCAAGCCGCATCGACGCCAGGCCGCCGCCGTCGAGTGCGCGCTTCATCTCGAAGTTCACCGCATCGATGCCGGGCACCGGATGGCGAATCACTTCACCTTGCACATAGTGAGCAAAGTAGTGTTTCACCTTTTCGGCGGTCACTTCGCGCAGCATGTACGGCAACAATTCCTCGCTGCGCGCGATCACGCCGATGTTCGACGTATCGCCCTTGTCTCCGCTGCGCGCCACGGCGATACGAATGAGCGGCACTTCGACTTCGTCGTCCGTGTGCTCAGGCAACTTGGCCGTCCAGGTCTCGGGCAGATGGGTTGCAGCTTGCGCGCCGGCGTCATGGCGGCGCCCTGCTGGCACGGCGATGGTCTGCGCCGCTGCATTGCCCAGCGTCATCTGTGCCGACACCTGCGTTTTGGGCACCGTGAACGAAAACAGTCGAACCAAGGGCGACACACTGGGACGGCCGGGCGCCAGCCCAGAGACCGTACCGGGGGAAAACGAGGTTCCCGAGGGGGCGATCTCGCGAGCGAACAATGACAGCGCTTCTTTCCTGGTGTGGCGCGTGGTCATCTTCACCACGGCTTCAAAGGGTTGCTGCGCTTGCGGGTTTGCGTTGGCACCGTAGGGCTCTTCCACACCGAACAATTCGATGTTGGTACTGCTGTAGTCGCCCAGCCCTTTCTCTTGCAGCATGCGGCTGGTGCGCGCAAGAATGGCTTCGCCCGTGCGCTTGGCCTTGGCCGCTGCCTCAAAACCGACAATGGCCAAAACGCCCGTGCAGGTGAACCCGTCCTGGTAGGTCGCCGACACTTTGTAGGCATCGGTGGGTGCGCTGCCTTTCGCGCCTGTCAGTTCCACCCGATCCTTGTCCAACTGCCTGATTTGCACCGCAGTGAAATCGCAGACAACATCCGGAAGGATGTAAGCCGCTGGGTCGTGGATCTCGTAGAGCATTTGCTCAGCGAGCGCAAGCGCCAGAATTTTTCCGCCTGTGTTGTCCGGCTTGGACACCACAAAACTGCCGTCCGCTGCGCATTCCACAATGGGGTAGCCGATGTTGTCCCAGTCAGGAATCGTGCTCCAGTCGGTGTGCAGGCCACCGGTGGCCTGGCACCCGCATTCAATGATGTGTCCCGCCAGCGAGGCGCCCGAGAACTGGTCGTAGGCATCTTCTTTCCAGCCGAACTCGTGGATGAGCGCGCCCAGCACCACGGCGCTATCGACCACACGGCCGGTGATCACCACGTCAGCGCCCGCAGCCAGTGCTGCAGCAATCGGCACCGCGCCCAGGTAAGCGTTGGCGCTGATCAGTTTTTCGGGAAGCGGGGCGCCAGTGTAGAAATCTTTTACGCCCTTTTCTTTCAGCTCGGGAACGAGCGGCATGACGTCATCGCCGTGGACGATGGCGACCTTCACCTTCACGCCCAGCTCTTCTGCGAGCTTTTCAACCGCCTCGGCGCAGGCTGCAGGGTTGATGCCGCCCGCATTCGAAATGACCTTGATACCGCGCTCCACACAGCGCTTGAGCGTGTCGCGCATGGCGGCGTTGACGAAGTCGGTGGCGTAGCCCAGCTCGGGCTTCTTCGTGCGCGCTGCCGCCAGAATCGACATCGTCAACTCGGCCAGGTAGTCGAACACCAGGTAGTCGATGTTGGCGTCGACCAATTGGTTGGCGCCCACGGCGCTGTCGCCCCAGAAGCCCGATGCGCCGCCAATGCGGATGGTTTTTTGTTTTGTGGTCATATCAGCGTCCGGTCCAGACTGGTTTGCGTTTTTCTTTGAAGGCCGTGCGGCCTTCGATGGAGTCTTCGGTCTGCGACATCAGCGCAATCTGGCTCTCCATGAACTTGATCGATTCCTCGAAAGACATCGCTTCAATGGCGTAGGTGGCGTACTTGCCGCGTCGAATGCCGGTGGGCGACTTGTCCATCAATCGGTCAATCATTTTTTGCACCGCTGCATCCAGCTCGGCGGTGGGAACCACCGCGTTGAGCAAGCCCATTTCGAGAGCCTCTTGCGCCGACACCGGCTCACCGGTGAAGCACAGTTCCATCAGACGGCGGCGTGGCACCACGTGCTGCAGCATCGACAGCACCTGCATCGGGTACACGCCCACCTTGACTTCGGGCAGGCCGAACAATGCGTGGTCGGCGGCGATCGCCATGTCGCACATGGCCAGCAGACCCATGCCACCCGCCATGCAGGTGCCGTTGATGCGGCCGACGATGGGCACATTCGACTCGCGCGCCAGACGGAACAGCTGCGGCAGCCCCTGGTTGCGCGGCTGCGAATAGTCGGGCTTGAAGGCCTTGCCAGACGCCAGATCGGCACCTGCACAAAAGGCCTTTGTGCCCACGGCGGTCAACACGATGGCGCGCAGATCGGCGTCGTCCTGGCCCCGCCGCAGTTGCTCACAGATGCCATCGAGCACCTCCGGGCTGAGCGAGTTGCGCTTGTCTTCGCGGTTGATGGTGAGGGTCAGAACAGGGCCTTCTCGGCCCACCAACAGTTCCTGGTTTTCCATTTGCCTGCCTTTCATGCCTGTCCGTAGATAAATAGGGTCTTGACGGAATGCGCGCGCAGGTCAGATGACGGCCCGGCTGCGCATGTCTTCAATGTCTGCATCGCTGTAGCCCACCTCGCGCAGAATTTCCTCGGTGTGCTCACCGAGCCGGGGTACGGGTCGGTGGTTGTCGGGTGGCGTGCCCGACCATTCGCTGGGAACGCCAAGGTCGAGAATCTTTCCGACGGTGGGGTGTTCGACTTCCTTGATGAAGCCGATGTCGGCCAGGTGCTCGTCCTTGAGCAGCGAGTCGAAGGTGTGCATGGGAAACACCGGAATGTCGCCGGCTTGCAAAATCAGGCGCCACTCTTCGGTGGTTTTTTTCTCCATTTCGTCCGAGACGATCTGGTACAGCGCATCGATATGCTCGGTGCGGGTACGGATGTTCTGAAAGCGGGGATCGGTCTGCAGCAGATGCTCCTGGCCGACCGCCGTCAAAAAAGTTTTCCAGTGGTGGTCGTGGTAGACCAGGCAGCACACATAGCCATCCTTGGTTTTGTAGGGGCGGCGATTGGGCGACATCACGCGCGGGTAGCCAAAGCCCCCTTGCGGCGGCACAAACGTGTGGCCATACAAATGGTCGCCCAGAACGTAGGGCACCATGGTCTCGAACATCGGAATTTCCAGCGACTGGCCCAGCCCGGTTTGCGAGCGCGAATACAGCGCCGCAGCAATCACACCAAACGCATAGATGCCCACCGAGCGGTCGGCAATGGTCGTCGGCAGGTAACGCGGCACGCCATCGGTGGCCTGCGCCATCGCTGTGGGCAGGGCACTGGCCGCCTGGATCATGTCGTCGAAGGCGGCCATCTTGGCGTAGCGCCCGCGCTGCGAGAAACCAACCATGCCCGCATACACCAGCCCCTTGTTGATCTCGGCCAGGCGTTCATAGCCCAGGCCCAGGCGGCGCATGCCGGCGGGGCGCACGTTGTAGGCCAGCACGTCGGCGGTTTCCACCAGTTTGAGCACTGCCGCGATGCCCGCCTCCTGCTTGAGATCGAGCACGACACTGCGCTTGTTGCGGTTCAGCGCGAGGAACAGCGGCCCCAAGCCCAGATCCCCTTGCGGACCCACGCGCCGTGTGGAGTCGCCGTTGGGCGCTTCGACCTTGATGACATCGGCGCCGAGGTCGCCCAGGTACTGCGTGGCGGAGGGCCCCATGAAGACGGTGGTCATGTCGATCACCCGGACCCCGGCAAGCGGTCCGGTGGTGCGAGAAGCATGGGTTTCCTGAGACATTGCAAATCCCCTTGATGAATGACGGTCGATTCAACGCTGATCCTGCGTCCGGGGAAATGCTATGACCCGTGCATGTATTCGTCCAATGATCAATCCGAGCCATGGATCATGAACACTGCTCATGAATGGATCGGAATACGGATCGGTGTGGCGGCCGCAGCCCTTTCGCGCTCAACGGGAACCAACAAGGGTCCAGCCAGGAGCCAGCGGCGGAGCGTGGACGCCGGGAACGGGCGGACTTGTTGCGCGAGATGCGCTCAGGAATACGCTTAGGTAATGCGGCTCTGGAAACAGCGCTCGATCTCTGTTTTCAGCCAGACGATGCCCAGGTCCGCCTCCATCTGGGCGTTCCAGTACAGAAAGAACTCCACCGGATCGGTCGCCACAGGAAAGGCAAAGATGTTGTTCTTCGCGTAGTGATTGACCACCGTCGCGTAAAGCTTGGGCGCGGTCACCAGCAACTCGCTGTGGGCAACGATGGTCATGGCGCCCACGTAGCGCTGCACCTGCATGCGTATCGAGCGCGTATAGCCCGCGCGGCTGAGGATGGTGTCTTCCGCTGTCGTATAGCTTTTGTCGTTGATGACAGCCAAATGATCGCATTGCAGGTACTGCTCGATGGTGATGGCATCGCCCTGCGCAATGGGGTGTTTTCTGCTCGCCAGCACAACCAGGCTGTCTTTGGAGATCAGCGCCCTGCGGAAATTGGGATTGCGCAGCTCTGCGGCAGAAACCGCCGCATCGATGCGGCCATTGAGCAGCGACTCCTCCAAATTCGCCTGGTCCAGGCGAATGGAGCTCAGGCCAATGCCAGGCCCGCTGGCAAGAATCTGCCGCACCAGCGTGGGAAGGATGAAGGCTTCAAGCCGCTCATCCATGGCGACGACAAAGCGGCGTGCATCGCTCGCCGGGTCAAAAGTGTTGGCCGCGTTCAGCGCGCTTTGCACATTGTGTAGCGCGATCTCCAGCGGGCCCATGAGGTTGCGCGTGAATGGCGTGGCCACCAGCGCCGCGCCGCTGCGCAAAAAAAGCGGGTCGTCCAACACCTGGCGCAGGCGGCGCAAGGAATGGCTCAGCGCCGATTGGGTCAGGTTCAGCCGCGCCGCAGCGCGTGTCACGCTGCCCTCTGCGTAAATGGTCTGCAAGACCACCAGCAGATTCAGATCGAGTTTTTCTATATGAACGTTCTTCACGATGGTCTAACCATATTATTCATTCGACGCATAGCTTAAGCAGATTTACCATTTTGCGGAACCTGCGTGACTTACGGCGACCGCCACTTGCGGCAAGCTGCCGGGGCCCAAGCGCTCCTCGCGCAAGGCGTGGCAGCGCGAACCGCGCGAGCCCCCTGTACCAGAGACCCTGAACCCCTACCGCCGCACCCCAAGGAGAAACCCATGCGCGAAGCCGTCATTGTGTCCACCGCCCGAACCCCTCTGACCAAGGCCCACCGGGGCGAGTTCAACATCACGCCGGGAAGCGACCTGGCCGCATTTGCCGTGCGGGCAGCGGTTGACCGCGCCGGCATTGACCCCGCTCTGATCGAAGACGCGATTCTGGGCTGCGGCTACCCCGAGGGGACCAGTGGGCGCAACGTGGCGCGGCAAAGCATCATCCGCGCCGGACTGCCCGTGAGCATTGCCGGCACCACGGTCAACCGCTTTTGCGCATCCGGCCTGCAGGCCATTGCCTTTGCGGCCGGCCGCATCGTGGGCGAAGGCGCACCCGTGATGATTGCCGGTGGCGTCGAGAGCATCTCCACCATGCGCGCGCCTGGGAATCCCGACATCAGCCATAACCCCTGGATCGACGAACACAAGCCCGAGCTGTACCTGCCGATGATCGAAACCGCCGACATCGTCGCCCAGCGCTATGGCATCAGCCGCGAAGCACAAGACCGCTTTGCACTGGAGAGCCAACGCCGCACCGAAGCGGCGCAACTCGCCGGCCGGTACGCCGACGAAATCGTGCCTTGCACCACCACCATGGCAGTCAAGGACAAAGCCACCGGAGAGGTCAGCCAGCGCGAAGTCACCGTGAGCGAGGACACCTGCAACCGGCGCGGCGCCACCTACGAAGGCCTGGCACAACTCGCACCCGTGAATGGCGACGGCAAGTTCGTCACCGCCGGCAATGCCTCGCAACTGTCCGATGGCGCATCGGCCTGCGTGATGATGGAAGCCAAAGAAGCCGAGCGCCTGAACCTCGAACCCCTCGGCGCCTTCCGCGGCTTCGCCGTGGCCGGCTGCGAGCCCGACGAAATGGGCATCGGACCGGTATTTGCCGTACCCCGGCTGCTCGAACGCAATGGCTTGAAGGTCGATGACATCGACCTGTGGGAACTCAACGAAGCCTTTGCTTCGCAAGCCCTGTACTGCCAGCAAAGACTCGGCATTCCGCTGGACCGCCTGAACGTCAATGGCGGCGCCATCTCCATTGGCCACCCCTTTGGCATGACCGGCGCCCGCCTCACCGGCCACATCCTGATCGAAGGCCGCCGGCGCGGCGCCAAGTACGGCGTGGTGACCATGTGCATAGGCGGCGGCATGGGCGCAGCGGGCTTGTTCGAGATCTTCTAAGCCTCCACGGCACCGCAGGCGGCACGCCGACCCGGTGCCGCTGGGTGCAAACGGCCCGTCGAGCGGGCCGGCCGACCGGACGGACCCAAAGCAGATGCGCAGTCAGGGCATCAAACCGCCCCCATGCGCACCGGGCCCCCCGCCACAACCCCGTGGCGCCGCACCCGCCAATACAACCATCCGACGATGGACAGGTTCAACACATTCCAGGCCATGCCGTTGAGGAATGCCGCCTGGTAGCTGCCGGTCACATCAAACACCCAGCCCGACATCCAGCCCCCCAGCGCCATGCCCAGCAGCGTGGCCATGATCACCGCACCCACCCGGGCGCCCGCCTCTTGCGGCGCGAAATACTCGCGCACGATGATGGCGTAGGCCGGCACGATGCCGCCCTGGAACAGCCCGAACATTGCCGAAATCACATACAGCGGCACCAGCCCGTCAAAGGGCAAAAACAGCATCAGCCCCACGCCCTGCAAGGCCGAGCCCAGCAGCAGCGTGCGCACGCCGCCAATGCGGTCGCAAATGACACCCGACACCAGGCGGCTGACAATGCCGCAGGCCAGCATCAGCGACAGCATCTCGGCCCCGCGCGCCGCGCCAAAGCCCAGGTCGGTGCAGTACGCCACGATGTGCACCTGCGGCATGGCCATCGCCACGCAGCACGCCACGCCCGCCACACACAGCAGCAATTGCGCATGCAGGGGGCGCAGGCCAAACGGGCGGCTGCGGTCCACAGGGGCCGCCGCCACGGTGCCCGGCGGCACCACAGAAGAGGCCGGCGCCAGCGACACCAGCGGTGCGCGCTGGCGCATGCGCTGCGCCAGGGCCAGCATGCCCAGGCCACACACCAAACCCATCCACAGGTAGGTGTGGCGCCAGCCAATGGTCTCAATGCCGTACTGCACGATGGGTGGCCACACCGCGCCGGCGATGTAGTTGCCGCTGGCACAGATCGCCACCGCAATGCCGCGCCTGCGGTTCCACCACAGCGCCGTGTCGGCAATGAGCGGCGCAAACGTGGCCGAGCTGCCAATCAGCCCCATCAGCCCATGCGCCAGACCAAAAACCCAAATGCTGCCCGACAGCCCGGCCCACACAAAGCCGCCGAACACCCCCACCGCCCCCACGCACAGCACCGGCATGAGTCCATGCCGGTCGGCCAGCCGCCCCGTCCACAACCCGCCCAGCCCCAGGCACACCATCATGAGCGTGTAGGGCAGCGACGCATCCGCACGGCCCACCCCAAACTCGGCCTGCACTGCGGGCAGCACCACCGACACCACGTACATGCTGCTGTTGCCCAGCACCACCAGGCCCAGGGTGGTCAGCAAACGCCAGGCGGCGTGGCGCGAATCGATGAGGGAGGCCGGGGCGGAGGCGGAAGCGGGGGAAGACGTGGCGGTGTCGGGCATGCGCGGCAATTTACCCGAAGGCGCTGCAGGGGCGGGCGGGATGTTGCCAGCGCCCGTAGGCAGCTGCGGTGTGTGGCGTAGCTAAATATCATTTTGATAGCTGTTAGCGCTTTATGCATAAGCGCTAGCGGCCAATTTGGCTTAAAAACCCATCGGTACGCAAGTCTTGCAGCCACGCTGCATTCACGCGCTGGTCACCGCCCCATTCGCCATACAAAAGTTGCACCGCACCGCCACACCGCCTAAAGTGCATTAACGACTGCATACCTATATCTGCAGCACAAAACATAAGAGGGTGGCGGGCGGCATGGCGACATTGATACCGGCGATAGGTTCGTCCGCATTCGATTCCACTGGCGAGCGCCGCCTGGCCGAGCGGCTGGAGCAAAAGCTCGATGCCGACTACCTGTTGTGGCACAACGTGCCCATCGGCCCCAAGCAAACCCACCCCGACTTTGTTGTGCTGCACGCCCGTAGGGGCTTGCTGGTGCTGGAGACCAAAGACTGGCGCCTGCAAACCGTGCAAGACGCTACGCGCCAAGCGTGGACCATTCTTGCCAATGGGCAGCCCAAAGTCGTCATCAACCCCCTGGCCCAAGCCCGCCACTGCGCCATCCAGGTGGTCAACGCGCTAGAGCGCGACCCGCAGCTGGTGCAGGCCGAAGGGCCGCACAAAGGCAAGCTGGCGTTTCCGTGGGGGCACGGCGTGGTGTTCACCCGCATCACCCGCAAAGAGTTTGAAACCTCGGGCCTGGCCGAAACCATCGACCCGCATTACGTCATCTGCCAAGACGAAATGCTCGAACACGCCGACCCCGAAGAATTTCAGCAGCGGCTGTGGAACATGTTTGCCCACCGCTTCGGCGGCGCCATCACCCTGCCGCAGCTAGACCGGGTGCGCTGGATCATGTTCCCCCAGGTGCGCGTGCAAACCCAGGGCGCGCTGTTTGACGACAACGATGCCGACGCCCAGCTGCCCGACATCATGCGCGTGATGGACATCCAGCAAGAGCAGCTGGCCCGCAGCCTGGGCGACGGCCACCGTGTCATCCATGGCGTGGCGGGCTCAGGTAAAACGATGATCTTAGGCTACCGCGCCGAATACCTGGCCAAGGCCAGCACACCGGCCAGCAAGCCCATCCTCATCCTCTGCTTTAACGAGCCGCTGGGCGTCAAGCTGGCCAGCGTGATGGACGCGAAGGGCCTGAGCGACCGCGTGCATGTGCGGCACTTTCACAGCTGGTGCCACCGCCAGCTCACCACCTACGGGCAGGCCCTGCCACCCCAAGGCGGCGGCTTTTATGAGGGCCTGGTGGGCAACGTCATCCGCGCCGTAGAGCGCAGCCAAATCCCCGGCGGCCAATACCAGGCGGTGATGATCGACGAAGGGCACGACTTTGCGCCCGAGTGGCTCAAGCTCATCACCCAAATGGTGGACCCCGCCACCAACAGCCTGCTGGTGCTGTACGACGACGCGCAAAGCATTTACGAGCGCGCGCGCTCTAAACAGTTCAGCTTCAAAAGCGTGGGCATCCAGGCGCAAGGGCGCACCACCATCCTGAAGATCAACTACCGCAACACGCGGCAAATTCTTCACACCGCCAGCCTGGTCGCCGCAGACCTGCTGACCGCAGACGACAAAGACGACGACGGCATCCCCCTGCTCAAACCCGTGAGCTGCGGGCGCGAGGGGCAGGCCCCCGTCATCATCAAATTGCCCACGTTGCGCGACGAAGCCTTTGCCATTGCCGACCACCTGGCCAGCGCCCACCAAGAAGGCTTTGCCTGGGGCGACATGGCCGTGCTGTGCGCCGACTGGAAAACCATGGACCTGTGCGCCAGCGCCCTGGCCCAACGCAGGCTGCCGCACCGCGTGCGCAAGAAGAGTGGCGAATACCGGCCCGGCGCGGATGCGATTCAGGTCATGACCATGAAGGTCAGCAAGGGGCTGGAGTTTCCGGTGGTGGCGCTCCCCGGCGTGGGGCATATGCCTGCGGAGGGGGAGGACGAGAAGGCGGCGGCGCGGGTGTTTTATGTGGCGGCTACGCGGGCTACGCATAGGCTGGTGATAGCGGTCAGTGGGCACAGCAATTTTTCAGCGCTGCTCAATTAGCAATTTACCAAGAGGAGCTATTTTGGCTAAAACCCCGCTCGACTTTGCGCAATTGATGGCGCAGGAATGTATATCTAAGGCACCAGTAATCATTTTAGGTAGCGGTGCATCTGCCGCGTACGGCATTCCTGGTATGCCCGCTCTGAGAGCGCGACTTTTAGCGACGCCTGCTCCCGTTGACGCAACAGATGCGGACTCCTTAGCATGGGATAGTTTTAAGGAACATCTCAAGACCGTGGATCTTGAAACAGCGCTCACCGAGTTCAGACTATCCGAGACGATGACACGTCATGTAGTCATTGCAACTTGGGAGTTTCTTGCGCCATCAGATGCTTCTGTTTTTGAAAAATTGTTGGAAGACAGAACTCTTTTTCCCTTGACACGACTCTTCAGACACTTATTTGCCAGTATTCACAACTCCATTGACGTCGTAACCCCAAACTACGACCTCCTCGCAGAGTACGCCGCCGATGCTGGGGAAATCTGCCATTACACGGGTTTTGGATACGGTCATCTCCGATTGCGTACCAAGGAGTCGTTGCCAAAGATCTACCTTGGAAAGACAGTGGCGCGCACGGTGAACGTTTGGAAGGTCCACGGCTCTTTCGATTGGTTTAGGGACAAAGCGGGTGTGGTCATGGCTTTGCCAGGTACAGGAAGACGTCCCGCAGATCTTGAGCCCGTGATAGTGACGCCGGGTATTGAAAAATATCGTCTAACCCACGATGAGCCATTCCTGTCTATCAAGCAAGGGGCAGATCTGGCATTGCAATCTGCTCGGGCATATTTTTGTGTGGGCTATGGGTTCAACGATCCTCATATGCAGACCAAACTTGTTGAAAGGTGTAGGGCCGAGCCTGTACCGCTCGTGCTAATCACAAAGGAAATTACTCCAACAGCTAAAGCATTCTTAAAGAGTGGTCAATGTAAGCATTACATGGCCTTAGAAGAGAGTGGCACCGGCTGTCGCCTGTACTCAACGACATTTCCAGATGGCGTCGACATTCCCGGTCAGAGCCTTTGGTCCCTTGATAAATTTCTAACGATGGTGATTACATGAAAATTTTTGACTACGCTGACAAAGATAGCCTGGGAAAAGTTCGCTCAGTTGACACGTCCACAGTGATAGTTCAAGTAGAGGATGTAGAAAAACTAAGAAAGCTTCAAGTGAACCGACTCGCAGTTTTGGAAAGCAGTCGTCCGGGGCAGCACCTAATAGGCCTAATTCAAAAAATAACGCGAACAGCGATCGAAGAGAAGAAGGCCGACTTACTGGCACGGGAGAATGAAGATGACGAGATCTCTTCAGAGATAAATTTGGTAAGAATCTCTCTAATTGGCACCGTCTTTGACAAGCAAGGCAAAAAGGAGAACGTTTTTACACGCACGCTAGAAACTGTCCCAGAAATCGAAGCCAATTGCTTTGCGGTTGAAGGCGAACAGTTGACCAACTTCATGCGCGTTGTGGGTAACATTAGTGCTGATGGACAACGGCTTTCTCTTGGGGCCTACACCCTGGATGAAAAGGCTGATGCTTACTTGAATGGCAACAAGTTCTTTCAACGCCACGCAATTATTGTTGGCAGTACTGGGTCTGGAAAATCTTGGGCAACTGCAAGGATTTTGGAGCAAGTCGCGGAGCTACCTAACGCTAACGCCCTCGTCTTTGACATTCACGGTGAATACGGTCCGTTAAAAGGGAACGGAATCCGCCACCTAAAAATAGCCGGGCCAAGTGATCTTGATCAGAAAAAAACGCTGGCGGATGGCGTTTTATATTTGCCGTTTTGGCTGCTTGGTTACGAGGCAATGCTCTCGATGTTTGTTGATCGCAGTGATCAAAATGCACCCAATCAAGCAATGATCATGTCACGCACCATTGTTGAGGCAAAACGTGATTACTTGACCAAGGGCGGTCACAAAGACGTTCTTGAAAATTTCACGATAGATAGCCCAATCCCATTTAGTGTAGACGGAGTCTTGAAGAGACTCGGTGAGATTAACGTGGAGATGGTGCCAGGCGCAAAAGCTGGTACTGAAAAAGCCGGAGATTTCAATGGAAAACTCAGTCGTTTAATTCAACGTCTGGAGAACAAGCGCACTGATCGGCGTCTTGGATTTCTATTTGGCGGGGAAGAGGAGGTGCAGAAATTCGAGTGGTTAGATGTTCTCGTAAAGACTTTATTGACAGGCACAAAAAATCAACCAGATAGTCAAGGTGGGGTAAAGATCATCGACTTCTCAGAAGTTCCTTCTGACATCCTCCCACTTATTGTCAGCTTGGTCGCTGGAATAGCATTCTCAATACAACAGTGGACTCCCACCGACCAAAGACACCCAGTCGCTATTTTTTGTGATGAAGCACATCTCTACATTCCTGAACGTCGAGATGTTGGTGGCGCTGGAGATATATCTATAGAAATATTCGAGAGAATCGCCAAAGAGGGTCGTAAATACGGAGTGGGATTAGCTGTCATTAGCCAACGTCCATCCGAAGTAAATCGAACCGTTCTGAGTCAATGCAATAACTTGGTAGCGATGCGGCTCACCAATGGTGATGATCAGGCAGTCGTCAAGCGATTGCTACCGGATAGCTTAGGCAGTTTCGGTGATTTGCTGCCGGTCCTCGATACGGGCGAGGCACTTGTCGTCGGTGACGCAAGTCTCCTTCCTACGCGAATTCGAATCGCGGAGCCGAAACAAAAACCCAACAGCGGAACTGTCGAGTTCTGGGATCACTGGGCAGCTGATGATGCAGCCGATGCTGTTAAAAATTCAGTCAGCGGGTGGCGCAAGCAGTCGATGCAAATTTGATAGTGACGTACTGACCGTGCATATTCAATAGCTGCTTACGCATATTCCACGAGGGCTATGAACCAATTTTTCTCACAAATCTAGCGTCTGCATGTTCCTCACGCTGGCGACACATTTCAAGGACTTTCGCCGCGCCCCAACTTCGCCAACACTTCCGCCATGCGCTTCTCCCGGGTTTCCGGCCGCTGGGCACTCTGCAGCCGGTGGTAGATGGTGAATAGGCTCTGGCGTTTGAGCGTGGCGTAGAAAGCGTGGGCAGCCGGGTCTAGTTGCAGCGCCGTCAAAAAGTCTTCGGGCATCTTCATGGTGGCGCTGCCGGCGTAGGCGGTGGCCCAGCGCCCATCGATGCGTGCGGCTTCTATATGCACTAGGCCGGCGGCTTGCATGCGCCCTTGCTCTATCAGTCGCTCGGCATGCTGCACGTTTTTCTGCGACCAATTGGAGCGCGCACGGCGCGGCGTGAGGCGTTGCAGAAACGAGGTGTCGTCCAAGGACTTGCGTATCCCGTCGATCCAGCCCCAGGCGATGGCGGCCACCACGCAGTCGTCCCATGTCACGCTGGGCTGGCCGGTGGCCTTTTTGAAGATGCGCACCCACAGCTCAGTCTCGCTGGCGTGGTTTGCCTGCAGCCATGCGTTGAGCTGTTCTGGCGTTTCAAAGGCGTGATGCGCGGTATTGCTCATGTATTGATAGCTTCTTGCGCTTATCTCACATGCGTTACCGGCCTATTTGGCACACAAGTCGTACCCAACACTTCGCCCGCCACCCTCCAGCCTGCGCAGCACGCCGCGCTCCAGCAGGTCATTGATATCCCGCAGCGCCGTGTCTGCTGAGCATTTGCCCATCGCCGCCCACTTGGCGTTGGTCAGCTTGCCCTCCATACCGTCCAGCACGCGGTTCAGCACCAGGGTTTGCCGCGCGTTCATGGGCGTGCCTGCCCAGCGCTGCCAGAACTGGGCCTTGTCCAGCACGCCTGCCAGCGTGGCGTCTGCGCCCTGCACGGCGCGCAGCAGGCAGCCCAGAAACCAGTGCAGCCACGGGGTCACGTCCAGCGGGCCTTTTTGGGTGGCCTCTAGCTGGTCGTAATAGTCTTTGCGCTCGCGCTGTATCTGGGCGCTGAAGCTGTAGAAGCGTTGGTGTGCATGTTGCCCCCACGCTCCGCCGCTGCGCGGGTCGCTGCCCCCCAGGGGGGCGCTCGTGCCTTGGGGCGGCCCGGCGGCACTCATTCCTTCTGCGCGGGCCAAGGCCATGTCGCCCACGGCGCGGCTCAGGCGGCCGTTGCCGTCGTCAAACGGGTGCAGGGTAACCAGCCACAGGTGGGCCAGCCCGGCTTTGATGATGGCGTCGCCCGCCGGGGCGGTTTCAAACCAGTCAAAGAAGGCCTGGGTATGCGCGGGCAGGGTGGCGGCGGGCGGGGCTTCAAAGTGCACCTTCTCCCGCCCCACGGGGCCGGACACCACTTGCATGGGGCCGCTGGCATCGGTGCGCCACGCGGCCACGGTGATGCGCGTGCGCCCGCTGTAGCCGGTGGGGAACAGCGCCGCATGCCAGCCAAACAGGCGCTCAGGGGTCAGGGGCTGGTCAAAGTTGCGGGTGGCGTCCAGCACCACGTCCACCACGCCGTCCACATGGCGGTCGCTGGGGGCCAGGGCCCCAATGTCGAGGCCCAGTTTGCGGGCCACAGAGGAGCGCACGGCGTCCAGGTCCAGCCGCTCGCCCTCAATGGCGCTGGTGGTGATGACCTCTTGCGTCAGCACTTGCAGGGTGGCCTGGTCGCGCTGCGGCAGGCCCAGCTCGGCCATGCGCCCGGCCAGCATGCCCTGCGCGCGGTGCACCTGGGCCAGTGGCGCGGCGAGTGCAGCGGCGTCAAAAGCAAGGTGCGGCCAATCGGACAACTGCCAGATGTAGCGGGGTGTGCGGGTGGGGCGGTGGTGGCGCATGCGGCGATTATGCGGATTATTCGCCGCTTGATGTGCGGTGAATACCGCCGCAAGTAGGCCCAAATGCAGATGTACAAGCTAATTTTGCTTTATTTTTGATAGCTACTAGCGCCTATTCAGTAAGCGCTGGAGGACGATTTGGCTATCAAATATTGGCCGAATCCACCTCCGCCTCGGGGCCACAGCTGCGGAAACATAAAGCGCCGCGCATGCTGCGGCAAGCCGAAGCGCATCTTGCCTTGTGTCGCGTCGGATTGGAGCGGGCCGCGCTTGACCCGTTGGCCCAGTGCATTGGTGGCGCTCCGGTCGCTCATGCCGGGCAGGGACTTGAAGTCGCAGGGCTGTGTCGACACCTGGCGCCGAATACTGTTTGCGCTCGCGCTGCAGGTGGCTTGCCGCCGATTTGGCCCAATTTGCTTTCCAACGGCTGATCGCGCCAACACACTGGCGCAATTCAGTCAATCGCGCCAAAATCGCGCCATGATCTCAAAAATCGCGCCACTCGCAGCGCCATTGCGCGCCACCGATTTGCTGCAAAGCATTCAGAACACGCCAACCGGTTTGACCTTGGCCGAGCTACTGGCGCTGCACCCGGCGGTGGCACGCCGCACGGCCCAGCGCTGGCTGGGGCAGGCGGTGGCAGACGGGCGCATCGTGGCGCTGGGCGCAGCGCGGGCGCGGCGGTATCTGCCCGGTGCTGCCCTGCCGCTGGTGGCGCCAACCAGCGGGCATGCTGAAAAGGGCGATGGCTTTCCCGCCGCCATCCCTTTGTCTGCCGACAGCCGCGATGTACAGGCTTATGTCGATCAGCCGCTGGCGGCGCGCAAGCCAGTGGGCTACCAGCACGATTTTTTGGCGTCGTACCAACCCAATGTGAGCTGGTATTTGCCCGCACCGCTGCGCCGCCAGTTGCACAACATGGGCCACACCGCCCAGGCGGGCGCGCCGGCTGGCACTTACAGCCGGGCGATTTTGAATCGCCTGCTGATTGATCTGTCGTGGGCGTCCAGCCAGTTGGAGGGCAATACCTATTCGCGGCTCGACACGCGGGCGCTCATCGAGCATGGGCAGGCGGCGCAGGGCAAGGCAGCGTCAGAGACGCAGATGATCCTGAACCACAAGACTGCCATTGAGTTGTTGGTGGAGAACGTGCAAAGCGCCGGAAATTTGGCTGGGCAAGGCGGTGCAGCAATGGCCGAGTTTGACCGCTACACGCTGATGAACCTGCACGCGGCGCTGTCTGAAAACCTGTTGCCCAACCCGGCGGATGAGGGGCGAGTGCGCCAGCACATCGTAGAGATTGGCCACAGCGTGTTCCGCCCGTTGGCGGTGCCGCAGCAGATTGACGATGCGCTGGACATGCTGCTCACCAAGGCGCGCCAGATTGCCGACCCATTCGAGCAGGCGTTTTTCATGCTGGTGCATGTGCCGTACCTGCAGCCTTTTGCAGATATCAACAAGCGCACGTCGCGCCTGGCGGCCAATGTGCCGCTGTTTCGCGCCAACCTGTGCCCGCTGACCTTTTTGGACGTACCCGAGGCGGCCTACAGCCGCGCAATTTTGGGCGTGTATGAGTTGACGCGGGTGGAGCTGCTGCGCGATGTGTTCGTGTGGGCCTACGAGCGCTCCACGCAGGAATACCTGGCCATCAAGCAAGACTTGGCCGAGCCCGACCCGATTCGCCTCGCCTACCGCGACGTAGTCAAGCAGACAATCCACGCGGTGGTGACGCACCCGCAGGATGAGGCGCTGACCGTGATTGCCCACGCCGTGGCCGCCCGCGTGCCCGAGCCGGACCGCGCGGCCGTGCAGGCCGTCATCGTGGATGAACTGCGCCGCCTGCATGAGGGCGTATTGGCACGCTACGGCCTGCGTCCATCAGAGTTCGCTGCGTGGAAAGTGCGGGTGCAGGGCTGATCATGGACTGGGCGGTCGTTCTTTTTGATAGCCACTAGCGCTTGAACCTCGCCCCACGCTGGCGGCGGCCCACCGCCCATGGCGCATCCCTGCCCGCTATGCTCCCCCACCAACGAAACACGACCCACGGTGACCGCCATGCACGACATCATCTGCCCCCACTGCAACAAGGCGTTCAAGGTGGACGAAACCGGCTATGCCGACATCCTCAAGCAGGTGCGCGACGCGGATTTCCACGCGCAGTTGCACGAGCGGCTGGAGCTGGCCGAGCAGGACAAGCGCAATGCGGTGGCGCTGGCCGAGGCCCAGGTGGCCCATGCGCTGCAGAAGGCGGCGGCCGCCAAGGACACCGAGATTCAGGCCCTGAAGGCCCGGTTGGATGCGGGCGCGGTGGAGCGCGATCTGGCGGTGGCGCAGGCCCTGAGCGCGGTGGAAAAGCAGCGCGATGCGCTGGCCCATGAACTGGAACGTGCGCGGGCGGCGCAGCAGGCGGCGGACCAGTTGGCACAAGCGCGGCTGGCGCAGGAGCTGCAAGGTGTGGCCGCGCAAAAGGACGCCGAGATCGAGCGGCTGAGGTCGCAGCTGGAGGCGGGCGAGGTGGCGCGCAGGCTGGCGGTGTCCGAGGCGGTCGCGGTGGTGGTGCGGGAGCGCGATGAGCTCAAGAACGACCTGAACCTGGCGGTGGTGAAGAAGCAGCTGGAGGAGGCCGCCATCAAGGAGCAGCACGCCTTGCAGCTGCGTGACCGCGACGGCGAGATTGCGCGCCTCAGGGACATGAAGGCGCGCCTGTCGACCAAGATGGTGGGCGAGACGCTGGAGCAGCACTGCGAGACGGAGTTCAACCGCATCCGCGCCACGGCTTTTGCGCACGCGTATTTCGAGAAAGACAACGACGCACGCAGCGGCAGCAAGGGCGACTACATCTTTCGCGACCTGGACGAGTCGGGCAACGAAATCGTCTCCATCATGTTCGAGATGAAGAACGAGAGCGACCAGACCGCCACCAAGAAGCGCAACGAAGACTTCTTGAAAGAGCTGGACAAGGACCGCACCGAAAAAGGCTGCGAATATGCGGTGCTGGTGTCGCTGCTGGAGCCCGAGAGCGAGCTGTACACGGGCATCGTGGACATGTCGCACCGCCACCCCAAGATGTACGTGGTGCGGCCGCAGTTCTTCATCCCCATCATCACGCTGCTGCGCAACGCGGCGATGAAGTCGCTGCAGTACAAGTCGGAGCTGGCGCTGGTGAAGGCGCAAAACCTGGACATCACCCGGTTCGAGACGCAGCTCGACGAGTTCAAGGGCGCCTTCGGGCGCAACTGGCGCCTGGCGTCGGACGGGTTCGAGGAGGCGGTTCGGCGCATCGACGAGGCCATCAAGGACCTGGAGAAGACCAAGGAGGCGCTGCACAAGTCGGCCAACAACTTGCGCCTGGCCAACGACAAGGCCGAAGACCTGACCATCAAGAAGCTGACACGCGGCAACCCGACGATGGCGGCCAAATTTGCCGAGCTCAAGCAGGCGGGGATTTCGGACGGTGAATGACGCGGCGCGGGGCCGTGCACAGTGGCAGGGCGCTGCGCGGAGCCAGCCGCATGCCGAGGGGGTATTGCGCTGCGCCACGCCACCTGCACAGGGCGCGGGTTACAGTGCCGCGCCAGGGCGATGGCGGCGGGAGCAGGCGTTTGGCCCAGCGCCAGATTCACTGCAACTGTCACGCCAATCCCTCCCGTTGGCCTCCCTTTTTCCACCCATAACTACCAGACCCACCCCATGACCAGCCCCATGTACACCCACTCGGTTCCCGTCTTCAAGCAGATGCTGACGGCTTTGAAAACCATCCTTGCGCAGGCCAGCGAATACGCCGCCGCCAAGTCCATCGAGCCCGATGCCCTGTTGCAGGCGCGGCTGGCGCCCGACATGTTTGCGCTGCTCAAACAGGTGCAGATTGCCGCCGATTTTTCGCGTGGCATTGCGGCGCGGCTGGCGGGGGTGGAGGTGCCGAGCCTTGCAAGCCAGGAGAAAAGCTTTGCCGACCTGGATGCGCTCCTGGCGCAGACCCTGGCCTTTCTGGACAGCGTGGACGCAGCCCAGTTTGAAGGCAAGGAAAGCGTTGAGATCGTCTTGCGCCCCGGCACGCCCAAGGAGAAAAAGCTCACTGGGCAGGTGTACCTGGCCAACTACGGCCTGCCGCAGTTCTTCTTTCACGTGACCACCGCCTACGACATCCTGCGCCACAACGGTTTGCCGATTGGCAAGCGCGACTTCATGGGCGCGTACTGACGCACGCCAGGCACAGCCCGTGGCGGGTACAGTGAAATTCTTGTGAGTTCAGGAAAGGCCCGCCATGGCAAGCGCCGCACACCCTCACCGCAGCCGCCCCCAAATCCGCATCGGCATTGGCGGCTGGACCTTCGAGCCCTGGCGCGACAACTTCTACCCCGCCGGGCTGGCGCAGAGCAAGGAGCTGCACTACGCCAGCCGCCAGCTCAGTGCCATCGAGGTGAACGGTACCTACTACAGCACCTTCAAGCCGCCGACCTTCGCCAAGTGGCACAGCGAGACGCCGGACGGCTTCCTGTTCTCGCTCAAGGCCAACCGCTTCGCGACGAATCGGCGGGTCCTGGCCGAGGCGGGTGATTCGATTGCCCGCTTTGTCGACAGCGGCATCTCCGAATTGGCCGAGAAGCTCGGGCCCATCGTCTGGCAGTTCATGCCGACGAAACAATTCGAGCCCGAGGACTTCGAAGCCTTCCTCGCCCTGCTGCCCCAACAGGTGGACGGCCGCCGCCTGCGCCATGCGCTGGACGTGCGGCACGAGAGTTTCGCCACGCCGGCCTTCCTGGCGCTGGCGCGCCAATACGGCTGCGTGCCAGTGCACACCGATGCAGAGAAATTTCCCGCCATTGCCGCGCCTGACGCCGATTTTGCCTACCTGCGGCTGATGCGCAGCCAGGCCCATGTGCCGACCGGCTACACGCCCGAGGCCATCGCCGCCTGGGCCCAGGGCGTGCGCGCCTGGACGAGCGGACAGCGGCCGCGCGACGTGTTCGTGTACTTCATCAACGGCGCCAAAGAGCGCGCGCCGGCAGGCGCGATGGAGTTGATGAAGCAGTTGGGCCTGCAGGCATAGCCCAGGCGCAGGCGCGGCGAATGTGGATGAAATTCGCCTCTTGCGCTGATTCAGCATGCACTTGCAGCTTCTGATTCGATAGCATTTGGTAGCCAAACCATGCCGCCACGCACCATCCATGGCGCGCACGCAACGCCCAGCCAGGCAAAGGCTTGACGGCGCCCCAGGGGCCGCAGGTACACTGCCCCTCCTCATGCCGTACACCTGCCACCACGTCACCGCACCTGCCGCTGCCAGCCATGGCATGTGCATGATGCTGCCCGCATTCACGCGGGCGATGGGTGCACGAATGATGATCACCATTACCCCCGCGGCCACCTGAGCACGCGCAGGTGGCCGTTTCGGCAGCCACCTGGTGATCGCTCTCTTCTCCCCAAGACGAATGCATGAAACCCAGCTCTGGCAGCTGGGTTTTTTTGTTTGTTCGTTGCCAGGAGATATCCATGTTCCGCGATCCCGTCCAGTCCCTAGAGACCCAGCCCAGCCCTTCCGTCGGTGCCATCCGCCCTCTGCGCGTGGGCATGATTGGCATGGGCACCGTGGGCGCAGGCACCTTCCGGGTGCTGGCGCGCAACCAGGCGCTGATTGCCGGGCGCGCCGGGCGCGGCATTGAGGTGGTGGTGGTGGCCGCGCGCAATCTGGCGCGCGCCGTGGGGGTGGTGGGCACCGATGTGGCGCTTACGAATGACCCGATGCAGGTGGCCACGCACCCCGGCGTGGATGTGGTAGTGGAAGTGGCCGGTGGCACAGGCGCTGCGCGCGAATGGGTGCTGGCGGCCATTGCCGCAGGCAAACATGTGGTCACGGCCAACAAGGCACTGCTGGCAGTGCACGGCAGCGAGATCTTTGCCGCCGCGCTCGAACACGGCGTGGCGGTAGCGTACGAGGGCGCGGTGGCGGTGAGCATCCCCATCGTCAAGGCGCTGCGCGAGGGACTCACGGCCAACCGCATTGAGTGGGTGGCGGGCATCGTCAACGGCACCACCAATTTCATTCTCAGCAAGATGCGCGATGAGGGGCTGGACTTTGCAGCGGCGCTGCAGCAGGCGCAGGCGCTTGGCTACGCCGAAGCCGACCCCAGCTTCGACATCGACGGCGTGGACGCCGCGCACAAGATGGCGCTGCTGGCGGCCAACGCGTTTGGCATGCCGGTGCGTTTTGCCGATGCGCAGGTCGAGGGCATCACCCGCCTGCAGGGGCTGGATGTGGCCTGCGCCGAGCAGCTTGGCTTTCGCATCAAGCTGCTGGGCGTGGCCAGGCGCCGCGAGGACCACGGCGTGCCGGGTATCGAGCTGCGCGTGCAGCCCGCGCTGGTGCCCGCCACGCACCTGATGGCGCAGGTCAACGGTTCGATGAACGGCATCATGGTCAAGGGCGACGCGGCAGGCGTGACGATGTACTACGGCGCAGGTGCCGGCTCCGAGCCCACCGCATCGGCCGTGATTGCCGACCTGGTGGACGTGGCGCGGCTGGGCGGCACCCACGCGGCCCAGCGCGTGCCGCATTTGGGCTTTCATGCCCACGCGGTGGACAACGCCCTGGCCGTGCTGCCACGCGCTGCCGTGCACACGCGCCACTACCTGCGCGTGCCCGTGCACAGCGGCGAGCAGACCGGCGCCGTAGGCGCCTGGCTGGCCACGCAGCAGGTGCCGGTGGCGCAGGTGCAGTTGGCCTGCGACCAAGCCTTGCCCCCCGGCACGGGCCCCCAGGTGCTGGTGCTGACCGGGGCGGTGGCCCAGGCCACGGTGGACCTCGCCATGCACGCGCTGGCGGCCCACCCCGCCGTGGCAGGCCCGGTGGCGACGCTGCGGGTGGAGATGCTGGAGGGCTGAGTCGCACAGGGAAAATTGTGGTCAAAACAGGCTCTAGCGCTTATTCATCATGCGCTAGCAGCTATGATTTTTGTAGTTTTCTTCTCCGCCCTGGCAGCAACTTCCACCCCCTCGGCGCCCGTGCCATCGGACGCTGTGCCTTCCCGCCGGCAAAATCCGCGTTCGCTTGCATCGCGCACAATTCCCCGAATGAAAGCACCCCCCCGACTCCAATCCCTCATCGACGAAGGCCTGATCGACACCGTGGTGCGCCAGCTCATGAGTGACAAGGAGGCCATGGTGTTTGTGGTGCGCCACGGCGAGCAAACCCTCTGCGCCAAAATCTACAAAGAGGCCACGAACCGGAGCTTCCGCCAGGCGGTGGACTACACCGAAAACCGCAAGACCAAGAACTCGCGCACCGGCCGCGCCATGGCCAAGGGCAGCAAGTTTGGCCGGCAGGAGCAAGAAGCCGCCTGGCAAAACGCCGAGGTGGACGCGCTCTACCGCCTGGCCGCCGCCGGCGTGCGCGTGCCCCAGCCTTTCAATTTTCACGACGGCGTGCTGCTGATGGAACTGGTGACCGACGCCCACGGCGACGCCGCCCCGCGTTTGAACGATGTGTCGTTCACCCCCGAACAGGCCTTGCAACACCACGCAACTCTGATTGCCGAGGTGGTGCGCATGCTGTGCGCGGGCGTGGTGCATGGAGACTTGTCGGAATTCAACATCCTGCTGGCCCATGGAGACGTGCAAGGCGAACCCGAGAGCACGGATTTCCCCGTCATCATCGACCTGCCCCAAGCCGTGGACGCGGCCGGCAACCACCACGCCCAGCGCATGCTGCTGCGCGATGTGGCCAATCTGCGCAACTTCTTTGGCCAGTTTGCGCCGGCACTGCTCAAGACCGAGTACGGCGCCGAAATCTGGAGCCTGTACCAAAGCGGCATGCTCGGCAACGAAACCCCCTTGACCGGCCGCTACGAACGCAGCCACGCCGATGTGGACATGCAGGCGGTGCTGCGCGAGATTGATGACGCGCGGGACGAAGAAGCGGCGCGCCGGCTGCGCATGGCGACGGCAGGGTAGAGCAGTTTGGACGGCTTGCTATTCTATTAATAGCTTGTTGCGAACGCTTCACGGGCGCCAGAAGCCAATTTGGTCTGACTAGGTGGCGGCCTCAGACAAAATCTCGCCATGAAAAATTGACTGCGCCGCCGGGCACACATCCAGGCGTCCGCCCTTTGCCTGCATCCCATTAAAGCCGCGCTCTCACTGTTGTCTGTCGGCATTTCCAAGGCAGCCGCATCGCCAGGCCATTTTGCCAAAACCTAGCCAAGCCAATGGGCGGCCCCCGATTCCCGCTGGGAAATCAAACATCGAACTGCGCGCGGAAACGGGGCAAGTCCTGTGCATTGGTGCCCCGCAGCGTGGACAGGTCGACTCCTGGGCTGCGCATCTCAGTACCTCAAGCCGGGGGGTGGGCTGCTTCGCACTGAGCCTGACGCCTGCAAAAATCCATATTGATAAATATCAACAGATATTTTCTAGCAAGAACTACCATGAATTGACGAAAATATTTTTCAGGACGCTAGAAACCGTCGCAAGCCTTGAAATACTCAATACCGCCCGCATATGCTTTATTCGATCTTTGCGAAAATTCGTTGATATCCGGTAATTTTGATATGGGATAACTTTTCGCAATGGAAGCGATTACTTCAGACCTATCTCAATAGATAGCCGCATTAATTTACGCCACAGCTTTTCAAACGCTGTTTTTCAATTCGACTTTTGAAAGGTTTATTTATGAATTCTTTAAACCATGACTACCCAGAGGTTCTGCTGCGCAATGAGGAGACGCCTTGCCTGTCGCTGTACCAGTCGACCCACCGCCAGCACCCCGACAACGTGCAGGACCCGATCCGGTTTCGCAATCTGGTGAAGGAAATGGAAGAGTCGCTGCGCCAGAAGTACCCCAAGCGCGAAGTGGCGCCGCTGCTGGAGCCGTTTGAGGCGCTGGCAGCCAATGCCGATTTCTGGAACCACACCAGCGATGGGCTGGCGGTTCTGAGCGCTCCGGGCCTGTTCCGCGTGTACCGACTTGAGCGTCCGGTCACGGATCTGGTCGTGGTGGCAGACAGTTTTCACACCAAGCCGCTGCTGCGCATCACGCAATCGGCAGACCGCTTCCAGGTTCTGGGCCTGAGCCGCGACAGCTTCAAGCTGTTTGAAGGCAACCGCGACAGCCTGCTGGAAGTGCAGGCCCCGGACAGCGCAGCACAGACTGCGGGCGAGATGCTGAACAAGGAAACCGACAGCCGCGAAGGCGCGCACCGCTCTTACGGCCCCACCGGGGACTCGGCCTGGCACGGCACCGACGTCAAACAAGACGCCGCCGACCGCGACATGGAACAGTTTTTCCGTGCCGTCGACCAGGCCGTGATGCAGCGTGGCGGTCCGTCAGGCGGAATGGGGCTGATTCTTGCGGCGCTCCCTGAGCACCACAACCTGTTCCGTTCGGTCAGCAAAAACCCGCTGCTGCTGAAAGAAGCCATCGACGTGCACCCCGACGCCATGTCGGTCGATGCGCTGCGCGAGCGCGCCTGGGAACTCATTCAGCCGTACTACCTGGATCGCCTCTCGGGCCTGCTGGACAGCTACGGCGCTGGCGCTGCCAAGGCGCTGGGCTCGGACGTGCTGGCCGACATTGCCAAAGCGGCCGTGGAAGGGCGCGTGGCCACGCTGCTGCTCGAGGCCGACCGCCTGGTGCCGGGCCGGATCAACGCCAGCACCGGCAAAGTGACTGCTGGAAAGCTGAGCGATCCGAAAGTGGACGACCTGCTGGACGACCTGGGCGAGTCGGTGCTCAGCAAGGGTGGCGAGGTCGTGATGGTGCCGGCCGAACGCATGCCCACGCGCACGGGCGCAGCAGCGGTTTTCCGCTTCTGACCCCTTCCGTCTGACAGCAAGGCGCCCGGTCATCCCGGGCGTTTTTTTGCCTCGGGCGGGTGGCGGAAGCAAAGGCAGAAACGGCATTTTTCCCAGGAACAGCGCCTGCGTTCAGAAGGCGCATGCTGGACAGCGCCCAGGCGGCCCACGCGCGGGCGCCTGCAGGCAGTTGCGAACCTGTTTACGATCCCCTGGTGCCGTGAGTTGGAAGTTCGTTTCAGAAAGCTGCCTGGAATCGCCGCCATGCCGCGTTGCACATCCGCGCGATAGCTCCGGCCATCGCTGGGGTGTGCTTTGCCTGGCGACGATTTCGACGCCTTTGCCTTTTTCAACCCACGTCCAACGCACGACACCAGCGCGCCGCACGCCAGGAGTGGCTGTGTCGGCAACCGGATTTTTCAATCAAATCCCCTTCGCCGGGGCCAATCGGAGACAACGATGTTCAGTCATGTGATGGTGGGTGTGAACGATCTCGAAGCGTCCAGGCAGTTCTACGACGCGGTGCTGGGCACCCTGGGCCACGGCCCCGGCGTGGCCAACCGGAATCGTTATTTCTACCGCAGCCGCTCCGGCAGCTTCGGCATCACCACACCCATCAACGGCGAAGCGGCCTGCCACGGCAACGGCAGCACCATCGGCTTCACCGTCGATTCGCCAGAGCAAGGCGCGGCGTTCCATGCCGCCGGCCTGGCCAACGGCGGCAGCACCTGCGAAGACCCGCCCGGTTTTCGCGAGGGCGAAATGGGACGGCTGTACCTGGCTTACCTGCGCGACCCCGATGGCAACAAGATTTGCGTGGTGCACCGCCCGCCCAAGCCCGAAGCGGGCGCTGCGCGCGCGTGAAATCTGCCCAAGCCGAGGTGTTTGACGAAGCGTATTACCAGCGCTTTTATTTCGACAAGAAAACCAGCGTCGTGGACCCCGGCCACGTCGAGCGCCTGGGCGCTTTTGTGTGCAGCTATTTGCAGTACCTGCGCGTGCCGGTGCAGCGCGTGCTGGACATGGGCTGCGGCATCGGGCTGTGGCGGGACGTAGTGGCGCGGCATTTTCCGCATGCCACGTACCACGGCGTGGAATTGAGCCCCTACCTGTGCGAACGCTTTGGCTGGGAGCAAGGCTCGGTGGTGGACTACCGCGCCAGTGCGCCCTACGACCTGGTGATCTGCCAGGGCGTGCTGCCGTATCTGGACGCCGCCGACTTGAAACGCGCCATGCACTCTCTGGGCCTGCTCTGCAGTGGAGCCTTGTACCTGGAGGCGGTCTCGCGCGAGGACTGGGAGCAGGACATCCTGGACGAGAACCTGACCGACCCGCGCATGTTCCGCCACCGCGCCGCGCTCTACCGGCGCGGGCTCGAACCCAACTACACCGCATTGGGCGGCGGGCTGTGGCTGAGCCGCCAGGCCGAGGTTCCCTTGTTTGCGCTGGAGAGCCTGAGCAATGCCTGAGGGCGCGGGCGTGCCTGCCCCGCCCCACGCCGTTTCGAAACTGAAGGCCGCCCGCCTGGCGCGCAGCACCAAGCCCTTTCTGGCGCGCGGCGGCCCCAAGGGCGATCGCTGCCCCGGCTGCCGGCTGGTGCCCAGCCACTGCCTGTGCGCGCTGCATCCACAAACACCAGCGCGCGCCGGCGTCTGCCTGTTGATGGCCGACATCGAACCCCTCAAACCCAGCAACACCGGCTGGCTGGTGGCCGACGTGGTGGCTGACACCTTTGCATTCGGCTGGGCGCGCACCGCAGTGGACCCGGCCTTGTTGGCGCTGCTGGCCGACCCGCAGTGGCAGCCTTTTGTGGTGTTCCCAGGTGAGTTTGTGGCGCCCGAGCGGGTGGTGCACGCGGTTGAAGTTTCTGCTGGCGGAGCCAAAGCGCTGCCGCGTCGCCCACTGTTCATCCTGCTGGACGCCACCTGGCCCGAGGCGCGCAAGATGTTTCGCAAAAGCCCGTATCTCGACGCCTTGCCGGTGCTCAGCCTGCAACCCGAGCAGCTCTCGCGCTACCGCTTGCGCCGCAGCGCGCGCACCGACCATTTCTGCACCGCCGAAGTCGCTGCGCTGTGCCTTGCGCTGGCGGGCGACGACCAGGCCAGCGCGGTACTGGAGGCCTGGCTGGATGTGTTTACCCACCACTACCTGCAGGCCAAGCACCAGTTGCCGGTGGATGGGCACGGCTGGGGGCAGCTTGCACTTGCAGGCGCTGTGCAAGACGGCGCTGAGCTAATTCAGTTTCTCAATCAATCGAGTACGCGAAGGCGAAGCGCAGGCAGTACAGGCGTACTGACAAAGCGAAGCCGACAAAGTAACCGTTTGATTTAGAAATGGAGTAACAAGCGCTGCACGCAGCCGACCGTGTTCCGTCGAGATAGGCGTCGCAACGCGCTTCCTACGCACCGCGCCCAAAGCCCCGGCTCAAGTAACGCGAGCCGCGCTCGCCAAAACGCCAGGGTGTCTCCACCGCCTTGCTGATGCCGATGCGCGAACCGGCCAGCACGTCCGCCGCCTGTCCATTCCACAGCAAAGCGAAGGTGGGCGGCTGCACCGGCCGATGGTTCCAACTGTGGTCCACGCCGAGTGCCTGCGCCAGGCGGCCGGGGCCGGCGCAGAGCAGGCGCGGGTCTTGCAGGCCACGGCGTTCGCACATTGCCTCCAGCCCGTGCGTGGGCTCCAAGGCACGCAGCAGCACGCCCGCGCCGTGGCCGGCTTCGCGGCAGACCAGGTTCATGCACCAGTGCAGGCCGTAGGAGCGGTAGACATAGACATGCGCGGGCGGGCCGAACATGGCGGCGTTGCGCACCGAAGGCCCGGTATAGGTGTGCGAGGCCGGGTCTTGCTGGTCGTAGGCCTCGGTTTCTACAATGCGGCCGCCGATGCCGTTGACCAGCAGCGTCACACCGATCAGGCGCCGTGCCACGTCGCACGAATCCATGCTGAAGTCGATGTCGACGGCCCGCAAATGGTCTGGGGTTGGCATGTTGCTCCTTAAACGATAGCTGTCTGCGCTTATCAGATAAGCGCTAGCCACCATTTTTATTCATATTTCTAATCCATACTGCGCTCTGGCGTACAGTGCCATCCCGCCACCCCGCTCCCGCCCATCTCCAGAGAAAGACTCCCATGACCCCCGGCAAAGACCCCGCCCGCGCGAGCGAGCTGAAGAAGATGGAGCTGTGCGAAGCCTGCGCCGGCATCCAGCGCAACTGGCGCCGCGCGCCTGGCCACGCCGAACTGGTTCAGGGCGGCCACCGGCGCGAGGAACATGCCGGGCATGTAGTGACCATCACGCGCCACATCTGCGAGCGCTGCGGCACCGCCTGGGAATACACCAACGACAAACGCGACCAGCGCGCCGGCTGGGCCGTGGTGGGACGCTGAAGGCCGCCATGCGCCCTGCGCTTCGCGGCCCCGCAGGCCCGTCCCGGCGGCACTGGCTGCTGCGCGCCGGAGCCGCCGCTGCGCTTGCGCTGACCGCTGGCCTGCGCCCCGCGTCGGCCGGTCTGGGGATTTCGGGCTACACGGTGTCGCTGGCGCAATTGCTGGCCATGCTGAGCCAGCGCTTTCCGCGCCGCTTTCCGCTTGCCGGCCTCGCGACGCTGGAACTGCTGCCTCCCGGCCTGGCCCTGCGACCCGAAGTCAACCGTCTGCGCGCCCGGATCCCCGCCGTGCTCAGCGGCCCCGCCATCGGCGCGCCCCGCGAAGGTGTGCTGGAAAGCGAGTTCGGCCTGCGCTACGAAGCGAACGACCGCACGCTGCGCGCCCACGACATCGCTGTACACAGCCTGGAAATCGACGGATTGGAGCCTGCTGCGGCCGCCCTGCTGCACGCCTGGGCCCCGCGGCTGGCGCGGCGCGCACTGGGGGAGGTGGTGCTGCACCGGCTGGAAGAAAAGGACCTCGCTTTGCTGGACGGCCTGGGCCTGCAGCCGGGCGCCATTGCGGTGACCGAGCAGGGACTGTCTATTGCCTTTGTCCGGCGCAGCCTGAATACGCAATATTGATAGCTGCCAGCGCTTTATGGATAAGCGCTGGAGGCCATTTTTCCTGGTATTTTGTCCCCGGCCTGGCGCGTCAGTCCGGCACCACCGCTGTGACCTCGATCTCGACCTTGGCGCGGTCTTCAATCAGGGCGGCCACTTCCACCGCCATCATCGTGGCGTTGAAACTGCCGATGAGTTCGCGAAACGCCTTGCCGATCTCGGGGTAGGCGGCCACGTACTCGCGCTTGTCGGTGACGTACCAGTTCATGCGCACGATGTGCTCGGGCAGGGCATCGGCTTCCTTGAGCACTGCCACCACGTTGGTCAGCGCCTGGCGCACCTGGCCGGCCAGATCATCCGTATGGAACTTGCCCTGCGCGTCCCAGCCGATCATTCCCGCAACGAAGACCATGCGGCCACGGACCGAGATACCGTTGGAATAGCCCTTGGGACGCGGCCAGCCGGGGGGAAGAAGAATTTGCATGTCGAGACTCCTCGGTTCACTGAAGGGGGACAAACGCTGCGAGCGCATCGCGCACGTCGGGCGGAAAGGCGATGGGACGGTGCGTCTCCAGGCTGGTGGCCACCAGCACCTGGCGCGACGCCACGCGCAGTTGCTCGCCAGCCCGGCAGCAAAGATCGAGCGCGAGCGAACTGCGGCCCAGGCGCGCAATCGACAGGCCCAGCACCACGTCGTCGCCCATGCGGCTGATGGCAGAAAAGTCGCATTCCAGCCGCACGATGGGCAGGCCGACACGGCGCGGGCCGAGCAGCTCGGCATACGGCACGCCCAGGCCGTCGGTGAACCAGTCTTCCACCAGACCGTTGAACATCACCAGGTACTGCGGGAAGAAGACAATGCCCGCCGGGTCGCAATGCGCGAAACGAATGCGCAGCGCACGCTCGAAACGGGGAGCGGTAGATGGAGAAGCGGCATTCACATCAGCGCCCCACTACCGGCCACTCGCATGGAACAGGCATGACCCATGCCGGACACCGCGCAAGGGCCGCCCCGCCGCGCCGGTGTCGTCCCCCTTCCGTATCGCGCAGCGATGCAAGAGAAGGGGGATGCGGCGAAGCCGCTCAGGGGGTTGGTCGCCATTCATACTCCGATGTAGCGCTGCCACAGCGACGGGTCAGCGCCCAACTGCTCCGAATCGCCCTGCCAGACCACCTGCCCGCGCTCGATGATGGTGTGGCGGTCGGCCAGGCGCACCAGGCGCTGCACGTATTTGTCGATCACCAGAATGGTTTGCCCCTGCGCCCGCAGCGTGGCGAGACAGCGCCAGATTTCCTCGCGAATCAGCGGCGCCAGCCCCTCGGTGGCTTCGTCCAGCACCAGCAGGTGCGGGTTGGTCATGAGGGCGCGGCCAATTGCCAGCATCTGCTGCTCGCCGCCAGAGAGCTGGTTGCCCATGTTGCGCGAACGCTCGGCCAGGCGGGGGAACAGCGCATAGACGCGATCGAGCGTCCAGGGCTCGCTACTCGCGTTGCGGTTGGCGCCAAAGGCGCGCAGGTTCTCGCTGACCGACAGGTTGGGAAAGATCTGCCGCCCTTCAGGCACCACAGCGAGGCCCATGCGGGCAATGCGGTCCGGCGCCAGCGCTTCAATGCGCTCCCCCTGGAAACGCACCGTACCGCCGCGCGCACGCGTCAGGCCCAGCAGCGAGCGCACCGTGGTGGTCTTACCCATGCCGTTGCGGCCCAGCAGTGTGGCGACTTCGCCCTCTGCAATAGCAAACGAGACGCCGAACAGCACCTGGCTGCTGCCGTACGCCGTCTCCATCGAATCCACTTCCAGCAAGGCCGTCATGCGCCGATCTCCGCTTCGTCGCCCAGATAAGCACGCCGCACGTCGGCGTTCTCGCGAATCTCGGCCGGCGTGCCGGTGGCGATGACGCGGCCAAACACCAGGGTGGAAATCCGGTCTGCCAGGCGAAATACCGCGTCCATATCGTGCTCTACCAGCAGCATCGTCGCCTCGCCGCGCAGGCTGTGCAGCAGCGCCACCATGCGCTCGGATTCGTCCGGCCCCATGCCGGCCATGGGCTCGTCGAGCAGCAACAGTCGGGGCCGCAAGGCCAGCGCCAGGCCGACTTCCAGCTGGCGCTGCTCGCCGTGCGACAGCGCGCCTGCCAAACGGTGCAGTTGAGCGCCCAGCCCGACGCGCTCGGCCACGGCCGTTGCGGCGTCGTAGCGCGCGCGCTCGCTGCGCGCGGGCTGCCAAAAACGCAGGCTGCTGCCGCTTTTGGCCTGCACGGCCAGCGCCAGGTTGTCGAGTACGGAAAGACGTTTAAAGACGCTGGTAATCTGGTACGAGCGCACCAGCCCCAGGTGCACGCGCGCGTGCATCGGCAGATCAGTGATGTTTTGCTTGCCAAACCAGATCGTTCCGCTGGTGGGCTCCAGCGCGCCCGAGAGCTGATGGATCAGCGTGGTTTTGCCGGCGCCGTTGGGGCCGATGAGCGCGTGGATTTCGCCGTCTTGCACGTCCAGGCTCGCGTCGTCCGTGGCCGCCAGGCCCCCAAAGCGCTTGACGAGGTGCAGAACGCGCAGCAGCGGCACCGTGCTCATGCTCGCTCCTTCTTGCCGGCGCGCAGGCTCATCAGCCCGTTGGGGGCCAGCAGCACCACGGCCAGCAGCACGGCGCCCAGGCCCATTTGCCAGTAAATGGTGTAGCTGACCAGCCCCTCTTCGATCAGCAAAAAGGCCGCCGCGCCGGCCAGGCCGCCGAACAAGTGCCCCACGCCACCCAGAATGACCATCACCAGCAGCATGCCCGACTGGCTCCATTGCATGGTTGAGGGACTGACATAACTGCCTTGGTTGGCCAGCAGCGCGCCGGCCAGGCCGGCCACCGCGCCAGCCAGCGTGAACGCCACCAGCTTGTAGCGAAACACCGGAAAACCCAGCGCCGCCATGCGCACCTCGTTCTCGCGAATGCCTTGCAGCACATGGCCAAAACGCGCATTCAGCAGCCGCTGTATGGCCAGGAACGCCAGTACGAAAAGCACCAGCACAACGAAATAGAACTGCGTGTCGCTCGACAGATCCAGGCCCATGCCCAGGTCGGAACGCGTGAACAGCGACATGCCATCCTCGCCGCCATAGTTCTTCAGCGACACCATCAGGTAGTACAGCATCTGCGCAAACGCCAGGGTGATCATGATGAAGTACACGCCCTGGGTGCGCAGGCTGATGAGGCCGATGACGCAGGCGAACAGTCCGCCGAGCACGAACGCCGCTGGCCAGGCAATCCACGCCGAGGCGATGCCGCTTTGCATCAGGATGCCCACGGTGTAGGCGCCAATGCCGACAAACGCCGCATGGCCAAAACTCACCATGCCGCCAAAGCCCAGAATCAGATTCAGGCTGGTGGCGGCCAGGGCAAATATCAGCACGCGGCTGGCCACGCCAATGTAGAAGTCTTCGCCCAGGCCATGCGCAATGGCGGGCAGCAGGGCGAGCAGAACGAGCAACGGAACGCTCCAGCGCAGGTGCAGGCCGTGGTCGAGGATGCTGCTTTCCGGCGCAGATTTGGATGGGTTCATGTCGGTTTTACGCACGGCGTCTGCGCGGTGCAGGCGCTTTGAATGGGCATGACTCATGCCAGCGGACGCCGCGCAAGGGCCGCCCCGCCGCGCTGGCGCCGTCCTCCTTCCCGCGCAGCGCAGCGAAGCGAGAGAAGGGGCTGAAGACCTCGGCTCCAAGCCTGCCTGCGCAGGCCTGGACGGCTCCGAAGAGCTTGCGCCTCTGGCGCTTGTTCGAAGCGGCAAAGCCGCTCAGGGGGATGTACTCCATCTTCAGCCGTGGGCGGGGAACAGGCCCTGCGGTTTCCAGAAGAGCACTGCGGCCATGAGCACGTAGATCAGGATCGACGCCACGGCCGGCCCGGCATTGGAGGCCGCAGCCGGCCCCATCAACTGGCCGAACAGCAGCGGAATGAGCGTGCGGCCTGCGGTGTCCACCACGCCGACAAGCAAGGCGCCCAGCAGCGCGCCACGGATCGAGCCGATGCCACCGATCACGATGACCACAAAGGCCAGAATCAAGATGCTCTCGCCCATGCCCACCTGCACCGCAAGCAGCGGCCCCAGCATGCCGCCGGCTACCGCGCACAGCGCAGCGCCCAGGGCGAACAGCGCCGTGAACAGCCGGCGCACGTTGGTACCCATGGCCAGCGCCATTTCGCGGTTGGAGGCTCCGGCCCGCACCTGCATGCCCACGCGGGTGTGCGTCACCAGCAAATACAGCAGCAGCGCAACCGCAAGCCCGACACCGATAATGAACAGGCGAAACGCCGGATACACAAAGCCCGGCAGCAACTCGACCGGCCCGGCAAGCACCGCCGGCGGGTTGAGCTGCAGGGGCTGCGAACCCCAGACCATGCGCACCCCCTCGTTGGCCATGAGCAGGATGGCAAACGTACCCAGCACCTGCGCCAGGTGGTCGCGCTGGTAGAGCCGGCGCAGCACCGTGACTTCGAGCAGCACACCGATCGCTGCGGTGGCGACAATGCCGCCGGCCAGCCCCAGCCAGAACGAACCCGACGCCGCTGCGATGGTGGCGATCAGGTAGGCGCCCACCATGTAGAGCGAGCCATGCGCCAGGTTGATCATGTCCATGATGCCGAACACCAGCGTGAGCCCGGCGGCCAGCAGGAACAGCATCAGGCCGAACTGCAGGCCGTTGAGCATTTGCTCGAGAATCAAGATTCCGGTCATGGGGTGGTCAAAGGGGGAGTACGCATTTCGCTTGCAGAGCCGCCGTGACTCGCGCGAAAACGCAGGCCTGGCGAGCAACGCACCCAGTCGGCGCAGAAGGAGCAGGGGGACTGCGCATCCAACCCTCGGTAGCTACAGAGCGCGCATTTCGCTTCCAAATCGCCTGTGCCTAGGCGCGGCGCCGCAGGCAGTGCGATTCGCACGACAAGGCAACGCAACGACGGCACGGGTGATTTGGATGCGAAATCAGGAAGGCATCTTGCATTGGGCGGCGTACGCATCGCCATGGTCCTTGAAGATGGTCGACAGCGTCTTGTTGGTGATGCGGCCCTGGCTGTCCTTGCCGATCACGCGCAGGTAGTAGTCCTGAATCGGGAACTGGTTGGTGTTGAACTTGAAGTTGCCGCGCACCGAGTCGAACTTGGCGGCCTTGAGGGCTTTGCGCACCGCCTGCTTGTCCTCGATCTTTCCCTTGACGTCGCGCACGGCGGCGTTCATGAGCTGCGCAGCGTCGTAGCCTTGCGCCGCGTACAGCGTCGGCAGTCGGCCGTACTCTTTCTGGAAGTCGGCGACGAAACGCTTGTTGGCCGCGTTGTCCATGTCGTGGCCCCATTGCGAGCTGTTGAACATGCCGAGCATGGGCTCGCCCACGGCGCGGATCACGTCCTCATCGGCCGAGAAACCGGGGCCGAACAGCGTCATGTCCTTGGAAAGGCCGGCACCGACGAACTGCTTGATGAAGTTGATGCCCAGGCCGCCGGGCAGGAAGATGTAGACCGCGTCGGCGCCCGAGGCGCGCAGGTTGGACAGCTCGGCGCCGTAGTCAAGCTGGCTGAGCGGCGTGTAGACCTCTTGCACGATTTCGCCTTTGTAGTAGCGCTTGAAGCCGGCGAGCGCGTCCTTGCCTGCAGGGTAGTTGGGGGCGAGCAGCGCCACCTTCTTGAAGCCCTTGTCGTTCACCACCTTGCCGACGGCTTCGTGCATGTTGTCGTTCTGGTACGAAACGCTGAAGAAGTAGGGATTGCACTGGGCGCCAGCGAGCTGCGAGGGACCGGCATTGGCGCTCAGATAAAAGGTCTTCGACTGGAACACCGCGGGCGCCACGGCCAGCATGATGTTGGAGAACACGACGCCGGTCATGAAGTCGACGTTGTCGCGTTTGATCAGGCGCTCGGCCGTCTGCTTGGCAGCGTCTGGGCTCATCTGATCGTCCACCACGATGACTTCGGCGGGCAAGGTGCCGAGCTTGCCGCCGTTGTGCTTCATGGCAAGCTGGAAGCCGTCACGGATATCGATGCCCAGGCCGGCGCCGGGGCCCGAGAGCGTGCTCATCAGCCCCACTTTGACGTGGTCTGCTGCATGGGCCGATGCGGACAAAAGGGCGGCGGCGGCCACCAGGCTGAGGGCGCCGAGGCGCGAAGATGCGGTCATGGTGTTGTCTCCTTCGAAGGGTTGCGGTGTGGACGGTCTGCGCCGTTGGGTTACAGGGGTTCGTGCAGCTTGAAGCGCTGGAGCTTGCCGGTCTGCGTGCGCGGTAGCTTATCGATGAAAGCAACAACGCGTGGGTACTTGTAGGGCGCTGCGTGCTGCTTGACGAAATCCTGCAGCGCACGCGCCATGTCTTCGTCGCCCGACGCACCGGCGCCCGACGCATCGGCACGCAGCACCACAAAGGCCTTGACGATTTGCCCACGTTCGGCGTCCGGCACGCCCACCACGGCGCACTCGGCCACCCAAGGGTGCTGCATCAGCGATTCTTCGACTTCCGGTGCGGCGATGTTGTAGCCCGCCGAGATGATCATGTCGTCGGTGCGCGCCTGGTAGAAAAAATAGCCGTCGGCATCCATCAGGTAGGCGTCGCCGGTGAGATTCCAGCCGTTTTGCACGTAGTTGTGCTGGCGCTCGTCGTTGAGATAGCGGCAGCCCGTCGGACCTTGGACGGCGAGCTTGCCGACGGTGCCGGGCGCCACTTCGTTGCCCAGGTCGTCCACTACGCGGGCGCGGTAGCCGGGCACCGGCGTGCCGGTGGCGCCGGGCCGCGCATGGGCTTCGTCGTGCGAGATGAAAATGTGCAGCAGCTCGGTGGCACCAATGCCGTCGATCAGCTCGATGCCCGTGGCTTCCTTCCACAGCGCGCGCGTGGCCGCCGGCAGGGCTTCGCCTGCGGAGACGCATTTGCGCAGCGATGTGCGCCGCAGCGCCTCGCCATGGGCCGCCAGCGCGCGGTACGAAGTGGGCGCGGTGAACAACACCGTGGCGCCATACTCCGCAATGGCTTGCAGCAACTGGGGCGGGCCGGCCTTCTCCAGCAGCACGGTGGATGCGCCTATCGCCATGGGAAACAGCACCAGGCCACCCAGACCAAAGGTGAAGGCCAGCGGCGGGCTGCCCATGAAAACATCGTCCGGCGTCGCCTTGAGCACATGCGGAGGCCAGCAGGCGCAAATGGCCATCACGTCGCGGTGGAAGTGCATGGTGGCCTTGGGGATTCCGGTCGTTCCCGAGGTGAAGGCGAACATGCAGGTGTCCGTCGCCGCCGTATCCACATTGTTGAACCGGGGAGGCTGGCGCGCCATTCCTGCCTCCAGGCAGTCCTCCCCGCCCGCGCCGAAACAGCGGATGTGGGCTAGCTGGGGGCGGGCTTCGGCCGTCAGGGTCAGCTCTTCGGTCAGCGCGGCATCGCACAGCGCATGCGTGACGCGGCCGATTTCGACAATGGCCTTGAGTTCCTTGGCGCGCAGCAGCGGCATGGTGGTGACGGCAATGGCGCCGGCCTTCATTACCGCGAACCAGCAGGCCACCAGCATCGGGTTGTTGGGCGCGCGCAGCAGCACCCGGTTGCCGGGCACCACGCCCAGCTCATTCACCAGCACGTTCGCTATGCGGTTGGCCCTGTCTTGCAGCTCGGCATAGGTCCAGCGGACGCCCGGCGCGCGCAGGCACAGGCGGTCGCCGCGGCCTTCGGCGATGTGGCGGTCGAGCAGTTCGGTGGCGCAGTTGAGCCGCTCAGGGAACTGCAGAGCGGGCAGGTCGAAAAGGAATTCTGGCTGCTGGTCGGCAGGGGCAGGTGGTCGGCAGCGAAGGTGTCGACGTGGGCGCTTGCGGACATGGTCTGGGCTCCTCTGTCTGGTTCCGGCGGGGCGGTCAGGCTTGGGCCGGCTCGGCGCTGCGCAGCAGGTCGCGCGCAATGATGAGCTGCTGCACTTCGGTGGCGCCTTCGTAGATGCGCAGCGCGCGAATCTCGCGGTACAGGCGCTCCACCGGCTGGCCGCTGACCACGCCCAGTCCGCCCAACATCTGCACGGCCGCGTCAATCACCTGCTGGGCGTTCTCGGTTGCGGTCATCTTCGCCATGGCGGCTTCGCGCGTCACGTTGTGCCCCTGGTCGCGCATCCAGGCTGCGCGGTAGGTGAGCAGCGCGGCGCTGTCGATGGCGGTGGCCATCTGCGCCAGCTTGGCCTGCGTCAACTGAAAGTCGGCCAGCACGCCGCCAAACATCTTGCGTGTGGTGGCGCGCTGCAAGGCTTCGTCAAAGGCCCTGCGCGCAAAGCCCAGGGAAGCGGCGGCAACCGAGGTGCGGAACACATCGAGCGTGCGCATCGCCACCTTGAAACCCTCGCCCGCCGCGCCGACACGCTGGCTGGCGGGAACGCGGCAGTGGGTGAAGCGCAAGCGCGCGAGCGGGTGCGGGGCGATCAGCTCGATTCGCTCGGCCACCTCGAAGCCGGGGGTATGCGCCTCCACGATGAAGGCGCTGATGCCTCTGGCGCCTGGCGCCTCGCCGGTTCGCGCAAAGACCACGTAGAAGTCGGCAATGCCACCGTTGGAGATCCAGGTCTTTTCACCGTCCAGCACATAGTGCGCGCCATCGGCTCGGGCGGTGCAGGCCATGGCAGCCACGTCGGACCCGGCTTCGGCCTCCGACAGGGCAAAGGCGCTGATGGCTTCACCAGCGGCTACGCGCGGCAGGTATTTCTGGCGCTGCATCTCGCTACCCGCCAATGAAATGGCGCCCGAGCCAAGACCTTGCATGGCAAACGCGAAATCGGCCAGGCCCGAATGGCGCGCCAGCGTTTCACGGATCAGGCAAATGGCGCGGGTGTCGATGGCCTCCTGCGCACCACCATGTGCCTTGCCGGCCACCGCGTGGCGCAGCCAGCCACCAGGGCCCAAGGTCTTGACGAGGTTGCGGCACTCGGCGTCCACATCGGGACCGTGCATGTCTGCAATATGGCGGCCCGCCCAGTCGTCGAGCGTGCGCGCCAGCTCGGCATGGCGCGGCTCGAAAAAGGGCCAGTCCAGGTAGCGCGTATCGGCCATGTCAGTTGCCCTCAAACGTCGGCTTTTGCTTGGCGACAAAGGCCCGGTACGCACGGCCAAAATCTTCCGTCAGCATGCACAGCGCCTGCGCCTGGGCTTCGGCTTCGATGGCTTGCTCGATGGTCATTGCCCATTCCTGGTGCAGCATGGTCTTGGTGATGCCGTTGGCAAACGTGGGCCCGTCGGCAATCTGCTTGGCGAGCGCCTGGGCTTCGGCCAGCAGGGCCGCAGGCTCGCACAAGCGGTTGAACCAACCCCAGCGCTCGCCTTCCTCCCCGCCCAGGCTGCGGCCGGTGTAGAGCAAGTCGCTGGCGCGGCCCTGGCCGACGATGCGCGGCAGCATGGCGCATGCGCCCATGTCGCAGCCGGCCAGGCCGACGCGGTTGAAGAGAAAGGCGGTCTTGCTGCGCGCGGTCCCGAGCCGCAAGTCGCTGGCCATGGCCATGATGGCGCCGGCGCCCGCACACACGCCATCGACGGCGGCGACGATGGGCTGCGGACAGGCGCGCATGGCCTTGACCAGCTCGCCCGTCATGCGGGTGAACATCAGCAGTTCAGGGGCCTTCAGTTGAATCAGCGGGCCGATGATTTCGTGCACATCCCCACCGGAACAAAAGTTGCCGCCCGCGCCCACGAGCACCACGGCGTGCACGTCTTCGGCCCACTTGAGCTGATGAAACAAATCACGCAGTTCGGCATAACTGTCGAAGGTCAGCGGATTCTTGCGCTCCGGCCGGTTGAGGGTGAGCGTGGCGACACCCGATTCCACCTGCCAGACGAAATGCTGTGCCTGGTAGCCTGCCAGTCGTTTTCGGTTGCCGGCCAGCAGCGCAGGGTCTACGCGGGATTCGGTCATGACGCGGTCTCTCTTGAAGATGGGTTGGGTGGCTGGGTGAGCGGCTCGGCGGCGCTCTGGCCATGGGCCAGGTGGACGCGCAGGTGACCCAGGTGTTCGTACAGCGCGTCTTTGCTCGCCTGTGGCAGACCGCCGAACATGTCGGTCAGCCACGCCTCATGCTCGGCGGCCATGGCGGCGAACTCGCTGCGGCCTTTCTCGGTGAGCACGACGAGGTAGGAACGGCGGTCGTCTGCGTCTGGCGTGCGCTCCACCAGGGCTTCTTTCACCAGCTGGTCGGTGAGACCCGTGACATTGCCGCCGGTCACCATGAGGTAGCGCGAAAGCAGGTTCATGCGCAGGCCTTGCGGGTGGCGTGCAAGCTGGGCCAGGTAGTCGAAGCGCGGCAAAGTCGTGCCAAAGCGGGCCCGCAGCTGGCGCCGGATCTGCTGCTCGATCTGCGTGCTGCAAGCCAGCAGGCGCAGCCAGATTTTCATGTCCAGATGGTCTTCGATCTGGGCGCGGGCTTCGAGGCCGATGTGCTCGTCGCCGAGCGCATCCACCAGCTTGAAGTGTTTGGTGTGGTTTTTCATGACATGGCGCTCACATCACTTCGCCACCGGACACGGACAGCGATTGGCCAGTGATGGCGCTGGCACCCTCTGAGCAGAGCCAGGCCACGGCGTCGGCCACCTCCTGCGGCGCCACCAGCCGGCCTTGCGGGTTGGACTGGACAAAGGCAGCGCGTGCCTCCTGCTCGCTGCGGCCAGTCTTGGCCACCACGCGCTCGATGCTGGCGCGCACGATTTCGGTGTCGGTGTAGCCGGGACAGACGGCGTTCACGGTAACGCCTTTGGCCGCCAACTCAAGGGCAAGCGAGCGCGTCAGGCCAATCACCCCGTGCTTGGCCGCACAGTACGCGGACACGTAGGCGTAGCCGACCTGGCCCGCCGTGCTGGCCACGTTGACGATGCGCCCCCATCCGGCCTCCAGCATGCCGGGCAGCGCGGCCTGGGTGCAGAGCATGGTGCCGGTGAGGTTTACGTCCAGCATGCGGCGCCAGAGCGCTTCGTCCATCTTGAGGAAGGGCGCGCTTTCGGCCTGGCCGGCGTTGTTGACGAGTACGTCCACGCGACCAAAGTGCGCCACGGCGTCGGTGAACGCCGCCGCCACTTCGGAGGCGTTTGCGACGTCGGCAGCGACTGCGTGGATTGCTTCGGGATGGTGTACGGCCAGTGCCTGCCCCACCGCCAGGCGACGCCCGAGCACCGTGACGCGCATGCCACGGCGCACCAGCAGATGGGTGATGGCTGCACCGATGCCCTGCCCACCGCCCGTGACCAGCGCATGGCGCAGGGCGGACGGTGTCGGGAGGTCGCTCAATAGGGAGGTCATGCCGATGCCCTAAGCCTTCTCGGTTGGCGCCTGCGCCGCCTTTTCGCGCGCGAAGAGCGACTCCATCTGCGCCTTGCCCGAGCGGTACTGCTTGGGCCAGGCGACGAGGGTGTAACCAATCTTCGCGGCCTCGGTCAGGGTCCAGGCAGGGTTGGCCAAGTGGGGGCGAGCAACGGCGCACAGGTCCGCGCGGCCTGCGGCCAAAATGCTGTTGGCGTGGTCGGCCTCGCTGATGGCACCGACAGCAATGGTCGGGATGCCCGCTTCCTGGCGAATGCGGTCGGCAAACGGCGTCTGGAACATGCGGCCATAGACCGGTTGCTCCTGCTTGCTGACCTGGCCGGACGAACAATCGATCATGTCGGCGCCAGCTGCCTTGAAGGCTTTGGCGATGTCCACTGCGTCGCTCGGCGTGATGCCGCCCTCGACCCAGTCGTGCGCCGAGATGCGCACCGAAATCGGTTTGTCCTGCGGCCACGCGGCGCGCACTGCGGCGAACACTTCCAATGGGTAGCGCAGACGGTTTTCCAGGGAGCCGCCGTATTCGTCCTGGCGCTGATTGGTCAGTGGCGAGATGAAGCCCGACAGCAAATAGCCGTGCGCGCAGTGCAGCTCCAGCCAGTCGGCGCCTGCGGCGTCGGCACGGCGCGTAGCGGCCACAAAATGGGCCTTCACTGTGTCCATGTCGGCATGCGTCATCGCGCGGGAGACCTGACTCACACCTGCGAGGTACTGCTGCGGCGAGGCGGACATGATGGCCCAGTTGCCCGAGACAAGGGGCTGGTCCGCGCCCTCCCAGGCAACGCGCGTTGAGGCTTTGGCGCCAGCGTGGCCAATCTGTATGCCAAATTTTGCATCGGTGTGGGTGTGGATCCAGTCGGCGATGCGGGCGAAGGCGTGACCTTGCTCGTCGGTGTACAGCCCAGGGCAACCAGGGGTAATGCGGCCCTCAGGGCTGACGCAGGTCATTTCGGCAAACACCAGACCGGCGCCGCCCATGGCGCGTGCTCCCAGGTGCACCAAGTGGAAGTCGCCAGGCACGCCCTCTACCGCCGAGTACTGCGCCATGGGCGAGACCACGATGCGGTTTTTCAGCGTGACGCCGCGCACGGCGTAAGGCGTGAACATCGGTGGCGGCGCCTTTTGCTCGGGCGCAATGCGTACCCCGGCGCGCTCGGACAGCCAGCGCTCGTAGCCTTCGAGCCAGGCGCTGTCGCGCAGGCGCAGGTTTTCGTGGCTGATGCGCTGGCTGCGCGTGAGCATGGAATACATGAACTGCTCGGGCTCGAACTGGTCGCAGTAGCGCTCGCCGCACACCTCGAACCACTCCATCGCGTTCCAGGCGGCATTTTGCAGGCGCAAGGTTTCGATGCGGCGGGCCTCCTGGTAGGTGGTCAATACTTCGGTAATGTGCTCGGGGCCATCGCCGAGCAGCTGGAACTGGCGCGTCAGCTCGATGGCATCTTCAATCGCGAGCTTGGTGCCAGAGCCAATGGCGAAATGCGCCGTGTGCACCGCATCGCCCATCAGCACCACGTGGCGGCCGTGCGCGTTTTGCAGCCACCACTGCTCGCAAACCACGCGCTGGAAGTTCAGCCAGGCTGAGCCGCGCAGATGGCGCGCGTTGGTCATCAAAGGCTCGCCCTGCAAGGTGTCGGCAAAGATTTTTTCGCAGAAGGCTATCGACTCTTCCTGGTCGGCTTGGTCCAGGCCATGCGCCAGCCAGACATGCTCGGGGCATTCGACGATGAAGGTCGTGGTCTGGTCGTCGAACTTGTAGATGTGCGCCTGGAACCAGCCGTGTTCGGTGCGCTGGAAATCGAACGTGAACGCGTCGTAGAGCTTCTTCGTGCCCAGCCAGATGAAGCGGTTGGGCCGGGTGACGATGTCGGGTTTGAAGATGTCTTGGTGCAGCGTGCGAATACGCGAATTGATGCCGTCGCTGGCAATGACCAAATCGGCGTCCGGGTAGTCCGCGTCGGACTTCGCCTCGGTCTCGAACACCAGCTTGACGCCGAGCTCTTCGCAGCGCGCCTGCAGGATGTTGAGCAGCTTCTTGCGGCCGATGCCGACGAAGCCGTGCCCCCCGGAGCGAATGCTGCGGCCCTTGAAACGCAGCTCGATATCGTCCCAGTGGTTGAACGCCTGCTCGATTTCCCTGGCCGTTGCTGCGTCCCACTGGCGCATGTTGTCCATGGTGGCATCGGAAAACACCACGCCCCAGCCGAAGGTGTCGTAGGGCTTGTTGCGCTCGACCACCGTGATGTCGTGCCCGGCGTTCTGCCGCTTCATCAAAAGCGCGAAGTACAGGCCTGCGGGCCCACCGCCAATGCACACAATTTTCATCAAGCAAGTCCCTTTGCAACGCAGAATTGCGGCTGCCAATGAAATCTAATTTATGTGCATATCATTTAGGTGTCAATTACTTTCTGGATCTTTTCTATTGGGGTTTAGCCGAGGTGCACAGGCTTGCTGCACTGCCTGGCAGCGCTGGCAGTCGGTAACTACAGGCCCCGCTCCACCATGTCCAGCAAGCGCTCACCGAGCAACTCCAAGGTCTGCGGTGGGACGCCTTGCAATGGGCCGTCGAGCGCCAGCAAGGCGAGACCGTGCACGGTGGACCACGCCAGGTACTCCGCAGCCGGTCGGCGCGTTGCTGGCAGCGCACCTGCAGCAACCAGCGCGTCAAGCGCGGCGTTCAGGTGCCCAAACGGGTTGTGGCCGATGGCGCCCGAAGCAGCAGCATCGGGCGCCAGGCTGAATGGACCGCCAAACGCGGTGCGAAACAAACCCGTCTCCGTGAACGCGAACCGCAGGTATCCCCGGCCCACGGCGCGCACCCGCGCATGCGCCTGCTCTGCCGGGCTGCCGTCTGCGGGCACGGCGCGGTATTCGGCCTCCATCGCGCGGCCCACGGCGGCCACCGCTTCGGCGCGCACCGCTGCCAGCAAATCTTCCCGACTGGCGAAGTGCCGGTAGGCAGCGTTGGGCGCAACGCCGGCGCGGCGAGTCGCCTCACGCAGCACCACTGCGGTGGGGCCGCCGTCCCGCGCCAGGGCAATGCCCGCTTCGAGCAGTGCTCGGCGCAGGTCGCCATGGCGGTAGGTGCTGCGCGGCGCGGGTTTACGATTTTTTTCACTCATCGGCACACCGCATTGTAGACAGCGTCCATTTTCTCTGCGATTATTTGTGTACGCCGTCCACAAATGCTGTGGTGGGCGCCGTGTACCCACTCGTTCAAGGAGTGTTTCATGCCAGGTCCCGTGCAACCGTATCTGTTTTTTGAAGGCCGCTGCGAGGAGGCACTGGCCTTCTACGAAAAGGCCCTTGGCGCCGAACGCGGCCAGTTGATGCGCTACAGCGACAACCCCGACCCACCCAGAGCCGATTGCCCCACGCCACCCGGCGACAAGGTCATGCATTGCAACTTCACCGTCGGTGGCACGCAGATCATGGCGTCCGACGGTATGGCCTCGGGAACAACAAACTTCAAGGGCTTCGGTTTGACTCTTGGCGCTGCGACAACCCACGAGGCCGAACGCATGTTCCAGGCGCTGGCCGATGGGGGAAAGGTTCAGATGCCTCTGGGCAAGACCTTTTACTCACCCGCATTTGGGATGGTGGAGGACCGCTTTGGTGTGCTCTGGATGGTGATGGTGTCGCCATGAGCGCAGAAACGCCTGCGCACACGCCCGCCAAATCCACCGGCAGCTGCCACTGCGGCAAGGTCGCCTTTGAAGTGGAGGGCACGCCCGACAGCGCAACGGCCTGCAATTGCAGCATGTGCCAGCGGCGCGGCTCGCTGCTGTGGTTTGTGCCGCGCGAGGCGCTGCGCCTGACCACGCCGGAAGAAAACCTGGCCACTTACCAGTTCCACGAGCGTGTCATCGAGCACCGGTTTTGCCCGGCCTGCGGCATCCACACCTTCGGCGAAGGCAGGCACCCGAACGGCCAGCGCATGGCGGCCGTGAACGTGCGCTGCCTGGACGGCGTGGATCTGGACGCCCTGACCGTGAGCCACTTCGATGGCCGCAGCGCCTGAGCACCGTCGTGCCCACCATTTCCAGGAGACTGCCTGCATGGTGCCCCCGCGCCCCGCTGAGCCACGGAAGCCAGTCTTACCTTTCTAACAAAGGCGCACTATGGGGCTCTTGACTTTTGTTATCAACCTTACTTTGGATGGCTGCGTCGATCATCAGGAAGGAATCGCCGACGACGAGACGCACACATTCTTCACCCGCCTGATGGACGAGAGCGGGGCGATGCTCTGGGGCCGCGTCACCTACGAAATGATGGAACGCTCCTGGCCGGCGATCGCCCGCGGCGACGCAGAGGCGCTGCCAGCGCTGCGCGAGTGGGCCGTCAAGTTGGAGGCCAAACCGAAGTACGTGGTGTCTTCGACGCGCAGTGACTTCCCTTGGACCAACAGCCACCACATCGCCGGTGACCTGCGTACGGGCGTACAGGCGCTCAAGGACGCAACCCCTGAAGGCGTACTTCTCGGTAGTGGCAAGCTCGCGAACGAGCTGGACCGACTCGATCTGGTCGACGAGTACAAGCTGCTCGTCCATCCCAGGATCGCCGGCCACGGACCGACTCTGTACGAGGGCGGCCTGCCCAGCACGCGTCGTCTTGAGCTGGTCTCGGCCAACCACCTGCGCAGCGGTGCGGTCGCCTTGCACTACCGGCGCGCGCCTTGACGCGGAGATGGGTCGTGTCGCGAACACGTCATTCCAGCGGACGCCGCTCAAACACGCACGAGTGCGGGCGAGGGCCATCACAAGTTGGAGTCGGCCTGCGCGTGACCGCAAGCCCATTTCGACGGGCGACCCTGGATCAGCAGCGTTTGCCATCGCGGGTCTGCACTTCCGTTGCGGCCACCTTGCACCAGGCGCCGCACGTTGAAAAAGCCAGCCAATGCGCGCAGCCCCGTGCCGATTTACCCCAAGCATCCACACACAGGAGAGCTCTGTGAGCAGACAAATCTTTGTCAACCTTCCCGTATCCGATTTGGTCAGGTCCGTCGCGTTCTTTGAAGCGCTTGGTTTTTCGAAAAATCCACAGTTTTCAAGCGACGCTGGTGCCTGCATCGTGGTGAGCGACGCGATTTCGATCATGCTGCTCACGCATGCGAGGTTCAAGGACTTCACCCCCAAAGCCGTCTGCGACACACGCGACGCGGTCGAGGTGTTGTTCAGCCTCAGCTGCGAGAGCCGCAGCGAGGTGGACGAGCTGGTTCGCAAAGCGCTTGCTGCAGGCGGTTCGACCTACGACGCGCCGCAGGATCTCGGCTTCATGTATTCCCACAGCTTTGTGGACCTGGACGGCCACGGCTGGGGGGGTTTGCACATGAGCGCTAAGCCGCAAGCCACTGTGGGTGCGTGAGCCAGATCCCACGCGAACGACGACAAAGGCGGCAAGACGGCAGGAAGCCGCGTTTTTCTGGCGGGCAGGCGCACGCGGCCAATCACCATCAAAAGGAGCCCTTACATCATGATCAGCAAGAACACCATATGCCTCTGGTACGACGGCACCGCCCTGGAAGCCGCCACCTTTTACGCCAACACGTTTGCGGACAGCGCAGTGGGCAGCGTGCTGCGCGCGCCGGGCGACTTCCCCTCGGGCAAGCAGGGCGACGTGCTTACCGTGCAATTCACGGTGTTGGGCCTGCCCTGCCTGGGCCTGAACGGCGGCCCGGCCTTCCAGCACAGCGAAGCCTTCTCGTTCCAGGTAGCGACAGACGACCAGGAAGAGACCGACCGCTTGTGGAACGCCATCGTCGGCAACGGTGGCCAGGAAAGTGAATGCGGCTGGTGCAAGGACAAGTGGGGCCTGTCGTGGCAGATCACGCCACGCGCCCTCACCGAGGCCATTGCCGACCCCGACCCGGCGGCAGCCCAGCGGACGTTCAACGCGATGATGACGATGCAGAAGATCGATATCGCCGCGATTGAGGCGGCGCGGCGGGGAGGCTAAGCCAGCGCGCGAAAGCGAGCGACCCAGGACCGACACGTGTCACTGCGGCGATGACACGCTCCGCCGTTTTCAGCTTGCCCTGAACCCTTTTCCCGCCTCACGACTACCGTTTGCATCCTATGTTTCCACTGCCTGCTTCGCACAGCGCGCGCCAGCGCTGGAGCGCGCTCATCCTGCTGTGCCTGGGTGAACTGATGATCGTGCTCGACACCACCATCGTCAACGTCGCCCTGCCCAGCATCCGCACCGATCTGGCGTTCAGCGAAAGCGCTCTGGTGTGGGTGGTCAACGCCTACATGCTCACCTACGGCGGCTGCCTGCTGCTGGGCGGGCGGCTGGGCGACCTGTATGGCCAGCGCCGGCTGTTCGTTGCCGGCGTGGCGCTGTTCACCTTGGCGTCGCTCACGTGCGGCCTGGCGCAAACGCAAACGCTGCTGGTGGTGGCGCGCGCGGTGCAGGGCGTGGGCGGCGCGGTGGTGTCCGCCGTGGCGCTCTCGCTCATCCTCGCCCTGTTTTCCGAACCCGGGGAGCGCGCACGCGCCATGGGCGTGTTCGGCTTTGTCTGTGCAGGTGGCGGCAGCATTGGCGTGCTGCTCGGCGGCGTGTTGACCAGTTGGCTTAGCTGGCATTGGGTCTTTCTGGTGAACGTGCCGGTCGGCCTGGCGATTGCCGCCGCCTGCATGCGCGTGTTGCCCGCCCACCCGGGCAAGGCCGATGGCCAGCCGCTGGACATCGCCGGCGCGGTGACGGTGACCACCGCGCTGATGCTGGCGGTGTATGCGCTGGTGGACGGCAACCACGCAGGCTGGGGCTCGGCGCAGACGCTCGGCTTGCTGGGCGCCAGCGCCGCGCTGCTGGCGCTGTTCCTGTGGTTGCAGGCGCGGGTGCCGGCGCCGCTGTTGCCGCTCGCGCTGCTGCGGCTGCGCAACCTGGCCATCTCCAACATCGTCGGCGTGCTGTGGGCGGCGTCGATGTTCGCCTGGTTCTTTCTGTCGGCGCTGTACCTACAGCGCGTGCTGGGCTACAGCGCGCTGCAGATCGGGCTGGCGTTTCTGCCGTCGAACCTCATCATGGCCGGCTGCTCGCTCGGCGCCTCGGCCTGGCTGGTGATGCGCTACGGCATTCGCCGCACGCTGGGCGGCGGCCTGCTGCTGGCCGCTGCCGGGCTGGCGCTGTTCGCGTTGGCGCCCGTGGCCGGCCGGTTCACGCTGCATGTGCTGCCCGGCATGCTGCTGCTGGGCGTGGGCGCCGGGGTAGCGCTCAACCCGCTGCTGCTGGCCGCGATGGGCGATGTGGCTGCCGAAGATTCGGGCCTGGCTTCGGGCGTGGTCAACACCGCCTTCATGATGGGTGGCGCGCTGGGGCTGGCCGCCCTGGCCAGCCTGGCCGATGCGCGGACGGAACAGTTGCACAGCGCTGGCGCCAGCCTGCCCGCGGCGCTGCACGCGGGTTACAGCCTGGCGTTTGCTGCAGCGGCCGTGGCGGCCTTGGTAGCGGCGGCGCTCGGCGGGCTGGCGCTGCGCCCCAAGCCGCTGGGCAATGCGCCACCGGCAGCCGTGGCGCATTAGCGCTTTCGCGGCTGCCGCTGTACGGCAACACACTATCGTTTATATAGCTACTAGCGCTTTCTGCATAAGCGCTAGAGCCGCTTTTTACTAATATTTTGGCGACTGGCGCGAGCGCTTTGGCGCTGGGCGCGGCGCCTGTTGTCCTGCAGCGCGCACCGCAGCGTTCCATGCACAAGCCTTTTGCTGGCCGGCAAGCCCCCATATAAAGGCATTGGCCCCCCTGCGCCCCAGGCGGCCCCACCGAAAGGAGCTTGTATGACCCCCGTTGCCACCCACCCCATCTTGCAAAGCCAGCCGCTCGGCCCGCAGTGGCCCACGCTGGACCCGTTTCTGTTCTGCGCCCACCACGACGACGCCTACCCGGCCGGCAACGCCGAGCGCGGGCCGGCGGTGCCTCTGGAGGGCCGCGAGATGGGCAGCGACTTCAGCCGCAAGGACGGCTGGAGCATGTACCACGGCGACGTGGTGCCGGGCTTTCCCGGCCATCCGCACCGGGGCTTTGAGACCGTGACCTTGGTGCGCAAGGGCCTGATCGACCACGCCGATTCGCTGGGCGCGGCCGCGCGCTTTGGCGGCGGCGACGTGCAGTGGGTGACGGCCGGGCGCGGCATCCAGCATTCCGAGATGTTCCCGCTGCTCAACACCGAGCAGTCCAACCCGCTCGAACTCTTTCAGATCTGGCTGAACCTGCCCGCAAAAAACAAGATGGTGGCGCCGCACTTCACCATGCTGTGGAACGAGCGCATTCCGCGCCTGGTGCAGCAGGACGACGCTGGCCGCACGACCACGGTGACGGTGGTGGCCGGTGGCCTGCCGGGGGCCGACGCACCGCTGCCGCCGCCACCCGAATCCTGGGCCGCGCAAGCGAACAGCGACGTCGCCATCTGGACGCTCAAGCTCGAACCCGGCGCGCGCTGGACGCTGCCGGCCGCGCGCGGCGCCAGCACGCAGCGCATGCTGTACTTCTTCGCAGGCGCGCAGCTGCGCATTGGCGATGCAGAACAGCGCAGCCACGCCGCGTTGAGAATGGTGGCCGGGCAAGACTGGCTGCTGGAGAACACCGGCCCGGATACGGTCGAATGCCTGCTCCTGCAAGGCCGCCCGATTGGCGAGCCGGTAGCGCAGTACGGCCCGTTTGTGATGAACACGCAGCAGGAAATCATGCAGGCGATGCAGGACTACCGCCGCACCCAGTTTGGCGGCTGGCCCTGGGACAGCAGCGACCCGGTGCACGGCGACGAGGCCCGGCGCTTTGCGCGCTACCCCGGCGCGGCGCAGGACGAGGTGCCCGAGCCCGCTGCAGGCTGACCGCGGCGGCGCGCGCAGCGCTGCCCGACAATAGGCGGCCGCGCGGGCGGCGCCGAATGCCCCGCTTGGTCGCCGCGCGCCCTCCTCCCACCACAACGCATTTGCCATGAACATCACCAAGGACACCGCTGTCAACCTCAGCTACCAGCTCACCACGCCTGCGGGCAAACCGCTCGACAAGGGCGATCTGTCGTACCTGCACGGTGGCTACGAAAACATCTTCCCGAAAGTCGAAGCCGCGCTCGAGGGCCAGGCCGTGGGCTTCTCCACAACGCTCGATCTGGCGGTGGAAGACGCTTTTGGCGCGCGCGACGAGTCGCTGGTGCGCACCATCCCCAAGTCGGAATTTCCGCCCGGCGTGAAGGTCGGCGGTCAGCTGCAAGGCACGGACGAAAACGGTCAGCCGCAGATGTTCCACGTGGTCAAGATCAAGGGCCCCGAGGTGCATCTGGACGGCAACCACCCGCTGGCCGGCCAGGCGCTGCGGTTTGGCTGCAAGGTGACGGGGGTGCGCGCTGCCAAGCCCGAGGAAATCCAGCACCGCCACGTGCACGGTGACCACGGCCACCACCATTGAGCGCGTTCTGAGCCTGGACGCCCCCCCGGCATTGCACTGAACGCTGGCCGCTGCCATGCAGCTCAAGACGGTCGTCAAAGCGGGCGTGGTGATGACAGTGGCGTTCTTCGCCATCGAGTCCATCCGCACCAGCTATTCGCCCCGGCACGCCAGCCCTGCGGCGCTGGCAACGCGGGCGGCCCTGCAAGTCCCGGTGCAAAGCTCCACCGACAAGCCAGCATTTGCCTTCAAGGGCTTTCAGATTCAACCGCTGGCGCGCTTTGCCATCGACGCCAAGGTGCTCTCGCGCGAAGACTATTACCTGGGCCGGGAAGCCGAGCTTGCGCCGATGGACCTGGCGCTGGGCTGGAAGCGCATGGCGGAGCCCGCCGTCTACCGCCAGTTGGACATCACCCAGGGGCGCCGCTGGTATTTCTACCGCTGGCGCGACGCGCCGCCGATTCCGGTGCAGGAAATCGTCGAATCTTCGGCCAACATGCACCTGATTCCTGCCAACGCCGCCGTCGAGAAAACATTGAGAAAAGCGCGCGAAGGCGCCTCCATTCGCATCACGGGGCAGCTGGTGCAAGCCACCGACGCGAGCGGCTGGCGCTGGACCAGCTCGCTCAGCCGCGCGGACTCTGGAGCGGACTCCTGCGAACTGGTGTTTGTGGAGAGCGCCCAGGTGCAGGACTGACCCGCATCAAGCGGCGCCCTGTTCTCCCGGCGGCCCACCGGCAACCCGAGTTGCCTGCTCCAGCAGCCGCACAAGTGTGTGCAGCAGGCGATTGGCCGGCGTGGCAATGCCCAGGGCCTCGCCCCGGCGCACGATGAAGCCGTTGATGTGGTCGATCTCGGTGTGCCGGCCCCGCGCCAGGTCCTGCGCGGTGGACGATATCTGGCCTGGCATGGACGCAGCCAACGGCAGCACCGCCTCGGCCGTACCCTCGGGCAGAACGATGCCGTTGGCACGCGCCACAGCCAGGCATTCCTGCACGATGTCGTCCATCATCCGGGGCACATCCAGGCCGGGACTGTTGACAATCTGGCCGTACGGCTGACCGGTGATGGCGGACAGCGGGTTGTAGACACAGTTCAGCACCAGCTTGGCCCAGAGGGCGCCGGCCACGTTGTCCGAGATCTGTACCGGAATGCCCGCAGCGGCAAACGCATGGGCCAGTTGGTCGCTGGTTGGCGAATTGGCCAGCACCAGCTCGCCCCGGCCAAAGTGCTGCACATGCCCGGGCCCCGCCATCGCTGCCGCCACATAGACCACGGCCGGCAGCACCGGGCGCTGGAGCAGCGCCTGGAGGCGCTCGGCGTTGTCCACGCCGTTTTGCAAACTCAGCACCGTGGCGCCATCGGCCAGATAGGGCAGCATGGCCCGGCCCGCACTTTCGGTGTCGGTGGACTTGACACAGAACAGCACACACTGTGCGCCGTGCACCGCATGCGCTTCGGTGTCTGCCTGCAGCCGCACGCGCTCCTGGAAATGCAAGGTATCCAGCCACAGACCATGCTCGTGCACCGCCTGCACATGGGCTGGGCGCCCCACCAACACCACCTCGTGTCCGGCGCGGGCCAGCATGCCGCCGTAGTAGCAGCCCACAGCGCCAGCGCCCATCACGGCGATCTTCATGCCAGCGGCCTTTCAGTGCGTTGCAGCAAGCGGGTAGAAGCCATCATGTGGACAGTTTAGGACCATGGCGGCCGTGCCACCACCGTGCACGCCCGAGCAGGGTGATTCGAACTACGGCTGGCGCAAAAACTGCTGCACCACCGCGACCGTCGCTGCCGGGTTTTCTTCCTGCGGCACATGGCCCAGGCCTTCGAACACGACGAGCTGGGACCCCGCAATGTCCTGCGCAAAGCGTTCGCCATTCACGGGCGGGATCAATCGGTCGCGCGCGCCCCACAAAATGAGCGTGGGGAGCTTCAGGTCGCGGATGTCTTGTTCGCGCCCCGTGTTGCGCTGGGCCATGCGCACCGTCAGCGCATGGCGGTTGCCGGCGCGGCGGGCCAGGTCGCTGTAGCGCTGCACCAGCTCGGGCGTGACCTGGCTCGGGTCGCCATAGACGTTGCGCACCGAGTTCTCCACCATGCCGGGCGGCAGCAAGTGGCCCATCACCGCGCGCAAGCCCGGCAGGGCCGCCACGCGAAACGCGAGCGGCACCGAGGTGGACTCGAAGGCGTAGCCCGCAGCGTCCACCAGAATGAGCCTTTCCACCCGCTGCGGCGCGGCGTGCGCCGTGGCCCAGGCCACTTCGCCGCCCAGCGAATTGCCGCCAATGACGAACCGCTGCACCCCCAGCTGGTCGAGCAGAGCCAGCACCAGGCGCACATAGACCGCCATCGAATAGTCGTCAGCGGCATTGGGGCCGGTGAGGCCAAAGCCCGGCAGGTCAAAGCGGATGACACGGCGGTTTTTCCGCAGTTCCTCGGTCCAGCCGTCCCAGGTGTGCAGGCTGGCGGAAGTGCCGTGGATCAGCACGATGGGCGTGGGGTCGCCTGATGGGCCTTCGTCGCGCAGGTGCACGCGCAGCCCTTGCACCTCGATGAAGGTCGACGGTGCCTGGGCCCAGCGTTTTTCCACGTCGGCGGGGGCAATATCGGGCGCCCAGGCCCAGGCCAGCAATACAGCGCTGGCTAGTGCCAGCAGGGCCAACAAGCCCAGAACGATGCGCAGGCTCGTTTTCATCGGTATCTATCCGACATGGCCATCGAGCGGCAGAAAGCGCGGCGCGGGCGCAACGTCCAAGGCACCTCCCGGCGTGCGCACGTAAGTGCCGCGCGCCACGTTGTGCGGGTGCTCGGCCGCCTCCTGCGCGCTGAGCACCGGCGCAAAGCATACGTCCGTGCCTTCCAGCAAGGCGTCCCAGTGCGCGCGCGGCTGGCTGGCAAAGAGAGTCGTCAGGCGGTCTTTGAGGGCAGGCCAGGCGCGCGGGTCGAACTGTTTCCCCAACGGAACGTCGGCGAGGCCGAGTTTTTCCATCAATAGCGCATAGAACTGCGGCTCCAGCGCGCCCAGCGTGATGCAGCCGCCGTCGGCGCAGCGGTACACGTCGTAGAAGGGCGAATCGTGGAACGGGCTGGGGTGCGGGCCGTCCAGCATGCCGCTGCCGCGAATCCACTGCGCAATGCCGCCCAGCATGGCCACGATGTCGACGATGGCGGCATCCACCACGCGGCCCCGGCCGCTGGTTTTGGCCTCCAGAATGGCGCAGACCATGCCAAACGCCAGGCCCAGCGCGCCCCCCGCATCACCCACCACCGTGGGCGGAACGATGGGCCGCTCGCCCCGGTGCGCCGAGAGCGAGAGCATGCCGGTCAGCGCCACGTAGTTCAGGTCGTGCCCGGCCGCCTGCGCCAGCGGGCCGCTCTGGCCCCAGCCGGTCATGCGGCCATAGACGATGCGCGGGTTGACCTGTGCACACTCGGCCGGGCCAAGCTTTAGGCGCTCCATCACGCCGGGGCGGTTGCCTTCGATCAGCGCATCAGCCTGCGCCACCAGGGCCAAGGCCTCGGCGCGGGCCGCCTCCTGCTTGAGGTCGAGCAGCACCACGGTTTTGCCGCGCCGCAAGGGGTTGTCGCCACTGCCGCCGAGTTGCGCCGCCACAGCGCCCTGCTGCGGGCGGGCAATCACCGTGACCTCGGCGCCCATGTCGGCCAGCATGCGCGCGGCCAGCGGGCCGGGGCCAATGCCTTCGAATTCGACGATGCGGATGCCGGAGAGCGGTGGGGTCATGGAGCGTTTTCCTCAGAGCATTGAACTGGCGAGCATTCTGGCAGGGCCCGAAGGCCGCACGCCAGCGACCTGCGCACTCAAAGAGCGGCTTCGAGAATCGCCCGGCTGACTTCCGGCGTGATGGCACGCTGCTCGCCGAGTTTCACCATGCCGTGCTCGGTCAGGGCCTTCACTACCGCATCCACCGCCTCACCGCCCAATTGGTAGGCCGATAGCCGGGTAGGAATGCCCACGCTTTCAAAGAACTGCGCCGTGCGGGCAATGGCCGCGTCGATGCGTTCGTCGTCGCTGCCCTCGGTGATCTGCCAGACGCGCGCGGCGTACTGCAGCAATTTCTCGCGCTTGGCCTCACGCCGCGCCTGCATCACCTGCGGCAGCACGATGGCCAGGGTGCGCGCATGGTCGATGCCATACAGCGCAGTCAGCTCGTGGCCGATCATGTGCGTGGCCCAGTCCTGCGGTACACCGGCGCCAATCAACCCGTTGAGGGCCAGCGTGGCCGTCCACATCAGGTTGGCGCGGTTGTCGTAGTCGGGCTCACCCTCCTGCATGGCGCGCGGCGCCAATTCAATGAGCGTCTGCAGCAGGCCTTCGGCAAACCGATCCTGCGCCAGGCCATTCACCGGGTAGGTCAGGTATTGCTCCATGGTGTGCACAAAGGCGTCCACCAGGCCATTGGCAATCTGCCTGGGAGGCAAGGTGTAGGTCTTGGTCGGGTCGAGCACCGAGAACTGCGGGAAGCACAGCGGGCTGGAGAAGGCCAGCTTGGCGTGCGTGGCCTTGCGCGTCACCACGCCACCGCTGTTCATCTCCGAACCCGTGGCGGGCAGGGTGAGCACGGCGCCCATGGGCAGGGCGCGGGTGATGTTGCTGCCGCGCTTTTCCAGGATGCTCCAGGTGTCGCCCTCAAAAGGCACGGCGGCGGCAACGAACTTGCTGCCATCGAGCACCGAGCCGCCGCCCACCGCCAGCAGATAGTCGATGCGCTCGGCGCGCGCCATGTCTACGGCGCGAGACAGCGTTTCGTAGCTCGGGTTGGGCTCGATGCCGCCAAACTCGAACACGGTGCGCTCACCCAGCGCCGCCAGCACTTCAGCCAGCGTTCCGGTGCTGCGCGCGCTGCCGCCGCCGTAGAGCACCAGCACGCGGGCATCCTGCGGTACAAATTGGCTGATTTCAGCGATCTTGCCAGCGCCAAAAAGAATGCGGGTGGGGTTGTAGAAGTTGAAATTGAGCATGGATTTGGCTTTGCAGATCGAAAGATGGAAGAGCGCATTGCACGGGCGCCCAAACCCTGTCTTGTACCCGGTACGCGGCGCGCATGCTGTGCCGCAGCCGACAGCCCTGCAGCGGCCGTCAACTACTGATTTGATAGCTATAGAGGCTTGCTAGATAAGCGCTATAGCCCAAAAAAACGCAATTTTTAAAGCCTGTTCAACCGCCGCTCCGCGCCGCCTCGTACAAACCCTGGACGCGCGGCGCATTGCGCTGCAGCTCGCGGATGCGCGCCGGCCCCGAGGGGTGGGTGGATAGAAACGCCAGACCGCTCTGGCGCTCGCCCGTGGCGTTGCCCATCTTGGTCCACAGGCTGGCGCCGGCCTGAGGATCGAAACCGGCGCGCGCCGCCAGCTCCAGGCCCACCAGGTCTGCATCGCTCTCGTCGCTGCGGCTGAACTGCAGCGTCAGCAGCTGCCCGCCCAGGCCGGCGGCCAGGTGGCCCAGATCGCCCAGGCCAAGCAACTGCGCGCCCAGGCGCAGGCCCAGGTTGGTGGCCTGTGTCTTGGCCAGGCGCTCGCGCGCATGCTCGCGCAGCGCATGCGCCATTTCGTGGCCCATGACCATGGCGACTTCGTCGTCGCTCAGTTTGAGCTGGTCGAGGATGCCGGTGTAGAAGGCGATCTTGCCGCCCGGCATGCAAAAGGCATTGATCTGCTTGCTGCCAATGAGGTTGACTTCCCAACGCCAATCGGCGGCGCGGGGGTTCCAGCGGGCGGTGAAAGGAATCAAGCGCCGGGCAATGGCGCGCAGGCGTTCGAGCTGCGGGTGGCCGCCGGGCGCCAGCGCCCGCTGCGAACGGGCCTGCGCCAGCAATTGCGCGTACTGCTGGCGCGCTGCGTCCTCAAGGATTTCGGCCGGAACGAGCTTGCGCAGGGATGAGGCCTCGCCCACGTCCACCTGGGCCAGCGCGGGCGCGGCTGCCGCCAGGCCCGCTGCCAGCAAAAAGCCGCGGCGCGCATTCCAAACTTCTCCGCGCGCGGCGCAGAGGCGGCAGCAGCCGTCGGAAGAAAAAAACCTGGCTGGCGCCAGCGCGCCGTGTGGGAACCTGGGTGAAAAGGGCATGACCGGCAGTTTATCGAGCCTGTGCGTGGGCCGCGTGTAGGCCAACGGGCCTCTCAAGCTGGCGGCTGAGAGCCTCTTTCGGTGGCAAGGGCGCGGCGACCCTCTGCCTGGACGCGCAGCTCGGCCCGGATCACCAGCAGCAGCCCCGCCAGCACGCCGGCCAGCCCCCAGAAGGCCATCGCCGACGGCGACTCGCCCACCACGGCAATGGCCAGCGCGAACGCCGTGACCGGCTCGGCCAGTGCCAGGGTCACCGCCGTGGCGCCGCTGATATGGCGCAGTGCGTGGCTGAAAAGAAGATAGGCCACGCCGGTAGCCACCAGACCCAGATAGACCAAGATGGCCCAGGTGCCCGCTGTTGCTTGCAAAGGTCCGCCCAACGCGCCTGCCACCGGCAGCGACAGCACAGCCGCCGTGCCGAACACCGCCAGGTTGACGCTGGCGGCGCCGGCCTGGGCCACCAATCGCTTGTTGAGCAGCGCATAGGCCGCGTACGCCAGCCCCGCCAGCAAACACAGCGCGATGCCGGCCAGCGGAGCGCTGACCGAGGAGCGCCCGTTGAGCGCCATGGCCGCACCGCCCGCGACGCCCAGCAGCGTGCCGGCCCACCAGACCGGCGCGGGCCAGCGGCGTTGCGCGAAGGTCTGCAGCAGCCCCGCCCAGATCGGCCCGCTGCCGATGGCAATCGCCGTTCCCAGCGCCACGCCGCTGGCCTTTACGCCGGCAAAGAAACTCAGGTTGTACGCCGCCACGCACATGCCTGCCAGCAGCACGGGGCGCCACGGCAGCCTGGGCGCGCTGGCGCGCCGCCACAGGGCCGGCGCCGCCAGCAAGGCAAAGAAGGCACTGGCCACCGCCAGGCGCAGCGCGCCCACCCAGTAGGGCGAGATCCCTGCAGGCGCCAGACTTTGCGCCGTGCCGGTAGTGCCCCAAAGCATGGCGGCGAGCAGCACCATGGCGATGCCGCGGGTGGAATGGGAAGCAGTCGTCATGCCTGAAATCTTGCAGCGCCGGACCCGAGCAAATGTCGAGCAACGCGCGCAGTGCATGGCTCGTCAATTGGGCTCAAAAAAGGTTGTAGCGCTTGCCTGACAAGCGTTATCCGCTCTCAAATCAGGAGCTATCTGAGCGCCCGGCGCAAGGCGCGGGCGCCGCACCCTCGCTCGCGCCGCAACGCAAAGCCGAGGGCGCTGGCACTGGCGTAGCCCACTTGCAGCGCGGCGGCTTCCACTGACTGGCCGCGCGCCAGCAGGCGCTGCGCCGCGTCCAGCCGCAGCGCGCGCAGCCAGACCTGGGGCGTCTGGCCCGTCAGCTCCCGCCAGCGGGCATGAAAGCGCTGCGGGCTCAAGGCGCACAGCGCCGCCATGCGGGCGGTGGGCCAGGGCTCGTGCAAGGCTGCACCCACGGTCTGTGCCATCTGCTCGGGCCGGATGGTGCGGCGCGCCAGCACGCGCCGGGACTGCAAGATCTGCTGGAGCCGTGCAGCCGCATCGTCGCTCGCACTCCAGCCCAGCTGCGCAGGTCCCACGGCAAAGCGCCGCACCCGCTCCACACCTGCCTGCGCGGGCGCATCGATGACCAGCAGGCGCGCGCCCGGCAACGCCAGAAAACCATGCCGCGTGCCAGCCGGAACGACCATGCCGCAGGTGGTGTCGACAAATGCAGCACGGCCATTCACCTCCAGCTCCATGCGCCCGCGCAGCGCGTAGAGCACCTGGGCGTGGTCGTGCGCGTGCGCCGCGTGCTCGCCGCTGTACTGGCGCACGGAAAGAAGGGGCACAAGAACCGGGGCATGGGCCATGGCTGCATGGTAGCGGTGCAGGCAACCGGATAATCCCCCGAACACTTTCGGTTCCCGACGATGCCCCCAGCCACTTCCCCCGCCCCCGCAGGCCGCCGCAGCTGGCGCGAAGCCTGGCTGATTTACCTGGAGCCGGCCAGCCTGCGCATGCTCACCCTGGGATTTTCGGCCGGGCTGCCGCTCTTGCTGGTGCTGGGCACGCTGAGCTTCTGGCTGCGCGAGGCGGGCGTGGACCGCACCACCATCGGCTACCTGAGCTGGGTGGGCCTGGCCTATGCTTTCAAGTGGGTCTGGGCGCCGCTGGTGGACCGGCTGCCGCTGCCGCTGCTGACGCGCACGCTCGGGCGGCGGCGCAGCTGGCTGCTGCTGTCGCAGGCGATGGTGATGGCGGGCTTGGCGGGCATGGCCTTCAACGATCCACGCATCGCCCTGACCCCCATGGTGTGGTGCGCGCTGGCTGTGGCCTTTGGCTCGGCCACGCAGGACATTGCGCTGGACGCCTTTCGCATCGAGTCGGCCGACACAGAGCGCCAGGCGGCGCTGTCCGCCACCTACCAGACGGGCTACCGCCTGGCCATGATCTGGGCCGGTGCCGGCGTACTGTGGGTGGCCGCACGGGCCGAGGTGGCGGGCGTGGCGGGCTACCAGCAGGGCGCCTGGCAAACCGCCTACCTGGTGATGGCGGCATCGATGCTGGTGGGCACCGTCACGGTGCTGCTCTCGCGCGAGCCCGCACCCCGGCCGCTGCCGCCCGCGCGCAACGCGGCACAGTGGCTGCACGGCGCGCTCATCGAACCGTTTGCCGACTTCCTAGGCCGCTACCGCTGGCAGGCGGTGCTGATTCTGGCGCTCATCGCCGTCTACCGCATCAGCGACGTGGTGATGGGCATCATGGCCAATCCGTTTTATGTGGACATGGGCTACAGCAAGGACGAAGTGGCCGCCGTGACCAAGGTGTTTGGCGTGCTGATGACGCTGGCCGGCGCCTTTCTGGGCGGCGTGCTGGCGCTGCGCATCGGCGTGATGCGCGTGCTGATGCTGGGCGCTGTGCTGTCCGCCGCCAGCAACCTGCTGTTCGCCTGGCTGGGCACGCGCGGGCACGATCTCACGGGCCTGATCTTTGTCATCTCGGCCGACAACCTGGCGGGCGGCATTGCGTCGGCCGCCTTCATCGCCTACCTTTCTGGCCTGACCAACGTGCAGTATTCGGCCACGCAGTACGCCCTGCTCAGCTCGGTGATGCTGCTGCTGCCCAAATGGATCGCCGGGTTCTCGGGCCGCTTCGTGGATGCGAACGGATACACCGAGTTCTTTGTCGGCACGGCGCTGCTGGGACTGCCCGTCCTGCTCTTGGTGGCGCTTGTTTCAAGGCTTAAAACCGAATCTAGCGCTTGACCAGTATGTGTTTACAGCTCCAAAAATGATAGCGTTCTGGCTGGACCAAGTGTTTACCCAGGCTTTACCCAGGCTTCAAGCCCACGAGACGCCATCCTGCCAAGATGGTCCTTCCCCCATGCCGGAAATGCCATGACCACGCAGTTGCTGATGATTGAAGACGACACCCGCCTGGCGGACATGGTGGTGGAATACCTTGCCCAGTCGGGCATGCAGGTGGCGCATTGCGCCGACGGCCGCAGCGGCCTGGCGCGGCTGCAATCGCCGGGCGCCTCGTCCCCGCCCGAGCTGGTGATTCTTGACCTGATGCTGCCCGACATGGACGGGCTGGACGTCTGCCGCAGCATTCGCGCCCTGCAGGGGCCGATGGCGCGCGTGCCGGTGCTCATGCTCACCGCCAAGGGTGACCCGATGGACCGCATCATCGGGTTGGAACTGGGCGCCGACGACTACCTGCCCAAGCCCTTCGAGCCGCGCGAGCTGCTGGCCCGCATCCGTGCGGTGCTGCGCCGGCGCGACGAAGGCGCCGCGCCCACCAGCCAGGTGCTGCGCTTTGGCACGCTGGAGATTGACCGCGACGCGCGCATCGTGAGCGTGGCGGGACAGCCCTGCGAGCTGACTTCGTACCAATTCGACCTGCTGGTGGCGATGGCCGAACGCGCCGGCCGCGTGCTCACGCGCGACCAGATCATGGAGGCCGTGCGCGGGCGCGAGCTCGAAGCTTTTGACCGCTCCATCGACGTGCACATGGGCCGCATTCGCGCCGCCATCGAGGAAGATGCCAAGAACCCGCGCCGGATTCTGACGGTGCGCGGGGTGGGCTACGTCTTTGCCAAGCAGCAGGATTGAATGCCCCCCCTGAGTCGCTTCGCGCCTTCCCCCCCTGAAGGGGGACGCCGCCAGCGCGGCGGGGCGGCCCTTGCGCGGCGACCACGGGTCGGGGCAACGCCTGGCGCAACGCTTGTGGGTGCTGCACACCCATGTGGAGCACTGCTGAGATGTTTTTGATCAACCCCTTTTCCCGCCGCCTCTACCTGCGCATCTGGCTGGCCGTGGTCGGTGGCGTGGCGGTGCTCACCCTGGTAGTGGGCTGGGCTTGGCGCGTCGCAGCCGAGCAGAACGAAGTCCAGCGCGTGCAGGCGCCGCGCGAAGTGGTGCTGCGCAATTCCCAGGGCGATGTGATGGGCAACGGCGTTGTCCAGCGGGTGCCTGGTGAGGGCATCGAGTTCAAGGTGGACTTGGAGTCTGGGGACGCCCTGGTCCTTCAGGTGGCTCCGCGCGAGCGCGGGCAGCGCGGCGAAAGGGGTCGGCGCGATCGCGACACCGCTTTCTGGACACGTCCACCGTTTGGTTTTCTCTGGATGCTGGGCCTAGTAGGCATCGCCGTGGCCCTGGGGGTGTTTCCCATCATTCGCCGGCTGCTGCTGCGCCTTGAGGTGCTGCAGCGCGGCGTGCAGCGTTTTGGCAGCGGCGACCTGGCCGCGCGCGTGCCCGAGCAAGGCCACGACGAGGTAGCCGACCTCTCGCGCCAGTTTAACGCGGCCGCAGCGCGCATCGAAGCGCTGGTGGCTTCGCACAAATCGCTGCTGGCCAACGCCTCGCACGAATTGCGCTCCCCGCTGACCCGCATCCGCATGGGCCTGGCGCTGATGGATGGTGAGCACCCCTCGCCGCAGTTTCGCCGTGAAATTGAGCGCAACATTAGCGAGCTGGACCAGTTGGTGGAAGAAATTCTTCTGGCCAGCCGGCTCGATGCCCGCGAGGCCGATGTGGGCGATATCGAAAGCGTGGACCTGGTGGGTCTCGCCGCCGAGGAGTGCGCGCGCGTGGGCGCCGACCTGGAGGCCAGCGGAGAGGATATCGAGGTGACCGGCGTGGCCAAGCTGCTGCGCCGCGCGCTGCGCAATCTGCTGGAGAACGCTCGGCGCTACAGCAAGGGCGAGGTCACCGTCATCCTGCAGCGCAGCAACGGCTGGGCGCAGGTGCGGGTGTGCGACCACGGCCCAGGGGTGCCCGAGGCGCAGCGTGAACGCATCTTCGAGCCCTTCTACCGCCTGCCTGGGGCCAGCGAGCGCGCGGGTGGCGTGGGCCTGGGGCTGGCTCTGGTGCGCTCGATTGCCACACGCCACCAAGGCAGCGTGCACTGCGAAGACCACGCGGGCGGCGGTGCCTGCTTTGTGCTGCGGCTGCCGCTCGCTGGGAGTGGCGCGAAAATCGGCGCATGACGCAGCTCGAAGCCTCTCGTTTCTCCAAGCAGTTTTCCCTGGTCACACCGATCGCTCTGGCGCCCATGGCGCTGGCTTCGGGAGGCGCATTGGCGGCTGCGTGCGCACGCGCTGGCGCGCTGGGTCTGGTGGGCGGTGGCTACGGAGATCTGGACTGGACGCAGCGCGAATACCGCCTGGCTTTGCAGGCAGCAGCCAGCCAGCGCATCGGCATTGGTTTCATCACCTGGAAGCTCGACGAAGACGCCTCGGCGCTGGACTGGGTGCTGGACCTGCCTGCCGAAGAGCGCCCGCGCGCCGTGATGCTCTCGTTCGGCGACGCCCGCCGCTACGCCGCCCGCATTGCTGCCAGTGGCGCGCCCCTGATCTGCCAGATACAGCGCCTGGAGCAAGCGAAGCAGGCCTTGGAGGCGGGAGCCCAGGTGCTGGTAGCCCAGGGCGCGGAGGCCGGCGGCCACGGCATGAATGGACTGGATGGCCGCTCCACCCTGACGCTGGTGCCCGAGCTGGCCGACTGGCTGGCAAGCAAGGCCCCCGAGACCTTGCTGCTGGCGGCGGGCGGCATTGCCGACGGCCGGGGCCTGGCGGCCGCCCTGACCCTGGGCGCCGACGGCGCGCTGCTGGGCACACGCTTCTGGGCCACGCAAGAGAGCCTGGCACCTCTCGGCGCCAAGCAGGCAGCACTGACCGCCGGTGGCGACGGAACCGCACGCAGCGCCGTGTTTGACATTCTGCGGCGCAAGCATTGGCCGACGCCCTATGATTTTCGGGCGCTGCGCAACGACCTGCACCGCAGCTGGGAGGGCCGCGTGGACGCGCTGCGCGCTGCGCCCGAGGCAGCCCGGGCGAGCTACGACGCCGGGGTACAAGCAGGCGACTATTCCAGGGCACACGCTACCGTGGGCGAAGCCATCGGCCTGGTGCACGACCTCCCCGAAGCCGGTGCACTTGTCAAACGCCTGCACGCGCAGGCCCAAGCGGCGCTTGGCGGCTGAAGCCAGACCCGCACCAAAGGCTGCGGTGCACTACCACCAGCGCGTGCGGTCCCGCGTATGGCGCTGTCGAAAGCGCGAGTAAACGTTGTCGTTCGGCGCTTGCTGCAGGCGATCGAAGACCACCATGGCAATGGCCGCGAGAGGATGCAGCGCGCAAAGCTTTTCCATACGCCAACGCATGTTGCGCAGGGTATCGTCGGTGCCGACGACGAAGGCCGACAGACCATCCAGCAAGCCAACGCGGCCCGCCTGCAGCGCAGCGACGGACTCGGGCCGGTCGGCTGACTCGGCTGCAGCCTGCAGGAAGCGCTCGGTTTCCTGCAGTTTGATGGTATTGACCAGCAGCACCGCGTTCATCAGGGTGGCCCGAAGGCCGGCGTCGGGATCGTGGTCGATGAACGTGTCGCAAGCAGCCACCAGCCAGCGCAGGTCCAGATGCTTCGACAAAAAGGCCTGTTCGGAAAGCCAGAGCTGCTTGAAGCGCGCGAAGTTCTGCTTCACCTCCGCCTCGCGCCGTATCAATACGATGAGCGCCGCATGGTGGAAAAGCAGTTCGGGTTGCCCGATAAATTCCTGGCGCAGGCGCTGCAGGTGCGCCTGCAAGTCCGGCAGTGAGCCATAGGCGTACTCGGCCGCATGGCCCGCTATTAGGGTATTTTTAAGCGCCTCGGTGTCCTCGCCCAGCAGACCAGCGGCCAGCGCATGCGCGCCAAAGCGCCGGCGATACCGGTTGAAGGAAAACCACTTCTCGATTTTGGTTTTTCGGCGTCGGCTCATGGCGTTGGCGGCGGACACAGATAGCGCCCGAAGGTGCTCTCAGGCAGGTACAAACCGCGCTCCAGGTACAAATCCAGGCGTTTGCGGTCGGGCTTGCGCAATTTGATCAGCGGAGGCGGCGCGCTCGCCGCACGCAAGAACAGCAAGCGGATCTTGAGGGCGGTGCGCCCCCATTGGCCCAGCGCATGATAGAGGAATGGGCCATCTTCCGCGCGGCGCAGCGACAGGCGGTAGTTGGCGCCGCTGCGCAGCACGCGCTGCAGCGCCAGATGCATGCTGAGGTAGTTGGGCAGGTCAATGCCCTGGCGCAGCTGTTCGTAGTGGCCCAGCCGCTGAAGATGCGCGACATAGCCTGCGCCGCCCAGCGGCAGCACGGTGTGGGTGAATTCGTGCTGCAGATCCGCCACCAAACCACTGTGCGGCGGGGCCGCAAGAAACCAGTTTTCCACGATCGGAAACCGCGCCTCCGCGGTGTAGCGATCAAGGTAGTAGGCAACGAGGTCGCTGCCGCTTTGCTGCTGCTGCAACAACACCCAGTCGAGCGGTGCCGTCAACACGGTGCTGGCATCGAGCCAGATGCCGCCATGGCGGCGCAGCAGTTCGAGGCGAATCCAGTCGGCGCGCAGGGTGGGACCTGCGTTCTTGAGCGTCTGTGGCAGTTCGCCCAGGTAGTCGCGCACACTGTCATCGTCCAGCACCCGGATGCTGAAATGGGGGTTGAACCGGCGCCAATTGGCAAAGCAGCGTGCAATGAGCGGGGGCGTCGCCGCGCCGCTCCAGTAGGTCCAGACAATCGGCGGGATCGCCCGCGCGTTGTGCGCGTCATCACGCTCATCGGGTCTGTGCGAGCCAAAAACGTATTCCTGGCCGGCAGCATCGACTCCAGCTTCTGCCGTGCGCGCAAACCACTGGAAATAGCGCTTGAGTCCCCCTGCGAGCCACAGCTCGGCGCGGTCACGCCAGGGCAGGGCTGCGTGCTTCATGCACGGTAGGCGCCATACCAGCGCAGGAATTTCTGGCGCCGCAAGAGCCAGCCGCGCCGCAAATAGGCGCTTGCGAGTTCCTGCGCAGTCAAAGGCGAGGATTCGCGAAAATTCTGCCGCAGCTGGTCGGCCAGCGCCGGCAAGGGGCCCGCCGAAGCAAGTGCGCTCGATTGCGAGTGCAGATAGCGCATGGCACCCAGGAGATTGCGGGCACTTTGGTGCGCCAGGGCAAGGCGCAGCTGCGGGGACTGTTCGCTGGCATGCAAGCGCAGCGCCTCGCGCAAGGGCACGAGGGCACGCGACTGGTCCTGCGCCTTCTGCCAGTTGGCATTGGCCAGAATGCTGTGGTCATGCTGCCGATAGGCCACCCACGGGCGGGGCACGTAGTAGCTGGAACCTGCCGCCAACGCCAACAGGCTCATGGTGGCCATGTCCTCGAAGTACTGGCCTGGGGGAAAGCGCAGGCCCGAATCCCACAGCGCACGCCGCGACACCTTGGACCAGGCATGCAGTTGCCCAGCCAGCAGCATGCCGCTCAGCAATTGCGCCGTATCGCCATGCAATAGGCCAGGCGCACCAATGAATGACTTGCGGTGGTGCTCTCCGCGCAGCCAGTGCTTGATCTGGCGGCGTTCGCGCAAAACCTCGAAGTCACACAACACCAGGTCGGGCGCGTCGGTCCGAACGATGTCGCGCAGCTCGCCCAGGGCGCCCGGCAGCAGTTTGTCGTCGGCATCGAGAAACCAGAGGTATTCGCCACGCGCGGCTTCCAGCAAGGTGTTGCGCGCCGAACTCAAGCCCCGGTTGCGCGCATGGCGCTGCACACGAAAGCCCTTCGTCCAACGCGTGGCGAGCTGGGTCAGAATCGCCGCCGAGGCATCGTTGGAGCAATCGTCCACCACCACCAGTTCAACGCCTGCCATGCCCTGAGCCAGCACCGATTCCACGCACTCCCCCAGATAAGCGGCCGCGTTGTACGCGGGCACCAGCACACTGAGCCAGGGCGCGACTTCAATGGGTTCTTGGGCGCTTTTCATACAGGTCCTTGCTCACCAGGCCCTTGCCCCAACAATCGAAGAAAGAGGGCTTCGTAGCGCGCGAGCATCAGCGCCAGGCCATGGCGTTCCCGTGCATCGCGCTGCCCTTGGGCAGCCATCGCAGCCGCCTCTTGTGGCCGCGCCAGCAGGCGCTCAAGCACATCGGCCAGTGCCTTGGGATCGCCCTCATCGACCAGTAGACCGTTGCGCTCGTGCTGCAGCACTTCCCGTACCCCCGGCACCCGGCTGCCCACCACCGCGCAACCGGCGGCCATGCCTTCGATCAGCGACAGCGGCATGCCTTCGTAGTGGGTAGACAGCACGCACACCTGCTGCGACATGAGCAGACCTGGCACATCGTTGCAATGGCCGAGAAATCGAACCTGAGACTGCAGACCGAGTTGGCTGCACAGCTTGTTGGCCTGCCAAAGCGCGCTGGCCTTTCCGCCACCGGCAAGCAGCAGCGTAGGCGTCCGCCCGCGTTCGCGCAGCAAGGCCAGCGCGTGCAGCAGGCTCGCGTGGTCTTTTTGCCGCGCAAACCGGGCGGCCATGACGATGCCGGGCTCACGCGACGCATAGGAATACGCGTGCGCCTGCGCGTAGGGCTCCAGCCGGATACCGTTGGGGATGGCCAGCGTCTTCGACGGATCCACGCCACGCGCCAGAAGCGCTTCGCGCACGCCTTGCGAGACGCCCACGATGGCCCGGGTGCGGCGCGCGAGCCAACGCATTTGTGCTTGGCGCCAGCGCGTGTAGCGCTCGCGCGAGTTGTGCTCCACCTGTACCAGGCGCGGTACGCGCGCAATCAGCCCTGCATAGCGCCCCCAAAGGTGTTCGCTGAAGCCATGCGCCACCAGCAGATCAGGCCGAAATTTGCGGCACAAGCGCACCAGTTGCCAGATCGTTGCGGCATGGGACCAGCCCGGGACCACCTCCACCGCCAGGCCCTGCGCACGCAAGGCGGCGACGCGCGCCGGATCGGTCTGGCGCTTGCGCCGCAGCACCAGCAGGGATTCAAACAGGCCACTCTCCCCGTGCGCACGCACCAGATCCACGGCCACCTGCGTAGCGCCGGAAAATCCACCGGTGACGAAATGCAGCACGCGCGGCAGCGCTGGAGGCGTGGTGCTCATTGGACCAGTGCGCCAGAGGCCAGCGCAGGCGGAGCCAGCGCATCGAGTTGCCGCTCCACAGAGCGCAACGCAGCCCACAACAGCATCAGCATGAACAGATAAAACATGATGCCGCTGTTGTGCGCAAAAAAGACCTGTGTCAGGCCAAAGCCGATATAGAGCACGGGGATGCAGGTGCCACACAGCCGCAGCGCCAGCGCGTGAGCGCCCAGTTCGGCGTCGCGCTCGTAGTTTTTCATGCGCTCCCTCTTGGGCAGGAACATGGCCAGCGGCAGGGCATAGAACAGGAGCAGCATGGCAGGCCCCAGAATGCCGAGTTTGACCCACTGGTCGAGCAGTTCGTTGTGAACGAACTTGTATTCGACGATCGAAGGATGGTAGCGACCCGCCGCCACCCGATCTGCTTTTTCTGCCATGTAACCGGCAAAACCCCAGCCCAGCAGCGGCCGCTCGCGTGCGATGTCCCAGGCGAAGCGCCAGTGTTCCAGTCGTTGTCCTACGGAATTGCCGGCTTCGCCGCGCTGATCGTAGGTCTGGATTTCGTGCTCCATGCGCTCGACGCGCTCCATCAACACGCCACCATTGAAGACCATCAGGACGACGACAATGGCCGCCACACCCAGACCCACCGCCCGGAATGTCTCGCGTCGACGCATGTAAAGCCAGGCCAGTCCCAGGGGCAGGGCGAGCAACAAGGCCAGCCAACCACCGCGCGATTGCGACAGCACCGACGCGTCAAGTCCTGCAAGCACTCCAAGAATGCAAAGGACACGGACGGAGATTCTCAGTTGGCGCCACACGGCGCCCGTATACAAAGCCAGCATGGTCGCCAGGCACAGCGCGAGATTGCCGTACTGAATGGCGTTGGTGTGGCCCCAGGCACGCTCGGCGTGCAGGCCGTACATCTGCCATAACGCAAGCCCCCCTGCACCCAGACTACCAACCGCGAGCCCGGCAAGCAGCGCCCGTGGCCGGGGCGGATAGCAGGTGACAAAAAGCAGGCACGCCGCACCGAGGATGAATTTGGCGGGGCGATCAGCGCGACCGAAATGCTCTGCCGGATCGGCCTGCGCTGCCCAGACTACGGCCATGGCCAGCATGCTGGCTGCGAACCACCAGGTGAACGCTTCGTGGCGCTGGCGCGGCCAGCGATTGAGCGTTAGCAGCGTCCCGAGCAGCAGCAGGACGGCACCATACGAATAGCCCGATGGCAGCCACAGCGCCAGACCCGGGACCGCAAAGGCCGCTACGCTGGAGAGGCGTTCCTGCCAGGACAGAGGCTGCGCGGGCGCAAGGATTGAGATCAAAAGGGACAGGCTCGCTGAAAACTGGAAGGTGCCTTGCCATTGCCGCATGGCGCGCAGGCTATGCCGGCAGAGAGAGAAGCCGCACGCGCCACGCGCGCGCAACTGCTTTCGTCAGTGCCCAGCGTTCAGAGTTTCCCCGGCCTTGAGTTGGTACTCGGTGCCGCAATACGGGCACTTGGCCATGCCTGCATGCGCCACGTCAAGGTACACCTTGGGGTGGGCGTTCCACAACTGCATGCCCGCTTTGGGATTGGGACAGTACACGCCACCCTCGGGGTTGAGGTCGCTCGCCAGCAGTTCAATCACAGTTTGTTTCATGGATCACACCTTGCTGAGCCAGTGGGCATATTTGGGGTTTCGGCCATTGACGATGTCGAAAAACGCAGACTGCACCTTTTCCGTGATGGGCCCGCGCTCGCCAGCGCCCAGTTCAATGCGGTCCAGTTCGCGGATCGGCGTCACTTCGGCGGCCGTGCCGGTAAAAAACGCCTCGTCGGAGATGTAGACCTCATCTCGGGTGATGCGCTTTTGCACCACTTCCAGCCCCAGGTCCTTGGCGATGTGCAACACGGTGTTGCGCGTGATGCCGTTAAGCGCACCCGCCGACAGGTCGGGCGTATAGATGACGCCGTTCTTGACAACAAAGATGTTCTCGCCCGCACCCTCGGATACAAAACCGCTGCTGTCGAGCAACAGGGCTTCGTCGTAGCCATCATCCAGCGCTTCCATGTTGGCGAGGATGGAATTGGTGTAGTTGCTGACCGCCTTGGCCTGCGTCATGGTGATGTTGACGTGGTGGCGGGTATAGCTGCTGGTCTTGACACGGATGCCGCGCTTCATGCCTTCTTCGCCCAGATAGGCACCCCAGGCCCAGGCAGCCACCATCAGGTGAATTTGATTGCCCTTGGGCGAAACACCCAGCTTTTGCGAACCGATCCAGGTCAATGGACGCAGGTAGCCCGATTCAAGCTTGTTTTCGCGGACCACCGCCTTCTGCGCCTCGTTCACCTCTTCCTTGGTAAAAGGGATCTTCATGCGCAGAATTTTGGCGCTGTTGAAGAGGCGCTCTGTGTGTTCCTCCAGCCGGAAGATGGCCGTGCCATCCGCTGTTTTATAGGCGCGAACACCTTCAAATGCTCCGCAGCCGTAATGCAGGGTGTGCGAGAGCACATGAATCTTGGCGTCGCGCCAATCGACCATCTGGCCGTCCATCCATATCTTGCCGTCACGATCGGCCATCGAGGGAACTACGGGGCTCATGGGGGTTCCTTTGGATTTGCAAGGTTCGCAGAACCTGCGATTTTACGGCGCCCACTGCGCTGCTCCTTTCAGCCGGGGTAACTGAGCGTGACGAACTTCACGCCTGCCCGGGCCTGTACCGCTCGGTCACTGCAGCTCGCGCACCACATCCATGGCCTGTTCGATGCGTTCAACCGCATGAATCGTCAGCCCTTCGATGGGCTTCTTGGGCACATTGGCCTTGGGTACGATGGCCACCGAGAAGCCCAGCTTGGCTGCCTCGCGAAGGCGCTCCTGACCGCGCGGTGCAGGGCGCACCTCGCCCGCCAGACCCACCTCACCAAACGCCAGGAAGCCTTTGGGCATGGCGCGAGCGCGCAGGCTGGAGGTAATGGCCAGCATCACGGCCAGATCCGCCGCCGGTTCGCTGATGCGGACCCCACCCACGGCATTGACGAAGACATCCTGGTCTGCGCATGCCACGCCTGCATGGCGGTGTAGTACGGCCAGCAGCATCGCCAAGCGATCGCGGTCCAGGCCGACAGAAAGGCGCCGTGGGCTGGGTCCGCCACCGTCGACCAGCGCCTGGATTTCCACCAGCATGGGGCGGGTGCCTTCCAGCGTGACCAACACGCAGCTGCCTGGGACCGGTTCACTGTGTTGGCTCAGAAAAATCGCACTGGGATTGCTCACGCCTTTGAGGCCGCGCTCGGTCATGGCGAAGACACCGATTTCATTGACAGCGCCAAAGCGATTCTTGATGGCACGAACCAGACGGAAGCTCGAATGCGTATCGCCTTCAAAGTACAGCACCGTATCGACCATGTGTTCCAGCACGCGAGGACCCGCCAGGGCCCCTTCCTTGGTGACGTGACCCACCAGAATGATGGCCACGCCGGTCGCTTTGGCCAGGCGCGTCAGGTGCGCCGCGCACTCGCGTACCTGCGCCACCGAGCCGGGCGCGGAGCTGAGCGCCTCGGAATACATGGTCTGGATCGAATCAATGACCGCGACCGCGGGTTGGGTCTGCTCGATGGTGGCGATGATTTTCTCCAGCTGCGTCTCGGCCAGCACCTGGACCATGCTGTGGTCCAAGCCCAATCTGCGCGAACGCAAGGCCACCTGGGCGCCACTTTCTTCGCCGGTGACGTACAGCGTGGACAGACCGGTTCGCTGCAAGGCATCCAGCGCCTGCAACAACAGCGTCGATTTGCCGATACCCGGATCGCCGCCGATCAGCACCACGGCGCCTTCGACCATGCCGCCGCCCAGAACGCGGTCCAACTCATCCAGACCAGTGGCGGTGCGCTCGAAGTCGCTGGCCTCGATGGACGACAACGGCGCTACCGCCTGGGCCGCATTGAGCGCTGGACGCGAGCCGCTCGCGTAGCGGTTGCGCCCACCTGGCGACTCGGCCACTGTCTCATTCAGGGTGTTCCAGCTGCCGCATTGCGGACATTTTCCCAGCCAGCGAGGACTGCTTCCACCGCAGTCCGAGCAGACGAAAACCGTTTTTTCTTTGGACATTGGAGATCCGTGAAGCGCCAAAAGAAAACCGCCGGCGCTGTAAGGCAGACCGGCGGATGCGTGCTGGAAAGGTTCAGGCGGCGTTAAGCCAGTATCCCGAATTGAAAGGGCTGCTCATGCGCAGCGCCAAGGGTGAGATATCTACCAGTTTGTCTGTCAGCATTTTCTCTGGCGGCTCCGTGCCGACTTCGATTCCCAGCACCGCATGCGGTGCCTCACTAGCCCCGTTTGCCCGTTCTGCCTGGCTGTTGGTTGCAGAACGGGCTACAGAAAAGAATAGAAACAGCGGAACGGTATCTTTCGCTCTCCCCAGAAATCGGCGGCATCACGGAAAACGTCGATCAGCTGCTCGCGCGCTTCCTTGTCGAACTTGGCCGTTGCGGGAATTTGTTCGAGCACGACGATAAAGCCAGGCTGTGGACCCGACTTGTGCAGCGGGTCCGTCAGGCAGTCCGACAGCGCATCGAAGTTCTTCCCGAAGTGCGCGGGAAAGGTAAACTGCTGTGCAATCAAATCCAGCACATCCTGTTTGGTCTGTGCGTGGGCGAGGTTGGCGTAAAGGAAATGATGTCCCAGCGCAGTGGCCGCTTCCTGCAGATCCTGTACGCGAAATGCGCGGATGGACTGCACGATATTGGCGCGTATGCCGCGCAAGGGAACATCCTGGTCTTTACGAAGTGGCGTGTCCATCTCCGCGTCTCTTTCTATTCAAGTCTAAAAATCGGTTGTCTGCAGGCTTCAATCAACGATCCTGCGAAAACTGGCGTAGTGGTCAGCCGTGTAGTAGCAAGCCTCGGGCTGCTGCGGCACTCCGCCACAGACAATGCGTTTGGGGCCGCGGTGGCGCACCCCTGGGGTTCTGACGGTGTATTCGCGGTAGTAGCCGCGCTTTGCGTGCGGCAACAAACGCTCACGGTTGCCAAAAACGACGCCATCCTTCTCATAGGGAAAGGGGCCGCCGGCAAGAATCAACGCATGGGTTCGCTGCCCTTGGAGGGGCAACTCGGCCCGCGCAATCACAGCGAACCCAGTGTCGGTAGCACATTCCCGCGCCTGCAAACCCAGCGCCGACAATGCAAGCGTTGCGCCCAGAACAAAGGAAAAACCGGCTTTGCGCGTCCAGGCCGCAGCGTCAGCAAACATCACGACTACACCTTTCGGAAACTACGGGTTAACCCGAAATTTCAAGGCGCTAGTGTGACGGAATCCCCATGCGAATGCAAGCATTTGCCCAAAATATGGGCAAATTTGCGGGAATGCTTTCTGTGAGCAGGTGCTCACTTCATCTCACGAAACTTTTTCCTTTTTAGCGCTGCACGTTGGCGTCGACGACAGTCAGGGCCGTCATGTTGACGATCCGGCGCACCGTCGCGCTGGCCGTGAGCACACAGACCGGTTGTGCCGCGCCGAGCAGCACCGGCCCAATGGCGATGTTGCCGCCGGCAGCGGTCTTGAGCAGGTTGTACGAGATGTTGGCTGCATCGATGTTGGGCAGCACCAGCAGGTTGGCGTCGCCGATGAGGGTGCTGTGCGGCATAAGTGAGGCGCGCGCGCTGCCACTGAGCGCGACATCGCCGTGCATCTCACCATCGACTTCCAGCCATGGCGCCTGAACCCGCAGCAACTCCAGCGTTTCGCGCATCTTCACGGCGCTAGGCTGGATGCTGCTGCCAAAGTTGGAGTGCGACAGCAGCGCCACCTTGGGTTTGATGCCAAAACGCAGCATTTCCTCGGCCGCCATGACGGTAATTTCGGTCAACTGCGCAGCCGTTGGGTCGTAATTGACATGTGTGTCCACGAGAAACACCTGGCGATCGGGCAGCAGCAGTCCATTCATGCATGCGTAGGTGGTCACGCCCGCACGCTTGCCGATGACCTGGTCGATGTAAGTCAGGTGGTGCGTGGTGTTGCCCCAGGTTCCGCAGATGAGGCCATCGACCTCGCCTTTGTGCAGCATCATGCTGCCAATCAAGGTCAGGCGCCGGCGCATCTCGATCTTGGCGATCGGCACGGTGACGCCCTTGCGCTCGGTCATGCGGTGGTAGGTCTGCCAGAAGTCGTGGTAGCGGTGATCTTGCTCGACGTTGACGACGTCGTAGTCGCGCCCCTCAGAAAGGCGCAAGCCAAACTTTTCGATGCGTTGGGCAATGATGGCCGGGCGCCCTATGAGGGTAGGTCGTGCAATGTGCTCGTCCACCACAATCTGCGCCGCGCGCAGCACGCGCTCTTCCTCGCCCTCCGAGTAGGCCACCCGTTTCGCGCTGGCACTCTTGGCTATGGCGAAAATAGGCTTCATCGTCGTGCCAGAGGCATAGACAAAGGTCTGCAGATGGTCGCGGTAAGCGTCCATGTCGGCAATGGGCCGCAGGGCCACCCCGGAGTCAAAGGCGGCCTGGGCCACGGCCGGCGCGATCTTCATCATCAGTCGCGGATCAAAGGGCTTGGGAATCAGGTATTCCGGTCCAAACGCCAGGGGCTCGCCCACATAGGCTGCGGCCACCACTTCGCTCTGCTCTGCTTGCGCCAGCTCCACGATGGCATGCACTGCAGCGATTTCCATCTCCTTCGTGATGGTCGTCGCACCCGAATCGAGCGCGCCACGGAAGATGTAGGGAAAGCACAGGACGTTGTTGACCTGGTTTGGATAGTCGGTGCGGCCGGTGGCAATGATGGCGTCGTCGCGCACGGCCTTGACATCTTCGGGCGCAATCTCGGGGTTGGGGTTGGCCAGCGCGAAGATGAGCGGACGCACCGCCATGCTGCGAACCATGTCTTGCTTGAGCACGCCGCCGGCAGACAAACCCAGGAACACGTCGGCATTGGAAATGACCTGCGCCAGCGTGCGCAGGTCGGTGGGCTGCGCGTACTGACGCTTGTCCTCGTCCATCAGTTCGGTGCGGCCCTCGTAGACCACGCCGGCCAGGTCGGTGACCCAGATATTCTCGCGCCGCAGGCCGAGCTTGACCAAGAGGCCCAGGCACGCCAGCGCCGCTGCACCCGCTCCGGAAGCCACAAGCTTGACGTCTTCCGCGCGCTTGCCCGCCACCTTGAGGCCGTTGAGGATAGCCGCGCCAACCACTATGGCCGTGCCGTGCTGATCGTCATGGAACACAGGGATGTTCATGCGCTCGCGCAGCTTGCGTTCGACGTAGAAGCAGTCGGGCGCCTTGATGTCTTCGAGGTTGATGCCGCCGAAGGTGGGCTCAAGCGCGGCGATGATTTCCACCAGCTTTTCCGAGTCCTTTTCGTTGATCTCGATGTCGAAAACGTCGATACCCGAGAACTTCTTGAACAGGACCGCTTTGCCCTCCATCACGGGTTTGCTGGCCAGCGGGCCGATGTCGCCCAAGCCCAGCACCGCTGTGCCGTTGGTGATGACGCCCACCAGATTGCCGCGACTGGTATAGCGAAAGGCGGTGGCCGGATCTCTGACGATTTCTTCGCAGGGCGCGGCCACGCCGGGCGAATAAGCAAGCGACAGATCGAGTTGGTTGACCATCTGCTTGGTCGCTGCAATAGCGATCTTCCCCGGCTTGGGAAACTCGTGGTATTCGAGGGCGGCTTTGCGCAGCAGGGCGCGTTTGTCAACGGGAGGGACTTTGGGTGCTTCAGACATGGGGACTCCGGCGGTGGCGAGCAGCAGCGCGCCGGGTTCCGTCACAGGCTTGACGCAGCCGCTCGCATGAGCGCCAAGCCATTGTAGGCCGCGAGTTTTGCGGTGCGCTTACCGCTACACGTCCCCTTGAGTCGGCCTGCGTCAACCGCCATTTCGGGCAGCGCGCGTTGGTGCGGAGCCCGCCACTTCGTTAGCGCAGTCTATGCACCCAGGCTGCAGCCGAAATTACGATACAAATTGGCCTCTTACGCTTATCTGACAATCGTTAATAGCTATCTATATGATAGCAAAAACGCTATGCTTAAGTGCTCAGGCCGTCTCCGCCAGCGCGTCGCTCAGCGCGTTCACCAGGCGCTCGATCTCCGCCTTCTCGCTGATGAACGGCGGCGCCAGCTGAATGGTGTCACCGCCGTAGCGCACGTAGAAGCCTTTCTTCCAGCACGCCATGGCAATCTCATACGGGCGGCGCGCGGGCTCACCCGGCAGGGCGGCAATGGTGAAGCCCGCCGCCAGGCCGTAGTTGCGGATGTCGGCCACATGCCTGGCGCCTTTGAGGCTGTGCACCGCCTGCTCGAAATGCGGCAGCAAGGCCTGCACGCGGCCGGGCATGTCTTCTTTGTGCAGGATATCGAGCGCCGCGAGTCCGGCGGCGCAGGCCACGGGGTGCGCCGAGTAGGTGTAGCCGTGGGGGAACTCCACCAGGTATTCCGGCCCGCCCTGCGCCATGAAGGTGTCGTAGATGTCTTTGCTGGCCACCACGCCGCCAAGCGGCTGGGCACCGTTGGTGACCTGCTTGGCAAAGTTGAGGATATCCGGCGTGACACCAAAAGCCTCCGAGCCGGTCCAGGTGCCACAGCGGCCAAATGCCGTAATCACCTCATCAAAAATCAGCAAAATGTTGTTTTGTGTACAGATCTCGCGGATGCGCTCCAGGTAGCCCTTGGGCGGGATGACCACGCCCGCCGACCCCGAGAACGGCTCGACGATGACGGCGGCGATGTTGCTCGCGTCGTGCAGAGCGATCACGTCAAGCAGCTTGTCCGCCAGTGCGCGGCCTCCTTCCTCGGCCATCCCCTTCTGGAACGTGCCGGCGGGCGGCTGGGTGTGGGGCAGGTGGTCGGCCTCGATGCCCTGACCAAAGGTCTTGCGGTTGCCGCCTATGCCGCCCACGGAGATGCCGCCAAAGTTCACGCCGTGGTAGCCCTTTTCCCGACCGATCAGGCGCGTCTTGCCCGCGTGGCCCTTGGCGCGCCAGTAGGCGCGAGCCATCTTGAGGGAGGTGTCGGCCGCTTCCGATCCAGAGCCGGTGAAGAACACGTAGTCCAATCCGTCGGGTGTCAGTTCCTTGATCCTGTTGGCCAGTTCAAAGGATGCCGCGTGGCCGAACTGGAAGGCCGGCGCGTAGTCCAGGTTCAGCGCAGCCTTGCCCACAGCCTCGGCGATTTCGCGCCGGCCGTGGCCCAGGCCAGTGCACCACAGGCCAGAGAGGCCGTCAAAAATCTTGCGACCGTCGCTGTCGGTGTAGTAAGCCCCGCTGGCACTCGTGACCATGCGCGGAGCTGCTTTGAAGTTGCGGTTGCCGGTAAACGGCATCCAATGTGCGTCGAGCCAGGCGGCGTCCATGCGTGGCGCGGCTTCAACAACTTGATCGATAGACACAAAACTCATGGTGGCCTCCAAACGGACTGAACGATGGCTGATTGTTGTCTGAGGTGTTAATCTCTTGAATCAACAAACATCACTGTTTACTTGACAAACTATGCAAGTAACGCCGCTCGCAGCTTCGGCTCTCCCAAAGCCCCGCGCCGTGCTGGGGCAATTGGCCGACATGGACCTGCGCTTGCTGCAGGTCTTCAAGAGCGTGGTCGAATGCGGCGGACTCTCTGCTGCCGAGCTGGAACTCAACATCGGCACCAGCACCGTCAGCCGCCACCTAAAGGATCTTGAGACCCGTCTGGGCCTGACGCTGTGCCGGCGCGGCCGGGCCGGCTTTGCACTGACGCTTGAAGGCCAGCGGGTGTACGACGAAACCCTGCGCCTTCTGGCGGGCGTGGACGCTTTTCGCAGCAGCATCGACGACATCCACCATCGCATGGGTGGGCAACTCGATGTGGCCGTGTTCGACAAGACCGCCAGCAACCCCGCAGCCCACATCGACACCGCGATCGCCCTGTTTGCCGACCTCGCGCCCGATGTGGCGCTCAACCTGCACGTGGGCGGCATGCCCGCCATCGAGCGCGGGCTCATGGACGGGCGCTTTCAGGTGGGCATCATTCCCGCGCACCGCAGCTCGCAAAGCCTGGTCTACGAGACGCTGTTTGGCGAAGATATGCGGCTCTACTGTGGTGCCAGCCATCCGCTGTTTGTCGCCGACCACGCCGCACTCGATTGGGATGCCCTGCGCGCCTGGCCCTTTGCCGGCCTGGGCTACCACTCGCCGAACATGGAGCTTGGCCACCGCGAGCGCCTGCCACGCAAGGCCACGGGCTTTGACCAGGAGGCGATTGCCACGCTGATCCTTTCGGGCCGTTACCTGGGGTTTCTGCCTGACCATTACGCAGAATCGTTTGAACGACGTGAGCAAATGCGCGCCGTTCGGCCCGAGTTATTTTTCTACCGCTGCGACTTCGTCAGCGTGCTGCGCCGCTCACCCCAACCAGCGCGTGCGGCCCAGGCGTTTGCCCAGTGCCTGCGCGAAGCCCACGAAGCGCCGTCGTAGGCGCGGTTTCTGGACGCTTGCCGACTTCGCGTCGGCGACGGACAATGTCCGTTCCCGTCACGGTTCAGGGAGTTTCACCATGTCCAGCCTCAACGCCATTGCCTCCTCCGGTCTTTCCGCCGCCCGGATGCGGCTGGACGCCTCCGCTGGCAACGTCGCCAACATGAACACCCTTGGTTACCGCGCCCAACGTGTCGTGCAGCAGGCGACGCCCGAGGGCGGCGTGGATGCCAGCGTTCAGCGCGCAAGCGCAGAAGGCGTTTCGCTGGAACGTGAGGTGGTGGACCAGCTCGCCGCCAAGCAGGCTTTTTTGGCCGGTGTGCAGACCCTGCGCACGGGCGACGCGGTGCTGGGCGCACTGCTCGACGTTCGCGCCTGACCCGGCCCTTCAGGCTGGCAGCAAGTCCGCGGTCGTCGAGGCGACGGGTCGCGCCTGGCTCCGTGCAGCCGCCTGGCGCCGTGCAGCGCGCCGCTCCCATGCCTTTTCATGAAAGAAGAACGCGAACGCCTGCACGGTGGGTTCCAGCAGACTGAGCGTGATCGAGGCCATTAGGTTGCCGGTAACGGCGTAAGCCACCATGGCGGCAACGCTGATATGAATGAGGTAGTAGCTGCCGGTCTTGGCGAGCGTGGCACGGTGGGTGTTGGCAAGTTGGCGAATGCGGGTCATGGCGGGCTCCTGAAAGCAGATGACTCAAATGATAATCATTCTCATTTAAAAAAGCAAATCTTTCTTTGCGATCAGGCCGATGGAGGCAGCTGCCGTGCAGCTGTGCGCCATCCGTCACGTTCTCTTGCCTTGGTCCAGCAAAAAGATGGCTGCGACCCCACCCCCCGTTGCTATCATGGCCGCCACCCTTTTGCCCAGCACAGGAGCACCGCATGGCCCTCATGGATTTCATCAAGAAACAGTTCATTGACGTCATCGAATGGACGGAGGACAGCGACGGCACGCTGGCCTGGCGCTTCCCCATGGCGGACATGGAAATCCAGAACGGCGCCGTGCTGGTGGTGCGCGAGTCACAGATGGCGGTGTTCGTCAACGAAGGCCAGGTGGCCGACGTGTTCGGCCCCGGCACCCACAAGCTGACCACGCAGACACTGCCGGTGCTGACCAACCTGAAAAACTGGGACAAGCTGTTCCAGTCGCCTTTCAAGAGCGACGTCTACTTCTTCAGCACGCGCCAGCAACTTGACCAGAAGTGGGGCACGCCCCAACCGATCACTATCCGCGACAAGGACTTTGGCGCGGTGCGGCTGCGCGCTTTTGGCAACTACGCCTACCGCATCACCGACCCCAAGGCGTTCTACACCGAGGTCTCGGGTACCCGCCCCGCCTACCCCGTGGGCGACCTGGAAGGACAACTGCGCGGCCTGGTGCTGCAGAACATCAGCAACGCCATTGCCGGCAGCGGCGTGCCGTTCCTGGACCTGGCGGCCAACCAGGTGATGTTTGCCGACGCGCTGACCAAAGAGCTGACGCCAGTGTTTGCAAAACTCGGCCTCAAGGTCGAGAGCATGACGGTGCAGAACCTGTCGCTGCCCGAAGAGCTGCAGAAAATCCTCGATCAGAAAATCGGCATGGGCATGGTCGGCAACGACATGGGCAAATTCATGCAGTACCAGACGGCGCAGGCCATCCCGAAGTTTGCCGAGGGTTCGGGCAGCGGTGGCGGTGGCATTGCCGGCGACGCCATGGGCCTGGGCGCCGGCGTGGCGCTGGGCCAGGTGATGGCGCAGAACCTGGCCGCTGGCCTGCAGGGCAGCGGCAATGCGCCGCAACCCCACGCGGTGGCAGCTGCTGCCGCACCGGCAGCAGGCGTCAAGGCCGAAGACGTGATGGCGACGCTGGAAAAGCTCGGCGAGCTCAAGTCCAAGGGCATCCTGACGCAAGAGGAGTTCGACAGCAAGAAGGCCGAACTTCTCAAGAAACTGGTGTAGTACTATTAAATAGATAGCTGCTAGCGCTTACCAGATAAGCGCTAGAGGCCAAAAAATCTTAAAAACCGCCCTCGCGATGGCTACTGAACCCGCCCAGCGCGCCTACCGCGCGCCCTGCCCCGGCTGCGGCGCGCCGGTGGAGTTCAAGAGCGCGCAGTCGGCCTACGCCATCTGTCCTTATTGCCAGAGCATGGTCGTGCGCGATGGCGAGGTGCTGTCTCGCATCGGCAAGATGGCCGAGCTGTTCGACGACCACAGCCCGCTGCAGCTCATGGCCAGCGGGCGCATCACGCTGGACGGCAAAGAGCACCCCTTCACGCTGATTGGCCGGCTGCAATACAAAAGCGACGCTGGCGTCTGGACCGAGTGGACGGCCTTTCTGCAGGACGGCGAGCTGGCCACCTTGTCGGAAGACAACGGCGCCTATGTCTTTACCCGCACGGCCAGCGTCCAGCAGCCCCTGCCCGACGTGGCCGCACTGCGCCCCGGCGCCAGTGTCAGCCTCGATGGGAAGGCCTACAGCGTTGCCTATACGGGCCAGGCGCAACTCATCTCGGCCGAGGGCGAGCTACCAAAATTGCCGCCACTTGGCCAGCTGTTTGACCTGATCGAACTGCGCAGCAGCGACGGCGAGGTGCTCTCCATCGACACCAGCCGCCAGCGGTGGACCGCGGCCGCGCCGTGTTGCTGGAAGACCTGAAGCTCCAGGGCCTCAAGGACGAATCGGCCAAGGACGAGCAAGGCCGCCAGTTCAGCTGCCCAAACTGCGGCGCACCCGTGCAGGTCATGCTGCCGGGCAGCAAGAGCATCACCTGCCCCTCGTGCAAAAGCATCATTGCACTCGACAAAGGCGTGGGCGCCGAGCTGGCGTTTGCCGAACAGGACGAACCGGTGCGCCCCATCATCGCGCTGGGCAGCAAGGGCCAGCTGCAGGGTGTGCACTGGCAGGTCGTGGGCTTTCAGCACCGCATGGGGCAAGAGCCTGGCGACGACGAACAGTTCGGCTGGAGCGAGTACCTGCTCTACAACCAGAAGCGCGGCTTCTCGTTTCTGGTCGACAGCAGCGATGGCTGGAGCATGGTGAGCCCAACCACCGGCGCACCGCAGATGGTGCAAAACGGCCGCAGCGCCAGCTATCTTGGAACCACCTACCAGCTGCAGTCCGCATACGAGGCCGAAACCACCTACGTTCTGGGTGAGTTCTATTGGAAGGTGGAGCGCGGCCAGCGCACCAGCAACCGCGATTTCGCCAGCAGCAAGGGCCTGTTGTCGCTCGAAAAGACGCCCAGCGAAGTCACCTGGTCGGCCGGCGACAAGCTGGCCAGCGATACCGTCGCCAAGGCGTTTGGCCTCACCGACAAGGCCGACCTGCTCAAGCGCGACGACCCCGGTCCGTTCGTGGCGACCAAGAGCATCGGCTGCGGCACGCTGTTCATCATCGCCATCGTGCTTATCGTCCTGCTCTCGCTGCTGTCCAATTGCTCGGGACCGTCCGGCGGCGGCACCCGCAGCAGCGGTGGTTCGTACGGCGGCTTTTCCACCGGCGGCAGCCACAAATAGACCCGCTTTTCAAGGAGACTCCCACCATGCTCGGAATCGAATGGCTTCGGCCGGCAGCCTTTCTCGGCTCCATCCTCTACGCGCTGATTGGCGTTTTCATCTTCTGGCTGTGTTTTCTCATCGTCGACAAGATCACGCCATACGACCTGTGGCGCGAAATTGTGGAAAAGCAAAACCGCGCGCTAGGCATGGTGGTGGCGGCCATGTGCCTGGGCATCAGCATCATCGTGGCAGCGGCGATTCATTGAGGGGCGGGCATCCCGCTTGGGATGCCTGCGCGAGGCCTTCTAATCCACCGACGGGTGGTCAGGCTGGTGCACAAGAACTGCACCGGCAAAGTGCACAAAAATTTCCGCCAGGCGCAATCGTCCATTCTCCGTGCTGAGCGTCCGGCCGCCCACGAGATCGGTCAGCGCCAGCCCGCGCAGGGCCTGCGGCACGGCGACCCAGGTGTCTTGCCAAGTGCCTTCCCCGGTCAAAACATGCGAGGAGGTCGACGACTTCTCCGCAGGGGCATGGCCGGCAGCCTGCTCCAGCGTCGCCGTCAGCCGGGCAACCAACACGACCATGCACGCGCCCTCGAATCGGCGCAAATAGGCAATGACATGCGGTGCACGCGCGCCGCGCACACGCAGCGGTTCGTAGCTGCCATCGCGCAGCAGGGCTGGCTGAGCGCGCCGCAGCTCCAGCAGGCGCCAAACCAGCCACAGCTTGGCGCGGCCATCCGCTGGCTGAAGGGACCATTTGCCCACCTGGACGCCCAGCGCGCGGGCGTCGCCAGACGAGGCCAAGTCCCGCAAGTCTTCCAGCAACGTGCGCCGCTGTAGGAAATCAACCGGGCGTCGGTTGTCGGGGTCGACCAGGCTGTCATCGAAAAGCTCGGTTCCCTGGTACAGGTCCGGCACGCCGGGGCTGGTGTACTTGAGCAGCACCATGGCCAATGAATTGAGCGCGCCGTGCCAGCGCAGCGTGTCGGCCAGCGCATGCAACTCGTCCAGGAAGCGGCTCCCCCCACTGCGCGCCAGTGCCTGGCGGATGAACCCCGACAGGGCGCCCTCATAGGCTTCGTCGGGCCGCGTCCAGCTGGTGCAGGCCTTGCCTTCGCGCGCGGCCTTCTGCATGTAGGCGACGATGCGCTCGATATAGACCGCGTAACCGGTGTCGTCGATCGCATCGCGGGGGCCCACGGTACCCAACACGGTCTGGTAGAAAAGGTATTCGTGCTCGGCCGACGGCGCGTCGACCCCGCCCGCCAGGGTACTGCGCAGCGGCAGGTTGAGACTGTGCCAGCGCCGCAGCGACAGCCGCCACAACCCGGTCAGCTCGGACAGCACGCTGATGCGCATGCGCACATCCTCGGAACGCTTGTTGTCGTGCGTCGAGGTCGCCAGCATGGTGTGGCGCCAGCGCTGTGCGCGGTCGGCGCTGGCGCGGTGAAAGGCCGTCACGCTCATGCCGATGACGTCGGGCTCGCCGCCGACTTCGTTCTGCGAACTCAGGGGAAAATAGCGATAAAAAGCCGTGTCTTCCACGCCCTTGGCCGCGACCGGGGAGCTGAACTGCTGAAAGCGTGTGGCAAAACGCAAGGCGCGGGCTTCGGTGCCAGGCAGGGCGCCAGGCGGGGCGCGGCCCAGCAGCGCTTCGCGCACGAAAGCGAACACTGAGGGGTCGGCCGCACGGCCACGCTGGCGCGCGCGCTCGATCGCCAGGTCGATGTAGTGAACGTCTTGCGGCGAGGGCGTCTGCACGATGTAGGTGCGGTACACCCCCAGGCAGGCCACGATTTCGGACAACACCAGCCGCAGTGTGTTGAGCGTGAAATCGCGCGTACGCCGGCTCGCCCGCGCGATACGCAGCAGCGCTGTGGACAAGACGTGCAGCTCCGCCGCCAAGGCCTCGCGAGCCACCGCACGCTTGCCTTGGTAAGCGATATCGGCATACGCCAATTGCTCGCCGGTGAAGGCGCGCCAGGTGCGGCGCAGGCGCTCGGCGGCGCGGGTATCGACCAGGACACCGCCCACGACGTTGGCAAAGCGGTAGCCGGTGGTGCCGTGCACCGCCCAGGAGGTGGGGACTTCTTCGTGTGGCGCCGCAATTTTCTCGGCCACCACGTACATGGGCCGTGCAGGGCGGCCATTGCCCTCAGCTGGCGCCTGCCCGAGGCGCTCGGCGCAGCACTGCTGTAACCGCGCAAAGTAGCCGGCCGGGTCGTACAGACCGTCCGGATGGTCGATGCGCAGGCCCTCGACCCAGCCGCGTTCGACCAGGTCCAGCGGCAAGGCGTGGGTGGCGTCGAACACGTCTGCGCGCTCGATGCGCAGCGCCGCCAGCTCGTTGATGTCGAAGAAGCGCCGGTAATTGATTTCGTCCGCCGCCACGCGCCAGAACGCCAGCCGGTAGGACTGCGCTTCCAGCACATCGTGCAGAGCGTCGCGCCTGCCGGGTAGGTTCATCTCGTCGACCGCAGCGGCAATGGCTTGCGCCACGACTTCATGCTTGGCCGTCAGGCGGGCCAGGCGGGCCTTGTGCCGCTCCTTCTCGCGCGCCCTTTCGGCCAGGCGCTCGGCGCTTGGTGCAGCGGCCGCTGCGAGCTGGCGCAAAGCGGTTTGCAGGCTGGCCAGGCTGGCGGCAAGTTCCGGGTCCCCCAGGCGTGCCAGCGCGCGCTCGAGCACCAAGGGATAGCTCTGCGGCGCAAGCGGAAAGCGGTGCTCGTGGTAATGCAAGGCCATCTCGCCCTGCTCGACGTGCCACTGCAATTGCAGCTCGCCGCGCTCCAGGACATCGCCGTAGTGGTCGCCCAATACCGGCAGCAACACCTTGCCCACCAGCTCGGCGTTCAGCGGCTCCCAGTCGATGTCGAAATGCTGCGCGTAGAGGGAAGCTTCACCGTTCTCCAGCACATCAGTCCACCAGGGGTTGTCCGCGCCCAGCACGCCCATGTGGTTGGGCACCAGGTCCAGCAACAGGCCCATGCCGTGGGCCTTGAGCACTTGCGAGAAGCGCGCCAAGCCTTCCATGCCGCCCAGTTCCGGATTGACCTCGCCCGGCGCCACCACGTCGTAGCCGTGCATGCTGCCAGGCCGCGCGCGCTGGATGGGCGAGCAATACACGTGGCTGATGCCCAGCGCCGCCAGGTAGGGCACGATGCATGCGGCGGCGTCGAACCGAAAGCCGCCATGGAACTGCAGGCGGTAGGTGGCGCGCGGGATGACGGTGCCGGCAGCGCGTGCTCCCACTGCGGTGCGCTCAGGCGAGGGGCGCAGGGCGCTCAAGCTGGCGCACAGCGCCGGCAGCATCGATTGATCCCAGATGGCCTCCAGCGGCGTGCCGTACTTGCGGCGCCAGTTCGGGTGCTCGTGGGTGGTGCCGGGCATGTTGGCCTGGCCGCGTTCGCCCAATGCGTCTTCGAGTTGCAGCACCATCAGGCGCGCCGGCGTGGCGGCCAGAAACGCGTGCACTGCCAGCACCGCCTCGGGCGACAAATGGTCAGCGCCCAGGGCCTGCGCCACGGCCTCTGGCGGCAGGTCGGTGGCGTGTTGCACCGCCAGCAACAGTTGCACGCGCTCTTGCGCACGATCGAGCAGTTGCTGCTCAAACACCTGCGCATTCGGAAACAAGGCCATGGCCATGCGGTCGTGCAGATCAAGCACCGCCCACCAGCCGGCCAAGGTGGCCAGGTCATGGGTACTGACGGCCACCAGGGCGTCGCGCGGGTACGCTTGCGGAGGTCGGAAATGACCGTCTACATCCCGCTCGAAGTACAGCAATCGGTAGGAAAGCACGTCGGCGCCTTGCATGGCGGCACGTACCTCGTCCGCGACGGTGCCCAGATCTTCGCCAATGACCAGGCACTGGTTGCGTTCGCTCTCCAGCGCAACGATGGCGAGCATTTCATCCAGCGCGTAATGCACGTACGCACCGCCGCGCGCGTCGGCACCGGTCGGAATGCAGAACAGCCGCATCAAGCCCATGACGTGGTCGATGCGAATCGCGCCGGCGCTGCGCATATTGCCGCGCAGGGCTTCGATGAAAGCTTGGTAGTGCGCGGCGCGCAGGCGATCGGGCCGCAGCGGAGGAAGCCCCCAATCCTGGCCATTGAGATTGAATTCGTCGGGTGGGGCGCCCACGCTCGCGCCCAGCGCAAACGCGCCTTGGTGCCGCCACGCATCGGCGCCGGCGCGGTCCACCGAGACGGCCAGGTCCAGGTACAAGCCCACCGACATTCCCGCTTCGCGGCAGCAGGCGCTGGCGGCCGCCAACTGCCGTTCGGCCTGCCATTGGACGTATTGGTAGAAGCCCACGCGCTCGGCGTGCTCGGCCGCAAAAGCCGCGACGGCGGGCGATTGCGGGTCCTGGAACTGTGCCGGCCAGACCGGCCAACCCCAAACGGCGGGGTCGGCGCTGTGCAGGTTTTCCTGCAGCGCCTCAAACAGAGCGTGCTGGTGCAGCGCCGTGCCACGCTGGACGCAGTACTGCTGGTAGGCAGCGACTTCTGGATCGGATGCGGCGCGGGTTTGAAAGTGCGCGTACAAATCGTGCAGCAGCTCCCGCTTGACTGCGCTCACGCCGACATGGTCGATGAATGGGGCCTCGCGCAGCGCAGCGAGGCGCTCCTGGAAGATGGGGGCGCGCACCTTGTGCTGGGTTGCGGTGCAGGCAGCGAAATCGGCAATCGCTTCGATGTCCAGGTACAGCGCGTTCAAAAACACGCGGGACGACGGGCTGTAGGGGCTGATGTGCAGCGGGTTGTGCGCAAACAGCGCGTGCAAAGGGTTCAGGCCCACCATGCCTACGCCGCGGCGCGCGGCCTGTGCGCAGAACTGCATCAAGTCGGTGAAATCGCCAATGCCCCAATTGCGCGCCGAGCGCAGGCTGTGCAATTGCAGGGTCACGCCCCAAGCGCGGCCGTCGCCCTGCAGCGCGGCCGGCAGGTGGCAACGCGTGGGCGCGCAAATCAGCAGCGTGGCCGGCAGGTCGGCACCTACTTGCAACTGGTGGTAGCCCTGGGGCAGGGCCGAGCCGAAATCCACCACGACGCGCGCATCGGCCGTGCGCTGGCACAGGCCGCTCAGGCTGGCTCCGTCTTCAAGGACCAGGCGCCACGTGGGCACCGTTCCTGCGTCGGCGAGCGGGAAGCTCAGGACCACCGAGGTCGCGCCCGGTGCGACGACGCGCACCGGCTCGCCGGCGCTCGCATCCGGCCCACCGTCCTCAGTATCTACTTGTGCGGAGCCTCCAAAGGCGTCCAGCAGCGCTGCCAAGTGTTCGGGCGCAACGGCGTGGCGCTTGCCCCAGATGTCGTGGTACTCGGTCGCAATGCCTTTGTCGGCGCAGCGCCGCACCAGTTCGTCCAGCGGGCGTTCCGTCATTCTTCAGCCTTGTCGAGCGACGCCCAGACGCCGCCGCGCGCCAAGCCAATATGCCCAGCTGGCATGGCTTCGGTCTGCGGGCGCAGGCGGTAAATCTCGTGACCGGGCGGGCGTGGAAAGCGCGCAGCGATGCCACCGAAGTTGGCGGCCAGGTGCAAGCGCGAGCGCTGCCCATCCCTGGCCCGCAACTGCCAAGTCCATTGCAACAAGCCGTTCTCACTCGACCAATCGAGCGAACTGCAGCCAGCCGCCCAGCACGGCATCAGTTGCTCGCGACGCACGGCGAGCTGCCGGCGTGTATGCGCCAGCGCCTGCTGGTGTTGCGCTTGGTCCATATCGGACCAGCGCAACTTCGAATGCATGAACGTTTCCTCGTCGTTGGGGTCTGGAATGCGCGCCCGGGCCGCAGGGTCGGCAAAGGCAGCGAAGCGACCAAACTCGGCGCGGCGGCCGGCAGCCACAGCCGCCGCCAAATCGCCACTGAAATCACAGAAGAACTGAAATGGCGTGGTGCAGCCAAACTCCTCGCCCATGAACAGCATGGGAGTGTGAGGCGACATCAGCACACAGGCGCGCGCCGCTTGCACCAGCATTGGGGTCGCAAGCGCGTCGATGCGCTCGCCCAGGGCGCGGTTGCCTACCTGGTCGTGGGTCTGCAGGTAGGACACAAAAGCCTGCAGCGGCAGATGCGCGCAGGGCTCGCCGTGCGGCTTGCCACCGCGAAAGGGCGAAGGCTGACCGGTATAGAGGAAGCCCTGCGCCAGCGCGAGGGCGAATTGTTCTGCGGGGCGCTGCGCAAAGTCTGCGTAGTAACCGTCGGTCTCGCCGCTCAGCATCACATGGGCCGCGTGGTGCAAATCGTCGTTCCATTGCGCGGTTGCCACCAGCGGCTGGCCCTGCGCATTGCGCTCAAGCAAATGCGCCTGATTCCGGTCGTTTTCCAGGACGACATGCACATGCCGCTCGCGTCCAGGCCCCGCCCACACCGCCTCGCAAATCTCAGGAATGATCCAAGGCCGGCTCTCGTCACAAATGGCGTGGATGGCATCCACGCGCAGGCCGTCGAAGCGGTATTCCTCTATCCAGTAGAGCGCGTTGTGATGGAAGAAGTCGCGAATGGTGCGCGCGTCGGGACCGTCAAAATTGATGGCCGCGCCCCAGGGCGTCTGGTGGGCGGGGTTGAAAAATTGCGGGCAGTAGGCGTGCAGGTAGTTGCCGTCTGGCCCGAAGTGGTTGTAGACCACGTCGAGCAGCACCATCATGCCGAGCGCGTGCGCAGCATCTACCAGCGCCTTGAGCTGCTCGGGCGTGCCGTAGCTGGCGTCCGGCGCGAACAGCAGCACGCCGTCGTAGCCCCAGTTTCGGCGACCGGGGAAATCGGCCAGGGGCATCAGCTCGATGGCCGTAACGCCCAAGTCGGCCAAATAGGGAAGGCGATCACGGGCGGCGTCGAAGCTGCCCTCGGGCGTGAAGGTGCCGACGTGCAGTTCGTACACCACCGCTTCGCTCCAAGGGCGCCCGCGCCATTGCGCGCATTGCCATTCATAGGCCGAAGGGTCGACCACCACGCTCGGGCCGTGCACATCGTGCGGGTTGTAGCGCGAGGCCGGGTCCGGCACCAGCAGGCCATCCGTAAGGCGGTACTGGTAGCCATCGCCAGCGCGGGCATGGGGCAGTGTGGCCTCGTGCCAACCCTCGGCGCTGCGCGCCATCGGGTATTCGCTAGCGCCATCGGCGCCGGAATGCACCAGCACCAGCGAGGACATCTCTGGCGCCCAGAGCCGAAAGCGCACGCCGCGCGCTCCCAGGCAGTGCGCGCCGAAGGGCATGGCGTGAACCGTGCTCATGCCTTGCCATTCGGACGCTGCAGGAGCACCAGGCTTCGGCCCTGCAAGGGATAAGGCTCGCCAGGCGCAACCGCCGCCACCGGCTCAGCGGCGCTGATGGTATCAATGAGGCACTGCCATGGCCGCGCCGAATCTTCGGGAATGGTGAACGGCACCACCTTGTCGTGCGCGTTGAGCAGGATAAGGAAATCGTCGTCGTGCTGGCGCTCGCCTTGGGCATTGACGTCGACGATGCCGGTACCCGGAATCCACATGCCCAAACAGCGCGCGTGCGCATCCTCCCAGTCGCTTTGCGCCATCTCCGCTCCATCCGGCCGCAGCCAAATAGCGTCCTTGCTCTCGCCCTCTGCCGGCGCATCGCCACGAAAAAAGGCACGGCGTCGGAAGGTGGGATGCGCGCGGCGGATTGCCAGCAACTGCGCCACAAAATCGTGCAGTGCCTCGCTCTGCGCGTTCTCGGTCCAATCGAGCCAGGCAAGCGCGTTGTCCTGGCAGTAGACGTTGTTGTTGCCGCGCTGCGTATGGCCGCGCGCGTCGCCGGCCAGCAGCATAGGCACGCCTTGCGAAAGCAGCAGCGTGGCCAACAGGTTGCGCTTTTGGCGCGCGCGCAATTCGATGATTTCCGGATCGTCGCTCGGCCCCTCGACGCCGCAGTTCCACGACAGGTTGTGGCTGCTGCCGTCGCGGTTGTCCTCGCCGTTGGCTTCGTTGTGCTTGTCGTTGTAGGACACCAGATCGTGCAGCGTAAAGCCGTCGTGCGCGGTGACGAAATTGACGCTGGCCGTCGGCCCTTTGCCCGACCAGCCATAGAGATCTTGCGAACCCGTGAGTCGGCGTGCCAGGTCGCCCACGAGGCCGTAGTCGCCCTTCCACCAACCCCGCACGCCGTCGCGGTAGCGATCGTTCCATTCGGCCCAGCCGGGGGGAAAATTGCCCACCTGGTAGCCGCCCAGGCCCAAGTCCCAGGGTTCGGCAATGAGCTTGACGCGGTTCAACACCGGGTCTTGCCGGATGGCGTCGAAGAAGCCGCCCAGGTTCTCGACCTTGCCCGATTCGCGCGCCAGCGCCGATGCCAGGTCGAAGCGAAAGCCGTCGACGTGCATTTCCTCGACCCAGTAACGCAGCGAGTCCATCACCAGTTGCAATGCGCGCGGATGCTCCAGATTGATGGTGTTGCCACAGCCCGTGAAATCCTCGTAATAGCGCCGGTTGTCGGACTTCAGGATGTAGTACGCAGCATTGTCCACCCCGCGCATTGACAGCGTGGGCCCCATCTGATTGCCCTCGCAACTGTGGTTGTAGACGACGTCCAGGATGACCTCCAGACCAGCGCTGTGCAGCGTCTTGACCATGGTCTTGAATTCCTTGACCTTGCCCGAAGCGCAATAGCGCATCTCCGGCGCGAAGTAGGCCAACGAGTTGTAGCCCCAGTAGTTCTGCAGTCCTTTTTCGACCAGGTAGCGGTCGTTCGGGTAGGCATGCACAGGCAGCAACTCGACCGTCGTCACGCCCAGACGCTTGATGTAGTCGACGATGGGCGCGTAGCCCAGCGCTGCGTAGGTTCCACGCAGGTGCTCGGGCACGCCGGGGTGCAGTTTGGTGAAACCGCGCACATGCAACTCGTAAATCACCGTGTCTTGCCACGGCACCATCGGGGGACGGTCATCGCCCCAGGTAAAGGCCGTTTCCAACACGCGCCCCTTGGGCATAAACGCCGCGCTGTCGCGCTTGTCCAGGCTCATGTCCTCGCGCTTGCTGCCCACGGTGTACCCAAACAGTGCGTCGGACCAGCGCAGGCCGCCTATCAAGTCCTTGGCATAGGGGTCGACCAGCAGCTTGTGGGCGTTGAAACGGTGCCCCTCATCGGGCTTGTAGGGGCCGTGGACACGGTATCCGTAGGCCATTCCGGGGCGCGCTTGCGGCAGGTAGCCATGCCAAACGTGATCGGTGCGCTCGCGCAACTTGATGCGTTGACGCTCGTAACGGCCGTTGTCGTCAAAGACGCACAGCTCCACGCCGGTGGCGTGTTCAGAGAAGAGGGCGAAGTTGACGCCTTGGCCGTCCCAGGTAGCGCCCAGCGGGTAGGGTTGACCAGGCCAAACGGCGGTAATGGCGTCGTGCCGATTCATTCGGCGTCCCGGCGCACATCGGTTGCGGACCGGACCACGTCAGCCTCCGACCTGCGTTCGCGCGGCCACCAGTGCTCAATGCGCTCAGCGGCCCAGTCCTTGCCGGCGAGGCCAAAGGCCAAGGCCAGCGCGAAGACAACGCCTGACAGAATCACCAGGAAGCTCTGGCGAACAATGTCGCCGCCGACATTGACCTGGTCCAGTGCAATCAGCACCACGAAAATCAAAATAGCGTACTGAGCCAGTTTGCCCAGAAAATGCGCGTCCTGCAGGTCCACGTTGCGACCATAGGTGGTTACCGCGTCGCCGACAAAGCGAGCAAAGTAGGCACCGAAAGCCAGAATCAGCAAGGCCACGAACACGTTGGGAACGAACCAGACAACGCGCCCCAGAAGATCCGTGATGTAGGTCAGGCCAAGGCCGTTGAAAGCGATCAGCAGCGCGGCCAGGATGACGAGCCAATACGCCAGCACACCAAAAACCGCGCTCGCGTCCCCAGCCATCCCGCCTTGTCGCAGGAAGGCGTCAATGCCAGCGCGTTCGGTCATCACATGGAAGTTGATGGCGCGCAGCGCCTTCACGATCGCAAAGCGCACCACTTTGGCAATCAACCAGCCCGCGATGACCACCACCACCGCAAGCAGCAAGCGCGGGACGAAGGCGCCGATCTGGTACAGAAACGCGCGCAGCGGATCGAGCTGAATTGCAAAATTTTCCATGATTTTTTTCCCGTGATTCAGCGGCTCGCACCGCGGTCAAGCAGCGCCAGGATGCCGCGCAGCGGTACGGTCACCCAGTCGATGCGGTTGCCCAGCTCATACCGCAATTCATAGCAGGCCTTCTCCAGCTCGAAGAGTTCGAGAAGTTGGGTATCGAGGCCCGTGTTTGCTGCGTCCGTCCTGCCATACCCGGCCAGGAACGCAGCCCGTGTTTGCTGCTCCCAGTCGCGTGCGGCTGCGTCCAGTCGCGTCAGTTCATTCGCATTTTGGGCCTGCTGTCGCAACGCGCTCCAGCGCGCGTAGTTGAACGATCGCAACATGCCGGCCACGTCGCGCAGCGGGGAACTCTTGGTGCGTCGCTCGTCAAAACTGCGTGCCGGTTCACCTTCGAAATCAATGATGACAAAGTCGTTGCGCGACACCAATGCCTGGCCAAGGTGGTAGTCACCATGAAAGCGCGTGCGCAGACCGGTTTTCCCTGCAGTCTGCAACGTGTCGATGCGCGCCAGTGCTTCCGCCTGGCGCTCCAGCACGCGCCGCGCATCGTCCTGGACGGCGGCCGGGAGAGACTCCAGACTGGTGCGCAGTAGCTCCCAGGTGGTGGCTGCTTCGCTGCGTGCGTGTTCGCGCAGGCCTTCCACATCCTGCGCTGTGAGCGGCTCAGGATCGAAAGCGGGATCGCCGGTGCGCAGCGCCAGCGCAGCGTGCAGTTCCGCCGTGCGTTGCCCCAGCATCTGCATCAACGAAACGAATACGCCGTGGACGTCGGGGGCGCTCTGCTCGTTGGCATCGCGCAACTGGCTCAGGAAACGCGCCAAATAGTCCATCGCGAACGCCCAGCCATCGCCCTGGTTTGACACATACGATTGCAGCAAGCCCAACGTGATGCGGCGACCATCCTTCGCGGTGTACTCGATCGAGCCAAGCACCGGAACGCAATGGGGAAAAGCTGCCTTCTCTGTCAGAAAGCGGCCCACTTCGGCCTCGGGGTGGATGCCCACGCGCAGCTGTCGGTAGCCCTTGAGGAACAAAGCCTCGCCGACGGTGACGACGGTGTTGCTGCTGACCGGGCTGGGCCGGCTGACCGGCAAAGCAGCTATCTGCGGCAGATCAAGCGCACGGCCGAGCGCCGTCGGCACAAAATGCAACTGCCCGTCTCGCGTGTCGACTTGGGTCTCCCTGGCGATGGCGCGAACCACGGCGTGGGTGAAGCGTTCGTCAAAAAAGGCATCGCCCATGACACCCACTTGTGCCTGCTGACGCACCTTGGCCAAGGCACCTGGCTCCAGACTCTTCATGCGTTCTTCTTCGGAGTCCTCCCAGGCGAGCGCCAGCGGCATGAAGTACAAGGCCGGTTCTGGCGGCCCCTGAATCTCCAGAATCGGCAGCAGCCAGCTTGTATCACCGTCTTGCCAGATGGATTCATCCAGCAGCCGTGCACGGCTGATGGCATGTGCCTTGGTGGCATACCAGCGCTGCACTTCAATATGGCGCGGCAGGGCTTCGGTTTCGAATTGGATGCGCAGGCGCTCGGCCATACCGATGCGCCATGGCATGACGCGGTCCCGAAACAGGCTGGTCCAGCCGTCGAAAAGTACCAGCATGGGCCGCTCCGGTAAGGCCACGCTCTCCTCGTGCCAGGTGGGCATGGCGGCGTCGGACGAAAGATTGAACCAATAGAAACCGTAGGAGGGGAGGGTCAGCAGATAGGGCAGGTCGCCGATCGGCGGAAAAGCGGTGCGGCCCAGCATTTCGACCGGCACACGGCCAACATAGGCCGACAAGTCCAGCTCGACCGGCTGCGCGGCACGCGAGAGATTGAAGACCGACAGGATGGTGTCATCGCCATACTCGCTGATATAGGCCAGTATCTTGCGGTTGCCGGGTTTGAGGAACACCCGCTGTCCCCGGCCAAAGGCACGACTGGTCTTGCGCACTGCGAGCATGCGCCGTGTCCAGTGCAGCAGCGAGCTCTTGTCTCGCAACTGGCTCTCGACATTGATCGATTCATAGCCGTACATGGGATCCATGATCGGCTGCAGGTAAAGGCGCTGCGGATCCGCGCGGGAAAATCCGGCGTTGCGGTCGGAGTTCCACTGCATCGGGGTGCGCACGCCATTGCGGTCGCCCACAAAAACGTTGTCGCCCATTCCGATCTCGTCGCCGTAGTAGATGATGGGCGATCCGGGCATGGACAGCAGCATGCTGTTCATCAGCTTGATGCGGTCTTTGTCGTTGTCCATCAGCGGCGCGAGGCGCCGCCGAATACCCAGGTTGATGCGGGCCTGCTTGTCGGCCGCATAGGTGTTGTACATGTAGTCGCGCTCGCGGTTGGTCACCATTTCCAGCGTGAGTTCATCGTGATTGCGCAGGAAGATGGCCCACTGGCAGTCCTCGGGAATCTCGGGCGTCTGCTGCATGATTTCAACAATCGGATGTCGGTCCTCTTGCGCGATCGCCATGTACATGCGCGGCATCAGCGGGAAGTGGTAGGCCATGTGGCATTCGTCGCCGTCGCCGAAATACTCGCGCACGTCCTCGGGCCACATATTGGCTTCGGCCAGCAACAATCGGCCCGGATACTCGGCGTCGATGGCCGCGCGAATTTTCTTGATAACCTCGTGTGTCTCGGGCAGGTTTTCGTTGCTGGTGCCGTCGCGCTCAATCAGGTAGGGGATGGCGTCGAGCCGGAAACCGTCCACGCCCATGTCGAGCCAGAAGCGCATGGTGCGGTACACCGCTTCCAGCACCTGGGGGTTGTCGAAGTTCAAATCTGGCTGGTGGCTGAAGAAGCGGTGCCAGAAATACTGCTTGGCCACCGGGTCCCAGGTCCAGTTGGATTTTTCGGTGTCGGTGAAAATGATGCGCGTGCCCTGGTAGAGCTGATCGGTGTCGCTCCACACATAGAAGTCGCGTTCGGGCGAACCGGGCGGTGCGTTGCGCGCCGCCTGAAACCAGGGGTGCTGGTCCGACGTGTGGTTGATGACCAGTTCGGTGATCACACGCAGGCCCCGTTTGTGCGCTTCTTCCAGCATTTCGCGGAAGTCGGCCAGCGTGCCGTATTGCGGGTGCACGTCTTCGTATTCCGAGATGTCATAGCCATCGTCGCGCAGCGGCGACGGATAGAACGGCATCAGCCAGATGGTGTTGACACCCAGATCTTGGACGTAATCGAGCTTTGACGTCACGCCCTTGAAGTCGCCAACGCCGTCGCTATTGGAATCCGAGAAGGCCTTGACGTTGAGCTGGTAGACCACTGCATCGCGATACCAGGTTGGATCGCCCGAGGTGTCGATTTCGACCGTTTCGAGTGCCAGTACCGGCATGGGTGCGTTCATGATTCTTCGCCTTCAATATTGTTATTGGTAGTAGTCAAAATCCTGCTCGCTGCGCAAGCGCCTGCGCACCACCATGATGTGGGCCGGTACGCGCTGCGGATCGAGTTGCACGAAGTGGCGCGAGCCTTGCCAGACAAAGCGTTGGTCGCTGAGCAGGTCGTGCATCTGGAATGGCTGCTCGGGCTCTACGCCGATGCTTTCCGGGTCCAGTTCGAGCCAACCGGAATGCGTCTGGTGCGAGTCCAGGTTGACCACTGTCACCACCACGTTGGCCCCATCGTCCGATTGCTTGGCGTAGGCGATGAGCTGCTCGTTGTCAATCGGCAGGAAGCGCAGGCTGCGGTTGGCCTGCAATGCCGTGTTGGCATGCCGAATCCTGTTGATGCGGGTGATGAAGGGGCGCAGGCCGGCGTCCGGCGACCAGTCCCAGTGCCGCAGCTGGTACTTCTCGGAGTCGAGGTACTCCTCGCTGCCGGCGTTGCGCGGCAGGTGCTCCAGCAATTCGTAGGCCGGACCGTACATGCCGTAGCTGGCGGCCAGCGTCGCCGCCAGCACCAGGCGCGCCTTGAACATGGCTTCGTGGCCGCCCTGCAATTGCTCGTGCAGGATGTCGGGGGTATTCGGCCACGGGTTGGGCCGGAAGTACTCCCGCCCCGGCCCCTGCGCCAGCTCGGTGAAATATGCGACCAGCATTTCCTTGTTGTTGCGCCAAGTGAAGTAGGTGTAGGACTGCGAGAAACCCAGCTTGGCCAGCCGGTGCATGACCTTGGGCCGGGTGAAAGCTTCCGCCAGAAAAATAACGCCGGGGTGCTCGCGCTTGACCTCGGTGATGCACCATTCCCAGAACGCAAACGCCTTGGTGTGCGGGTTGTCGACGCGAAAGATGTGCACGCCCTGGCCAATCCAGTGGTCGAACACACTCTTGAGTTCCAGCCACAGCGCGCGCCAGTCTTCGCTTTCGAAGTTGAACGGATAGATATCCTGGTACTTCTTGGGCGGGTTCTCGGCGTACTGCACGCTGCCGTCAGGCCGCCATTTGAACCAGGCCGGGTGTTCTTTGACATAGGGGTGGTCCGGCGCACACTGGAACGCAATGTCCAGCGCGATCTCAAGGCCCAACGCCTGCGCTGCCGCGACCAATACGCGGAAATCCTCCGCTGTACCCAAGTCTTTCAGGATCGCCTTGTGGCCACCTTCGACTGCGCCGATCGCCCACGGGCTGCCAACGTCACCATCTTCAGTCACCAGCGCGTTGTTCTTGCCTTTGCGCTGTTCGCGCCCGATGGGGTGGATGGGCGGCAAATACAGCACATCGAAACCCATGCCGGCGATCACTGGCAGGCGTGCCTGCACGTCCTTGAAGGTGCCATGGATGCCCTCACGACTGCCGGCAGAGCGTGGGAACAACTCATACCAAGTGCTAAAGCGCGCGCGCTCCCGATCGGCGATCAGCGGCAAGTTGGCGCCAAAGCGCGTCTGCAGGCGCCGGTCCGGGTAGCGCTGCGCAATGGCCGTTCGTTCCTCGTCCAGTGCCAGCGCCTTGAGCGCGGTCGCGTCCATGCGGCTTGCCATGGCTTCTTCGTCCAGCGTTCGCGCCCATTGCGCCAGAGCGGCGCGATCCTCGCCGCTGGCGCGCTCGGCCGCTGCCATGATTTCCAGTGCCCCCGCTCGCGCTGCCAGCCGAATATCGTCGGCATCGACGCGGCGCACCAGTTCATGGTGCCAGGACGCGAATGAATCGGTCCACGCGAACACGGTGTACGCGTAGCGACCCGGAATGGGCGGCGTGAAATCGGCCACCCACTCGTCGTTGTAGCGCAGGGTCATTGGCACTTCGTGGCGGGTGTCGTCGGCAGCATCTTCGTGCCACCAGACCAATACCACGCGCAGGGCGTCGTGCCCGTCGGTGAAGCAATGCGCCGTGACCTGCACCTTGTCGCCGGCCACGCGCTTGACAGCAAAGCGTCCACCGTCCACGCATGGCAGCACCGCGTCGATGACGGCGCGGATTCGGCCGTTGGCACCATCGTAGGCGTGCGCCGAACCCGCCGCCACGACAGAGGCGGCGCTCGGCATCGGTGCGCGTTTTGCGCTGGCTGCCTCGTTCGAAGATGTGGTGGGCGCCGCAACGGACGCGCTGGCAACACTCCTAGGCGCCGACTTCTTCACTGACGCTGCGTCCTTGCCAACGGTGGCCTTAGAAATGTTCGAGTCAGTCTTAGCCATGGGCCGGGCCTTTCAGAATGATGGTCGACAGTGGCGGCAGGTTCAGGCTAAGCGATTGCGCGTGGCCGTGCGAGCGAACTGGCGCCGCCTCGATCTCGCCCAGGTTGCCCCAGCCGGAGCCGCCGTACTCGCGGGCATCGGTGTTGAACAGTTCGTGCCAAATTCCGCCTTGCGGCACGCCCAGCAGGTAGTTGGTGCGCGGCACCGGCGTCAGGTTGCACACCACCAGCAGCGGCGCTCCGCTGCGCGAGCGGCGCAGGAAGGCGAACACGCTCATGGCTTCGTCGTTGGGTTCGACCCAGTCGAAGCCCTCGGCCACAAAATCCAGCTCGTACAGTGAAGGCTCGGCGCGGTACACGCGGTTAAGTTCGCGCAGCATGTGCTGCACGCCGCCGTGGCCTTCTGTGCCGCACGCCCACCATTCGAGCTGGCCTTCGTGCGTCCATTCGCGGCGCTGCGCGAACTCGCCGCCCATGAACAGCAGCTTTTTGCCGGGGTGTGCCCACATATAGCCAAACATGGCGCGCAGGTTGGCAAATTGCTGCCAGGCGTCGCCTGGCATCTTGTTGATGAGCGAGCCTTTGCCGTAGACCACTTCGTCGTGCGAGAGCGGCAGCACGAAGTTCTCGGTAAAGGCGTAGACGGCAGAAAACGTCAGCTTGTGGTGGTGGTAGCGGCGGTTGATGGGGTCCTCCTTCATGTACGCCAGCGTGTCGTGCATCCAGCCCATGTTCCATTTCAAGCCAAAGCCGAGACCCCCCATTTCGAGCGGGCGCGAAACCATCGGCCAGGCGGTCGATTCCTCGGCGGCGGTGGATGCGTCCGGGTACTCGCGGTACACGGCGCGGTTGAGCTCGTGCAGGAAGTCAATCGCTTCCAGGTTCTCGCGGCCGCCCCATTGGTTGGGAATCCACTCGCCTTCCTTGCGCGCGTAATCCAGGTACAGCATGGAGGCCACGGCGTCGACGCGCAGGCCGTCGATGTGGTACTTGTCCAGCCAGAAGATGGCAGACGACACCAGAAAGCTGCGGACCTCGTTGCGGCCATAGTTGAAGATGGCCGTGTTCCATTCCGGGTGAAAACCCTGGCGCGGGTCGCCGTGCTCGTACAAATGCGTGCCGTCGAATTCGGCCAGGCCATGCGCGTCGGTAGGAAAATGCGACGGCACCCAGTCGAGCAGGACCCCGATGCCGCGCTGGTGCAGCACATCGACGAAGTGCATGAAGTCTTGCGGCGTGCCGTAGCGCGAGGTGGGCGCGAAATAGCCGGTGGTCTGGTAGCCCCAGGAGCCGTAGAAAGGGTGCTCGGTGATCGGCATCAGCTCCACGTGCGTGAAGCCCATGTCTGCCAAATAATCGGCCAACTGCGGTGCCACGTCGCGGTAGTTGGGCATCTCGTTGTCTTGCCGGCGCCAGGAACCCAGGTGCAGCTCATAGATGGACATGGGCGCGTCCAGCGCGTTGCGCGGCGCGCGGGCTTGCATCCAGTCGGCGTCCTGCCACTCGTACTCCAGCGACCACAGCCTGGACGCCGTCGCCGGCGCTTCCTCGCCGTACAGCGCCAGCGGGTCTGCCTTCTCCAGCACCTGACCGCCTTGCGTAACGATGCGGTATTTGTAGGCCGCGCCATGGTGCGCGCCAGGGCAGTGGCCCTCCCACACGCCAGTCGAATCGGCGCGCGGCTGCAGCGGGTCCACATCGCCCTGCCAGCCGTTCCACTCGCCGATCACGCTGACCGATGCCGCGTTCGGCGCCCACACAGCGAAGTGCGCACCGCCTTCGGAGGCCGAATTGAGGTGGCTGCCCAGGCTCTGGTACAGACGCGCATGGGTGCCCTCGCGCAGAAGGTGGGCGTCGGCGTCACTGAAGATGCGGGTGGGTGTGGATGGGTTCATAGGAATATTTGGATGCCTTCTGCCTCAACACCCGGTATACGTCGCCGATGCACGGATAGAGGGCAGGCCCGACGCCGACATGCTGTCGGACAGATGCGACGACTGGCGGGCGTCGCTGCGGCGCCCGATCAGAGACCAGGCGCTCACTGCAGGTGCGGGGGCGGGAATCTCTTGTCCCTCGCCATGCGATAAGCCCCATGCTGGCGCGTTCAGGCGCAAAGCGCAACCCCGTGCATACGTGCAGGCGACTGCAGCCGATGCAGGCAATGAAAACCTTGCTTGGAGTATGGGAAGCTGGCGCTCTGGCATCGAACTACACCGGCGGGGGGAGCAGACTCCATTGGCTGCCCGCATTCCACCTGCTCGCGTAGAGTTATGCGGGACACCCCTCACTCCCACATGCGCGTCAACTACATCGAACCGGTCATCATGCTGGCCACCGTCCTTCGGTGGCTGCTGCTTGCCAGCATCACCGGCGCGATTGTGGGTACAGGTGTCAGCCTCTTCTTGCTGGTGCTGATTTTTCTCTCTGAGCACACTGCCCACATTTCGCTCTGGACACAGATGGCGCTGCTGCCCCTGGCCGGAATCTTGAACGGCTTGCTGCTGCACTACGGTTACCGCGAGCCTGGAAGCTATGCACGCGATTCGGTCATCAGCGCCATCCATCTGCGCTTGGGCGCGATGTCGCACAAAACGATTCTGATCAAACCCGTGGCCGCGCTGATCACGCTGACACTGGGCGGCTCGGCCGGCAAAGAGGGGCCGTGCTCGCATATCGGCGGCACGCTGGCCTCGTGGTTCGGCAAGCTGGTGCGACTCGACCCCGAAATGCAAAAACGCATCGTCGCCTGCGGCGTGAGCGCCGGCTTTGCCAGCGTATTCGGCACGCCGTTGGCCGGCGCCATCTACGGCATTGAAATGCTGGTGATCGGACGCGTGCGCCACGACTTCATCTTCCCGGCCGTGATCGCGGCCATCACGGCGTTCGAGGTAGGCAAGTACTGGGGGCTGACTTACGACCACTTCCCGGTAAACATTTCGTCAGATTTTTCGTCGTCGCTCGCGATTCGCATCACCTTGATCGGCATTCTGTGCGGACTGGTGTCGTGGCTTTTTATAGAACTGCTCGACCGCATCCGCTACGCCTTTGTCGCGCTGCAGCGGCGCTTCAAAATCTGGCAGCCGCTGATGCCGTTCATCGGCGGGCTGGTGCTGGCTGCGCTCATCCTGGTGATTCCCGTCGATTACCTGGGACTGAGCCTGCCCCTCATGGAAGACGCATTGCACGGCAAGGACGTGGTTTTCTGGGGCTTTGTTTGGAAGTCGCTGCTGGTGGCCATCACGTTGGGCTCGGGGTTTTACGGCGGCATCGTCACGCCGCAGTTCGTCATTGGCGCCATGGCAGGCAGCGCGTTTGCCAGCTTGTTGGGCGTGAGCCCGGCGCTCGGCGCGGCGGTGGGCATGGTGGCGGTGGTGGCCGCGGCCTCCAACACGCCGATCGCCGCCGTGCTGATGGGATTCGAGCTGTTCGGCAGCTCCGCCGGTCCGTACTTCGCCACGGCCTGCGTCACCGCCTACATCGTTGTTGGCCACCGCAGCGTGTACTCGGGCCAGTTGCTGGGCTACTCCAAATCACTCTGGGTGCGCTCCACGCCGGACGCACCGCTGGAGCCCGGCAAAATCCACATCTCCTACAGCCTGCTGCGCCGGCTCGGCTATTTCCGCAGCAACCGGTGGCGCAAGTAGGATGCAGCGCCCTGCATTGCCACGAAAATTCAACCCCGCCGGCCTCTGGCGCTTTCACAAATTTGGCCTTAGCTATGCAAAACACATTGCTGCAAATCAGTAGCGCAACCGGCAACGCCCCCGTGCCATGACCTCGGTTGCTACGCCAGACGCGCACGGACCCGCAGCGCACACCCCCCGCCCCATCGACATCGCCCTGCTCGCCAGCGTCTTCGTCGTCGCCGCCTGCGGCCTGCTGTACGAACTGGCGGCCGGCGCGCTGGCGTCGTACCTGCTGGGCGACTCGGTATTGCAGTTCAGCACCATCATCGGCACCTATCTCTTTGCGATGGGCGTCGGTTCGTGGCTCTCGCGCTACTTCGAGCGGCAACTGCCGGCGCATTTCTTGCGCATCGAGCTGATGGTGGCGCTGATTGGCGGCGCGCTGCCTGCGGCGCTGTTTGTTGCCCACGCCTATACGCCGGGAGCGTTTCGCTTTTTGCTCTACGGCATGGTGCTGCTGGTGGGCACGCTGGTGGGACTGGAGATTCCGCTGGTGATGCGCATCATGAAGCGCAACGTGGCGCTCAAAGATCTGGTCTCGCAGGTGCTCACGTTTGACTATCTGGGCGCGCTGGCGGTGTCGCTCGCATTCCCGCTGCTGCTGGTGCCGCACCTGGGGCTGATTCGCACGGGGCTGCTGTTTGGCCTGCTGAACGCGCTGGTGGCGGTGTGGGCGCTGTGGCTGTTTCGCTGGGAGCTGCGGCGCTTTGGCGCGCACGCGTTTGCCTGTGCGGCGGTGATCGCCTTGCTGGCCGCCGGTCTTTGGGGCGCCGAGCACATCACGCGCTTTGCCGAAGACCGCTTCTACCAGGACCACATTGTGTACACCGGCGCGTCGCAGTACCAGCGCATCGTGGTCACCAACGGCAAATTGGGCCACCGCCTGTACCTCAACGGCAACCTGCAGTTTGCCGAGCACGACGAATACCGCTACCACGAGGCCCTGGTGCACCCGGCCATGGCGGCGCAAGGCGCGCCCAAACGCGTGGTGGTGCTGGGCGGCGGGGACGGCATGGCGGTACGCGAAATTCTCAAATATCCGTCCGTCGAATCGGTCACGCTGGTGGAACTCGACCCGGCGATGACGAAGCTGTTCACGGACAACCCCACGCTCGCAAAGCTCAACCAGCATGCACTTTCGGACCCGCGCGTGCACATCGTCAACACCGATGCGTTCCAGTGGCTGCAGCAGGATGTGGGTTTTTTTGATGTGATGGTGGTGGATTTCCCCGATCCCACCAATTTCGCCATTGGCAAGCTCTACACCAACAGCTTTTACGCCCTGCTGGAGAAACACCTGGCGGCCAGCGGCTACGCGGTGATTCAGACCACCTCGCCCCTGGTGGCGCGGCAAAGTTTCTGGACCGTGGTGAACACCATCGAATCGGTGGGCCTGACCGCGACGCCCTACCACGCCCATGTGCCCAGCTTTGGCGAATGGGGCTATGTGCTGGCCAGCCACCGGCCCTGGCGCCTGCCCGAGCGTCTGCCGCCCGGCATGCGATTTCTTTCGCTGCCCTCGCTGCCGCTGCTGTTTGACTTTCCACTGGACATGGCACGCCTGCCAACCGAGGTGAATCGGCTCTCCAACCAGGTACTGGTGACCACCTACGAACGCGAATGGGGTGCACACTGACTCCCCCTGAGCGGCTGCGCCGCTTCCCCCTGAGGGGGACGGCGCCAGCGCGGCGGGGCGGCCCTTGCGCGGCGCCCGCGCGCCTGGGCCGTGCCAGTCCCAACGCCCGGGGCTGACGCCATGCAGCGCCGCAGCTTCCTCACCGCTGCCGCATCTGCGGCTACCGCCGTGCTGTCCTCGGCTTGCGACCAAGCACCCGCACCACTCGCAGGCGGCTTTGCGGGCGTGGACATGGCGCGCGGCCACGCGCTGCGCGATCGGCTGGCGGGCGGCAGCCTGCCCGCGCCCAGCGTGCAGCGCCGCACCCGCGTGCTGATTACGGGTGGCGGCATTGCAGGCCTGGCGGCGGCGCGCGCGCTGCGGCTGGCGGGCGTTCAGGACCTTGCGCTGCTGGAGCTGGAGGACAGCGCCGGCGGCAACAGCCGCGCCGGCAGCGTGCTGGGCCGTGCCTGCCCGCACGGCGCGCACTACCTCCCGGTGCCAGGCGACAGCGCGCCCGAAGTGCAGGATCTGCTGGAAGATCTGGGCCTGCGCAAGCGCGTGGCTGGGCGTTGGCGCTACGACGAATTCACCCTTTGCCACAGCCCGCAGGAGCGGCTGTTCTGGCAAGGCCAATGGCACGAGGGACTGCTGCCAGTGCAAGGCGTGGGTGCGCGCACGCTGGCGCAGTACCGTTTGTTTGCGCGCCGCGTCGAGACGCTCTCGCGCGCTGCGCGCTTTGCCATGCCCAGCTTTGCCGATTGGGGGTCAAAAATGCCTCCAGCGCAGATCCTGCTTGCGCTGGACGCTATCACTTTTGATAGCTGGCTGACAGGTGAGGGCCTGGACGACCCGCATTTGCGCTGGTACCTTGACTACTGCTGCCGCGACGACTACGGCGCTGGCAGTGCGGTGGTGTCGGCCTGGGCCGGGATTCACTACTTCGCCAGCCGGCACGGTTTTTCGGCACCCGGAGAAGGCGGCGGGGACGAAGGCGGCGTACTCACCTGGCCCGAGGGCAATGGCTGGCTGGCGCGCCAACTGGCCGCGCCGCTGCGGCAGGCTGGCCAGCTGCACACCGCGTGCAGCGTTCTGGCCATCACCGAGCTGCCCGGCGGCGTGCAGGTGGACGCCTTCAACCACAGCAGCGGCCAGGTCGAGCGCTGGCAGGCCGAGCGCTGCGTGGTCGCCCTGCCGGTGTTCATTGCGGCGCGCGTGGTGCAAAGCCCGCCCGACTTCCTGCGCGCCGCCGCCGGACAACTGGCCTGGGCGCCCTGGCTGGTGACGAACCTGGCCATTTCCGGCCCGCTCACCGACCGGCCGGGCGCCGCGCCAGCCTGGGACAACGTGCTCTACCAGGACGGCGCGGCCGGCGGCCTGGGCTATGTCGACGCCGGCCACCAGCGGCTGGACCCGCGCGCCGCAGTCACCCTGCCCACGGTCTTGACCTACTACCAGGCGCTGGGCGATGTGCCCGATGCCCGCGCGCAGCTGGCGCGCCAGCCCTGGCAGCACTGGGCAGAAGCGGCCATCGCCGCGCTCAGCCTGCCGCACCCCGATTTGCGCGAACGCGTCGAGCGTGCGGAGGTCACGCGCTACGGCCACGCCATGGCCATTCCGCGCCCCGGCGGCCTCAAAATATTGAGTCAAATCGGCCTCCAGCGCTTATCTGTAGGGCGCAAGCAGCTATTGAATGGAGAGCAACAACGCGCCCTGCCTACACCCGCGACGGCGCGGCTGGCCTTTGCCCACGCCGATTGGTCCGGCTACTCGGTGTTTGAAGAGGCTTTTACGCGCGGACATGGCGCGGGCTTGTGGGCGTCGGGGTGAACGCGAAGCCGGCAAAGGGCACGTTGGATGTAGCGATGGAGCAGCGCTGACGCCAGCCCAGAGACCAGGCAACTTGCGCCGATCTGCTTGTCAACCCGTAAGGATGGGGCGCAAGGTGTCGATTTCTTCCACAATGAAATCAAAAAACGCGCTGACGCGCGGCGTGCGCCGCAGCTCAGGCGTCGTCAGCAGGCGCCAGATACGGGCCAATTCGGGTACCGGACCGAACATGCGCACCAGGTCGGGCTCCGCATCGCCCAACGGCATGGGCAGCGCGCCCACACCGAGCCCGGCCTTCACCGAAAAGACCAGACCAAGCACGCTGCTGCTGCGCGAGGCCAGCTCCGCGTTGGGCGCCACCTCACGCAACCATTGCGACAGCCGGTGCCTGGCCATGGTGTCGTCGAAGCCGACCAGTGCGTGGCTGGCGAGGTCTTCGATGCGCTCGGGCTGGCCGTGCTGCGCAATGTAGGCCTTGCTGGCGTACACCGCCCAGATGGAATCGCCGATCTTGCGGCCCACCAGTTCGCCATCGTCGGTGTCGCCCGAGCGCAGCGCCACATCGGCATCGCCCTGACGCAGGTCCATGTACTTGTCGCTCATCACGAACTGCAGCTTGAGCGCCGGGTACTTGGCATGAAACCGGTCGATCATTCCGGTCTGCGTGATGCGGTGGACGATGGGTTCGGGACAAGTCATGCGGATCACGCCGGTGGTCTCGCCGGCCAGGGTTGCAATCTGGCGCTCGAAGGCAAGCGCGGCGCTTTCGACGGATTCGGCGAACGGCAGCATCTCGTGCCCGAACGCTGTCAGCCGATAGCCCGTGGCTTGCCGCTGCACCAGCGACTGGCCGATGCACCGCTCCAGTGCGCTCAGGCGGCGCTGCACCGTGGACTGGTCAACCCCCAGCGCGCGCCCTGCCGCCAGCGTGCTGCCATGGTGGGCGACGGCCAGGAAGTACTGGAGATCATCCCATTGAAATTGGGTCGGACTGTGCATCACTGCGGCCCCCTCTTGCAAAGTTGCGCCTTACGCAGGCTCGCCTCTCGCCCTAGGCTGTGAACACATCGAGATCGCTGCGATCCCGCAGCCCAAGGAGACCAAAGCCATGAAAACGACGCCATTGTGTGCCTCCAACTTGCCGGGAGTGCGCCCCATGGCCGACGACCCGAAAAACGCAAGCCGCGCCCAATGGGACCGCGCCGCCCCAGGCTGGAACGCGCACGGCGCGCTGATCGGCACCTGGCTTGCACGGGCCACCGAGGCCATGCTCAGCATGGCCGGTATCGGGCCCGGCTCGCGCGTGCTCGACGTGGCCGCCGGCGCTGGCGAACAGACGCTGATGATCGCGCGCCGCGTCGGCCCCAGCGGCAGCGTGCTCGCCACCGACCTGTCGCCGGCCATCCTCGCTCTGGCCAAAGATAACGCGCAGAGCGCTGGCGTGTCGAACGTGCAGTTCCAGGTCGCCGACGGTGAAGACCTGCAAGTCGAACCCGCTAGCTTCGACGCCGTGGTCTGCCGGCTCGGACTGATGCTGTTTGGCGATCCGCTGCGGGGCTTGGCAGAGATGCACCGGGCGCTTCGGCTTGGCGGCCACGTCTGCACCATGGTGTTCTCGCAACCGCAGCACAACCCCTGCATCACGATCCTGATGTCAACGGCTCTGCAGCACGCAGGCTTGCCCGCCCCCAACCCCGGCGCGCCGGGTGGCCTGCTGAGTCTTGGACGGCCAGGCTTGACCGATGAACTGTTTGCGGCCGCAGGCTTTCAGGACGTGGCGACGACGCAGCTCAATGCCCCCTTTCGCATGCCCTCGGCCAAGACCTATCTGGACTTCGTTCGCACCTCGGCGAGCCCGATCCAGCAGATCCTGGATCGCCTTGACGAACCCAGCAGAGAACGCGCCTGGGCCGAAATGGAAGAAAAGCTGTCCGTCTACGCGACACCCTGGGGTTGGGAGGGGCCCAACGAGCTGCTGCTGACGGCAGGGCGGCGCTGAACGCTGCCACCGAGGAAGTCAAATAGATCTTCGGGGCACACACACCATCCATCAGCTCGTCAACCCCATTCCCACCACAAACCTGCGCAAAGCACCGTGCCCACCAGGTACAACACCCAGGTCTGCGAGACGGCATAGGGATAAAACATGAGCGCCACACCCAGCCAGCGCCTGCCGCGCTGCTGCGTGCGTTTCCCGTGCCAATAGGCGGCCATGCCGATCACACCAAACAAGATGGCGCCAGCGATATACGCCGGGCTGGGCAGCTCCAGTCCGAGCGACTGCAAGGCGGAGAGGGTTTCCAACGGGGGCTGTGGGTACGGGGAGCGTCAGGCGGATGCGCAAGATGCGCCGCCCTGGGCGCAGGGCGGCAGCGGTTTACTCTTCGGCGGTGCGAATGGTGTCGCGCCCGTTCTTGTCTTTGAGGCGGCCCATGTCGGTATCGAGTGCCCGCATCAGTTTGTCGATGGCGCCAGTGAAGGCATCGGCCACCTTGTTGCCTTCGCCGGTCACGGTGACCGGCTGGCGCCCGGCGGGGCGCGCTTCCATGCGGCAGCGCTTGTCGTTGGCGCCCGATTTGCCGGCGTCCACATCGGTCAAAAATACTTCCACGCGGGTGACATGGTCCCGAAAACGGGACAGCTTGGCGCTGGTTTCCTCAGTGATCCATTGCGCCAGCGATTCGCCGCCCTGGATGTTGTCGTCGGTATGTACTTGAACTTGCATGCGTTGCTCTCCTTCGGGTCAGGGCCAGCCCGCAGGCTGGCGGTAAACAAGTGGTGTGGGCTCCATCATGCCTGCTTTCAAGCGCCTTGCACCCCCAGGTCAGCAAGGCAAGGTTCTGCCCTACAGCGCGGACGGCGCCAAGGTGTTACAAAGAAGTATGTTTGCTCCACGCCGCCTCAAAATCGGACTCTCCGCCTGCTTTCAGCATGCCGACCCGAGCCGCTCCCTGTTCACCAACAAGACGCTCCAGTACGTGGAGCAGTCGATTGCCCACTGGATCATGTCCGCCGGGGCCATGGTGGTCATGGTGCCTTGCCCCACGGGCGACACGGCGCGCGGCGACGTCACGCTGGACCACTACGCCGAGTGGCTGGACGGCGTGGTCATGCACGGCGGCGCCGACGTATGGCCGGGCAACTATGGAGAGGAGCCGCTGCGCCAGGAGTGGCTCGGCGACCGGGTGCGCGACCTCTATGACCTGGCTGTGGTGAAGGCCTTTGCCCAGGCCAGAAAGCCGATTTTTGGCGTCTGCCGCGGCCTGCAGCTGATCAATGTGGCGTTTGGCGGGGCGCTGTACCAGGACCTGCAGGAACAGCACCCTGGCGCCCAGCTGCACCGCAATGCCAGCACCTACGACCAGCATTTTCACGACATTGAACTTGTGCCGGGCACGCGGTTGGCGCAGTTGTACCCCGACAAACCAAGCGCGCGCGTCAACAGCATTCACCACCAAGGCATCAAGCGCGTTGCGCCCGACTTTGTCGTCGAAGCCTTCAGCCTGCCCGACCGCGTGCCCGAGGCCATCCGCCTGAGCCCTGGGCCTGGGCGCGGCTACATTGCGGCGACGCAGTGGCACCCCGAGTTTCATCAGGCGGGCTCGCAGACGCTGGACGACACGGCGATCCTGAACGACTTTCTAACCGCTTGCGTTGCCGCCCAGCCCGGCACTTTCGGGGGCGTCCATACGCCGCTGCACCTGCGTGACCGCGCCAGCCGCTTGCTGCGCAAAGCCATCAAGAGCAAGAAGTGAATTTCAGGTAGAAATGGATTCTGGCGCTTATTCAGAAAGCGTTAATAGCTATCATAACAATAGCTAAATAAATCCCCTGCACATAGTTGGCCGAGTCCCGTTTCCGTCCCAAACGGCACTTCGGAACAGGCCCAAGCGGCTACCGGTACCACGGCGCTTTTGCACAATAGCCCCTTCGATGTTTCAACTCACAGGGGACGGTTCGTATGGCACAGCAAAGCCGAACAAGCGCGGCGCGCCAATGGTGCGGAAGCGTTTTCTTTGCGGGCCTCGCGGCCTTGGCGGGTTGCAGCACTGCACCCACGCACCCCTCGCTGGCCGGCGCGCAATTGCCCGAGCTGGTTCCGGTGCGTGACTTTGTCACCAGCCTGGAAGCCACGGGCCACCACCGCGTGTCGCCCGACGGCACCCGGCTGGCGTGGATGGGCGTGCAGGGCCTTCGCCCGGCCATCTGGGTACGCACAGTAGGGCGCGACGATGCACGCGCCTACCCCATCCGGGCACGCGGCTTTCGCTGGACGGCTGACAGCCAGTACCTCGCTGCAACCGTTGACAGCACTGGCGACGAAAACGCACATATCTACGCCGTTGCCGTCGGCCGGCCTGGCGCCGCGTGGGTGGATCTCACCCCATTCGACAAGACCGCCAGTTCGATCGTGCAAACGGTAGAGGGCGGCGCTGACCTGATGGTGACAAGCAACCAGCGCGACAAGAAGGTGTTTGACCTGCACCGCGTGGACCCGCGCACCGGTGCCCACACGGTGGTGGCCACCAACCCTGGCAACGTCAGCAGCTGGGTGGTGGACCGGCAAGGCGGCCTGCGGGCACGCGTCGCCGTGGCCGATGGGCAGGCCACACTGCAGCGCCCCGATGCAAAGGCTCCCGGCGGTTGGGCCAATGCGGCGCAGTGGGACCGCTTTGACTTTGTGCGCCTTCTGGAGCTGGACGCTGATGCCGCGCATGTGTGGGCAATCTCCGGCCGGGGGCGCGACAAAGCCGCCCTGGTCCGCATGCGCCTGGCCGATGGTTTGGAGACCGTCGTGTATGCCAGCCCCGAGGTGGACCTGGACAACGCCCTGATCAGCAGCCGTACCCACCAGCCACTGGTTGCGTATTCGCTTCCCGACTATCCGCACCGCCAGGTGTTCGACGCAGCCCTGCGCAAGCGCCTGGATGCGCTGGCAGGTGGAACACCAGCCGAGGTGTTCATCACCAGCATGGACCAGAGCGAACGCACGATGACAGCCGTGGTGGCCACGGACCGGGGTGAGCGCAGTTACCTCTTGCCCGCCAAAGGCGCGCCTGAGCTGTTGGGGGAAAACCGCCTGAGCCTATTGCGAGCCAAGCTGGCTGCCACCCAGCCCATCGCCTCGACGGCGCGCGATGGCCTGCCGCTGCACGGCTACCTGACGCTGCCCGAGGGCGTGGAGGCGCGCAAGTTGCCGCTGGTTCTGCTGGTGCATGGCGGCCCTTGGATCCGCGACCGCTGGAGCGCTGGTGCCTCCAATCGGTCCCTGCAGCAGTTTTTGGCCAATCGGGGTTATGCCGTGCTGCAGATCAACTACCGGGGTTCGTCGGGTTATGGCCGTGCTTTCATGGAAAAAGCCATCGGCGAGTTTGCTGGCCGGATGCACGATGACCTGGTCGATGGCGTGCGATGGGCGGTCCAGCAAGGCCTTGCCGACCCGGCACGCGTGGCGATCTACGGTGCCAGCTACGGAGGCTATTCGGCGCTGGTGGGTGCCACGTTCACGCCAGAGACCTTTGCTTGCGCCATTGACGTGGTGGGCATGTCGCACCTGGCGTTGACTTTGGAAAAAGCGCCTGCGTATTGGGAGATGGGCATGATCGGCTGGCACCGCTACGTCGGCGACCCTTCCAAACCCGAAGACCGCCGCACGATGGAGGCCAAGTCGCCACTGTTCAAGGTCGGCCCCAAAACCAGCCCGCTGCTCATCATGCACGGCGTGAACGATGTGCGCGTGAAGCTTGAGCAGTCCGAGCTGATGGTGCAGGCGCTGCGCAAGGCGGGGCGGCCGGTGGACTACGTCACGTTCCGGGGCGATGGCCATGGCAACCAGCGCTGGCCCAACAATCTCGCGATGTACCGCAAGACCGAGGATTTCCTGGCGCAGTGCCTGGGCGGCCGCAGCGGCGGGGTGGACTACTACCAGCTCGGGGCCTGGGCGTTCTGAGCACGCCTGTCCGACCCTCGGCAAGAGCGGTCTGAGAAGGAGGCGAATGCCAGCCTATTCCTTCTTGGAGGTTTGCAGTGGAAAATATTGAATGAAAAGTGCCTTCAGCGCTTGTTCAGCAAGCGCTACAAGCTACTAATTAGATAGCATTTTACGTACCCTGTACGTAAGGGTTCGAGCGCCGCTCTCGCCCAAAACTGCTCTCGGGTCCGTGGCCTGGAATGAACACCGTGGCGTCGCCCATGGGCCAGAGGCGCTGGGTGATGCTGTCGATGAGCTGCTGGTGGTTGCCCTGCGGGAAATCAGTCCGGCCGATGCTGCCGGCAAACAGCACATCCCCCACAAAGGCCCGCTCGATCTGCGGCGCGTGGAACACCACGTGGCCGGGCGTGTGGCCGGGGCAATGGCGCACCTGCAGCGTCTCGTTGCCGATCTGCACGGTATCGCCATCGTGCAGCCAGCGCGTCGGCGTGAAGTGTTTCGCAGGTGGAAAACCAAACATCGCACTTTGCTGCGGCAGTCCGTCAATCCAGAACTGGTCCCCAGGGTGCGGGCCAACGATGGGCAGTTGCAGCCGCTCGGCCAGCTCGCCCGTGCCGCCGGCGTGGTCGATGTGGGCATGGGTGAGCCAGATCTGTTCGAGATGCAGCCCCAGGCGCCCGACTTCGCCCAGCAGGCGGTTGAGGTCGCCACCCGGGTCGATGACGGCCGCCTGCTGCGTGGCATCGCACCAGACGATGGAGCAGTTCTGCTGAAATGGCGTGACGGGAACGGTGAGGTACTTGAGCATGCGTTGGGATGCGGTCTTCGCTTTACAGGTTGGTGGCTGCCAGCACTTCGCTCATGTCCGTCAGGCCCTGCAAGACCTTTTCGATCCCGTCCTGGCGCAGCGTGCGCATACCGGTGGCCAGAGCCGAGTGCCGGATTTCGCTGGCGGGTGCACGGTGGCGGATGTGCTGGCGGATGGTGTCGTCGCTGAGCATGAGTTCGTGGATGCCCAGGCGTCCGTGGTAGCCATCGTGTTCGCATTGGGCGCAGCCCACACGCCGCCACGTCACCAACTGGCCGTTCGCGTCGGCATAGCTGGTGCGCCAGCGGGCCACCTGTGCTGCACGCGCAGCGCTGCCGCTGTCCTGCGTGCTGGCCAGATACTGCTCTGCCAGTTCGTCCAGGCGAGCATCGTCGAGGGGCTCGGCGTGGCGGCAAGCGGTGCACAGGCGCCGCACCAGCCGCTGCGCCAGGATGGCCAGCAGCGAATCGGAGAAATTGAAGGGGTCGAGCCCGATCTCCAGCAGACGGGCAATGCTCTCGGGGGCGGAGTTGGTGTGGAGCGTCGAGAGCACCAGGTGGCCGGTGAGTGAGGCCTCGATGGCGATGCGCGCGGTTTCCTCGTCGCGCATTTCGCCAATCATGATCACGTCGGGGTCGGCGCGCAGAAAGGTGCGCATGGCAGCCGCAAAGGTCCAGCCAATGCGCGGGTTCATCTGCACCTGGCGCAGGCCGCTCTGGGTGATTTCAATCGGGTCTTCAGCGGTCCATATCTTGCGCCCGGTGGTGTTGATGTCGCTGATCACCGAATGCAGTGTGGTCGTTTTGCCGCAGCCGGTAGGGCCACAAACCAGCACCAGGCCATAGCTCTTTTGCACCACGCGGCGCAGCGATTCGAGGTTTGCCGGACTCAGGCCAATGCCGTCGAGCGGCAGTGGCTTGGCGCCAGCCAGCAAGCGCAGCACCACGTCCTGGAGCCCGCGCGAGGTCGGCACGGTAACCACCCGCAGCTCCACCGGCGGGCCGCCGAAGCGCGAGAAGTCGATCTTTCCGTCCTGCGGTTTGCGGTGCTCGGAGATATCCATGCTGGCCATGATCTTGATGCGTGCCACCAAGGCGAAGCGATAACGCGCCGGCAGTTCAAGGTACGGCCGCAACTCGCCGTCCACGCGCAGGCGGATGCGCACGGGCTGGGGCGGCATTTCGGTTTCAATGTGGATGTCCGATGCGCGCTGGGCAATGGCTTCGGTGATCAGCGAATTGACCAGGCGCACCAGGGTGTTGTCCGACTCGTTCACCACGTCGGTGGCTTCTGCTGCACCGTCGGGCGTGGAGCCCTCCAGTGTGCTGGCGAGTTCCTGGGCGCTGGCGCGAACCGCGCCGCCCGCCATCGCAGCGTCGGAGCGCAGCGCGGCATTCTGGCTGTCCCCCGAATGCACCGCGTACGCCTTGGCAATGGCGGGGGCGAGCGTGCCAGGCGCAGCGCGCAAGGCGATCAGGCGGCGCTGCGTCAGAAAGCGCAATTCGTCAAGCAGCAGGCGGTCCAGCGGGTCCACCATCAGCACGACCAGCGCGTCGTCCCGTGCCAGCAGCGGCAGCACCGATTCGCGCTCGGCCACCTGGCGCGGCACCAGCGCCAGCGCGGCTGCGTCGGGGTGAAGCTGACCAGGGTCTACGACATAGTCGCCCAGCCAAGCCGCAATCACCTGGCGCAACTGCTCTTGCGTGAGCGCGCCGCCGCCGATCAGGATTTGACCGATCAGCCGGTGTACTCCCTGTGCACGCTCCTGGTGCTGCAGCTGCAAGGCATCAGCAAGCGTCGCAGCGCGCACCATGCCCGCATTCACCAGGGCCTCGCCCAGGTGCCGCGCCGCCCCCACCACTGGATGCGGCGAATTGATGAGCTGCCACAGTGCATCGGCGCTGGGGGATCGAAATGCGGGCTGGGCGGAGGCGTTTCGTGGTGTGCAGTGGCAGGCGAAGAGTCCATGAGGTCCTTGGCTAAAGGGCAAGCTCGTAGTCGATGGTGAGCGGTGCGTGATCGGAAAAACGCTCTTCTTTGTAGATGCTGGCAGCGCGCGCGCGCTGGGCAATCGACGGACTGGCCAGGTGGTAATCCAGTCGCCACCCCACGTTGTTGGCCCAGGCCTGGCCGCGGTTGCTCCACCAAGTGTAGGCATCGCCCGTGGTTTCTGGGTGCAGCAGGCGATAAACGTCGACCAGCCCGCCTCCCGGATCAGTTGTGTGTAACAGCTTTGTCATCCAGGCACGCTCTTCGGGCAAAAAACCGCTGTTCTTCTGGTTGCTGCGCCAGTTTTTCAAATCAATCTGCTGGTGCGCAATATTGATGTCGCCGCACAGGATGAACTCGCGCTCGCCGCGCTGCTGCATCAGGTGCGGATGGAATTGCTCCAGAAAACGGAATTTGGCCTGCTGGCGCTCGTCGCCCGAGGAGCCACTGGGAAAGTAGGCGCTGACGATGGAGAACTTGCGCGCGGGCGTGTCAAAGCGCAGTTCCAGGGTGCGCCCTTCGGCATCGAATTCGGGTGAGCCGTAGCCGATGCGCACGTCACTGGGTTCATGGCGGGTGTAGATGCCCACGCCGGAATAGCCTTTTTTCTCGGCAAAGTGGAAATGCCCCTGGAGGCCAGCGAGCTGCTCGAAGCGGCCTGCGACGTCGGCCTGCTGGGCCTTGATCTCCTGGACGCAAATACAATCCGGCCTGCTTGCGTCCAGCCAGCGCTCCAGCCCTTTGCTGGTGGCCGAGCGAATGCCGTTGAGGTTGAGACTGGTGAGCTTGAACAAGGATTTTCCCATGGCGGATATGGATGTGAAGCCCGTGGACGCGGGCACAACGGCACAGGAATTCGTGCGCTTTGCGGTCGATGCCGGCGTGTTGGGCTTTGGCCAATTCAAGACGAAAGCGGGCCGCATGAGCCCGTATTTTTTCAATGCAGGCCTGTTTCATGACGGCGCCACGCTGGGCCGGCTCGCACAATTCTATGCAAAAGCCCTGCTGGACAGCGGCATCGAGTTTGATATGGTTTTCGGACCTGCCTACAAAGGCATTCCCCTGGCTGCCACACTGGCAGTCGAGCTGGCGCGGCAGGGGCGCAATGTGCCCTTTGCCTACAACCGCAAGGAAGCCAAGGACCATGGAGAGGGCGGTACGCTCGTCGGCGCGCCCTTGGCAGGGCGTGTGCTGATCGTCGACGATGTGATGTCAGCCGGCACCGCCGCGCGCGAGTCGATTGCGCTGATTCGCCAGGCCGGGGCCACACCCCACGCCATGCTGATTGCGCTGGACCGACAGGAAAAAGCAACGGAAGGCGGCGGGGATGTCGAGTACAGCGCGGTGCAATATGTGCGGCGAACCCTCGGGCTGAAAGTTTGTGCCATCGCCACACTGGCAGACTTATTGCTGTATCTTTCGGAAACACGCGGCGCCGAAGTGGGTCAGCACCGCGAACGGGTGCTGGCGTATCGCCAGCGTTATGGCGTTGGAGAAGGATAGGCATTGAACGCTTATGGTCGGATCGCTGGCTGGGTGATCGCGCTGCTTCTGCCGGCAGGCATGGGCGCGCTCGCGGCCGACACAGGCACGGGCAGCATCTACACCTGCGTGGATGCCAATGGGCGCCGGATCACTTCTGACCGCCCCATCTCTGCCTGCCTGGATCGCGAACAACGCGAACTGGGTGCTACCGGAACCGTGCGACGCATCATCGGCCCCAGCCTCACCGAGCACGAGCGTGCGCTGCAGGCGGCGCAGCAGCGCAAGCTGGAAGAAGAGCAAAACCGCATCGCCGAAGAACGCCGGCGCGAACGCGTGCTGATCTCGCGCTATCCCGACCGCGCAGCGCATGACACGGAGCGCGCCGCTGCCCTGGAGAGCGTGGACGCGGTCACCGCAACTGCCGTCAAACGCATCGAGGAACTCAAAGACCGGCGCAAGGCCATTGACGCCGAAATGGAGTTCTATCAAAAGGACCCCGCCAAGGCGCCCATGAAGTTGCGCCGCCAGCTGGCGTCCAACGAAGCGGACATTGAAGAGCAGCAGCGCTTCATTGCGGGGCAAGACCAGGAAAAGCGGCGCATCCACAAGCGCTTTGACGCCGAGCTGGCCCAGCTCAAGCAGCTGTGGGCAGCGCGCGCCCCGGTTCCCGCTGTCCTGCCGGGCGGTGCCGCCGCAGCAGCACGCTAGGCGCAGAACCGCGCGCTGTTGTCCAGCCTCAGCGCACGAGGCGCTTGCGCAGCAAATCAGTGGCCTGCTGCGGGTTGGCCTTGCCTTTGCTCGCCTTCATCACCTGCCCCACCAGCGCGTTGAAGGCCTTGTCCTTGCCGGCGCGGTATTGGGCGACGTTGTCGGCATTGGCGGCAATCACCTGATCCACCAGGGCTTCAAGTGCACCCGTGTCGTTCATCTGGCGCAGGCCCAGGAAATCGATGAGGGCGTCCACATCGCTTCCCGCGCCGCTCCACAGCGCCTCGAAGACCTGTCGCGCGGCGTTGTTGGACACCGTGGCATCGTTGATGCGCTGCAGCAGTTGCGCCAGTTGCTCGGCTCCCACCGGTGCCTGCTCAATGGAGCGTTCCTCGGCATTGAGGCGGCGCGCGAGTTCGCCCATGATCCAGTTGCTCGCCAGCTTGGGCTGGCTGCTTGCCTGCGCTGCACGCTCAAAGTACGCCGCCATGGCCTTGCTTTGCGTGAGGATGGCGGCGTCGTATTCGGGCACGCCATAGTCGGCAACAAAGCGCGCCGCCATGGCACGCGGCAGTTCGCCCATGTGCGCGCGAATGTCCTCGATCCATTGCTCCGCAATGACCAGCGGCGGCAAGTCGGGATCAGGAAAGTAGCGGTAGTCGGCGGCGTCTTCCTTGCTGCGCATGGCACGCGTCTCGCCGGTGTCGGGGTTGAACAGCACCGTGGCCTGCTCGATGGCGCGGCCATCTTCGATTTCCTCGATCTGCCAGCGGATCTCGTAATCCATGGCCTGCTGCATGCTCTTGAAGCTGTTGAGGTTCTTGATCTCGCGCCGCGTGCCCAGCGCTGCGCCGGGCTTGCGCACCGAAACGTTGGCGTCGCAGCGGAACGACCCTTCCTGCATGTTGCCGTCGCAGATGCCGATCCAGGTGACGATCTTGTGCAGCTCGCGCGCATAGGCCACGGCCTCTGCGGACGAGCGCATGTCGGGCTCGGTGACGATCTCGAGCAGCGGCGTACCGGCGCGATTCAGGTCGATGCCCGACTGGCCAGTGAAGTCTTCGTGCAGCGACTTGCCGGCGTCTTCTTCCAGGTGGGCGCGCACCAGGCGCACAGTTTGCAGGGTCTCGCCGAGCAGGAAGGACACCTCTCCGCCCTGCACCACCGGAATCTCGAACTGGCTGATCTGGTAGCCCTTGGGCAGATCCGGGTAAAAGTAGTTTTTTCGGGCAAAAATGCTCTCTGGCGCAATGTGGGAGCCAAGTGCAAGTCCTAATTTGATAGCACATTCCACGGCCGCGCGGTTCATGACCGGCAGCGTGCCAGGCAGGGCCAGATCGACCGCGCAAGCCTGCGTGTTGGGCTCGGCGCCAAAGGCGGTGGAAGCACGGCTGAAAATCTTGCTGCGTGTGGCCAGTTGGGCGTGGGTCTCGAAGCCGATGACGACCTCGTAGCCGTGAATCAGGGGGGCGGTCATGGTCAGATGCCTGCGGGTGAGCGCAGGTGAAAATCGGTGGCTTGCTGGAAGCGGTGCGCGGCCTGGAGCAGGCGCGCTTCCTGGAAGTAATTGCCAATGAGTTGCAAGCCCACGGGCATGCCGTCCTCACCAAAACCTGCCGGCAGGCTCATGCCGGGCAGGCCAGCAAGAGAGGCAGGGAGCGTGAAGATGTCGGCCAGGTAGTCCGCCAGCGGGTCGCTGCGATGTGCGCCAATCTTCCAGGCGACGCAGGGGGCTACCGGCCCGGCAATCACGTCACAGTCCTTGAAGGCCTGCTGGAAATCGTCGGCAATCATGCGGCGAATTTTCTGCGCCTGCAGGTAGTAGGCGTCGTAGTAGCCGTGCGAGAGCACATAGGTGCCGATCATGATGCGGCGCTTGACCTCGTCGCCAAAGCCTTCGGCGCGCGTCTTCTTGTACATGTCCAGCAGATCCTCGTACTGCCTGGCCCGGTGGCCAAACTTCACGCCGTCAAAGCGACTCAGGTTGGAGCTGGCTTCGGCCGGCGCAATGATGTAGTAGACCGGGATGGCCAGTTCGGTGCGCGGCAGGCGGATGGGGACAAGGCGCGCGCCAAGCTTTTCATACTCCTTGAGCGCGGCATCCACGGCGGCGCGCACGCCGGGGGCCAGACCAGCACCAAAGAACTCTTGCGGCAAGCCGATGCGCAGGCCATCCAGCGGGGCGTCGAGGCCTTGCGCAAAATCCTCTGTCGGGCGATCCAGCGAGGTGGAATCGCGGTCCAGATCGGGACCGCAGACGCTGGAGAGGAGCAGCGCGCAATCGTCTGCCGAACGCGCAAAGACGCCGGCCTGGTCCAGGCTGGAGGCAAACGCGATCATTCCGTAGCGCGAGGCACGCCCATAGGTCGGCTTGACACCGGTAATGCCGCAAAACCCTGCGGGCTGACGAATGGAGCCGCCGGTGTCGGTCCCGGTGGCGCCGGGCACCAGACGCGCCGCCACGGCGGCGGCGCTGCCGCCGGACGAGCCGCCGGGAATGCGCGTGCGATCCCAGGGGTTGCGCACCGGCACAGGCGCATCAAAGCCCACCGGCGTCGCGGCCGAGTTTTCGTTCGCCGAGCCCATGGCGAACTCGTCGCAATTGAGTTTGCCCAAGGTCACGACACCGGCATCTGCAAGGCGCTGGACTACGGTGGCGTCAAAGGGAGATCGGTAGCCCGCCAACATGCGCGAGCCGGCCGTCGTGGGGAAGTCGCGCGTGACGAAAATATCCTTGTGCGCAAAAGGCACACCCTCGAGCGGCGCCGTGCTGCCAGCGGCCAATCGCTCGTCGGCCAGACGGGCCTGGGTACGGCTCACCTCCTCGTCTACCGCGAGAAATGCGCCCAGACTCTGGTGCTGGCGCATGCGCGCAAGGAAATGCTCGGTAACTTCCAATGCACTGACTTGGCGCGAGCGCAGCGCCTGCGCGAGGGCGCGCAGCGACATGTCGTGCAACGCTGGGTGGCTTTCACTTCTGGCGGCACTCATTCGATCACCCGAGGGACGAGAAACAGGCCGCGCTCTACGGCCGGGGCGTTTTGCTGATTGGCGCTGCGCTGGTCGGGTTCGCTCGCCACGTCCTCCCGCAGACGCAGAATTTGCGGAGCCACTACCGCCACAGGATGCGCCAGGGGTTGAATGCCGGCCGTATCGACGGCTCGGATTTGCTCGACGATGTCAAAAAACCCGTTCAACTCGGTGAGCAGTTGCTCACTTTCTTCGGGGGCGAACTCAAGACGGGCCAAATGGGCAAGGCGGCCGATCTCTGGGAGGGTCAATGCCATGGGATTGCGGTGTCGAAACCGGATGTAAAGCACCTGCGCTGGGGCCGCAGGCGCGAGTTATTCACAGGGGATGCGCTATTATCCCGCCTTTGTCGAGAGGCGCCTCCAGCGACGCTTTTCGTTCGATAAGTCCCTCAAGGTGCTTCCTTCAGGAACTTGTTGTGGTCGTTGGGAGCCTTGTCCGGACCAGCGTACCAACACGGTTTTTCCCATATAACACGGCGATGGCAGGCCGAAGCGCCTTCCGTGCCGAGAGGATTGTTGAATGTTCGGAGTTTTTCGTCGGTATTTCTCCACCGACCTCGCGATTGACCTCGGCACCGCGAACACACTGATTTTTGCGCGCGACAAGGGTATTGTGCTGGACGAACCCTCGGTGGTGGCCATTCGCCATGAAGGCGGGCCCCATGGCAAGAAGGTGATCCAGGCCGTCGGCCGCGAGGCCAAGGCCATGCTGGGCAAGGTACCTGGCAACATCGAGGCCATCCGTCCCATGAAGGACGGCGTGATTGCCGATTTTGTGATCACCGAGCAGATGATCAAGCAGTTCATCAAGATGGTGCATCCGCGCACCCTGCTCACCCCCAGCCCACGCATCATCATCTGCGTTCCCTGTGGCTCCACCCAGGTGGAGCGTCGCGCCATCAAGGACGCAGCGGAAGCCGCAGGCGCCACCTCGGTCTATCTGATTGAAGAGCCGATGGCCGCCGGCATTGGGGCCGGCCTGCCGGTGTCCGAAGCTTCGGGCTCCATGGTGGTGGATATTGGCGGTGGCACCACCGAAGTGGGCGTGATCTCGCTCGGCGGCATGGTCTACAAAGGCAGCGTGCGCGTCGGCGGCGACAAATTCGACGAAGCCATCATCAGCTACATCCGCCGCAACTACGGCATGCTGATCGGCGAGCCCACGGCAGAAGCCATCAAGAAGAACATTGGTTCGGCGTTTCCGGGCTCGGAAGTGCGCGAGATGGAAGTCCGGGGCCGCAACCTCAGCGAAGGTGTGCCGCGCAGCTTCACCATTTCCAGCAACGAAGTGCTCGAAGCACTGACCGAACCGCTCAACCAGATCGTCTCGGCCGTCAAGAATGCGCTGGAACAGACGCCGCCAGAGCTGGGCGCGGACATTGCCGAGCGCGGGATGATGTTGACCGGCGGCGGCGCCTTGCTGCGCGACCTTGATCGACTCCTGGCAGAAGAAACGGGGCTGCCGGTGCTGGTGGCCGAAGACCCGCTGACCTGCGTCGTGCGGGGCTGCGGCATCGCCCTGGAGCGCATGGACCGTGCGGGAAGCATCTTCACCAGTGAATGAGCCGGGTACGCTGCAGCGTGGTGCCAAGCGGCGCGCAGCCTGACCCGGAATCCGCATGCCGCACGGTACCCTTGAGCGAAGCGCCCCATCCTTCATGCGCCAGGGCCCGACGCCGCGCGCGCAGCTGATTCTCTACAGCGCTCTGGCGCTGTTTTTGATGGTGGCAGATGCTCGTTTTCGGATGACCGAGCCAATACGCAACGTCGTCGCCACCGCACTCTACCCCGTGCAATGGCTGATGCTGCAGCCGGTCGAGTTTCTCGGGCGCAGCACCAACTATGTGGAATCGCTTGAGGCCGCGCAGGCACAGACCAGGCAAGCGCAGCGCCTACTCCTGGAAGCCTCTTTGCGTGCCAACCAACTCGAAGAGCTGGAGCTTGAGAACGAGCGCCTGAGGCAGTTGCTTGAACTGCGTACGCGCACCAAGGTTTCGGCCCGTGCCGCACAGATTCTCTACGACACCGCCGACCCCTACAGCCGCCGGGTGGTGGTCGACGCCGGCCAGACTTCCGGCGTCGAGCCGGGCTCGCCGGTGGTGGATGCACTGGGAGTGCTCGGTCAGATCACGCGCGTACATCCGTTCTACAGCGAGGCGACTTTGCTGATCGACCGCGATCAAGCCATTCCTGTCGTCAATGTGCGTACTGGTCAGCGAGGCGTAGCCTTTGGCGACCCGGTGCTTAGCCACGGGGGCGGTATGGAACTGCGCTTCATGCAAGCCAGCGCCGATATCGAGGAGGGCGATCTGCTGACCACCAGCGGCATGGATCGCGTCTATCCGCCCGGTCTTCCCGTGGCCCGCGTCGTGCGCGTAGAGCGGCGTGCCGACCTCGCCTTTGCGCGTGTGTATTGCAAACCGCTGGCGCGCGTTCAGGGGGCGCGGCATGTGCTGTTGCTCTCACCCGCAGTCAACGACTTGCCCGCCGCCGAGATTCCGCTGGAACCCGCGCGGGCAGACAAGTCGGAGAAGAAGGACAAGAAAGAAAAGGCGCGCCCATGATCATGCCGCGCGGCCAATTGCTGCTGATGCCGGCCAATCCGGTGTTCCTTGCCGCCAGTCTCGCGGCTGCACTGGCGCTCAACATGCTGCCTCTTGGGCGCACGCCCTGGACGCCCGACCTGCTGATGATCTTGCTGGCCTTCTGGGGAATGCACCAGCCACTTCGCGTCGGCATGGGAACCGCATTCGCGCTGGGGCTGTGCATGGATGTTCAACAATCAGCCCTGCTCGGCCAGCATGCCTTGGCCTACGCCGTGCTGATGTACGGTGTGGCACTCACGCACCGGCGCCTGCACTGGTACAGCGCGGTGTCGCAGGCGCCGCAGATGGCCGGACTTTTTGCTCTATCCCATGCGGTGCAGGTCGTGGTGGGTTTGCTGGCAGGTGGCACGCTGCCCGGCTGGAGTGTGCTGGCGGCGCCCGCATTGGAGGCGCTGCTCTGGCCTCCGGCCAGTTGGCTGCTGCTGGCGCCACAGCGTCGGGCGCCCGAGCGCGATGAAAAGCGCAAACCATGACGGAATTGCGCAACGTAGAGGCCGACGCCTCACGCTTTCGCGCGCGGGTTCTGGTGGTTGGTGCAGTGGTTCTGCTGGCCTTCTGCCTGTTGGTAGCGCGCCTGGTGTTTCTGCAAGTCGTGCGCCACGAGGACCTCGCCGAGCAGGCCGAGAGCAACCGCACCGCCATCGTTCCCATCGTCCCGCACCGCGGCCTGATCGAGGACCGCAATGGTGTGGTGCTGGCGAACAACTATTCTGCCTACACGCTGGAAATTACGCCGTCCAAGGTGGGTGTGCTGGAAGACACCATCAACGCGCTGGCCGAGGTGGTGGACATCACGCCGCGCGACCGGCGCCGCTTCAAACGCCTGATGGAAGAATCGCGCAGCTTTGAATCGCTCCCGCTGCGCACGCGTCTGAGTGATGCCGAGGTGGCTCGGTTTGCGGCCCAGAATTACCGCTTCCCTGGCGTCGAAGTAAAAGCCCGCTTGTTTCGCAACTACCCCTTTGGCGAAGTCGCAAGCCACGCCATTGGCTATATTGGCCGTATCAATGAAACGGAGAAGGCGCGCATCCAGGATTCAGATGACGAAGCCAACTACCGGGGCACCGACTACATCGGCAAGCTGGGCATCGAACAGAGCTTTGAGCAGCAACTGCACGGCATCACGGGCGTGGAACAAATGGAGACATCGGCCGGTGGACGGGCGGTGCGGCGCCTGCAGAGCTTTCCCGCCACGCCGGGCAACACGGTCACCCTGACGCTGGACATCAAGTTGCAGCGCATGATCGAAGACCTGTTTGGGGACCGCCGCGGCGCGCTTGTGGCCATCGATCCACGCAACGGCGAGGTGCTGGCGCTGGTGAGCAAACCCACCTTCGATCCGAATCTGTTTGTTGAAGGCATCGACTTCGAGAACTGGGCCGCGCTCAACGAATCGCTCGACAAGCCCCTGCTCAACCGCGCCATCCGAGGCACCTACCCGCCGGGTTCCACCTACAAGCCCTTCATGGGACTGGCGGCACTGGAAACGGGCAAACGCACGCCCGGCTACATCACCCAGGACAACGGTTCCTGGACCTTTGGTGGCCACACCTTTCGCAGCCATGGCGACCACGGCCTGGGGCCGGTGGACATGTTTCGCAGCATCGTGCTTTCGAGCAACGTGTACTACTACCAGCTGGCCAACGACATGGGCGTCGACGCCATCCACGACTTCATGGCGCCACTGGGTTTTGGCCAGATCACCGGCATCGACCTGGGCGGTGAATTGCGTGGGGTGCTGCCGAGTCAGGCCTGGAAACGCAGTGCCTACAAACGCCCCGAACACCGTCGCTGGTACGCAGGCGAGACAATTTCTCTGGGCATCGGCCAGGGCTACAACACCTTCACCATGCTGCAACTGGCGCATGCCACGGCCACGCTGGCCAATGGTGGCGTGGCGTACCGCCCGCACCTTGGCATGTTCACCACCGACGTGATGACGCGAGAGCACCACCCGGTGGCACTCGAAGAGCCCCAGAACCTGGGCTTCAAGAAAGCCAATGTAGACGTGATCAAGCGTGCCATGGTGGGCGTCACGCAGGGCGGCACCGGCACTCGCGTGTTTGCCGGTGCGCGCTATGTTTCAGGGGGTAAGACCGGGACCGCGCAGGCCGTCACCATCGGGCAGAAAGACAAATACAACTCCAAGAAGCTCGAAGAGCACCAGCGCGATCACGCGCTCTATATCGCGTTCGCGCCCGCCGACGAGCCGCGCATCGCGGTGGCGGTGGTGGTGGAAAACGCTGGTTGGGGCGCGGGAGTGGCGGCTCCCATTGCACGGCGCGTCTTCGACTACTGGCTCAACGGCGAATATCCAAGTGAAGAAGATCTGGCCGCAGTGCGCAAAGGACTGGCCACAGCGCCCATTGGCAAGCCGCGCCGGGTTGAGGACATTCCGCTGACTGCCCCATAGGGTCCAACTATGGCCGCGCCAAAACCGGCGCCGGTTGCCATTGGCTCCAGATCAGCGCCAGCACCACCATGGCAGCGCCCAAAAGCGCCACCAGCCCCATGCGCTCGCCCAGCAGGGCCCAGGCCGTGAGTGCTGCGAAGACGGGCTCCAACCCGAACACGATGGCGCTGCGCAAAGCATCCACCCGCTGCTGGCCCCAGGCCTGCAGCGTTACCACCAGCACGCTGGCCAACACCCCCAGATAGATCAATGCCGCCCAGGACAGCGCATCCAAGGCATTCATGCCTGAGCGCCAGCCGCTCCCGTGGCGCGCAAGCAGCAACACAAAGGCAGCCAGGCACATCACGCTTGCCTGCGCTGCAGCCATGCGGGCCGCGCGCAAGGGCTTCGCCGCATGACGTCGCGCACACGCTTCCAGCAGCAGAATGTAGATGGCATAGAACAGCGTGCTGCATAGGGTCAGCGTATCGCCGAGGTTCCAGGGTTCATCTTCGTGGAACATCAAGGCCATGCCCACAGCCGCCAGCGCGCAAGCGGCCCACAGACGCCAACCATAGCTGCGGCGCAGCACCAGCATGGCAAGCACCGGAACGACCAGGACGTTCAGCCCGGTGACAAAGGCATTGCGGTTGCTGCTGGTGCGGCCCAGCCCCTCGATCTGCAACCAGAAGGCGATGAACAGCACCGTCCCCAGCAGCAGGCCCCATCTGCGCTCCTCAGACCGCATACCGCGCCACAGCGGTGCCAACACCAGCAAGGCGATGGCAAAACGCAGCCAGATGATCTGCAACGCATCCAACTGGACCGAAAGCAGCTTCATCGCCGGGAAGGTGGTGCCCCATACGGCGGTAACCAACAACAGGGCCGCCAGCCCGCGTTTTTCTGATTGCATGAAAAAAAGCTGGCCGCTTGCGCGGCCAGCCTCTGTGGGAAGGAGGAGAGATCAGTTGAAGATGTAGCGCGCTTGCAGATTCAAACGACTCAGGTTGCCCGTGTCGCCGCCAAAAGTGGTGCGGCGCCCACCCATGAGTTCGGTGCCCAATTCGACGTTCTTGATCGGCAGGTAGTACATGCCGATGTGCCACTGCGTCAGGCGCTCATTGCCTTCAAGACCGTAGGCGCTCACATAGGCATCGCCGACTCTGCGTGTGGAACGTACCGTGCCCACCGAAATGGTGCCGCGCAGCTGCTCGCTGAAGGCGTTGGACAGCCCCAGCACCACACCGCGTGCGCGGTCCAGGCGCAGGGTACCACCGTCAAGCACCGGGTAGTTTGCGCCGACCAGATAGGCGCCGTCACCGTCGCCGTCGACCTGCGTGTACTGCGCCATCAGCGTGGCGCTGCCCGTCAGCTTGTAGCTACCACCCACGCCAAAACCAAAGCCGCGCTTGCTGGCGCCGTCCACACGCTGCTCGTGCGAGAGGATGCGGGCATTGAGCGCGCCCCAGTCAAAGCCTTTGTCGACGCGCGCCACCAGATTGGGCGAATGCGCACCGTCGGAGGGCTCTTCCAACGCAAACTGGAACTTGGCCAGGTTGGGGTTGTTCCAGGTGTAGCGCACTTGCACCGGGCGGCGCGAGGTGGCGCCGGGCGGGCCATTGAAGTCCACCGTCTCGGGCAGGTTGTCGAGGTCCATGAACGTCGACCAGGTCTGTCCGATCAGCCAGCCAGCATATTCGCCATAGGCATGGCGCAAGCGCAGGCGGTTGCGGTTGCATTCGCTGCCGCAATAGCCATAGAAATCGGCTTCGATTTTGGTGTTGAACGCGCCGTTGCCCATGGGCGTGGAAGTTTCGAAACCAAAGCGCGAGGTCTGCCCGGTGAGCACGTTCTTGCCGGTCGAAGGGTGGGTGGAGGCCAGCGGCTGCTCGGGCAGATTGCTGAAGTTGTCTCCGGGAGCGGTGCTCTTGAAGTCCTTGATCAGGTTGGCTTCGGCAAAACCATAGACGCGAATCGAGGTCTCGCTGCCGGGCAGGCGGAAGCTCCCAGGCACGTCGCCGAGCACCACGGCGTCCTTTTGGCGCAGCTCAACGGTATCGAGGCGCTCGTTCCAGGCCGCAGCACTGGCGGCCGGCGCGGGCTGAGCCTGCTTCGCCTTGAGCTGGTCCAGCTCGGCGCGCAAGGCCTTGAGCTCGGCCCGCATGTCATTGAAATCCTGCGCGGATTGCGCAAACACCTGGCCCGACAGGCTGCACAGGCCGGCTGCCATCAAGGCAAGAAAGAGAGAGCTTCGTTTCATGGTAACTCCGGGGGGTAGAAAAGGTGGAGGATTCAGGCGCCCATGCGGCCTATGAATGCACGGATACGGTCGTTGGCGGGGTTACCAAAGAACGCTTCCGGCGGTGCGTCGTGCGCGATGCAGCCTTGATCGAAAAACAGCACACGGTCGGCCACTTCGCGTGCAAAACCCATTTCATGCGTGACGACGATCATGGTCATGCCGCCGTGGGCCAGTTCACGCATCACGTCCAGCACTTCCTGAACCATTTCCGGATCCAAGGCGGAAGTGGGCTCGTCGAACAGCATGACCTTGGGGTTCATGGCCAGAGCACGTGCAATGGCTACGCGCTGCTGTTGTCCGCCCGAGAGCTGCCACGGGTACTTGTGTGCATGCTCTTGCAGACCGACGCGGCGCAGCAGAACCATGGCCTGCGCATTGGCCTCGGCGCGGGCCGTGTGGCGCACGCGCCTTGGGGCGAGGGTGATGTTGTCAAGGACCGAGAGATGACCAAACAGATTGAACTGCTGGAATACCATGCCCACCTCGCAGCGCTGCTTTTGCAGTGTCGCGGTATCGTCGGAGACCACAACACCATCGATGGTGATGGTGCCGCTGTCGTGAGGTTCAAGCCGGTTGATGGCGCGCAGCAAGGTGCTTTTTCCCGACCCCGAGGCGCCAATAATGACCGTCACCTCGCCCGTGCTGAAGTGGGTGGAGACGTCGCGCAGCACCTGGTGGCTGCCGAAGGACTTGCACACATGGTCTGTAACGATGAAGGCTTGCGACGCGCTCATTTGCTGCGCCCTTCAACGTCAAACCGATACTCGATGGCGTTCGAGATCTGCGTCACCAGTGTGGTCAGCAGCAGATAGGTGACCGCCACCGTGGAGAGCGTTGCAATCGGCTGAAATGTGGCTGACTGAATGCGGTTGCCCACATTGGTGAGCTCGACCACACCGATCGCGTAGGCCAGAGACGAATCTTTGAGCAGCGCGACAAAATTGCTCACCAGCGGCGGCAGGGAAATTTTGAAAGCCTGCGGGAACACCACATCAAAAAATACATGGGCGTGGCCCAGCCCCAACGCGCGCGCGGCCTCTGTCTGTCCACGTGGCACGGCCAGCAGGCCGGCACGAATGGCCTCAGAGTTGTAGGCGCCGACGTTGAGCGACAAAGCAACGACGGCGGCGGCAAAATCTGGCAGATTCAACCCCGGCACCAGGGCGGGTAGGGCAAAGTAGACAAACAGAATCTGGACCAGCAGCGGTGTGCCGCGAATCGCCCAGATGTAGAAGCTGGCCACCCAGCGCAGCGCGCGCCAACGCGCGGTGCGCGCCAGGGCGGCACTGGTTCCAAGCAGCAGGCCCAGGGTGCCGCTCACCAGGGTGAGCCACAGCGTGGTGCGCGCACCGGCGGAAAACGCCTGCGCGTTCGAGCCTATGGGTTCGGGCAGAAAGGACAGCAACCAGCCGAGCGCAGCCAGCGCCACCACCATCAGCACCAGGGCGCTAATGAGCGTGGCGTTGCTGCGCTGCTGACGGCTCCAGCGCTGTGGCCAAAGGGCAACGAGCATGAAAAGAAAAAGACAGGAGTCTGTTCAAGCTCAGTGGCAGCGCACGTCTTCGTTGAAGTATTTCTTCGACAGCTCGGCGTAGCTGCCGTCGGCCTGAATCGCGGCCAGGCCTTGCGACCAGGCGTCTGCCAACGGCTGATTGCCCTTGGCCACGGCTGCAGCAATGCGCTCAATGAACAGCATGTCGCCAAGCTTGAAGCCCGCGTTGGGGTTTTTGTCAACAACGGCCTTGGCCACAAAGCGGTCGGTTACCCAGGCGTCCACACGGCGCGAATTGAGGGCGCTGCGCGCATCCACGTCGGTGGGAAAGTTCTTGACCTCTTTAACGGCAGATACTTTCTGCACATTTTCAAGGTAGCTGGTGCCGGTCTGCACGGCGACCACCTTGCCTGCCAGGTCCTTGCCAGTGCGAATGGCAGGGTCCATGGTGATGATCATGCCGCCCGAGCAGTAGTGCGGCGCAGTGAAGGTGACCGCTTTGGCGCGCTCATCGGTGATGCCGTGCGAAGCGATGACCAGGTCCCAGCGGTCCTGGCGCAGGCCGGTGAGCAGTGCGTCGAAGCCCAGCGTTTTCCACTGAATCTTCAGCCCCATTTTCTTGGCGACCAGCTCGGCCAATTCGACTTCAAAACCGGTCAGGGTCGTGCCGTTGAAATAGTTGAACGGGGCAAACTGGCCTTCGGTGGCAGCGATCAGCGTGCCGCTCTTCTTGACCTCGTCAAGGGGGCGCGCTTGCACGGAAAATACGGCGCACAAGGTCAGTGCAGTGCAGGCCAATGTTTTGAACAACTTCATCTTGTGTCCTGTCTGGGGTGATTTCAGGTACAAAAAATCCGGCCTGCGGTAGCGAAGCCGGAGCTTGGTGAATCGCCTGCCCGAGCGCTGCGTTTCACAGACTTCGGTGCGAACAAGGCCGCGATTATAAGTTTGTGAAATGCATCTCCCGATCAGGTATTTCCCTCAGCGCAGGAAGGCGTCGTAACCGGTTTTCAAAATCAGCGCGCTCACGACGAAGATGAAGATGGAGCGTACGAAACCCGTTCCGTGCTTGAGCGCCATGTGCGTACCGATCACGCTGCCCACCACATTGGCCACTGCCAGCGGCAGCGCAAAGTGCCACCAGACATGGCCTTTGGCGGTGAACAGAATCAGCGCGGCAATGTTGGTCGAAACATTCAGCAGCTTGGCGGATGCCGAAGCGTTAAGGAAGTCATATCCCAGCCAGCGGACAAACAGAAAAACGAAAAAACTGCCCGTCCCAGGGCCGAAAAATCCGTCGTAAAAACCAATCGACAAACCAATGGCGCTGGCGGCCAGCCATTCTGCGCGGCCGGTAAAGCGGGGGCGGTGGTGGCGACCCAGCTCCTTCTTGGCCACGGTGTACACCAGCACGGCAAACAGCACGAACGGCAGCATGCGGCGCAGGAAATCGGGCGAGAGCACCGTGACCGCCCAGGCCCCGGCAAAGGCGCCGACGAAGCCCGTCAGCGCCGCAGGCAGCAGCGCGCGCCAGCGGATCTGTACACGTCGGCTGTACTGCCAAGTGGCCATGGCCGTGCCCCAGATCGAGGCGCTTTTGTTGGTGCCCAGCAGCGTGGCCGGCGGCGCGCTGGGAAAGGTGGCGAACAAGGCCGGCAGCAAGACCAGACCGCCGCCGCCGACGACGGCATCAATGAAACCGGCGAGCAGCGAGGCCAGCGAAACGAGAATCCATTCCATTGGCGCGATTGTGTCAGGCGGCGGCCTCTGCCCAACCCCCGCTGCGTTCACAGAGAGCAAAAAAAAACGCCGGCTAGGCCGGCGTCTGAAAAAAGAAGGCACCTCGTCGGGTGCTCTGGAATCCTTGGTGTTGTTGGCGTTTGTCTCCTCAGCCCTCCCCGTGTTGGCAGCCCGTGGGCGCCATCGAGTGGGGCAACTGTAGGGGCCAGGCGAGCATTCGGCCATAGGGAATTTCCCCCGGAAAACGCCATGCCTTACGTCAAGCGCCATGGTCCTTCGCAATCCAGCGCGCGGCTTTCTCGGCAATCATCAAGGTCGGCGCATTGGTATTGCCGCTGGTGATGGTGGGCATGGCGCCAGCGTCCACGACGCGCAGCCCGGCAATGCCGCGCACGCGAAGGCGCGGGTCGAGCACCGCCTGCGGATCGTCCGCACGGCCCATGGCGGTGGTGCCCACGGGGTGGAAGATGGTGGTGGCGATGTCCCCGGCCAGGCGAGCCAGTTCTTCGTCACTTTGGTATTGCACGCCGGGCTTGAACTCCTCGGGCTGGTAGCGCGCCAGAGCAGGTTGCGAGACGATGCGCCGGGCCAGACGCAGGCTGTCGGCGGCCACCTGCCGGTCTTCCTGCGTGCTCAGGTAGTTGGGGGCAATGGCAGGGGCGTCCTGGAAACGCGGGCTTTTGATCTGCACGCTGCCGCGGCTGCTCGGGTTCAGATTGCACACGCTCGCCGTGAATGCGGCAAACGAATGCAGCGGGTCGCCAAAGGCATCGAGCGAGAGCGGCTGGACGTGGAACTCGAGATTGGCGTGCTCGCGCTCGGGCGAACTGCGCGCGAACGCGCCCAGCTGCGAAGGCGCCATGCTCATCGGACCGCTGCGGGTGACCGCGTATTCCAGGCCAATGCGCGCCTTGCCCAGGAGCGATCCGGCGAGTTTGTTCAGCGTCTTCACCCCTTGGACCTTGAAGACCGAACGAATCTGCAAATGGTCTTGCAGGTTGGCTCCAACTCCAGGCAACTCGTGCGCCACCGCAATGCCATGCGCCGCCAGTAGAGCCGCCGGCCCGATGCCCGAGAGTTGGAGCAACTGGGGCGAATTGATGGAGCCAGCGGCCAGCACCACCTCGCAGCGGGCAAATGCCTTCACCATCTCCTGACCCGTCCAGATTTCCGCACCCTGGCAGCGCTGGCTGCCATCGGGGAGTTTTTCCAGCAGCAGTCGCGTTGCCTGCGCGCCGGTCCACAGATCGAAATTGGGCCGCTCGCTGCAGGCCGGGCGCAAAAAGGCTTTGGCGGTGTTCCAGCGCCAGCCCTTTTTCTGATTGACCTCGAAGTAGCCCACACCCTCGTTGTCACCGCCATTGAAGTCCTGGGTGGCCGGAATGCCGGCCTGCTGCGCGGCCAGCGCAAACGCGTCCAGCACGTCCCAGCGCAGGCGCTGCTTCTCGACGCGCCACTCGCCGCTGCCGCCCAGGCGGGGGTGGCCATGCAGGCGGGCAAACGCCTCGTCGGCCTGACCGGAGGCATCGAGTCGCCAATGGTTCTCGTGGCGGCGAAAATCAGGCAGCGCCTGCTCCCAGCGCCATTCTTCTTCGCCGGTGAGCGCCGCCCACTGGTCGTAGTCGCGTGCCTGGCCGCGCATGTAGATCATGCCGTTGATGCTGCTGCAACCGCCCAGCGTCTTGCCGCGCGGGTAGCGCAGCGTGCGGCCGTTGAGCCCAGGATCCGGCTCGGTCTGATACAGCCAGTCGGTACGCGGGTTGCCGATGCAATACAGGTAGCCCACCGGAATGTGAATCCAGTGGTAGTTGTCCTTGCCGCCGGCTTCCACCAGCAAAACGCGGCGGCGTGGGTCTGCGCTGAGCCGGTTGGCCAGCAGGGCGCCGGCGGTGCCGCCACCGATGACGATGTAGTCGTATGTGGTATCGCTCATGCAGAGGTCCAAAGATGGCGTGAAATGTGACGGAATTGCCATGAAAAGCTACTTATTCAATAGCAATCAGGGCTTGCGACATATGCGCAAACGCCCCATTTTGATACGATTTTCTCTGTATGTGCAGGCGTTCTGCTGACGGTCGCCCGCTGCCGCTACCATGCATCCTCCCGCATGCGCAACGCCGCGCGCTCCACGCTCCGCCCCTGCAATGCCCGATACCGCTCCCCGACTGACACGCCAGGACACGCCCCAAGGCCCGTGCATGCAACTGCACGGGCGCTGGGGTGCGGCCGACATCGGCGCACGCAGACGCTGGCGGTCGCTGCGTGCCGAACTGGCCGCCGCACCGCCGCAGGCCCAGCTGGGTTGGGACCTGAGTGGCCTTGACTGGCTGGACCATGTTGGTGCGCAACTGCTGTGGAACCATTGGGGCCGCGCCTGGCCCCAGCGCCTGAAGCTCGACGCCACGCAGCGCTCCATCCTCGAGCGCGTCGCGTCGCTCACCACCGAAGCGCCACCGCCCGAGCCCTGGTCGTTCGCCCAGCAGATCGACGCGCTGGGGGTGCTGGTACTGCACGCCGTCGATCATCTGCAGCGCATGCTGATCCTGATCGGCCAGTTGCTGCTCGACAGCCTGCGCGTGCTGCGCGCGCCGCACCGCGCGCCCTGGCGCGATATCTCGGGCCACCTCTACCGCATGGGCGCGACCGCCTTGCCGATTACCGCGCTTGTCGGCTTTTTGATCGGCGTGGTGCTGGCCTACCTGATGAGCCTGCAACTGCGCCAGTTTGGCGCCGAGGCGTTTATCGTCAACATTCTGGGCATCTCGCTGATTCGCGAACTCGGCCCCATGCTGGCCGCCATTCTGGTGGCCGGGCGCTCGGGCTCGGCGATCACGGCGCAGATCGGCGTCATGCGTGTCACCGAAGAACTCGACGCCATGCGCGTCATGGGCATTCCTCAGGGGTTTCGGCTGGTGATGCCGCGCGCGGTGGCTCTCGCCATTGCCATGCCGCTGCTGAGCGTATGGACCACGCTGGCAGCCCTGACCGGCGGCATGCTGGCGGCAGACGCGGCCATGGACGTCTCGCCGGCCTATTTTTTGCAAGCACTGCCCAACGCGGTGAACACTGGCAACCTGACGCTGGCGCTCTCGAAATCGGTGGTGTTCGGCACGCTGATTGCTCTGGTGGGCTGCCACTGGGGGCTCCGGGTCAAGCCGAACACGCAAAGCCTGGGTGCCGGCACGACCGCGTCGGTGGTGTCCTCGATCACCGTGGTCATCATCGTGGACGCGCTCTTCGCCGTGGCCTTCAAGAGTGTGGGGTTTTGAAATGAAGCATCCCCCCGAGTCGCCTTTGTCGCATTCCCCCATCTCCCGCATTGCTGCGCGATGCGGGAAGGGGGATGCCGCCAGCGCCCGAAGTGCAAACGACATCTGCATGTCGTGGCGGCCCTTGCGCGGCAGCCGCTGGCTTGGACCGCGCCAGTTGCTTGCGATCCGGGTGGTTCGCCGCGCCACGGAAAACTGAGATGGCGGACTTGTCCAACGTCCCAGCTGCCGCCTCCCGCGCTGAGCCCGTGGTGCGCATCGAAGGTCTGCAGACCACCTTTGGCAAGGGCGCGGAGGCCTATACCGTGCACCAGGATCTGTCGCTCACGGTGCAGCGCGGCGAGATTCTGGCGCTGGTGGGCGGCTCGGGCACCGGGAAAACGGTGTTGCTGCGCCAGATGCTGGGCCTGCTGCACCCCGCGCGGGGCAGCGTCACGGTGCTGGGTCGGCCGGCGTTGGAGATGGGCGGCCAAGGCGCGGCCAGCCGCGTGGGCATGCTGTTTCAGCACGGCGCGCTGTTTTCCGCCTTCAACGTGCTCGACAACGTGGCTTTTGCGCTGCGCGAGCAGGGCACGCTGCCCGCCGAACTGGTGCGCGATGCGGCACTGGTCAAGCTGCAGATGGTCGGGCTCAAACCCGAGCACGCCACGCGCATGCCGGCCGATCTGTCGGGCGGCATGATCAAGCGCGTGGCGCTGGCGCGTGCGCTCATCATGGACCCGCCTTTGCTTCTGCTCGACGAGCCCACCGCCGGGCTGGACCCCAATGGCGCCGATGAATTCTGCGAATTGGTGCGCGAACTGCACGACGCATTGGAAACCACCATGGTGATGGTCACGCACGACCTCGATACCTTGTTTGCGCTCGCCACGCGCGTGGCCGTGCTGGCCGACCGCAAAGTCATCGTGACCGGGACGCCGACCGAGGTGGCACATTTCCCGCATCCCTTCGTGAAGCAATTTTTTCTGGGTGAGCGCGGCCGCCGCGCCATGGCGCCGGTGCAAGCCGGCAAGGAGACCTGATGGAAAACAAATCCCACGCGCTCGCCGCCGGGTTGTTCGTGCTGGCGGTCAGCGCCATGGTGGTGGCGCTGGCCATGTGGCTTACCCGCGACAACGGCGACTACGTCGCCTACGAGTTGACCACGCGCGACGGCGTCAGCGGCCTGCAGCCCCAGGCCGCCGTGCGCTACAAGGGCGTGGCGGTGGGCAAGGTCACGCACATCGGTTTTGACCCACAGGTCAGCGGCAACGTGCTGATCCGTATCGCCGTGGACGACGACGCACCCATCACCCCCACCACCTTTGCCACGTTGGGCTACCAGGGCGTTACGGGCTTGTCGTACATCCTGCTTGACGACGCTGGCAAGGCCCACCCGCCCTTGCCCCCTGGGCCGAGCGGTCTGCCTCGTTTGCCACTGCACTCGTCCCCCTTTGCCCAACTCTCCGAGCAAGGACCGGTGATCCTGGGTCAGGTGCAGGAAGCGAGCAAACGGATCAACCAATTGCTCGCCGACGACAACCAAAAGCGCTTCTCGCAAGCACTGATGAATATCGGCAATGCGGCGTCCAGCCTCGATGTGCTCGCGCGGCGGATCGACCGCAGCGTGACCGAGCGCCTCGACCCCGCCCTGGCCGCGCTGCCCGCACTCGCCAAGGACGCCAGCGGCGCGGTGCAGTCGCTGAAGAAGGCGGGCGACCAGGTTTCGGTGATGGCCGATACCTTCGGCCAGACCGCGCAGCGCCTCAACGCCCCCGGCGGGCCCATCGAGCAGGCCGCGCGCGGGGCGCAAACCTTCTCGCAGGCGGCCGACCGGCTCAAGGCCAGCACACTGCCCAGCCTGGAGCGCGCTGCCGACGACACGGGCCGCGCAGCGCGCCAGATCACCCGCACGGCCGCCGACGTCAGCGCCAACCCCCAGGGCTTCATCTATGGATCCGGCCCGGCCCGCCCTGGGCCGGGTGAACCGGGTTTTGTAGCCCCGGCCCGCAACCCGCAGTGAGTGCACCATGAATACTATGAAAAATATAGCTGTTAGCGCCCTACGGATAAGCGTTGGAGCCATTTTTTGCTTGACTTTTTTGGCTGCATGCTCGGCCTTGCCAGCGCCGCCGGTGCCCCCCGTGGTGTACGACTTTGGCCCAGGTGCGAGCCGGGCGCCAGCGCAGGGCGCGGCAACAGCGCCGCAGCGCGCGCCGCTGGTGCTGGCCGATGTCGAGAGCCCCGGCCTGCCAGAGGGCAGCACCGCCCTGCACTACCGCCTGGGCTATGACGACGCCCGGCAACTGCGCGCCTACCAGCGTGCCCGCTGGAGCCAGCCGCCAGGCCGGCTGGTGCAACAAAGCGTGGCCGGCGAACTCGGCGCAGAGCGCGCCGTGCTGGGTTTGCGCGCCGCACGCGAAGCCGCGCGCGAAGGCAACGGCAGTCTGCTGGTGCTGCGCATCGAGCTGGAGGAATTCAGCCAGGTCTTCAGCGCGCCCAGCCAAAGCGAGGGCGTGCTGCGCCTGCGCGCCACGCTCGCTGAACCCACACCCCAGGGCGAGCGCCTGCGCGCCCAGCGCGTCTTCGAAGCGCACCAGAGCGCCCCCAGCGCCGATGCGGCGGGCGGCGCCGCTGCCTTGGCGCAGGCGGCACGCCAGGCGGCGCGCGAGCTGTCCGCCTGGGTGGACCGCACGGCGCCCTGAGCGCGCTCGCCAGACGGTACCCGGAGCGCCTCGCACGCTCCGCAGCGCACCGCTTTTGCCGCCGACTGCGCGGCGCGACTTCGTCTGACAGCGCCGACCGCCGGCCGACTACGCCGTGCCAGGCGACACGTTTCTACAGTGAGCCCATCGAGTCAGGCATTGGTTTTCGCCGCTTCCGGCGAAAGGCCTGATCCGTGACACGAAGAGGAACACGACATGAACGAAGACCGCATCAAGGGCAACTGGAAGCAATTCACCGGCAAGGTACAGGAGCAGTGGGGCAAGCTGACCAACGACGATCTGGACGTCATCGATGGCAAGCGCGAGCAGTTCATCGGCAAGCTCCAGGAGCGCGAAGGCCTGGCCAGGGACGCGGCGGAGAAGCAGTTGAAAGACTGGCATACCCGCAACCCCGATTTCCGCTTCAACGACTAAGCCAGAAAGCCGAGGAAATACCATGAACTTCACCCGCAACCTCATCGCCCTGGCGCTTACCGGCCTGGTAGCCACCACCGGCATGGCCATGGACAAGGCCGAACACTCGGCTGCCAAGGACCGCATTTCGGCCAACTACAAAATGGCCAAGGAAAAGTGCGACGTCCTCAAGGACAACGCCAAGGACGTCTGCATGAAGGAAGCCAAGGGCACCGAAGACATTGCCAAGGCCGAACTCGAAGCCCAGTACAAGCCCAGCGACAAGTCGGCCTACAAGGTAGCCAAGGCGCGCGCCGATGCCAACTACGAAGTCGCCAAGGAAAAGTGCGACGACGCCGCTGGCAACGCCAAGGACGTCTGCAAGAAGGACGCCAAGGCTGCCCACGTGCGCGCGCTTGAAAACGCCAAGGTGGCGCGCGCCGAAGCCAAGCCCGCCGACAACATGAGCGAAAAACGCGCCGACGTGGCCGAAGCCAAGCAAGACGCTGCACACGAAAAGAACGAAGCCGACTACAAGGCCGCCAAGGAACGCTGCGACGCGCTCAAGGGCGCAGAGCAGGACAGCTGCGTGGCCGACGCCAAGCGCAAGTACGGCATGTAATTTGCCCGCCTGAACAAAGGAATCCCTCCCCAGGGACGGCGCCGGGCCCCACAGCGGGCCCGCCTGTCCCCTTCCACACCCCGCTCGGCCTGGCCGCAGCGGGGTTTTTTTGTGGCCTCAGCGAGACGCAGCCTCTTCCATCAACGCTTCAATCGCCTCGGCCGCCACCGGCACCCCGCGCGTGAGCAGCTCGCAGCCGGCGTCGGTCACGATGGCGTCGTCTTCGATGCGTACGCCCAGGTGGTGGAAGGCCTCGGGCACGTCGGGGGCGGGCCGGATGTAGAGACCGGGCTCGATGGTCAGCGCCATGCCGGCGCGCAGGATGCGGCTGGGCCGGTCGACGATGAGCTCGCCCGACAGGGGATCGCGCCGCTCGCTGGTCTGGCCTTGTTCGGCAGGCTCGACGTAGCTGCCGCAGTCGTGCACGTCCATGCCGATCCAGTGGCCGGTGCGGTGCATGTAGAAAGGGAAGTAAGCACGGGTTGCCACCACGTCCTGCGCGCTGGCGTGCTGGGCTTTGTCGAGCAAGCCCAGGTCGAGCAGGCCCTGCGCCAGCACCAACACCGCCGCGTCGTGCGGGTCGGTAAAGCGCGCGCCGGGCCGGGTGGCGGCAATGGCGGCTTCCTGGCTGGCCAGCACCACGTCGTAGAGCGCGCGCTGGGGACCAGTGAACTTGCCGTTGGCGGGGAAGGTGCGTGTGATGTCGCTCGCATAGCCGTGCAGTTCGCAGGCCGCGTCGATCAGCACCAGGTCGCCGCTGCGCACCTGCGCGCGGTCGGCGCGGTAGTGCAGCACGCAGGCGTTGGCGCCGGCGGCGACGATGGAGCCATAGGCGGGTGCTTCGGCGCCGCTTTGGCGGAACTCGTGCAGCAGTTCGGCTTCGAGGTGGAATTCGCGCAGGTCTTCGCCCGCCGCCAGCATGCGTGCCGAGCGCTGCATGGCGCGAATATGGGCACGTGCGCTGATGGCGCCGGCGCCCCGCATCAGGGCGATTTCGTGCGCGTCCTTCACCAAGCGCATTTCGTCCAGCAGCGCGCACAGGTCGCCTTGCTGCTGCGGGCACAGCGCGCCGTAGCGCACGCGCTCGCGCACCTTGGCCAGCCAGCCTTCGACGCGCGCGGCCAGGCCGTCGTGCGTGGCAAAGGGGAACCAGACGCGTTCGCGGTTTTCCAGCAAGCGGGGCAGGCGCGCGTCGAGCTCGCCCACGGGCAGCGCCGCGTCGACCCCCAGTGCGGCCACGGCGGCGTCGGGGCCCAGGCGGTAGCCGTCCCAGATTTCGCGCTCCAGATCCTTGGGCTGGCACAGCAGGGTGCTCTGGCCCTCAGCGGTCAGCACCAGCCAGGCATGGGGTTCGGCAAAGCCCGTGAGGTAATAGAAGTAGCTGTCGTGCCGGTACGGGAAGTCGCTGTCGCGGTTGCGCTGGCGTTCGGGTGCGGTCGGCACGATGGCGATGCCGCCAGGGCCAAGCTGGGCCGCCAGGCGCGCGCGGCGCTCGGCATACAAAGAGAGGGGCGGGGTGAGGGTCATGGTGACAAGGTTTCGGCGTTGAGGTCGACCAGGCGCTGCGGCGTACCCACATCGACCCAGCGGCCAGTGTGAAGTTCGGCCTGCACGCGGCCATTGTCCATCGCCCGGCGCAGCAGCGGTGCCAGTGCCGCGCGTACCCCTTGCGGGTTGCCGGGCGCAATATCGCACCAGGGCGGGGCAAACAGATCGCGGTGCAGCAGGGCGACGGTGCTGTAGGTGTAGCGGGGCCGTGGGTCGGCCTCCTGCAGGTTCAGCGCCAGGCCGGCGTCCGAGAGGCCAAAATCGCCGCGCGGGTGCTGCGGCGGGTTGGGCACCAGCCACAGGCGCGCCAGCGCGCCGCTGTGGCGAAAGGCGCGCACGGCTGCCGCGGCGAAGCCAAAAGCCGGCATGAACACATCGCCCGCCGCCAGCCAGAACACGTCCGAGTCCAGCAGCGGCAGGGCGCGTGCAATGCCGCCCGCTGTCTCCAGCGCGCCGCCAAAGTCGAGGCCTTCGTTGGAGTATGAAATTGATAGCTGCTCGCGCTTATCAGTCGTGCGCTGGAGGCCAAAAAAGCTTCCAAAATGCTCGGTAATCTGCTCGCCCAGCCAGGCGGTGTTGATCACCACGCGCGGCACGCCGGCGTGCGCCAGCGCGTGCAAATGCCAGGCCAGCAACGGGCGGCCGTGCACTTGCAGCAGGGGCTTGGGCGTGTGGTCGGTCAGCGGCCGCATGCGCTCCCCACGGCCGGCGGCCAGCAGCAGTGCGGGGGCCTGCTCTGCGTCTTGGTGGCGCGAAGCCGCCGAACCAGCAGGGAGGGGACTTGAGGGGGGCACAGGGAGGGTCACGCTTGGCACTCTAGTGCATCGTGCGGCGGTGCCGATGCCGCTGTGGAGAAGCGGTTCAAGGCACACCGTTAAAATCTGGGGTTTCCCCTCATGACCGTCCTGACCGGACCCGCCCCGATGGCCAACTCTGAACAAATGGCGAATGCGATCCGCGCACTCGCAATGGATGCTGTGCAACAAGCCAATTCCGGCCACCCCGGTGCGCCCATGGGCATGGCCGACATGGCGGTTGCGCTGTGGGGACGGCACCTGCGCCACAACCCGCTGGACCCGCACTGGGCCGACCGTGACCGCTTCGTGCTCTCCAACGGCCACGCATCCATGCTGCTCTACGCGGTGCTGCACCTGACGGGCTACGAGCTGCCGATCCAGGAACTCAAGAACTTCCGCCAACTGCACAGCAAGACCGCCGGCCACCCCGAAGTGGACGTGACGCCCGGCGTGGAAACGACCACCGGCCCGCTGGGCCAGGGCCTGACCAACGCGGTCGGCATGGCGCTGGCCGAAAAGCTGCTGGCAGCCGAATTCAACCGGGCCGGCCACACCGTGGTGGACCACCACACCTACGTGATGCTGGGCGACGGCTGCCTGATGGAAGGCATCAGCCACGAAGCCGTGGCACTGGCCGGCGCGTGGAAACTCGGCAAGCTGATTGCGCTGTACGACGACAACGGCATTTCGATTGACGGCCAGGTGGCACCCTGGTTCATCGACAACACGCCCAAGCGCTTTGAAGCCTGCGGCTGGAACGTGATGGGCCCCATCGACGGAAACAACGCCGACGCCGTGGACAAGGCCATTGCCAAGGCCCGCGCACCAAACGGCAAGCCCACGCTTATCGTCTGCAAGACGCGCATTGGCCAGGGCTCACCCAACCGCGCCAACACCGCCAAGGCGCACGGCGAGCCATTGGGCGCCGAAGAAATTGCTCTGACCCGCGCGGCCATTGGCTGGCCCTATGCGCCGTTCGAGGTTCCAGCTGAGGTCTATGCCGACTGGAACGCCAAGGAGGCAGGCGCCCAGGCCCAGGCCGAATGGAACCAGCGCTTTGCCGCCTACCGCGCCGCCTTTCCCGAGCTGGCGGCCGAATTCGAACGCCGCATGGCGGGCGACCTGCCCAAGCATTTCGCACAGACCGCGGTCGACGCCGTGGTCGACGCGCACACCAAGGGCGAAACCGTGGCCAGCCGCAAGGCGAGCCAACTGGCGCTGGAAGCCTTTACCGCCAAGCTGCCCGAAATGCTGGGCGGCAGCGCCGACCTGACCGGCTCCAACCTGACCAACACCCAATCCACAGCGCCGCTGCGCATGGACGCCAAGGGCGCGGTCGTAAAGAGCGAAGACGGCCACATTGGTCGCCACATCAACTACGGCGTGCGCGAGTTCGGCATGGCGGCGGTGATGAACGGCATTGCGCTGCACGGCGGTTTCATTCCGTACGGCGGCACCTTCCTGACGTTTAGCGACTACAGCCGCAACGCGATTCGCATGGCGGCGCTGATGAAGCGGCGCGTGATCCATGTGTTCACCCACGACTCGATTGGTCTGGGCGAAGACGGCCCGACGCACCAGTCGATCGAGCATGCGGCCAGCCTGCGTCTCATTCCCAACCTGGATGTGTGGCGCCCGGCCGATACGGCGGAAACCACCGTGGCCTGGGGCGTGGCGCTCTCGAACCGCAACAAGCCGACTGCGTTGCTGCTGAGCCGCCAGAACCTTCCGTACGCCCCCAAGCGCGATCTGGGCAACATCTCTCGCGGCGCCTATGTGCTGTCCGAGCCCGCCGACGTGGGCCTGAAGAAGAAAGCCCAGGCCGTCATCATCGCCACCGGCTCTGAAGTGCAACTGGCGCTCAAGGCCCAGCGCCTGCTGGCCGCCAAGAAGATCGCCGTGCGCGTGGTCTCCATGCCCAGTACCACCACCTTCGACAGCGAGGACGTGAAGTACAAAAAGGCCGTGTTGCCTACGGGCGTGCCCCGCATTGCCGTGGAAATGGGCGTCACCAGCGGTTGGTGGAAGTACGGCTGCGCGGCGGTCGTCGGCATCGATACCTTTGGCGAATCGGCCCCGGCACCGGTGTTGTTCAAGCACTTTGGTTTCACCGAAGAGAACGTTGCTGCCACCGTGCTGGCAGCCCTCAAACGCAAGTAATTTTTGGCAATCCCACCCTGGAGAGACTGAGCTATGGCAATCAAGATTGGTATCAACGGTTTCGGCCGCATCGGCCGCATGGTGTTCCGCGCTGCGGTGCAGAATTTTTCTGACATCGAGGTCGTGGCCATCAACGACCTGCTGGAGCCCGACTATCTGGCCTACATGCTCAAGTACGACAGCGTGCACGGCCGCTTCCAGGGCGAGGTGTCGGTGGAAGGCAGCAACCTCATCGTCAACGGCAAGAAGATTCGTTTGACACAGGAGCGCGACCCGGCAGCCTTGAAGTGGAACGAGGCCGGCGCCGACATCGTCATTGAAGCCACGGGCCTCTTCCTGACCAAGGAAACCGCGCAAAAGCACCTCGATGCAGGCGCCAAGAAGGTCATCATGTCGGCGCCGTCGAAGGACGATACGCCCATGTTCGTGCACGGTGTGAACTGCAAGAGCTACGCCGGCCAGGCCATCATCAGCAACGCCAGCTGCACCACCAACTGCCTGGCTCCCGTGGCCAAGGTGCTGAACGACAAATGGGGCATCAAGCGCGGCCTGATGACCACGGTGCACGCTGCCACGGCCACGCAGAAAACCGTGGACGGCCCTTCCAACAAGGACTGGCGCGGCGGCCGCGGCATTCTGGAAAACATCATCCCCAGCAGCACCGGCGCAGCCAAGGCGGTGGGCGTGGTGATTCCCGAGTTGAATAAAAAGCTCACCGGCATGTCGTTCCGCGTGCCGACGTCCAACGTCTCGGTGGTCGACCTGACGGTGGAGCTGGAAAAACCTGCCACCTACAAGGAAATCTGCGCCGAGATGAAGGCGCAGTCGCAAGGCGCGCTCAAGGGCATCCTCGGCTACACCGAAGACAAGGTGGTGGGCACCGACTTCATCGGCGAGACCTGCACCAGTGTGTTCGACGCCGAAGCCGGCATTGCGCTCGACGACACCTTCCTCAAGGTGGTCGCCTGGTACGACAACGAGTGGGGTTACTCGAACAAGTGTCTGGACATGGTGCGCGTGGTCGCGGCCAAGTAAGCGCTTCGCTTCCTGCAAAAGCCCGCCGCGCGCGGGCTTTTTTGTGCCTGTCGGCTTTGGCCCACACCGCGCTGCGAAGGCGGCCGGGCAAGGGGGCCCACCGGCGAAGAATGCAGGCGGTGAGAAAGCGGTGGATGGGCCGTCTACCCGAATGAAATATGGATAAAAAGTACCTCTATCGCTCTATCCATATGCATTGTTAGCTATCAAAATAGCATGAAAAATCCCTATGAATGTGCTGACTTGCTACAGCTTGTCGAGTGCTTGGGCCGCCGACCAATTCGCATCCTCGGCCAGATTACAGGCCGCATTCAAGCGCTCCAGCAGGCGCAGTGTGGCCAAGTCCCCTGGCAATGCCCGCTGCAGCGCTTCGAGCCCTGCTCTGGCGTGCGCCCACTCACGGTGCGCAAAGGCGTCCAGCGTATCGGCGCAAAGGCGGCACAGCGCAGCGTCGGCACAGGGCGTGTACACCCGGATCGCCTGGCTTTTCCCTTTCACGATGACCTCATCCAGCACACGCAGCAGCATGTTTGCGGGCAGCAGCGCCGCCGTGTCGCCCGAGAGCAGGATGCCGGTGCCAAACGCCTTGTTCGCGCCTTCCAGCCGCGCCGCCAGGTTCACCGCGTCGCCAATCGCGGTGTACGAAAAGCGCTCTGCTGAGCCCACATTGCCCACCACCACCCGCCCCGAGTGCACGCCAATGCGCATGGCAATGCGCGGCAGCCCGCGGCGCTCCAGCGCATCGCACAGATTGCCCATGGCCTCCTGCATGGCAACGGCAGCACGCACTGCGTGCTCGGCGTGGTCCACATCGTCAAGGGGCGCACCCCAGAAAGCCATCAGCGCATCGCCAATGTATTTGTCGATGGTGCCGCCACTGGCGTGCACGATGGGAGCCATGGCGCCAAAGTACAGGCCGAGCAGCTCCACCGTCTGCTCGGCGCTGAGTTGTTCTGAAAGCGTGGTGAATCCCGCCAAGTCGGTGAACAACAGGGTGACTTCGCGCGCCTCACCGCCCAGGCGCAGCAGCTCGGGCTCTGCAACAAGTCGCGATACCACCGCCGCAGGAACGTACTGCGAAAACATGGCGCGGGTTTGGCGCGCCCTCTGGCGCGTCTGCGCGTATGCCGTCAGCGCGCTTGCGCCATAGATACTGGCGGTCGCAGCCATGGGGAACAGCGGCGCAAGCCAGCGCCCGAATTGAAGAAACAGCAGCCAGGACAGCAGCGCCATGCCGCCGACAAGGCCTGCCGTCAGCAAGGCCACTGCGCCAGGGTGCCAGCGCAGAGTGGCGGGCAACAGCACGGTGAGTGCAAGCAGCACCAGCGCCAGCGACCACGCCTCGGGCACGAGGCGCAGACCATCACCAACGGCCCGGTTATCGAGCAGCGTGGCCTGAAGTTCCACGCCGGGGAACAGGCGCTCGCCACCCAGGGCCGCAAACGGCGAATTGAAGAGGTCGGCCTGGCTGTGCTGCAGCTCGCTGGCCGTCAGCGCAGAGCGGCCGATCAGCACCACCTTGCCACGAAAAAAACCTTCGGGCAGCAGCCCCGGTTCCAGCGCCTGGTAGTACGAGCGCGTGTCGAAGGTGCCGCGCGGACCTCGGTAGGCAATGAGGTTAGCGGACGACGCAGGGACTGCATGCCGCGTTGCAGCGCGGGCGAGCGCTGCAGAGAAGCTTCCCTCACTTTGCGGCATGCGGCGCACCACGAAATCGTCGTCAGGTTGCACCTCGGCGTTTCCGTACTGTGCACCGGCTGCGACGAAGGCTGGCAGTGGCAGCACGTCGGTCCAGAGCGTCGCGCTGGCGCTCTCGACCTTTTCGCGCGTTGCAGCCAGCACGACCGGCAGGCCCGCTGCCGCAGCCGCTGCCAACGAATGGGCAAACGCGGCATCCTGCTCGGGGGCGCTCGGGTCGGCAAAGACCACGTCAAAGCCCACAGCAGTGGCGCCGTCCTCGCGCAGGCGATCGAGCAGGCGCGCGTGCAGGCTGCGCGGGAACGGCCAGCGTTGCTGCACCTCCTGGAACGTCGGTTCGTCGATGGCGAGCAGCACCACTGGCAAGGTGCTGCGGTGCGGCGCGGCCAGCGAGGTCCAGAGGTCGAAGGTTTTGAACTCCAGCGCGTGCCATGGGCGGCTGAGCGAGGCCGCGCCGACCAGCAGCAGCGCCAGCAAGGCCGCGCCGAGCAAGAGCGCAAGGCGCTTAAAACCGATAGCGCGCATCGAGCACGTAGCGGGCCTTCTGGCGAGCCGATTTGGGACCGAACAGGTTGAGCGCACCCACACCGACGAGCCAGTGTTTGTCGCTCGATTCCCAGAAACCGACCAGGTCCAGGCTCCAGCCAGGGGGACGGCGCGTGAGGTTGCTCGCGTCCTCAAAGCGCTCGGATCGGTACACGGCGCGGCCGCTTACGTACAGGCGCTTGCTGCTGGCCCAGGTGCTGCCCAGTGCCAGGGTGTGGCGGGGGATGTACGGGATAAATCGGGTGTTGGCTACGAGATTGGCTGTCTCGGAAAAGTAGTCGGTTTCGCTGTGCTGGTATTGGTATTTTCCGTAGACCGACCATTGGCGATTCACCATGTGGTTGACGCCTGCGGCAAGCGCATTCAGCGTGCCGTGGTGGAAGCTGGGGGTGTCTTCCAGCAGGTCGGTGCTGGAGAGGTTGACGAGCTGGGCGTTGCGCATCTCTTCCAGAAACGGCAGGCTGGGCGTGCGCAGGTCCACGCCCAGCGTGTCGGGGTTGCGCAGCTGCAGGTGGTCGGCGCGGGCGCTCACAAAGGTATTGGCGCCCAGCTCCTGGCTCCACTGCGCCACCAGGCGTTTGTGTCTTCCGCCGGCTTCCACCAGCCGGTCTTCTACCGCGATGCCAGCGGTCTCCACGCGGGTCAGGGTGGAGACGCTCAGGGGGCGCAACCAGTCCTGGTACGCCAGGCGCAGCGTCGCGCCGGGTGCTGGCTGCATGACGACGCCCAGGCGCGGTGTGAGGGCTCGCTCGGTGTCCTTGCGCTGGGCAGTCTCAATATTCTCGAATCCGGAGGTCGCCAAGCGCAGGCCGCTGGCGCCGTTCACGCGTTGGTGAATCTGTTGCAGCGCTACCGCGCCGTCGATCTTCAGCGCCGGGGTCAGTTGCTTCTGCCCGTCCAGCGTGAAACCGGTGTAGCGACGGTCAATGGCGTTCAAGCCGCCGAAATACACGACGTCCGAGAACGTCTGCCCCCCTTCGACCGTGCTCAAAATGCCTGCACCCAAGGTTTCGCTGGCCTGGTTTTCTTCCACATGCTCCAGCGCCAGGCTCCAGCGCGTACCCGGTTCCAGATCGACGCTGTGGCGCAGTTGCAGGTCGCTCAGAGTTTTTCGGGGATTTGCAGACACGCCGGCAACGCCCGCAAGCGGTCCCAACTCGAAGAGGGTCGGAAAGCTCGCAATGCGCATGTTTTCCAGGCCACGCCCCAGCTTGAGCCAGGTCTGCTCGGTCGGGCTCCAGCGATAGGACAGCCCCAGCACGCCCTGCTGCGCGGTTTTGTCCACCTCGGTGGCAGACAGGTTGTGGGCCCGCAACTTGATGCCCGTGTGGTTGGCATAGGCGAACAGGTTGAGCTGCTCATTCGGCTGCATGCCCAGTCCAATGGTGAGCACATCAGCATCTGCATCGGCCGTGCCGCTCGGGTCGTACGCCGCCGGTTGGTTGGTGACGCCGACATCAATCGGAAAGTGGCCGCCTTTCGCCTTCTGCGCCTTCAAGAACCACGCAATGGGCCGCTGCCGGTTGTCCATGCCGTTGAAGGTGACCGAGGGCGCACTGAGCTTATAAAACTCCTGCTCATGCAACAGGTCCACGGTTCCATGGGCACCGGGCTTTTGCAACAAGGACGAATAGCGCGGGCTGGCGCCAAACGCCATCGGGTCAGTAAGAAAGCCCTGGAACAACTCGGAGTTTTTATTGAATTCACCCCGATAGCGGTCGGCCAGAAACAAATGGCTCGCGCCCCAGTAAGGCGAAAAGCTCTGCTGCGCCAGCTCCAGGGCCCAATCTTCCATACCGAAGAAGGCGAGCGATGCGCCCAGGTTGGCACTGCCCTTTTGGTCGTTGGCAAGCTGGTTGAGTGATTTCAAATAGGGCATGCGCGTGACCGCCGAGCGGGCCGCCTGCACGGCCTCACCGGGCTGGAACAGGTCGGTGTAAATCTGCGCCAGCAGCATGTAGGGGACAGGGTCCTTGTCATCCAACACGCTGGCCTGCCGCAGCGTGCTGATGGCGTCCTGGTGGCGGTCCAGTTGGTAGTAGGCGACGGCAGTCCAGGTGCGGGCGCGGGCGTAGCGCGGCTCCATCACCCCGGCGCGCAGGAAGGCCTCGAGAGCAGCCTGCGGTTGCCCTTGCTTGAGGCGCAGCAGCCCCAGGCCGGTGAGCGCGACGTAGTCGGCGGGCTGATCGTCCAGCGCGCTGGCAAAGGCGGATTCGGCCTCGGCGAAACGATTGGAAAACGTTTCCAGCGTGCCGCGCTCGCCCTGCGCACCCACCACATGCGGGTCCAGCGCCAGAGCCTGCTGCAAATTCTTGCGAGCCGGGCCGGTGTTTTCGCGCTCGGTGTACACGCTGCCCAGGCCCAGCCAGCCGCGCGCGTCTTGTGGCGCCAGCGCCGTCGCATCGGCGTAGGCAGCCAGTGTGGCCGGTGCGTCGCCCTGCCGACGCGCCAGCGCGGCGCGGGCAAGGGCCAGCTCGGGGTTGGCCACACCCTGCGCCGTAGCCAAGGTGGCCTCTGCATCGGGCACGCGGTCGGTCAGCAATTGGGCACGCGCCAGCTGCGCCAGCAGGGCCGGGTGCGCGGGCCATTGCTGCAAGGCGCGCTCAAGCGTGCGGATGGCGTCCGCGCCTTCGCCGTCGATGAGCAGCAGGTCGGATTGCATGAGCCAGACCGGCAGTGGCGCTTGGCCCTGCAACTGGCGTGCCAGCAGGTCGCGGGCACTGCGCCAGTCCCCGGCTTGCAATGCAATGGCCGCTTCCATCGCGGCGGTCCACTGGGGTGGGGCGCTTGCGCGTGCCCGCGCCAGTGCGGTGCGCGCGGCGTCCAGGTCGTGGGCAGCGAGCGCAGCGCGCACGGGCTCTAGCGCCGCAGGCAGTGGCGTGGCGGCCAGGTGCGGCAAAGGGTCGGCCTGCAGGGCGTTGACCCATTGCACGCGGTCCCGTGGCTGGCCCAGCACCAGCTTGATAGGGGCCTTGCCCACTTCGGCGTAAGCGGCCTCGTTGGCGCCAACGGCGATGCGCCCCTGCTCGTTGCCGAAATCCACCGTGCCCGAGAGCACCGTGAGCAGGGTGCGGCCATCGGGTTCTACACGGATGTCCCAGTCGGTTCCCCGGATGGCAGCGGTGGCAGCCGGGGTTTCCATTTGCAGGGAGCTGCCCGTGGGGCGGCGCGTCTGTGTCCAGGCGCGGCCTGCGTCCAGGCGCAGCGTGGTGACCGGCTGGCCCGCCGTGGCGATGGTCTTGACCTGCAGCACCGTGTTCTGGTGCAGGCGCAACTGAGTTTCGTCGGCAAACAGCAGCGCCATGCGGGCGGCCTCGCGGGTGCGCACAAAGTCTCCGGCCGACAGCACCTGTGCGGGTCGAGCGGGGTGCCATTCAGGCGTACTGGCGGCGCGTTGGTCGCCCTGGCCCTGCAGGCTCACGATTTCAGCGGCCGCGCCTGCGGGCACCGCCGCCAGACCGGGAAGGGAAATGGCACAGGCCAGCAATGCGGTCAGGGCCACTTGGGTGGGTCGTGGAGGCATGGGGCATCTCTCCGGAAGGCGGGGAACGGGAAGTCATGCGATGGTCGCGCTGTTTCTTGCGCCTGCGTGAGAGGGTAAAACCCCAAGCAATCGGGCATTCGACGCACGCTGTCCTCATGAAAACGGACCGAGTTTGCGCTAGGACATGGCGTTTTTGGCAAAGCGAAAAGGGCCGTTCGATAGATAGGACGCAGCGCGCCATCGGCAGGCGCATGAAGCCATCCAACTGAGAGTGTCAACGCGCGCTTCCCATGCCCACGAACACCCGCCTGGCGTTTGCCCGTCGGGACAGCATGGGGCTTGTGGGCGGCGGCGTGACCTGAGTGGGCCGATGCCGAAACCGGTGACCGCTATCTCAAGACAACCAGACACCTCATATGGTCGCCATTGTCAATACTGGCAGTGTCTGGTTCTGGGTGTGATCTCAGGATCGATCAGGTGATACGACACGAGCGTTTGCAGCGACGATGAATCAGACTCATATCCGCGGATTGGTTACCAGCACTTCATCGATTCGTCGCGGGCCTGCCTCGCTCTAGGGTCGGGGATCTGCCTTGCGGTGCCCTTATAGGAGTTCCGAGGGTTGCCCTATCGTTGCTCGTATCGCATCGCCAGATCGATCCTGTTGCGTGTTATGTCCTTTCAGTTTGCCTGACCATGCTCGCGCTGCGCCTGCATGCCGATGGCCCAGATGAAGCCTGCCAGCTCCCTTGCAACTGCTATGCAGGCTTTGTTGACCTGCAAGCCACGCGCATTCAACGCAGCAAAGCGCTGTGTCAGCCGCAACTGCGCCGTCCAGGCCATTCTTCGTATCGGCTCGGACAGCGCTTGTTGTCGAATCTGCGCTTGTTTGCCGATGCGCGCCTTGAAACGGTAGTTCCAGGCAGCTTCGGTAAGCAGCCGGCGTGCATGCGCGTTGCCCGTCTTGGTGATGCTGCCGCGGCTTGTGCGCTCGCCACTGGAATGTTCTGACGGAGTCAGTCCAAGATAGCCCATGAGCTTGCGTGGATGGGCAAAGCGCCCCAGGTCTCCAATCTCTGCCACCAGGCCAATCGCCGTGATCGCGGCGACACCGCGCAGTGCCTGCAGCGCACCAACCACCGGCTCAAAGCGCCAGCCAGTGATTGAGCTCTCCAACGCCTTGGTCAAGCGCTCAACGCGATCATCTGCAGCGGTGACGGCTTGCCAGTATTCAGTGAACGCTGTCTGCGCGGCACCAACGCCAAAGTTCAGCGTCCCTAGCCAGCGGTAGTAGGCGCCGCACCACGAGGTCTTGCCGGTGTAGCGCACGTCGTGACGCAGGAGAAAGCCCTTGAGTTGGTGGCGGGCCTGGACGCGGCTGTTGACCGCGTCTTCGCGTGCCCGTGAGAGGTCACGGATCGCTTCGTCTTCTGGTTCGGGAATCCATACGGCGCTCAGCTGGCCAGCTCGAGAGCACTCGGCCAATTGAACGCTGTCACGCCCGTCGGTCTTGACTCGATCGCCTGGACGTCGCGGGATCTGCGAGGGGGCGATGATCTCGCACAGGTAGCCCCTGCTGTGCAAGGCACGCTGAAGGCCAAAGCCGGTAGGCCCGGCCTCGTACACGATGTGCAATTGATCGGCGTTGCCGACCTTGGCCAGCACTTTGAGCAGCTTGTTCACATCGTGCGTGACCTTGCCTATTAGTCGCCCAGGCATTCGGCCGGACTCGGCCGCTGCGATGCTGATGCTGTCCTTGTGGACGTCCAAGCCCACATGAATCTTGCTACGCTCTTTCATGGTCGGTCTCCTTGTGTTGCTGACGACGCAAGTCACAGCATGTAGCGCTACGTCCTTGGACGCAATCTACGATGGTGGAGACCGGCCGCCTACCTTCTGGCGGCGACCATGATGTCTAGTGCGGCAAAAAAACCACCGCCGAGCATCAGGGCGGCGGACAAGGACTCATCCGTCCATTCACGCGCCAGCAACTCGCGCAGGCCGATGCCGAAACCGGTGAGGACCTTGCCGAGGCCACCGGTGAGGCGGTAGTTGTTGAGATGGACGTGGCCCTTGTCGTCGGTGATCAGGCGCAGATAGCCGGCCAGAAAGAGCAGGCATCCGATCACGAGCACAGCAACGGTGGTCCAGTGCATTGGAGCGAGCTTAACAAGCCCTGGGCGCTCCCACCGTATCAGTCAGCCACCGTCACCGCCGCTGCATCCGATGCACAGCGCAGGTAGCATGACCGTTTTGCGAAGGAGAACCTTCTATGTCCGATACCTTCACCGCCCTGGTCATTGAAGAGCACGAGGGCAAGGCGCGCAGCGTCTTCAGGCAACTCCGCCTGGCCGACCTGCCGGACGACGATGTGCTGGTTGAGGTGCAGTACTCGGCCCTGAACTACAAGGACGGATTGGCGCTTTCAGGCAACCGCAACAAGGTGGCGCGCAGCCTGCCCATGGTGGCAGGCGTGGACCTCGCGGGGACGGTGATCGAGTCGCGTTCGCCGCTGTGGAAAGCGGGCGATCCGGTGGTGCTCAACGGTTTTGGCCTGTCAGAAACGCACTGGGGAAGCTTTACGCGGTACCAGCGGGTCAAAGCCGAATGGCTGCTGCGTTTGCCCGATGCCTTCACACCCCTGCAGGCCATGGCCATTGGTACCGCCGGCTACACCGCCGCGCTGTGCGTCGATGTACTGGAGCGCTGGGGCCACGCACAGCCGGGCAGGGGCCAGGTGCTGGTGACCGGCGCTGCGGGCGGCGTGGGCTCGGTCGCGATCAGCCTGCTCGCCAAGTGCGGCTACCACGTCACGGCCTCCACTGGCCGGCCCGAAACCCACGACTATCTGCGGGGTTTGGGCGCCAGTGCATTTATTGACCGCGCCACTCTGCAAGGTCCGGTGCGTCCGCTACAACGTGAGACTTGGGCGGGCGCCGTGGATTCGGTAGGAAGCACCACCCTTGCCAACGTGCTGGCGCAAATGGAATACGGCGCGGGTGCTGCAGCCTGCGGCCTGGCCAGTGGCATGGACCTGCCTGCCACCGTGCTGCCGCACATTCTGCGCAGCGTGGCGCTGCTGGGAGTGGATTCGGTGATGGCGCCGATGCCTGCACGCCACGCCGCGTGGCAGCGCCTGGCACGCGATCTGGACCCGGCGCACCTGGAAGCCATCACCACCGTAGAGCCCATGAGCCGCCTGCCGGAACTGGCAGGCGCCATTCTGGCGGGGCAGGTGCGCGGGCGCGTGGTGATTGACGTGACGCGCTGAGCAGCGCTCAGCTTTGTTCTGCCGCGATCCAGCGCAGGCCCTTGCCCCGGCTGTAGTAGTAGTCGCCTTGCGGACTGATCACAACCGCACGAGGATCTGTTGGATCGGTGAAATAGCGCCAGCCATAGGCGGGTGAATCAGGAGCAGCGTCGTTGGCTACCACCTTCATCCGATGGTCAAACCCGGTATCTGCAGCGCGCGTCTCTGACGCGTGCTGGCGGTCGCTTCGTTTGTCGCGATCACCTGCTAGCACAGGGGCGCTGATGGCCGCTGCCAGTAGGGCGATGGAGGCGAGAAGTGCGGTCGGTTGCATGGTGATCTCCTTTGCGTAGGTATGCAGTCCTTGGCGACTGTGTGCACAGTTTGCGCTTGCGCTGATGAATCGCTGCTGAACGGCATGTTGCACTGTCGTTCATGCAAGGCTTGGCCGTGCGCCGCATGCGCCGAACCGCCCCAGCCCCATCTCCACCAGCCCTTCGGGGCGGCGCAGCAGAAACAGCGCTTCCAGCCCTCTGCGCTGCGCCAGGGCAAGGCCCTCGCCGGGGCCGGCCACCAGCAGGGCGGTGGCCCAGGCGTCCGCCTCCATGCAGGTGTGCGCCAGCACGGTGACCGAGGCGACGGCGTTGTTCACCGGCGCAGCGCGGCGCGCGTCCATGGTGTGCGCAAGGCGCGCATCGCCCACCTCCATGTAGTGCCGGTAGTCGCCCGAGGTGGCCACGGCCAGGTCCTGCAGCTCGATCACACCCCGTACCGCGCGGCGCCCGGCCTCGGGCGATTCGAGCGCCACCGCCCAGGGCGCACCGCTGGCCTGGTGGCCCACGGCGCGCAATTCCCCATCGAGCGCCGCCAGCGCATGGCGCACTCCGTGCTGTTGCAGCACGGCAGCCATGCGGTCCACCGCATAGCCCTTGGCAATGCCGCACAGATCGAGCTGCACGGGAGCACGCTTGCGGGCGCGGCCTGCTGCAGGGTCGATCTCCAGGCTCTCGCGCATCGGGCACGGCGCAGCCTGGCGCACGGTGTGGATCGCTGCGGCGTCGGGTGCATCGCGCACCGCACCAAAACCCCAGGCATCGACCAGCGCCCCGACGCAGGGGTCAAACGCGCCTGCGCTTTGGCGGTGAATGTCCATGGCGCAGGTCAGCACTTCCAGAATTTCAGGCGGCAGGTCCACCCAGGCGTCCACGGGTGCGCGGTTCAGGCGCACCAGGTCGCTCTCCGGCTTCCAGGGGGACATCTGCGCGTCCACCTGCTGCACCGCCGCAGCAAGGTTCTGGCGCAGGGCGTCCAGGTCCAGAGCGGCGTCACAGTCCACGCTGGCAGACCAGCGCGTGCCCATGGTCGGGCCGTGCAGGGTGGCGCGCTGGCAGGGCGCGGCAGCGTCAGAAGACATCTTCGGCATAGCGCTCTTTTGCTTTGAGCTGCGCCACGCTCAAGTGCAGCGGCGCAAGGATGGCGTCCAACGCCTCGGCCACGCCCTTGGCCATGGCGCGGCTGCCGCAGACGCGCACCAGGGCACCCTGGGCCAGCAGTGCGCGTACGCGCTCGGCGTCGCGGCGCAGGGCATCCTGCACATAACCACCGCCTTCGGGGATGCGCGAGAACACCGTCTGTACACTTGCCAGCCGCCCTTCGCCCAACCAGCGCTGGATTTCGGGGCCAAAGTAAAAGTCCTGCGCCGGATCGCGCCCCCCAAAATACAGGTGCATGGGTGTGTGCCGATCGTTGCGACGGATGAAACCGGCCAGCGGCGCCACGCCCGTGCCCGCCCCGATCAGCAGCACCGGGCGGCGTGTACGCGGCAGTGCAAAACCGGGATTAGAGCGGATGAAAGCGGCAATGCTGTCCCCCGGTTGCAGGCCCAGCAAATGCGTAGAGCACAGGCCACCCGGCAACAGGCGCACGCAGATTTCCAGAAACCCATCCTGCGAGCCCGACGCCAGCGAGTAATAACGCGGCACGGCCGAGCCAGGCGCCAGGATGCCCACCAAATCGCCCGCCGCAAAGTGCCCCAGGCGGGCGCCGCCGCCCTGCGCGGGCCAGGCAAAGCGCAGGATGGCCGTGGGCTCGTCGCTGTGCTCTCGGTAGCCCTGGCGCGCTACAAGCGTGAGCGCGGTGGTGGACGGAACGCGCGGCACATAGTCGAGCACCAGGGGTTCGCCCAGTGCCTGCGCCAGTGCCTGGCCCCAGCGGGTGAACTGCTGGCTCGATTGCTGGTGGATGCATTCGAGCGGCAGCAGCGCAGGCCAGCCGCGCGCGCGCAGGGTCTGCTCCAGTGCCTCGGCAAAGGCGCAGAAGGCCGGGTACTGCCGGTCGCCAAAGCCCAGCACCGTCACCGGCACGGCGCTGGTGGTCAATTTTGCGATGCGCTCGAGTGCGTCTTTGGCGTGCGCCGGGGCCTGGCCTTCGCCATAGGTGGCGGCGAGCACGAACACCTGCCGCGTGGCGGGCGCGGTCTGGAAATGCTCCAGGGCGCCGGTATGCACGCGGTGCCCGCTGTGGATCAGCGCATCCTGCAGCGCCTGGGCAAAACCCCAGGTGCTGCCGCCTTCACTGGCGACAAAGATAAGCACGTCAGCCTGTGCCAGCGGGCTGTTGCCGGTGATCTGCAGTGTCTGGCTGCGTACTTGCCACCAGATGACCACGCCCGACAGCCAGAACAGCAGCACGCTGGCCCCCACGAGCCCGAGCACCACGGCCCAGGGCCAAGCCGACTCACCGGTGTGCAGCACCAAAGCCCAGTCGTAGATGCGCTGTGCAAAGGTGGCGTCTTGCCAGGCCAGCATGTTCCCGGAGTAGCGATCCACCCAGCCTTCACCCTGAAGAGTGGCGACGCTCCAGATGTCTTCGGGGTCGGAAGCGTCGGGGAAATTCAGCTTGCGCAAGTCCCGGACGGCGAGGTTTTGCAGCGCAGAGAGCTGCGCCCCAGGCAGGGCGGTCTGGCCAGTGACCACAGAGACCACATCGGGCTCGGTCCCGGCGTCCAAAGTCACCAGCCCCAGGGTCGAGGCGCTCATAGTGAGCGCGGTGAGGGATGTCAGGCACAGCACCGCGAGCACCACCCGACCGGTGACGACGTGGATGCGCTGTGCCAGCGAGCCCCGCACCCGCGCGCCCAGGCGCCGCCAGCCACCCATGCGGCGCAGCAGCAGAACCAGGGCCGAGATGCATATCAAGCCCATAGCCAGCGCAATACCCGCCGCACCCCAGCGCCCGGCGTCGCCCAGCAGCAGCGAGCGGTGCAGGCTTTTCACCCAACGCGGCAGCGCCGAAGGCTGCCAGGCGCCCAGCACCCGACCATCGGCCGGGTCCACGTAATGCGCCTGCGCCTGGTCGCCGCTAAAGCTGAACACCACGATGGCGCCGGAGGGCAGATGGCGGATTTCCTCAATCCCCGGCACCGTACCCGCCACGCGCTCCACCAGCGTGGCCACCGACAGATCGCCGGGCGCCGCAGGCGCCTGCCACGATTGCTGCACCGGGTCGAACGCCAGGATGGCGCCGGTGAGGCCCAGCACCAGGGCCAGGGCGCCTGCCGTCAGACCCAGCCAGCGGTGGATGGCCTTCCAGCCCACGCGCGCCATTACTGAAGTTGGAAGGTCAAGGACTGGATGTACTGCTTGCCGGCCTGCGGTTTGCCGGCGTTGCCGGTGGTCAGCGGTACGCGCACTTCCGACGGGCTGTCGCGCATGTCTTCTGCGGCGGCGTCAATGCGGATTTCGTAGCCCGCATCCATCAGTGCATCGGCCAGGTCGGCCGTCACCTTGAGCGTGCGCCCCGCGCCCACACTGGCACCGGTCACGCCATTGAGGCGCTTGGCGTCACCGGCCGAGAGGCGGCTCCAGTCGGACAGGTGCTTGTAGTACTTGGCCTTGCCGCCGGCCACCCACAGCGTGCCGGCATAGGCGCCCTTGGCATCGGCCAGGTACACGGCCAGGTAGGCGCCGTCGCCGCCATAGTTTTTGAGCTGGGTCGTCAGCGTGACCTGGCGGCTGTGCGCCAGGGCGGGCACGGCCAGCGCACAGGCGGCGGCCAAAACGGTCAAAAGAGGTTTGGACATAGGGTTGCTCCGATTAAAAAAGGGTTTACTCGATCTGGCCGCGCGGCGCGGTGCCAGGGGCGAACAGGGGCGATGGGGCGGCAGCGCCGCCCGGTTGCGGCTCGGCGTGCTCACGGTCACGGCCGCGCTCCCGGTCGCGCTTGCGGTCCCGTTGCTTGAGCTTCAACACCTTCAGAGTTTCCGGGTCGATCTTGGCCTTGAAGCTGCGGCCCTGGCGGTCGGTGCCGCGAATCTCGTAGCAGCCGTCGTCGATCTTCAGCCGCTGGATCTGCCAGCCTTTCCGGTCCGCCATCTGGCGTACCGCTTCGCGGGATTGCCAGCGCTCTACCGGCGCATCGCAGTCGTCATCGGCAAATGTCGGCAGGGCTACCAGGCCCAGTGACAGTGCCAGCAAGCCACTGCGCAGGAAGGGATGGTGTTTCATGGGGGCTCCTTTTCAACAAGTTAACGCATGGCAAACGATTCACGGTGCAGGCGCCAGCGGCTGGGGCCGCGTGCGTGCTGGTGCAGGGCGTCGCCCAGGCCCTGGGGGCCGCAGAACCAGATATCCATGGGACCGGGTTCGGCTTGCAAGTCCCTTGGCGTGAGGCGCTGGCCCTCGGCCTCGTTGTGCACCGTGAGCGGCACCGGCGGTTGGGCCTGCGCACACAAGGCTTGCAGGCGCGGCAGCAGCGGGTCGCGCCGGGCGTCGCGTGTGCAGTAGTGCATGTGCACGGCGGCGGGGTCACGGCCCTTGCTGGACCTGCCGGGTTGGCGGGCCTCCAGCAGCGCAAAGAAGGGTGTCACGCCCACGCCCGCCGCCACCCACACCTGCTGGCGGCGGCGCGAGCCCTTGCCATGAAAGCGGCCGTACGGCCCTTCGATGTCCACGCGCTGTCCGGCGTGCAGGCGCCGGTGCACGGTGCGGGTGTAGTCGCCCAGCGGTTTGATCACCAGGCGCAGCAGCGGCTCGCCCTCGGGGGTGTTGCCCAGCGCGTGCGGTGCACTGGCAATGGTGAAGGGGTGGGCGCCTTCCGCAGCGTCAAAGCGCACAAAGACGAACTGTCCCGCGCGATGCCCCGGCCAGCTCGGTGGCATGGCGCAGATCACCTCGACGGGCGCGCCCGTAGGCGCATCGCCCAGCACGGTGACTGCCTGAATGCGCGCCGCATGGCTGCGCGAGCGCCCCACCCAACCCGCCAGCGACCAGACAGCGGCCAGGCTGCCCAGCGCCAGCAGAGAACCCATCAGCAGTCCCAGAGGCAGCGCCCAGAAGGTGAGCGGCATCAAGGCCACCGTATGGAGCACCAGCGCGAGGAACAGCACCGGCATGGCGCGGTGCAGGATGCGCCAGTGCTTGTAGGGCAGCAAGCGTGAAATCAGCGTGAGGACCACCATGGCCAGCAGCAGGTAGAAGGCCCACTCGCCCAGGTCTTTGGCAAAGCCGCGGGCATCGGTCAACCAGGGCAGCACGGCGTCGTGCTCAGGCCTGCCAGCGCGGCCCCACAGGGCTTTCATCCAACCACTCGATTCCTTGGCGCCCCAGTGCACGATGGCAGTGAGGGCGGCGCCGATGCCCGCCCATTTGTGCAGGCGATAGACCTGGTCCATGCCGCCCAGCAGGCGGTCAAACAGCGGCAGGCGCAAGGCCAGCAGCATGACCAGCGCCATCAGGCCGATGCTCCATAGCCCGCTCACGTAAATCACATGCTGGCGCAGCTGCCACCAGCCCACGGCGGCGCCTTGCGCATCGACCAGGGGCGACACCCCCAAATTGGCCGGCGCGACCGCCATCCATGCCAGGCTGATGCCCAGCAACCAGATTCCCAGTGCCACTTTGCTACGCATGAGGTCCTTCCTTTTTCGGTTCAGGGCATTGTGGAAAATGCCGTTTGAACCCAAGCTGAAAGGCGCATTCATCCTCTGTTCATCGCCTCTGGCGTACAAAGCTGGCCTATGGTCATTTGCACTGCACACTTCCTTCGCCGCCTGGCCCTCACGTGCCTGGCGCTGCTGTTGCTTGGCGCAAGCCCTGTGCTGCGCGCCGACGACCACGGGTCTCATGAACTGGCACGCCAGGCGCTCGAACAGGGCCGGGTGCTGCCGCTGCGTACCGTGCTGGAAAAAGTGGAACGCGACTACCAGGGGCAAGCACTCAAGGTGGAGTTCGAGCAGGACGATGGGCGCTTCCTCTACAAGATTCGATTGCTGCAGAGCGACGGCCGCATGGTGAAACTCAAGGTCGATGCCGTCGACGGCAAGGTGCTGGAAATCAAGCGCAAGGAACGCGGAGGGGACAAGGATGCGCATCCTCGTCGTTGAAGACGAACCCATGCTGTGCGACCAGCTGGTGCGCGCCATCACGGCCGCCGGGCACACGGTGGAAAGCGCCAGCGACGGCGTCAACGCGCACTACATGGGCGAGGTCGAGGACTTCGACGCCGTGGTGCTCGACCTGGGCCTGCCCGCACTCGATGGCCTGTCGGTGCTGCGCCGCTGGCGCGCGGCGGGGCGCACCATGCCGGTGCTCATCCTCACCGCGCGCAGCGCCTGGCATGAAAAAGTGGCCGGTATCGACGCCGGTGCCGACGACTACCTGGCCAAACCCTTTCACATGGAAGAGTTGCTGGCGCGCCTGCGCGCGTTGCTTCGGCGCGTGGGTGAACACAGCAGCGCGCAATGGCAATGCGGGGCCATTTGGCTCGACACCCGCCAGGCCCGCGTGCTGGTGGACGGCCTGCCGCTGCAACTGACCAGCCACGAGTTCAAGCTGCTGTCGCAGCTGATGCAGCGCAAGGGCGAAGTGCTGTCCCGCACCGAGCTGTCCGAGCACTTGTACCCGCAAGACAGCGACCGCGATTCCAACACCATTGAAGTCTTCGTCGGCCGGCTGCGCAAAAAGCTGCCTGCCGGCAGCATCGAGACCGTGCGAGGCCTGGGCTACCGGCTCATCGACGTGGGCCTCGCGGTGTGAAAGCGAGGTCGCTGCGCCTGCGCCTGCTGGCCGGCACGCTGGCCTGGATGCTGCTGGCCATTGCCTTGGTCGGCTGGGGCCTGCGCGCCCTGTTTCAGGACCACGTCACACAGCAATTGCAGGCGCAGCTGGTCATGCAGCTCGACCATCTGAGTGCTTCGGTCGACTGGAACCCACCCGGCAGCGTCAGCGTCAGCCCCATGGCGGCAGACCCGCGCCTGGCACACCCCTTGTCGGGTCTGTACTGGCAGATTGACCAGCTGGGTGCGACGCCCCAGGCGGGCGTGGCGCGCTCGCGCTCGCTGTGGGACCAGGTGCTGCGCTTGCCTGACGCTCCAAATTCCTACCCTGCCAGCGGGTTCAGCGTGCTGCCACTGCAGGACGCGCAGGGCCATGAACTGCTGGCCGTGGCACGCACCCTGCAACTGCCCGAAGACGATGCGCCGCAGCTGCGCCTGGTGGTGGCGGGCGACAAAGCCCTGCTGGCCGAACCCCTGCAGCGCTTTACCCACATGCTGCTGATCGCGCTGGGCCTGCTGGCGTTGGGCCTGGCGCTGGCGGTGGCGGTGCAGTTGCAACTGGCGCTGCGGCCGCTCCAGCTGCTGCGCGCGCGCTTGGCTGCCGTGCGCAGCGGCGCCGCCGGGCAACTTGAAGGCCGCTTTCCCCAAGAGCTGCAGCCACTGGTCAATGAGTTCAACCACGTGCTGCGCGAGAACGCCGACATGGTGCAGCGCGCCCGCACCCAGGCCGGCAACCTGGCCCATGCCGTGCACACGCCGCTGTCCATCCTGGCCAATGCGGCCGCGCAGGAGTACGGCCCACTGGCGCTGCTGGTGCAGGACCAGGTGGCGACCGCGCGCCGCCAAGTGGACTACCACCTGGCACGTGCCCGCGCCGCCGCTGCCGTGCGCGCCACGGGCCTCAGTACGCCGGTACTCCCGCCGGTGCGCGCGCTGCTGCGCACCATGCAGCGCCTGTATGCCGAGCGCCATTTGTCGTTTGAACTCGCACCCGAGGCGCAGGCCGTGGCTTTCCGCGGCGAAGAGCAAGATCTGTACGAGCTGCTGGGCAACCTGATCGACAACGCCGGCAAATCGGCGCGCCAGCGCGTCGTGGTTGATGTGCAGTGTGTGGATGGCCAGTTATGTTTCACCGTCGACGACGATGGCCTCGGCATTCCCGAGGCAGAGCGCGAGCACATGTTCGAGCGCGGCGTGCAGCTCGACGAGCAGCGCCCCGGCTCCGGCCTGGGCCTGGACATCGTGCGCGCACTGGCCGAGACCTACGGCGGCAGCGTGCAGGCCCTGGCCTCGCCCCTGGGCGGTGCGCGCCTGCGGCTGTGCCTGCCGATGGCCGATGCCCCTCTCTAGACGTTCCAAATGCCCTTGGCGTACTGGGCAATCGCGCGGTCGGACGAAAACTTTCCCATGCCTGCGACGTTGAGGATGGCACGCGTGGTCCAGGCTTCGGGGTCGCGGTACAAGGCGCTGACCGCTTCCTGGCACGCCACGTACAAAGCGTAGTCGGCCAGCAGCATGAAGCGGTCGCCCCCGTAGGTCAGGGCGTCGAACACGGCCTTGTAGCGGCCCGGCTCGTCGGGGCTGAAATAACCGTCGCGCAGCATGTGGAGCACCTGCTGCAACTGCGCGTCGTTGTCGTAATGGAGCCACGGGTTGTAGCCCGCCGCGCGCTGCGCAGCGACCTCGTCCGCAGTCAAGCCAAAAATGAAAAAGTTCTCTGCGCCGATTTCCTCGCGCATTTCGACATTGGCGCCGTCGAGCGTGCCGATGGTCAGCGCGCCGTTGAGTGCCAGCTTCATGTTGCCCGTGCCAGACGCTTCCGTGCCTGCGGTGGATATCTGCTCGGAGAGATCGGCAGCGGGAATGATCACTTCTGCTGTCGAAACGTCGTAATTCGGAATGAACACGACCTTGAGCAGGCCGCGCACCTGCACATCGCTGTTGACCACGTCGGCCACGTCGTTGATGAGCCGGATCACGAGCTTGGCCATGTGGTAGGCCGGGGCAGCCTTGCCGGCAAAAATCACGGTGCGCGCAGGGACGTCGGCGCCCTCGCGAATGCGGTTGTAGAGGGTGATGACGTGCAGCACGTTGAGCAATTGCCGCTTGTATTCGTGGATGCGTTTGACCTGCACATCGAACATCGAGCGCGGGTCCACCTCCAGGCCCTGGCGCTGCAGGATCAACTGCGCAAGGCGGGACTTGTTGGCAAGCTTGACCTGGGCGAACGCGGCCCTAAATGGCGCGTCCTGCGCAAGCGGCGTGAGTTCGCGCAACTTGGACAGATCTTTGAGCCAGCCCTTGCCAATGCGGCTGCTGAGCAGGTCGGAGAGCGCTGGATTGGCCTGGTGGAGCCAGCGCCGCTGCGTGACGCCGTTGGTCATGTTCACGATTTTGTCCGGCCACAGACGGTGGAAATCCGCAAAGATCGTCTCTTTCATCAAGCGCGTGTGGATCTGCGCCACGCCATTGACCCTGTGGCTGCCCACCACGGCCAGATGCGCCATGCGCACACGCTTTTCGCTGCCTTCCTCGATCAGCGACACGCGCCGCCACAGGGACGGATCGTCCGGGTAGCGGTGCATCACGTCCTTCAGGAAGCGGTGGTTGATTTCATAAATGATCTGCAGGTGGCGCGGAAGCACGCGCTCGAACAGCGCGACCGGCCAAGTCTCCAGGGCCTCGGGCATCAAGGTATGGTTGGTATACGCAAAGGTGCGCACGGTGATGCCCCAGGCGCGCTCCCAGTCGAGCTGTTGCAGGTCGAGCAGGATGCGCATCAGTTCCGCGATGCCTATCGACGGGTGCGTGTCGTTGAGCTGAATCGCCACCTTCTGCGGGAGTTGCGCGAGCGGCAGGTTCGATTTTGCAAAGCGGTACAGCATGTCCTGCAGCGAGGCAGAGACAAAGAAATATTGCTGCTTGAGGCGCAGCTCGCGCCCCATTTCTGTCGAGTCGCTGGGGTAGAGCACCTTGGAGAGGTTCTCGGACTCGTTTTTGTCCTGAACCGCCCGAATGTAATTGCCTTCGTTGAAATAGTTCAGGTCGAAGTCGCGACTCGATTTCGCTGCCCAAAGGCGCATGTTGTTCACGGTGCCCGTGGCGTAGCCGGGTATGGGCGTGTCGTAGGCCATGGCCATGACTTCGGACGTGTCCACCCATTGGCTGTGCCTGCGCCCGTGGTTGTCGACATAGTCGACCACCCTGCCATGGAACTGCACGGGATAGAGCACCTCGGGACGCGGAAACTCCCACGGGTTGCCATAGCGCAGCCAGTTGTCCGGGTGCTCGACCTGCTGGCCGCCCTCGATACTTTGGTGGAACATGCCGTATTCGTAGCGAATGCCGTAGCCGTAGCCCGCGACCCCCAGCGTGGCCATGGAATCGAGAAAGCACGCGGCCAGGCGGCCAAGCCCGCCATTGCCGAGCGCCGCGTCGTGCTCCATCTCGCGCAGTCTCTCCGGCTTGAGGCCCGCGTCGGCCAGGTCGTCCAGAGCGTCTTGAAACTCCTTTTCGCAGCAGATGTTGAGCATGCTGTTCATCATGCTGCGGCCCATCAGGAATTCCATCGACAGGTAGTACACGCGCTTGCGGTCCTGCACGTAGTAGCTGCGCATGGTCTCCATCCAGCGCTCGATCATGCGCTCGCGCAAGACCGCGGCGGAGGCGAAAAACCAATCCCGGTCGGTGGCGGTCAGCGGGTCTTTGCCGACGGTGTAGATCAAATGGTTGAGAAGCGCGCGCCGGATGGCGACCGCGCCGGGAGCGGGATGGTCGAGTTCGGGGAGGTCAAGGGGTTTGTTCATGGATACGCTCCTTTGAACCGTGGGAAGGGCAGCGCGGCCCAAGAGTTCCGCGCCCGGCGCCCGCCAGCGCGGACCGACTGCCCGAGCATGGCGCAGGGCCTGGTCGGCAGGGGCAAAATGATAGGCTCGCGGCGCGCTGCAAGCCTTGCGGCTCCTTTTGCTGCATACGGCATAAGAACTGCATCCTGCCACGCGCCTATCGCCCATGCGCCACCTCGTGCGACCGCTCATCGCCACGGACCTGCCTGGCCTGCTTGCCGTGCAGCGCGCCTGCTATGGCGAGGCGTACATCGAAAGCGCGGCGGTGGTGGCGCGCCGCGCGGCCAGCCCAGCCCAATGCTCACTGGTGCTGGAGCGCGCAGGCCAACCCTGCGCCTATCTGGCAGCCTACGACTCGGTCGCGGACCATGTCACGCCGCTGCACGGCGACTTCGAGGCGTCGGACGCACCCGACACGCTGTACCTGCACGACCTGGCCGTGCTGCCCGCGCTGGCCGGGCAGGGTCTGGCGCAGGCACTGCTGGCGCCGGTCTGGCGCGACGCGGTGGCGCGCGGCCTCACGCGCTCGGCGCTGGTGGCAGTGCAGGGATCAAAACGGTATTGGGAGCGCCACGGCTATCGCGTGCACGCTCTGCGCGACGAAATGCAGCAACAGCGCCTGGCGGCCTATGGCAACGACGCGGCGTACATGCTGCGCACGCTGGCGTGATCAGCGCGTCATCGGCAGTGCCACCCCCATGGCAGCAAACGCACCACCACAGACGCGGTTGAAGCGCTTGCCATAGCGCTCCAGCGCTGGGCGGATGCGGTGCGCCATGCGAGCCAGCAGCATTTCGACCACGCACTCGATCACCGCAAACGTGGCCGCCATGACCGCGAACTGCAGCAACAGGCTGCGCGCCGGGTCGAGAAACTGGGGCAAGAAGGCGCCATAAAAGAGCAGCGCCTTGGGGTTGGATACCGCAGCAAACAGCCCCTGGCGAAACAGCTGGCTGCGGCGCGGAAAGGGTGCGTCCGCGCTGGGTTTGAGCTGCAGCGGCGGCGCGCGCCAAAGCTGAATGCCCAGCCACACCAGGTAGGCGCCACCCACCCACTTGAGCACCAGCAGCGCGCTGGCGGACGCCTGGAGCAGTGCGCCAATACCCAGCATCGACAGCGCAATCACCGCCACAAAGCCCAAAGCCCCACCCGCCACCGTCCAAAGCGTGCGACGGTGGCCGTGCAGCGCGCCGTTGGTCAGCGCCAGCAAACTGTTGGGGCCGGGCGTGAGCGAGAGGCCCACCGCCGCGACCAGATAGATCAACCACGTATGCCAAGCCATGCGTCACCTCCTGCCACGCCCTTCAAATGGACGCGTGGCCCAAGTATAGAAAGCCCTGCGCTGGCTCACACCAAGCAGCAGCCAAGCCAGTTCACGATAATCCCCGCCATGCCCAATCGCTGGAAACCCAACGTCACCGTCGCTGCCATCATCGAGCAAGACGGTCGCTTCATGCTGGTCGAAGAAGAAACTACCGACGGCCTGCGGCTCAACAACCCGGCCGGGCACCTCGACCCCGGCGAGTCGCCCGTGGACGCCTGCGCGCGCGAGGTGCTGGAGGAAACCGCGCACGATTTCGCGCCCACTTTCCTGGTTGGCATCTACCTCAACCGCTTCACGCGCACGCGCACTGGCGACGACATTACCTACCTGCGCTTCGCCTTCACCGGCACGCTGGGCGCGCACCACGCCTGGCGTCCCCTAGACGACGGCATCGTGCGCACCGTCTGGCTCACGCCGAACGAGCTGCGTGCCACTCAGGAGCGCCACCGCAGCCCGCTGGTGCTGCAGTGCATTGAGGACTACCTGGCCGGCAAACGCTATGCACTGGAATTGGTACACACCGACGCCAGCGTACTGACCCATGTCGCTGTCTAAAGTCGCAGGTCCGCGCCAGCGCATCGTCGTTGGCCTCTCGGGCGGGGTCGATTCGGCTGTCACTGCGTATCTGCTGAAGCAACAAGGCCACGAGGTGGTCGGCATCTTCATGAAGAACTGGGAAGATGACGACGACAGCGAGTACTGCTCGTCCAATGTCGACTTCGTCGATGCTGCCGCCGTGGCGGATGTCATTGGTATTGAGATCGAGCATGTCAATTTCGCCGCCGAGTACAAAGACCGCGTGTTCGCCGAGTTCCTTCGCGAGTACGAGGCGGGTCGCACCCCGAACCCTGACGTGCTCTGCAATGCCGAGATCAAATTCAAGGCTTTCCTGGACCATGCCATGCGCCTGGGCGCAGAGAAGATTGCCACGGGCCACTACGCACGGGTGCGCCCGAGCAGCGAGACCGGCCTGTTCGAGCTGCTCAAGGGTCTGGACGTCAGCAAAGACCAGAGCTACTTTTTGCACCGCCTGACCCAGGCCCAGCTCGCCAAGACATTGTTCCCAGTGGGCGAGTTGCAAAAAACCATGGTGCGCCGCATTGCGCAGGAGATCGGCCTGCCGAACGCGAAAAAGAAGGATTCCACAGGCATCTGCTTCATTGGCGAACGGCCATTCCGCGAATTCCTGAACCGCTACATCAGCCATGCCCCTGGACCCATCCAGGACGAACGGGGCCGCACACTGGGCAAGCATGTGGGGCTGTCGTTCTACACGCTGGGCCAGCGTCAGGGCCTGGGCATTGGTGGCGTAAAAGAAAAGGGCGCCCAGCGCGGCGCCGGCGAGCATGCTCCCTGGTTCGTGGCACGCAAGGAGCTGGAGAGCAACACCCTGCGCGTGGTGCAGGGGCACGATCACCCCTGGCTGCTGTCGCACCAACTCGTGGCGCAAGACTTGAGCTGGTGCGCGGGCCACGCCCCCGCCCCTGGTCCCTACGCCGCCAAGACTCGCTACCGCCAGCTGGACGCGGATTGCACGCTCGAAAGTGTGGACGTTGGCGGCGTCGCACTGCGCTTTGCCGAGCCCCAATGGGCGGTGACTCCGGGCCAGAGCGCCGTGCTGTACGACGGCGAGGTTTGCCTGGGTGGCGGCGTGATTGCTGGCACCACGGCGTGACGGTGCAGCAGAATATTTGATGAAAATAGCCTCTAGCGCTTATCCATAAAGCGTTAGCTGCTATTCGTTTTATAGCTACTGCACTCTGATGTAAACGCAGTTGATGCGTGCTCAGGTTCAGGTGCCTTTCTTTTTTTAGACCGCTCAAGCGGCCTGCGATTGCAGTGCGGACACGGCGTCTACCCTTCAGTAGATGTCGTCAGTCGGCAGGCCGCATGCGAATCATGTCGCCAGCGTGGGAACCATCTTGGCGGGAAACCGTTGAAGCAAACAGGGCCGGGCACATGCCTGACCCCAGACCCTTTAACTACCGGAAATAACCATGCCATCTCTCCGCCTCCTTCTGCTGGCAGCCGCTGCCTCCGCACCCCTGGCTTCGCTTGCAGCAACTTCGAACGTACAGGCAATGGCCGCGGCAGTACCCCAAGCCGTGTCCCAAGGTGACCTCTACGGCCTGGATTTCGAAGCCAGACTCACATCGCACCGCGACCGGGATACGGTTCGTGCAGAAGCCATTCTTGCGGCCCCCCACTTCAAGGACTACAGCGTCTCACCGGCGACCGGTACCGTGTCCGTCGTCAGCCGCGAATCGGTCCGCGCTGACGCAGCCGCAGCCCAGCACGCCAGCCGGATTGCGATCGGCAACCTGGGCTAGCGCCGATCTGCAGGGTGGAACCACGCCCTGCAGATGGTCCGGATCGCTCAGCGCGATCGGCCCATTTCCCTGGCGGAAAAAACCATGGAACCTTTGTCCGCCCCGTTCGTTGACACTGGCAACAACCATGAGAGCCCTCAGCCACCTCGACGACGAAGCCTGCATCGCCCGTGCGCAGCGGGGCGATGCGGCGGCGTTTTCAGAGCTGGTGGCGCGCTACCAGGATCGCATCTACCGCTTTCTTGTACGCCTCACGCGCTCGCCGGACGATGCCAGGGAATTGACCCAGGAAACCTTTCTGAGCGCCTACCAGGCACTGGCGCGCTGGCGGCCCGATGCGCGCTTTACCACCTGGTTGTTCCGCATTGCGCGCAACCAGGCTTTTGACTGGCTGAGACGCAGAAAGCTGGTTGAGTTCGTAGCGCTGGAAGATGAGCAGGATCTCGGTATCCCTGACCCTGCGCCCACCCCCGATGCGGTGCTGGAGACGGTGCAGCGCTTCCATGGACTCGAACGTGCGCTGGCCCGACTGCCCACGGAACACCGAGAAATCCTGCTGCTGCGGGAAATCGAGGAGATGTCGTACGAGGATATCGCTGAGATCCTGGACATCAGCCTGGGGACCGTGAAATCACGCATCGCCCGCGCCCGCACCGGGTTGCTGGACAAAATGCCGCGCTGACAGGAGGAAATAGCATGACTTGCCCCCGACACGAAGAACTGTCTGCCTACGCAGACCACATGATGAAGCCAGCCGAGTGCGCCCGTTTCCGCCAGCACTTGGAGGTCTGCCCCATCTGTCAGCAGCAACTGGAAGATGTGCAGGCATTGCAGCAAGCCCTGCACGCCTTGCCGTCCCCAACCCTGGGCTTCGACCTCGCATCCCGTCTGGAGGGCCGCCTGCAACGCCAGCCGCAGCGTCGCCAGCGGCCATGGCCTGCGCTGTGGGGTGCGTCCGGCTGGATGCCCGCCGGTTTGACTGCTGGCATCGCGCTGGCCTCGGGTGTCTGGCTCGGTGGTCTGCTGCTCGGGGGAGGCAGCGCGAGTGTCGCGACCCCCGTCTCTATCGCGCGCGTGTTCGACCCGGTGCCTCCGGGCGGACTGTGCGCTGCCGCAGAGCTTTGCCGCCTGTCGAAAGGAATGCCATGAACCGCCCCGCCTGGACCCGCTACCTGCTGGCCGCCTCCCTGGCCCTGAATCTGGGAATTGTCGTTGCCCTCGTCATCCGCCCTTCTCCTCCTCGACCGGTAGACATCGCGGCGCAGCCCCAGCACCTGAATTTGCAGGACTACCTGAAACTGACCCCCGATCAGCGCACCCAATGGCAGGCGCTGGAGCCAGCCTTTTTGCAGGAACTGGCCGCCAACTGGCAGGACATCCGCCAGCACCGCGAGACCCTTGTGCGGCACATTTTTGCTGCTGCACCGGACCGCAAAGCCATCGATGCCGAACAGGCCGCGATTGCGGCGTTGCAGGAGGCGCAGCAGCAGCGCGTCATCGCGCAGCTGCTGGCCGAGCGCAGCGTGCTGGACGAAGAGCAGCGCAAGCGCCTGATGGACCTGCTGCTGCACCGCTATTCCCAGGAAAGCACGGAGGAAGAACTGCTGCATCGCGATTGATCTGCCTGGCAGGAAAAGCCCAAAAATAAAGGGAACATTCCGATGCCAGGTTCGTTGAAGACAGCAAGGCCCCCGCAACAGGGTGCCCCAAAGTCCTTTAACTACCGGAGTCTGATCATGAAATCACCCCTCGCTCTGCTGCTGGCTGTGGCTCTTTCTTCCCCATTCGCTGCGCTGGCCGCCGCCGACGCCCATGACCATGGCAAGTCCAGCCCCCACAAGCTCGAACTCAATGCAGGCAAGAAGTGGGGCACCGACGATGCGCTGCGCCAGGCCATGTCGACCATCCACGCATCCGTCTCACAGACGCTGCCCAAGGCCCATTCGGGCAAAGCCAAGGTCGCCGATTACGAGGCCTTCAGCAAGGGCATTGCGGCGCAGGTCGCCTACATCGTGGAGAACTGCAAGCTCGAGCCTGCGGCCGACGAGCAGCTTCACATCATCGTGGCCGACCTCATGAGCGGCGTGGAAGCAGCCGAGGGCAAGGAAGGCGAGAAGCAGCGCGCGTCCGGCGTGGTCAAGGTGGCCCAGGCAGCCAACGCCTACGGCAAGCACTTCGACCATGCTGGCTGGAAAGCCATCAAGATGCCGCACTGAGAGACAGGCTTCATCTGAACATCTGAAAAGGGCGGGAAATGCAACGTTCCCCGCCCGATGGAGTCTTTCATACGACGAAAAGAGGCAAGCGCCATGTTCATTGCCAGCATCGGTTTTGCGATGTGATCATTGGCTGAGAAAACCGCCGCCTGCTTCGCCACGAACTCGGCAGAAAATCCAATAGCTACGCCTATTGGCGGCACAACGCGCCTGTCATCCCATCCCGATTCGCACGACACCCTCGCATGTGGCGTTGTGCAGGACATCCATGACTCTTGCTTGCCCCGAGCGGCGAGAAGCCGCGTCGACAAGAAAAAGGGCCCAAAACACAGTGGTTTTGGGCCCGTTGTGAACGAATCATAAAAAGTAGCTTCTAGAACGGGATGTCGTCGTCCATGTCGTCAAAGCCCGACGCCGCACGCGGCGCTGGCGCCGGGGCGGGACGGGCAGCAGGAGCGCGCGACGCGGGCGGCGCGGCGCGGCGCGGGGCTTCGTAGCCACCACCGTCGCCTCCTTGTGCGCCGTGCCCGCCATCCTCGTAGCCGCCGCCTTGCCCGCCACCAGACCCGGCACGGCTGCCCAGCATCTGCATGCTGTCGGCGCGGATCTCGGTGGTGTACTTTTCAACGCCGGCCTGGTCGGTCCACTTGCGCGTACGCAGGCTCCCTTCCACATAGACCTGTGAGCCCTTGCGCAGGTACTGCTCGACGATTTCTGCCAGCCGGAAGTTGAACACCACGCGGTGCCATTCGGTCGCTTCGCGCATCTCGCCCGACTGTTTGTCTTTCCACTTGTCGGTGGTGGCGATGGTGACGTTGGCCACCTTGTCGCCATTGGGGAAGGTGCGCATTTCGGGGTCGCGGCCCAGGTTGCCGACGATGATGACTTTGTTCACGGATGCCATGGTGGGGCCTGCAGGAAGGGGGGGTTGGAAATGGCGCGCTGCGCCCAGCGCAATCGAGCCGGACATTGTGCCGCAAGCGGCTACGCAAAGGCATGCATGCCACAATGAAATCAGAAACGTGGCTCAGCATCGCAGCCGCAGGCAAGCTCGCCACCCCTCCCATGCACCGCCCTCAACCCGACATCCTGCAGAACCTGCGCCACGAGCTCTCCAACGGGCGCATGTGGCTGGACCGCACGGTGGTGCTGGCCTATGCTGCCATCGCCGGTCTGAGCGTGGTGTCGTTCACCTTTCTGACCAACCTCGCGTTTGCCTATTTCGAGCGCGTCTATCACTGGCAGGGCGGCTGGGCAGTGCTCTTGTGGGTGCCGGCCTGGACGGCAGCCATCGTCTGGGCGACGCGCCGCTTTGCGCCGACCACGGCGGGCTCCGGCATCCCGCAGGTGATTGCGGCGCTGGACCCCGCAGTCAGCGAGCAAGAGCGGTCGGTTTTTGTGTCGCTGCGCCTGACGGTGGCCAAGCTGGTGCTCGGGGCGGCCAGCTTCTTCGCCGGCCTCTCGGTGGGACGCGAGGGCCCTTCCGTGCAGATTGCCGCCGGTGTGATGCAGCACGCGCGGCGCTGGCTCGGGCCGCAGTCGGGCATCAGCGACCACGCGCTGCTGGTGGCGGGCGGTGCAGCCGGCATTGCCGCCGCCTTCAACGCGCCATTGGCAGGCGTGCTGTTCGCCATCGAGGAGCTCTCCCGCCGGCTGGAATCGCGCAGCAGCGGGCTGATCATCACCGGCATCGTGCTGGCCGGCCTGATCGGCGTGTCCTTCTTTGGCAACCGCAGCTACTACGGCGTCATCGTCGTGCCCGAGCTGAACTGGAACGCGCTGGTGCCCGGTCTGCTGGTAGTGCTGGCCTGCGGTGCGCTCGGCGGGCTGTTTGCCAAGGTGATGGCGGCCTCGCTCACCGGCGCCCCCGAAAGGCTGAACCTGCTGCGCGCACGCTTTCCGATCCGCTTTGCTGCTGCGGGTGGCCTGATGATTGCCGTGATGGGCCTGTCGACTGGCGGCGCGACGTTTGGCGCTGGCTCCGAGACCGTGCAGCACATGCTCAAGGGCGAGGCCGATGTGCCGTCGATGTACGTCACGCTCAAGTTCATGGCCACCTGGCTGACCGCCTGGTGTGGCGTGCCGGGCGGCATCTTTGCGCCTTCGCTGTCGATTGGCGCGGGTGTGGGCCACAACGTCTCGTTGTTCATGGGCGCAGACATCGCCCCCGCGCTGATTGCCATTGGCATGGCCGCCTTCCTGGCGGCGGTGACGCAGGCGCCGCTGACGGCCTTCATCATCGTGATGGAAATGATTGACGGCCACGCGCTGGTGCTCAGCCTGATGGCGGCTGCCATGTTGGCCAGCCTGATCTCGCGCTTGATTGCGCGGCCGCTGTACGAAACCCTGGCGCTGCACATGGTGGCGGTGCTAAAGGCCGCACCCGCTCCTTCGTCCCCAGCCGCGCCTGTCGAAGCCGAGAAACCGGCCCCGCCCACGGCGCCTTAGGCGCCTGACGGCCGTCAGTGCCCGCCGCTGCTGCGCCCTACCGGCTGCAGCCCCCAACCGAGCGCCAGCCACAAGGCGCACAGCGTCGCCGTAGCGCCAAACAGCGCCGGTACGCCAGCCCACTTCACCATGGCGCCGCCCAAAGCGCCGCCGGCAAACAGGCCGAGCGACTGCAGCGTGTTGTAGGTGCCCAGCGCCGCGCCGCGCAGCGTCGCAGGCGCCATGCGCGAAACCAGGCTCGGCTGGCTCGCTTCCAGTGCGTTGAAGCCGCAAAAGAACACAAACAGCACGACACCCAGCACCCAGATCGTCGGCGCGGTCTCGGTCGCCGCAAGCAGGCCCAGGCCCACCTGCACCAGCAGCACCAGCCCGATGGCCACCAGCAGCACGGCGCGCAAATGGCCGCGCCGCTCCAGCGCGAACAGGCCGCCCATCGCCACGAACGACAGCACCACGGCCGGCAGGTAGATGTGCCAATGCTCGGCCTTGGGCAGGCCGGCTTGCAGCAGCATGGCCGGCACCGCCACCCACATGGCCAACTGGACCGTGTGCAGCACAAACACGCCGAGGTTCAGGCGCAGCAGGTCGGCGTGTTTCCACACATCCAGCAGCCGTCCGCGCGGCGCATTTTTGTGCTGTGCCGACTCAGCCGGCACCCACCACAAGACGACCGCAATGCCGGCGACCGCAAGTGCGCAAGTCAGGCCAAACAAGCCGCCCAAACCAATGCTTGCAGCCAAGGGGGGCGCAGCCACCAGCGCCACGGCAAACATCAGGCCAATGCTGCCGCCCACCAGCGCCATCGCCTTGGTACGCACGCCGTCGCGCGTCTGGTCGGCGAGCAGGGCTGTCACCGCCGCCGACACCGCGCCCGCGCCCTGCAGCGCACGGCCCACCAGCAGCCCGGTGATGGAATCGGCCAGCGCCGCCGCCAGGCTGCCTGCGGCAAACACCAGGAGCCCTGCGACGATGACGCGCTTGCGCCCCAGCCGGTCTGAAGCCAGCCCCAGCGGCAATTGCAGAAACGCCTGCGTCAGGCCGTAAATACCCATGGCCAGACCCACCAGCGCCGGGTCGTCGCCGCCCGGATACTTGCGCGCCTCCAGCGCAAACACCGGAAGCACCAGGAACAGGCCCAGCATGCGCAGCGCGAAAATCAGCGCCAGGCTGATGCTGGAGCGCCGCTCAAGGGGCGTCATGCGGTGCGCAAGATCGGCGCGCGGGCTGTGGGAGGCCGAGGCGGAAGCGGTGGTGTCGGGCACGCGAAGCAGGCCGGCGCTGAGATGGCCGGCGAAGGCTGGAAAGCTGCGATTGTGCGCGATGGCGCCCAAGCCCTGGGGCAAACCCTGGGTGGGGTCGGGTGGTCAAACCTGGACTGGCTGTGCGTGCGAAGTGGGCTTTCTTTATCATGGAGAGTTTTTCCGAGCCTGCGCGCCCATCCCGCGCGCCCACCGTGAACCCCATTGAACCCCTCGCTCCGGCCACCGCGCCCGACCGCCCGCTGGAAGCCGACGCAGGGCGCCCGTTGGCCCAGGTGCTGCGCGCGCAAGGCCGCATCTCCATTCGCGGCGCGCGCACGCACAATCTGAAAAATATCGACCTGGATCTGCCACGCAACCAGCTGGTCGTGATCACCGGTTTGTCGGGCTCGGGCAAATCCAGCCTGGCGTTTGACACGCTGTACGCCGAGGGCCAGCGGCGCTATGTGGAGAGCCTGTCGGCCTATGCGCGCCAGTTTTTGGGGCGCCTCGACAAGCCCGACGTCGACCTGATCGAGGGCCTGTCGCCCGCCATCGCCATCGAGCAAAAGGCCACCAGCCACAACCCACGCTCCACCGTGGGCACGGTCACCGAAATTCACGACTACCTGCGCCTGCTCTACGCCCGCGCCGGCACGCCCTACTGCCCGGAGCACGGCGTCCCGCTGCAGTCGCAGACGGTGAGCCAGATGGTTGACGCCGTTTTGGCGCTGCCGGCCGAAACGCGCCTGATGGTGCTGGCCCCGGTAGCGCGCGAGAAGAAGGGCGAATTTGCCGATTTGTTCGCGCAGATGCAGGCCCTGGGCTACGTGCGTTTTCGCGTCGACGGCCAGGTATTGGAAGCAGAAAACCTGCCCCAGCTCAAAAAAACCGAAAAACACGACATCGATGTGGTGATCGACCGGCTCAAAGTGCGCCCGGACGCCCAGCAGCGCCTGGCCGAGAGCATCGAAGCGGCGCTGCGCGTGGGCGCCAGCGCGGGCGAGAGCCATGGCCGCGTGCTGGCGCTGGAGATGGACGGCGGCGCCGAGCATGCCTTCAGCTCGAAATTCTCCTGCCCGGTATGCAATTACTCGCTGCCCGAGCTGGAACCCCGCCTTTTCTCATTCAATTCGCCCATGGGCGCCTGCCCCACCTGCGACGGCCTGGGCCACAGCGAGGTGTTCGACCCGGCGCGCGTGGTGGCCTTCCCCACGCTCAGCCTGGCGAGCGGCGCCATCAAAGGCTGGGACAAGCGCAACGCCTACTACTTCGCCATGCTGCAAAGCTTGGCCGCGCACTACGGCTTTGACGTGGAAACCCCGTTCGAGGAACTGCCTGCGGACGTGCGGCAGGTGGTGCTGCAAGGCTCGGGCGAAGCGCAAATTGCCTTCCAGTACGTGATCGACAGCGGCGCCAGCAAGGGCAAGCCGGTGCTGCGTACGCACGCCTTCGAAGGCATCCTGCCCAACATGGAGCGGCGCTACCGCGAGACCGACTCCAGCGTGGTGCGCGACGACCTGGCCCGCTACCGCCAGTCGCAGCCCTGCCCGGCCTGCCACGGAACGCGCCTGCGCCGCGAGGCGCGCTTTGTGAAGGTTGGCGAGGGCGCGCAGGCCCGCGCCATTTGGGAGGTGAGCCACGCCACGCTGTCCACCGCGCACCAGTGGTTTGCCGAGCTGCAGATGCAAGGCGCCAAGGCCGACATTGCCGACAAGGTGGTGCGCGAGATCGCCACGCGCCTGCAGTTCCTGAACGACGTTGGACTGAGCTATTTGAGCCTGGACCGCAGCGCCGAGAGCCTGAGCGGCGGCGAAGCGCAGCGCATTCGCCTGGCCAGCCAGATTGGCTCGGGCCTCACCGGCGTGATGTACGTGCTCGACGAGCCCAGCATCGGCCTGCACCAGCGCGACAACGACCGGCTGATTGCCACGCTCAAACACCTGCGCGACATCGGCAACAGCGTCATCGTGGTCGAGCACGACGAAGACATGATGCGGGCCGCCGACCAGGTCGTCGACATGGGCCCCGGCGCGGGCGTGCACGGCGGGCGCGTGATGGCCCAGGGAACGTACGACCAGGTGCGCGCCAATCCCGATTCGCTCACCGGCCAGTACCTGGCGGGTACGCGCCGCATTGCCGTGCCCGCTCGGCGCACACCCTGGTTGCCCGTGCTGGCGCAGGCCGCACCCGCGCTGGCCAAAGGCAAGTCGCGCTTTCCGATCACCGAAGCCGGGGAACGTCGCGCTGCCCGCATGGCCGAGCATGTGGCCCGCCAGGGCGCGCTGCAGGCGCTGCGCGTGGTGGGCGCCACCGGCAACAACCTGCAGGGCGTGAGTGTGGATTTCCCCGTGGGGCTGTTCACCTGCGTCACGGGCGTATCGGGTTCGGGCAAGAGCACGCTGGTCAACGACACACTGCACAAGGCGGTGGCGCACCAGCTTTACCGCGCGCACGACGAGCCGGCGGCGCACGCAGCCATTGAGGGCATCGAGTACTTCGACAAGGTCATCAACGTCGACCAGAGCCCCATTGGCCGCACACCGCGCAGCAACCCCGCCACCTACACCGGTCTGTTCACGCCGATCCGCGAGCTGATGGCCGAGACGAATCTGGCCAAGGAACGCGGCTACGGCCCTGGGCGCTTTTCCTTCAACGTGGCCGGCGGGCGCTGCGAAGCCTGCCAGGGCGACGGCGTGGTGAAGGTGGAAATGCACTTTCTGCCCGATGTCTACGTGCCCTGCGACATCTGCCACGGCCAGCGCTACAACCGCGAAACGCTGGAAGTGCAGTGGAAGGGCCGCAACATCGCGGCCATCCTGGAGCTGACGGTGGAGGACGCCTACGCCTTCTTCAAGGACGTACCCACCATCGCGCGCAAACTGCAGACCCTGCTGGACGTGGGCCTGTCGTACCTGCGCCTGGGGCAAAGCGCGACGACGCTCTCGGGCGGCGAGGCGCAGCGCGTCAAGCTGGCGCAAGAACTCAGCAAACGCGACACCGGCCGCACGCTCTACATCCTGGACGAGCCCACCACCGGCCTGCACTTTGCCGACATCGATTTGCTGCTCAAGGTGCTGCACCAGCTGCGCGACGCCGGCAACACCATCGTCGTCATCGAGCACAACCTGGACGTCATCAAGACGGCCGACTGGATCATCGACATGGGGCCCGAGGGCGGCGCCGGCGGTGGCACCGTGGTGGGCACGGGCACGCCAGAACAGCTCGCGGCGAACCCGGCGAGCCATACCGGGCACTACCTGCGTAAATATTTGGCCAAATCGGCCTCTAGCGCTTATTGATAAAGCGCTGGAAGCTATGAAAAACGAAGCATTTGTACACTATCTGCCTTGCCAGTTTTTCCCCTTCCCCCTCGGGGAGAAGGCTGGGATGGGGGCTTGGTCGACAGCACAAGGCGCACTGCCGATCCCACAGCCCCACCCAGCCCCCAAAAGACCTCTGAACCCCCAAAAAGATAATGAACTCCACGCTAAGTCATTGAAATTTAACAGTTTATTGCAAAACCCCAGCTCATTATCTTGGGCGAAAGATAATGAAATCACGTTCCAGCCAGCGTAGATCAGCGCTGAATGGCGGTCGGCACAAGCACCTGTACTTCCCGCCCGCGTGGTGCCACAGCGCCACTTGCGCAGCCAATGAGCCGCCCGGGCTTGCATACGCCACCACCAAGCTTTGCGCCCACTGCACAACCAGCGTGTTGCGCTCGGTGGCAAGCTGCTGGGTCAGGCGGCGGGCGGCCCCTGCTGGTGGGGACGCATCGCTGACCACGGCCAAATGCCCTTTTTCCACAGCATCACGCCATTCGGGCGGCAGCTTGGCACCCGCCACCGGGCGGGCCAGCACCAGAACCGCAGGGCTGCCAGCCGCCAGCAACACCTTGAGCACCGACTGCTCCAGTGGCGAATGAAACCCGCTGACCACGGCATGTTTGGCGCGAGCCTGCTCCAGCGCCCAGTCCATCGCGGCGCGAATGGCGGTGCCGGGGCATTGGCGAGAGGCAAAAAATGCCGTTAACGCCGTATCCAGCAGTGCCTGGCTGCCCTGGCCCATCCATGCCCTCTCATGCTGGGTGATCTGCCAGATTTGCATGGACAAAAACACAGCAAAAGATAATGAAGAATTGCCTATGCATTTGATTCACAAAGGTTTTTGTCGTCTTCACATTTCATTATCCAAGCCCAAAGATAATGAACCAGACAGATCGGCCAGCCCCGCCAACTCCGGCTTGGTGTAGCTCGCCTGCTGGCGCGATGGCGCCGGCAAAGCCACCAACACCCCCTGGCCCACCCACTGCTTGAGTTGCTTAGAGGCGGCGAGCGTGTCCAGCCCCGACATCTCACGCAACTTGCTGTTGGTGATGGGCCCGTGTCGGTCAATCCAGTCGCTCACCTGCACCCACAGCGGTGGGCGCTCTTCATTCAACAAGGTCACCAGCAGCGTGGGCACTGCTGTTTCCAGCTGTTCGCGGTACAGCGGCTCGTACAGCCTCGCCTGCTCCATCTGCGCAAACATCATGGGCACGCCCTCGCCCGCGTCCACGTTGGGCGGGTTGGGGAACTCGCGCAAATGCCGCGCCAGCAGGCTGTTGCGGGGTACCGAGCCCGTCTTGTCGATCGTGGCTGGCGTCAGGTTGCCCGGCAAGCGGCCTGGGCTTTCCACCTCGACCCGGTCGTCAAAAATACGAATCTGAATATCGCGGTTGAGCCGGTAGTCGCGGTGGATCACCGCGTTGGTGATCGCCTCTTTCACCACACGCTCAGGGAACCGGTATCGCGCCTTGAAACCCGAGCCCTCCATCGTCAGCCCCACGGCCAAGCGCTCCAACACGTAAGCCTGCGCTTTGGCGATCTGCTCCACCACCGGGCCAGCAATGGTTTTCACCGGTAACAACAGGTTGGGTACCTCGCCGCGCTGCACCGTGCGGCCCTTGTAGTGAAAAACGCGAATGTCTGCCCGCATACCCTGCCCGGCCAGCAAAGCCCCCGGCTCATCGGCAAACAGCAGCAGCGCAGCCAACAAGGGTTGCAGCACACCGTCCACAGGCACCGCCAGCCCCAGCCGGGGCAGGCGCACCGCCAAATCCGTATCGGCCAGGCCCCGCGTGGCGCAGTAACTGCGCCAGGCATCCGTGTTGAGAAGATCCAGCGCCACCGGCATGGGCAGCGTCTCGGCACTCTTCACACCGCGCTGGTAGGCCAGGTCGGCAATCTCCACCGCGCTCAGCTCGCGGTTGCTCGCGTCCATGCGCGCCCAGGTCCCATTGCCCACGATCGAATGCACCTGTTCGCTCTTCTCCACCCGCAGTATCACCACATGGCCAGGCTGGCCGTTGTGCAGCGTGCAGGGCAGCCGTAACCAGTGCAACTTGTTGATGGGCGGGGTGAAGCGGTTAAGCAACCCGCGCCGAAAGTCGTCAAAGCCCTCTGGGTTTTCTTCGGTACCAAACACGCGGCTTTGCGCCTTGTCGCCCGGTTTCATGGCTTTGGCGTCGCCCATGCCGATCACCAGCAAGCCGCCCTCGGAATTGGCAAAGGCGCAGACCGCCTCGTACATACGGCTTTGTTTGTTGCTGATGCGTTTGAAATCAAGCGTGCGGCTTTCGGAGGCGGCCAGTAGCGCGGCGATGCGGTCAGCGGCTTGGGCTGGGGAAAGGTCAATCATCGCCCGCATCTCCAACGAAACCCATGCGGTACTTGATATCGTAGTTAATTATGTGGTCCACCATTTCAGGATTAAGACCCCATGAAGTAGCAATAATTCCATCAATTTCATCCAAGATCGATTTGGCACCCTTGGGGCTAAATTCTTGGTAGAAAATTCTCCCCGCCTTCGTTGCGATCGACTTTTTGACCGAGCCTTCCTCGAAACTAACCATCAGCAATTTTACAAGCTCGGATATTTCAGTATCGTACGAAAGCAATGAGCTTCCATCAAATGGAAATCTGTAGATATCCCCATAGCCGCAATGAAAACCGTCTGAGGTCAATCGCCAGTACCAATAAAAAATGGAAGAATTCAAACATGCCAAAATCACATCTGAAAATTGAGGATCAACACTCAAAGCTTTGTAGTCATCCGATTTTCCATTCACTCCTTGGGCATCAACAAATAACGGTGCTTTATTCAATGCTTTGACGAAGTATCGAACGATACGATGAACATAAATAGGCGGCGAATTTTTTGATAAATGTGCAACAACGCCTCCGCCCACAAGACTCCCTAATATGGTTTTTTCAACCTCATGGGAAATTTTGGGCCAAGGAGTAGCGCCTTGAAAGTGATCTATTGAGAGCCGAGCAAACCAAGTCGTATCCAACAACGCCGTTCTCTCTTCGCTACTCCAACGGCGATATCCTCCTGACGCCGTGGAACCACTTTCATCTGCATGCGATGAAATCAGAAGACACAGTCGTTGAGCCACTCCCTCAAACAAACTGCTTGGTCGCATATCATACGAGGATATCCAATTGTTCTGCGAGGACATTAGCCCCCTCAGAGATACCGTTCTATCGGTACACAAAAGACTCATCGGAGTAACCAGTCCAAGCCATCCAGCACAAGCTAATACAGTGCACCTTTCTACTATTGGTGCATATAAGTTTCCACATCCAATTGTCTCGTAGCCTCGCAAAATATAACTCACATTAGAAGGCCTGATTTCTACAAACGGCGGATTCCCAACAACACAGGCAAATCCACCACCAGCCATCAACGGATAAAAGTCCACATACCAATGAAATGGCTGATGCGACTTCTTCCAAATTTCAAAATCCTTGGTATTCGTGGTGTTGACGCCGTACTCCCGCGCCAAGTGGAAGTTCAACATTTCCTCCAACTCACCCAGCGTGTGCACCAGTGCCTGTTTGTCGGCAGCGGAAACATGCCCGCCGCGCTGCACTTGCTGAATCTGAAAGTTGTTGTACTGCTGCTCCACGGCAGTGAGGCGGATGCGAATGTCTTCCCACGCGTCGCTGAACAGATTCCCTTGGGTAGCACCCTTCACCGCCTTCTCGGTTTCATCGGCCGTGGCGTAGCCCACCAAGGTGTTGCCATGGCGGATGTTGAAGTCGATATCGGGCAGCGGTTCAATGGCATCGTCCGGTTCCAGCAGGGCCACCAGCTTCAAGAACAAGCGCAGCTTGGCGATTTCAGTGGCCTGTTTCTCAATGTCCACCCCGTAGAGGTTGTGGACGATGATGTGTTTGATGACGGCGTAGTCTTGTGCGCGCTCTGAGCCAGTGGCGGCAAAGCGGGCCAGCAGCTCGTCCACCTCGGCCCATTTTTCAGGGCTACTTTTCTCGCCCGCAATCAGCGCGTCGCTGCGCACGGCTTGCAGGGTGCGCAGGGTGGCGTCGTACAGCGGCTTCAAGATGCCCAGCGCGGAAAATAGGAAGGCGCCGGAGCCACAGGTGGGGTCCAACACGCTCAGGCCGTGGCGAAATTTCTCGTTGCTCTGGCGCGGCATGCGGCCGGCCAGGTTGAACCAGAAGCTTTTGAGCAGGGCTACGTCGGTGCAGCCCTCGATGAGGTCTTGCGCAAACTGGCGGATGTTGAGGTTGTAGGTGATGAGGTCGCCCACCTCGGTCAACTCCCCCGCTGCGAGCTTGGCCCGAACCTCGCGCGTGCGCTGGTGGCGGGCAATGGTTTCGCGCCAGATTTCGGTGGGCAGGCTCACCGCCTCATCGGCGCGCTTGTTCCAGGGTTTGCGGCGGGCCAGGAGATTGGGCATCTGGGTATCCAGTCCATTTTCGACCTCTGGCGGATAGGCCATGTCCACGCCTTTGAGCATGGCGGGGTAAAGGTAGGCGTCGCCGCTTTGCTGCAGCAGCGGCCAGGCCAGCGCATCAAACGCGGCGGGGTGTTCGGCGCGCACTTTGCCCAGCAGGGCTGGGATGATGGTGTTCTTGCCGATATATTCGGTGATGTCTTCTTTGGTGTAGTACGCCCCCATTTGCTTCTGGTTGACGAACTTTTCAAAGATGTAGCCCAGCACATCAGGGTTGATTTCTCTGCCGCTCTTGAGCGGGCGCTCGTCCAGGTGCCACTCCCATTCGTCGAAGAAGGCAAAGAGCTTTTGAAAGGCGCTGTCGGCAATATCCAGCGCTTCGCCGTAGCGCTGTTCCAGCTCGTGCTGGGCAAACAGGCCACCGTTCAAGTAGGGCACGTTGCCGAACTCAGCATGGATGGCGGCGGCAGTCTCTGGCGTACGCTCTTGCGCGAATCCTTTGAAAAACAGCGGCGAGAGGAAGCGCTTGTAGAAGCTCTGCCCGTGGTTACCGTCCAGATGGGCTTGCAGGCGCAGTTGCAGGTATTCGGTTTGGCCGTTCAGAAAGCTTTTTTCCTGCAAAAACCACAAAAACATGAGCCGGTCAATCACCACGGCGGTGTACCAGCGCTGGTCTTCGCTATCGTTTGGAATGCCGTCGATGAAGGCGGCAAAGGCTTTGCGCTGTGCCTCGAACGCTGTGTAAAACTTCTTCGTGACCTTGTCGCGCGGCGCGGCGTCGTCCAACCGGGCGGTGACACCCAGCACGGTGAGCAGCTCTTCTTCGTCCAACGCAAAGTGCAGGCGGCTGAGCTTTTGCGTCAGCAGCTCGGGCGCTTCGCCTTGGCGGAAAAATACTTCGCGGTATTGCGCGGGCTTGCCGGTTTGGCGGGTTACCCATTGCCAGACTTGAATGGTTTTGGCGCCGTTGCTGAACACGATGAGATGTTCGCGCACATCGGGCGTGACCTTGCGTTCGATTTTTTGCCGCGTGGCGTAATCGGGCATCTGCCCTTGTGCGCCGGGCTGGCAGTGCAACACCTGCACGCCTTTTTTGAGCGCCACCACGTCTAACAACCAAGTGGCTTCACCCACGGTCACGCTGTAGGGCTGTTGCTGGGCGGGCGCGTCCCAGCCGAGTTCGTTGAACAGGTGTTTGAACCGGTAGTTTTTGAGGTGTTCTTGGTTGAAAGCCTGCATTTCTATCTTTCGGAATCAAGCCCGTAGCGCGCGCTCAAAGTTTGCGGTGACTAGTCAGGCGGGAATCAATCCGTTTTTTGGGGGAGATGTGAAGGCTGTCGAGCCCAGCCTGTGTTTTAAAGGTCTCGATTTCGCTACTGTTAAACGCAGGGTTTGCAGTTGCTCCCAAAGGCCCAAAAACTCCAGCGTGTTGCGGTTGCGCATGGCTTCAAGCCCCCTCTTTTGCCACAAGCCCCATGGAGCACACCACGCGCGGTTCTCGCAACGTTGCATCGTCTTCGGCATAGGTCAGCCGCCCTTCTTCGCGCAGTGATTTCACCGCTTCAGCCAGCTCTTCGTCGTTCACGCCGCTGCGCATGAGGCGGTTGAGCAAATCAGCGGCGGTTTCCAGCAGGGGGCGCTGGTAGATGTCGTCGAGGGCGCGCTCCAGCTCGTCGTCGCGAAACAGGGTTTGCATTTGCTCGGTGGCGTAAGGCTTGAGGCGCTCGTAAGCCCGACGGCGCGGGCTGCTGGGGCGGCCCAGGCCGCCACCCACTGCTTTGTCCTGGCTCACCGCCAGTTGCAATCCTTGGGCGACCAACTCATGGTGGGCGGCAAGGCGTTGCACGGCAGGGGTGCCCGGCCCGCACTCCGCAGCGCGCAGTACGGTGAACTGCGATTCGGTCACGGTCTTGCCGTTGGCGCCCACCCAGGCGAGGTGGTCGTTGCCCTCGGGCGATTTGACGTAAACAAGCGCGCCGCCTTTGCCGGCGTCAGCCCCCAATGGCGGAAACCGGCTTTCGTCCAGCGCAAAGGCCTTGGCCGAATACACCACGGGCGGGAGCGATTCGACGGCGCGGGCGAGGTCGGGGTTTCCCTGCGTAGCCTGCTTCCATATTTGCCAGGCGTAAGAGGCAAGGTCTACCTCGTCGTCGCTATCGTCGAGCACGCCTTGCTTTTCCGTGTACAGGTCGCGGATGGTGCTGGCTTCGTCGTCTTCGAAGAAGGCTTCGTCAGTACCCACCACTTCGGCGTTTTCTTGCAGGCGCTGGCGGATGCGCGAGCGCAGTTGAATGAGCTGCTCCACACCATCGGCCGGCAGGAACGAATAGCAATGAATTTCTTCTGCCTGCTGGCCAATGCGGTCCACCCGGCCCGCACGCTGGATGAGGCGGATGATGGCCCAGGGCAGGTCGAAGTTGACGACGACGCTGCTGTCTTGCAGGTTCTGGCCTTCTGAGAGCACGTCGGTACAGATGAGCACGCGCACTTCGTCGGCCTTGGCCACTGTTTTGCCATTCGATTTGGGACTGAAACGGCAGGCCAATGCATAAGGGTCGGCACTGGCGCCAGTGGCTACCGCTACCTGGGTGATGCCGGCCTTGCGCGCCTCACGCTCCAGGTAGCGCGCGGTGTCGGCAAATTGGGTGAAGACCAGCACTTTGTCTTTGCCGTGTGCCCTTGTGAGCATGCGGCGCAGGGCTTGCCATTTGTGGTCCAGCTCGGCAGACCACGGGCCCTGGCTGTTCATCAGCTCGGTGAGCGTTTGCGTGTCCTCTGCCAAGGCTTGCGCGAGCTTGGCTCTGAACAGGTTGGGGCGAATCCACTTGAAGCGCTTTTTGTAGACGCTGGCGTATTGGTCATACACCGCCTTCGCGCGGGCCATGCCGTCTGGCAATCCGTCTTCGTCGGCGACGGCGTCTACCAAGCCATCGAGCAAGTCTTCCGGGTCTCCCTCGACGCCCTCGGCGTCTTCGTCGACGCGCTCCAAGTCCAGCAAGCCCGCGTCCAGCACCCCCACGGGGAGGTCCAGCCCATTCTCAATCGCGTACAGGTAGATCTGGTTGCGCAGCACATGGCGGTCGATGGACTGCAAGAATGAAAAGCCGCTGGATTCCAGCCGCTTGAACAGGTTGGTGCGACAGAACCCCATGAGGCGCTTACCCGCGCGCCCCAGGTTTTCGATGAGCTTGCGCTCAGCGGGCGTTGCCTGCTTTTCTTCCGCCGGATCAACGTACAGGCCCAAACCGTAGCGCGGCACATGCAGGGCGTTGATCTGCTCCACCACGCCAACGGAGTAGAGGCGTGCGTACCGGTCGGCCGGGTCAGCCTCATCGACCGCGAAGGTGACCGACAAGGGCTTGCGCACGGGAAAGTAGCGCTTTTCACCGTCGCTGCCAGCGATGTAGCGGCGGCCTTGCTTGTCGGCTTCGGTGTAGTGCTGAATGATGAAGCTGCGGGTGCGGCGCACCATGTAGAGACGAATCAGCTCGCGCCAGTCGTCAAATTCATCACTCTTCTCGATGGCTAGAATGGAATGCACCCGGCATTGGTGCCTGCGCTCAAAGTCGGCCTCGCTGATGCCGTGTTTGCGCATGTGCCGCTCGGGCCGGATGCCGATGTTGGCCCGCTCGTCGATGAACAAACGCAGTTGTGCTGATAGGTCGTGTTTGGTTTTGTTGTACGGCGTAGCCGTAAGCAGGATCACCTTGGCATCGCAGCTTTTGATGTATTCGGCGATGGCCTTGTAGCGCCGGCCTTCACGGTTGCGCAGGTTGTGGCTTTCATCGATCAGCACCAAGCGGTAGCGCTTGAGATTCGGTAGTTTTTTGGTGACTTGCGAGACCGGCAACACCATGCCGCGCAGGCCGTATTCGGTTCGGTATTGCTCCCACATGGGTTCGAGGTTCTTCGGGCAGATGATGAGCGTCTCGTAGCCCAAATCGTCCTCAAACATGCGTGCCAGCGCGGTGGCCATCATGGTTTTGCCCAGGCCCACTACGTCGCCAATCATCACGCCGCCACGGCGGTGCAGGTGGCGGGCAGCGATCTTCACCGCACTTTTCTGAAACTCGAACAGGTCTTGCTCAAAACGCACTGGCAGCCGAAACTGGCTTAGCCCAGCCCGCGCCTCGGTGCTGAGGTGGTACGCCATGTTCAGATAGATGTGGTACGGCGCAATGGCTTCTTCGCGCGCCCAACTGGCTTCGATGATGGCGGCCAAATCGCCCGAAATATCTAGTGCCCAACGCTCTTCCCATCGGGCGTTGAACCACGCCGAGAGCTTTTGTGTGCCGAGGTGGTCCAGCACGTCCACGTTCAGTTCACCTTGCTTGGCCAGCCCGGCCAGCGTGAGGTTGCTGCTGCCCACAAAACCGGTGATCGGGTTGTTGACATCGTCACGAAACAGCAAATAGAGCTTGGCATGCAAGGGGTAGGGCAAAAACAACTTCACCACGACCTGCCCCGCGCGCAGTTGCCGGGCCAGTCTGCGCAGCCCGGCTTCGTCTTGTCCGGTGGGGATGCCCAGCGTGATCTGCTCCCGCAGGTGGGCTGCAAACTGGGTTTTCAGGCGGCTGGCGGTCGCGTTGTCGATCAAGCCGACTTCACCGGTTTGCCGGTAGATTTCCCTGATCTCTTCGTACGGTGGCCGCTGCATGCCCACCAACACGCGGCAGACCTGACCGGCGTCTGGTGCCCAGTGGTTGATGGTTTCGTCGAGAGCCTGCCAGCCACGCAGGTTCATGTACCCGATGCAAAAGTCAGCGCGGTGCGCCACTTCTAAGCTCGCCTTGAGGGCGTCGAGCAGATCGAGTTCAATGTTGTCGAAAATACGGGACATGCCTGAGCGCTTTCGGGTTGATGGGATCATTGTGCCCGCGTAAGCTGCTCCAAAAGCTGCACCAACTGCGCGACGCCGGCAACACCATCGTCGTCATCGAGCACAACCTGGACGTGATCAAGACGGCCGACTGGATCATCGACATGGGGCCCGAGGGCGGCGCCGGCGGTGGCACCGTGGTGGGCATGGGAACGCCGGAGCAGCTCGCAGACAACCCGGCGAGCCATACGGGGCACTACCTACGGAAATATCTGGTCAAATTGGGCTCTAGCGCTTATTGGGTAAGCGTCAACAGCTATCTATTCAATAGTATTCCTGGGGAAGCGCTCTCGGGAATAATGTGCTCTCCACCGCGCCAATCCACGCCCGCCCATGCACTCCATCACCCTGCGCTTTCTGGCACCACGCAATACGTCCCACACTGGCGCCCGCATCTCCGGCGGCAGCGTTCTTGGCTGGGTGGACGAAGCGGGCTTTGCCTGCGCCTCGGCCTGGGCGCGCGGCGACTGCGTTACAGCCTTTGTCGGCAACGCGCACTTTTTGCGGCCGGTGCACGCGGGCGATCTGGTCGAGGTGCGTGCGCACCTGGCCTTCACCGGCGAAACCAGCATGAGCCTGGCCATCGAAGTGCACACCGGCGCGCTGGCCAGCAGCGAGCTGCACATGGTGCTGCACTGCGCGGCCGTCTATGTGGCGCTGGATGCGGCCGGCGCGCCGCGCGCGGTGGATCGTTTCAGTCCGGAAACGCCTGGCGATATGGCGCTCGCGCAGCGGGTTCAGGCGCAGATTGCCGCCGCGCAGGCGGTGCAGTGAACGCTGCCGCCCGGCAGGATCCGGGCGCCATGGGCGCGCTGGATTTGCTGGGTGCGCTGGCGGTGGTGATTATCTGGGGGCTCAACTTCATTGCCATGAAGTGGGGCTTGGAGAGTTTCACCCCCTTTGAGCTTGGCGCTGTGCGCTACATGGCGGCGGCGCTCCCCATGGTGTTTCTGATTCGCCCGCCGCGCATTGGCTGGCGCTGGGTGGTGGGCTTTGGCATGTTCCAGGGCGTGGCACAGTTCAGTTTTGGTTTCTTCGCACTCAAGCTGGGCATGACCGCCGCACTGGCCAGCGTGCTGATGCAGACGCAGGTGTTCTTCACGGCCCTCTTTGGCTTCATTGCGCTGGGCGAGCGCCCGAGCCGGCCGCTGCTGATCGGCATGGCGCTGGCCGGTGTGGGTCTCGTGTGTTTTGGCATGAACTTTATCGGGCCCGAGGCGGGGAGCGCGGGCGGTGCGACGCTGATCGGCATTGCGCTCACGCTGTGCGCCGCCGCATCGTGGTCGGTTTCCAACATCGTCGCGCGGATGGCACAGCGCGCCGCACCGGGGTACGACCCGCTGGCCTTCGTCGTGTGGTCTTGCCCCGCGCCTATTCTTGCCTTTGTGGCGCTGGTGGCCATCACCGAGCCGGCTGCCGGGCGCTGGCTCGACGCCAGCACCTGGGCTGCACTGCCGGCGGTGGCCTGGGGCTCGGTGGCCTACCTCGGCTGGATGGCCACCATTCTTGGCTACGGCTTGTGGACGCGACTCTTGACACGCCACCCCGCGAACCGCGTGGCGCCCTTCAGCCTGGGTGTGCCGGTGGTGGGCCTGGCAGCCGGCATGCTGGTGCTGGGCGAAGTGGTCACGCCCTGGCAGTGGGCCGGCACGGCGTTTGTGGTGGCGGCGCTGGTCTGCGTGGTGCTGGGCGGGCACTGGGCGCAGCGCAGATAGGACAAAGCCCGCAGGGCTTGCACCAATGCGGGCTTGGAAATGGCTTGGGCTGCAGGAGGCAGGCGTAAGGCCTGCCCGCGATCAGCTGAAGTTGCCGGTGGCGATTTCGTGCGCGCGGATGGCAACGCGGGCTTCTTCGCGCACGGCGGCGCGGGTCAGCACGGTGGCGGGTTGGGCGGCGGCGGGAGCCACATAGAAATTCTTGAAGTTGGGGGCGGCTTGCACTGCCTCGGCCATCACTTCAGCGCGGGTGCGGCTGGGCGTGAAGCCGACTTCAAAGTCGGTGCCGTACAGATCGCCAGCGGTCTGGGCAGCTTGGGCGCCGACAGAGGCAAAAGCAGCAACAGCGGCGATAGAGAGAATGCGTGCGGTGTTCATGATGGTTTCCTTTCAATGTACTGAGTGAATCCGCTGATCCGGGGAGCCATCGGGTCCCTGGGGGCGGTTTCGGTGAGTCGTGTTCTGTGTGCGACTCATCGATGGGTTGAACTGTACGCACTATGAAGTCATAGAAAAACTACCAAGTCACGAACTGACTGTTCCAGTTTTAGCAACTATCAACTGGAGTTCCTTTCAGACGTTCTTGCCGACCGTGGGCACAATGCCGCCATGACTTCCTTTCTGGCTCCCGACTCCCCAAGCCCCGGCGACAGCGCGCTGGAGGCACAGATTCGCCGCGCCGAGCCCTGCCTGTGGATCAATCCTGCCTGCACCGCCACTCCTGAAGCTGGCGCGGTGACCGCGCTTCAGATCGACGCCGCCGTGCAGCGCTTTGCCCGCGCGCAGAACCTGCTGCAGCAGGTGTTCCCTGCGCTGCGTGAAACCGGCGGCCGCATTGCCTCACCCCTGCTGCGGGCCAGCGCCTTGCAGCAGGCGCTGGGTCTGAACGAGGACGAAGGACAGCTCTGGACCCAATGCGACCACCTGCTGCCGGTGGCCGGATCGGTCAAGGCACGCGGTGCCATGCACGAAGTGCTGGAATTTGCCGAAGGCCTGGCCGTTGCGCACGGCCTCATCGACGCCCACAGCGATCTGGCACCCCTGGCCGATGCCCCGGCACGCGCCCTGTTTGCGCAGCATGAAATCGTCGTCGGCTCTACCGGCAATCTGGGCATGGGCGTTGGGCTGATTGCCACGGCACTGGGTTTTCGGGCCCGGGTGCATATGTCGCAAGACGCCAAGGCCTGGAAGAAAGCGCGCCTGCGGGCCCATGGCGTGCAGGTGGTGGAGCATGAGGGCGACTACGAACGCGCCGTGCACGCTGGGCGCGAAGCGGCGGCGCGCGACCCCGCCTGCCATTTTGTCGACGACGAGCAGTCGCGCTCGCTGCTGCTGGGCTACAGCGCGGCGGCGGCCGATTTGCAAACGCAGTTGCACCAGGCAGGGGTTCGGGTGGACGCCGCGCATCCGCTGTTCGTCTATCTGCCCTGCGGCGTGGGTGGCGCGCCGGGCGGCATTGCGCTGGGTCTGCGCGAGCGCTTGGGCGCGCATGTGCACTGCTTTTTTGTCGAGCCGGTGCAGTCGCCCTGCATGCTGGTGCAGCTGCGCGCCGGTATGGCGCAGCATCCGTCGGTCTACGATTTCGGCCTGAACAACCGCACCGAAGCCGATGGCCTGGCCGTACCGCGCGCATCACTTCTGGCGGCGGCCCTGATGCGCGAGCGCCTGGCCGGCGTGTACACCGTGACCGATGACGCGCTGTTCGCCCACCTGGCGCGCGCCCATGCCGCCGAGGGTCTGCGGCTGGAGCCTTCGGCCGCAGCCGGCCTTGCTGGCCCGCTGCGCCTGGTGCGCAGTGCGGCGGGCCGCGCCTGGCTGGCAGAGCAAGGCCTGCTCAGCCAACTGCCGCAGGCGACCCACCTGGCCTGGACGACGGGCGGTGCTTTGCTGCCCGATGCCGAATTTGCCCAATTTCTTGAACGCGGCGAGGCGGTCATTCACCGCCAAGCCCAGGGAGAGCCCCATGACAAGCATTGATTTCGCCATTGTCGGCGCCGGCATTGCAGGCGCCAGCCTGGGTTGGGAACTGGCGACGCGCGGCAGCGTGCTGCTGCTGGAGCGTGAAGGCCTGCCCGGCTACCACACCACCGGCCGCTCGGCGGCCTTGTTTCTTGAAACCTACGGCACGCCGGCCATTCGCGCCATGACGCGCGCCAGCCGGTCGTTTCTGCAGACACCGCCCGCCGGCTTCTGCGAGAGCGCCATCCTCTCGCCGCGCGGCGTGGTCTACATCGCCGGACCGGACCAGATGGAACTGCTCGACGCCACCGAAGCCGAACTGCGCCCCCACGCGCCGGGCCTGGAGCGTTTGTCCGCTGACGCACTTGCGGCGCGGCTGCCTTTCCTGCGCCGGGACGCCCTGGGCGGCGGTCTGCAGGAAGCCGGGGCCGCCGATATCGACGTGCACAGCTTGCACCAGGGCTATCTGCGTGGGCTGCGCCAGCGCGGCGGCGTGCTGCGCACCGACGCCGAGGTCATGGCGGCAAAGCGCAGCGATGGCCTGTGGGATATCACGCTGGCCGACGGCAGCCACGTGCAGGCGCGCACCCTGATCAACGCGGCGGGCGCCTGGGCCGACGTGCTGGGCGAAATGGCGGGCGCAGCCCCGATAGGTCTCACGCCGTGCCGGCGCACGGCCTTCACCTTCCCGGCGCCAGACGGCCTGGATCTGGCGCGCATGCCGGCCATCATTGCCGTGGATGAGAGCTTCTACATCAAGCCCGACGCGCGCCAGTTGCTGGGATCGCCCGCCAACGCCGACCCGATGCATCCGCACGACGTCGCGCCCGAAGAGATCGATGTGGCCACGGGCATCTTTCACATCGAGCAGATGACGCACTTCAGCATTCGTCGGCCCTCGCACACCTGGGCGGGGCTGCGCTCGTTTGTGCCAGACGGCGAGATGGTGATTGGCTGGGATGGCGCCGTGGACGGCCTGTTCTGGCTGGCCGCCCAGGGCGGCTACGGCATCCAGAGCGCCCCAGCCTACGCATTGCTGGCGCGCAACCTTCTGCTGGGTGAGGCGCTGGACGAGCGCCTGACAGCGCAAGGCGTGGACGCTGCCGCCATGGCGCCCGGTCGCTTGCGTTCAATTTGAGGTGAAATTGGCCTCCAGCGCTTGATGCACAAGCGTTGGTAGCTCTTTATTAGATAGCGCTCATGCAGGCAAGGCGGCTTGCAACATCGCCCGTGTGCGCTCGGCTTCGCTCCGCGCAGCCTGGGCAAAGTCCTTGCCGCTGCTGGCGTACAAAATCGCGCGGGACGAGTTGACGATGATCGGGCCGTCTGGCCGCCAACCGGCGCGCACCGTGGCTGCGGCGTCGCCCCCTTGCGCGCCCACGCCAGGAATGAGCAGCGGCACCGTGGGCGCCAGCGCGCGCACGCGCTCGATCTCGGCCGGGTAGGTGGCACCCACCACCAGCCCGAGCTGGCCGTTGCGGTTCCACGGCCCCTGTGCCAGGCGGGCGATGTGCTCGTACAGGCGCGGCTGGCCTTCCACATCGGCCAGGCGCTGGTTTTGCAGGTCGTCACCGCCAGGGTTGGACGTGCGACACAACAGGAATGCGCCCTTGCCGGGGTACTGCAGGTACGGCGCAACGGAATCAAAACCCATGAAGGGCGAGAGCGTCACCGCGTCGGCACCGTAGCGCTCGAACGCCTCCTTGGCGTACTGCTCGGCGGTCGAACCGATGTCGCCGCGCTTGGCGTCCAGAATGATCGGCACCTGTGGCGCATTGGCCCGCATGTGCTGCATCAGCCGCTCAAGCTGGTCCTCGGCGCCGTGCGCGGCGAAGTAGGCAATCTGCGGCTTGAAAGCGCAGACCAGGTCGCAGGTGGCGTCGACGATGGCGGCGCAGAAGTCGTAGAGACGGTTGGGGCCCTCGTGCAAACAAGCAGGCAAGCGCGTGGGCTCGGGGTCCAGGCCGACGCAGAGCATCGAGGCGTTCTGCGCCGAAGCGGCGCGCAGCATGTCGAGGAAGTCCATGCGGGGATTTTAGGAGCGAGGGCGACAGAACCAGCCGGGGGCAGTGCGCCTATCGGCCGTTGTACACCGCACGTCCCACGAATAAAAAAGCGAACCCAGCAAAAACGTAGAAACCACCGCTCAAAATCCTCCCCGCCAGCGGCCCAAAAAAATCCGTCGCCAACATGGCCAAACCACAGATGGCCTGGCAACTGAGCCCCGTCGTGGCAGGTGATACGCCCAACACCAAGACTGAAACGCCAAAAGGTAAAGCAAACAAACCGAACAAAAACAGGAAGGCACCCACCATGCGCCGCTCTCGTACGTTCACTGCTGCGCGCATTGCTTAAACAGCCCGCTCAAAATGAAACACCGCCGTCCCGGCACGCGCGTTCGGCAGCCAGCGCACAACTTCTCCCTCCTGCAAACCAAAGGCATCCAGGATGCGCAGCTGGTTCTTGTGCGCGAGGACCTCAAAGTCCTTGAATGTGCCAACGCGAATATTGGGTGTGTCGTACCACTGGTAGGGCAGGCGCCGCGTCACGGGCATGCGCCCGCGCAGCACCGAGAGGCGGTTGGGCCAATGGGCGAAGTTGGGAAAGGCGACGATACCCGCGCGCCCGACACGCGCGGTTTCACGCAGCATGATTTCGGCGTTGCGCAAATGGGGCAGGGTGTCGATCTGTAGCACCACGTCAAACGAGTTGTCCTCGAAGATGGCCAGGCCTTCTTCGAGGTTGAGCTGCACCACGTTGACCCCGCGGCGCACGCAGGCCAGCACGTTGGCGTCGTCAATCTCGACGCCGTAGCCGCTGCAGCCGCGCTCACGCTGCAGGTAGTCGAGCATGGCGCCGCCGCCGCAGCCCAGATCGAGCACGCGCGAGCCCTGGGGGACCAGCGCGGCCAGCGCCTGCATGGTGGCTTTTTCGGTCATGCCAGCTCCTTGGCAATGCGATCGAAATACGCGCCCACGACGCCGAGGTAGCGCGCATCGTCGAGCAAAAAGGCGTCGTGCCCGTGCGGCGCGTCGATTTCGGCATAGCTCACGTCGCGCCGGTTCTCCAGCAGCGCCTTGACGATTTCGCGTGAGCGCGCGGGCGCAAAGCGCCAGTCGGTAGTGAAGCTCACCAGCAGGAATTTGGCGGTAGCGCGCGCCAGCGCACGCGTCAGGTTGCCGCCAAAGGCGCGCGCAGGGTCAAAGTAGTCGAGCGCACGGGTGATCAGCAAATAGGTGTTGGCGTCGAAATACTCGCTGAACTTGTCGCCCTGGTAGCGCAGGTAGCTCTCTATCTGGAATTCGATGTCCTGGGTGCTGTAGTGGTAGTCGCGCAGCAAGGTCGCAGGGTCGTCCGAAGGCGGCGCCTGGCCGGCCAGCAGGTCTGGCGGCCTGAGGCTGCGGCCGAACTTCTCGTTCATCACATCGTCGCTCAGGTAGGTGATGTGGCCGATCATGCGGGCGATGCGCAGTCCGCGTTTTGGAATGACGCCGTGGCGATAGAAGTTGCCGCCGTGGAAATCGGGGTCGGTCACGATGGCGCGGCGCGCGACCTCGTTGAAGGCGATGTTCTCGGCCGTGAGGTTGGGCGCACTCGCCACGACGACGGCGTTGCGCACGCGCTCGGGGTACTGCAGCGCCCACGACAGCGCCTGCATGCCCCCCAGGCTGCCGCCGAGCACGGCGGCCAGTTGCGCGATGCCCAGCACATCGAGCAGCCGCGCCTGGGCGTGGACCCAGTCTTCCACCGTGACTACGGGAAAGTCGGCGCCATAGACTTGGCCCGTGGCAGGGTTCTCATGCATCGGGCCGGTCGAGCCAAAGCACGAGCCCAGGTTGTTGATGCCGATGACGAAGAAGCGGTTGCTGTCCACCGGTTTGCCGGGACCGATCATGTTGTCCCACCAACCTTCGCTTTTGTCCTCACCCGCGTACACACCCGCAACATGGTGCGATGCATTGAGCGCGTGGCATACCACCACGGCATTGGAGCGCTCAGCGTTGAGCGTGCCGTAGGTTTCGAATGCCAGCGTGTAGCCGGCGATGACCGCGCCACTCTGCAAGGCGAGTGGTTCGGAAAAATGCTGAAACTGGGGCGTGGCGAGCAGCGGCATAAAAAAACCCGGCAACGCTAAAAACGGTACCGGGGGGCTCGGAGACGGTCTTTAGCAGTATTTGTAGAGCGCCCGCAAGCTGTGGCAAATCGGCGCGTGGCGGCAACTATAGCAAAGCGGTAGGTGCCCATGCGCGCGATACGGGCGTTGCGCCAGGGCACAAATCAGAAGAAAAGGCAAATAAAAGCGATCATCCTGGCAAATTGGCAGATAATGGTCTCGTTTTTTCGCATGTCGAAAAAGCAGTGTATGAGCGGTGTCTGGTCAGTTTCGCGTCTTTGAAGTCGTCACAGGTTTGTTGATTGCGTCGGACTCCATCGCGTTTTATGTTTCTTCAGGAGTCCTTCATGGGCAACAAACTTTACGTGGGCAACCTGCCCTATTCTTTCCGCGACAGCGACCTCGAGCAAACCTTCGGCCAGTACGGTGCCGTTTCCAGCGCCAAGGTCATGATGGAGCGCGACACCGGTCGTTCCAAGGGTTTCGGTTTTGTCGAAATGGGCAGCGATGCCGAGGCACAGGCCGCCATCCAAGGCGTGCATGGCCAAAACTTTGGCGGCCGTGACCTTGTGGTCAACGAAGCCCGTCCAATGGAGCCCCGCGCTCCGCGCAGCGGCGGCTTCGGCGGCGGCGCTGGTGGTGGCGGCGGTTACGGCGGTGGTGGTGGCGGCGGCTATGGTGGCGGCGGCGGTAGCCGCAGCGGTGGTGGTGGCGGTGGTGGCTACGGCGGTGGCCGCGGCGGCTACTGATCTGTCCCTTGCCATTGCCGAACTTGTTTCGGCAGGCAGACTAAGGAACCCTCGGGTTCCTTTTTTGTTGTCCGTGCGCGCAAAAAATCCATCAAACCGCTTGCATTTCGCTGAAAAAGCGGATTCATAATGCGCGAGCGGGCGTTTCAGCAGGAACGCGCACGCAAGGTTTGCGGTGATGCGTCGGGTTCACGCAGTTGGTGTCGTTGCGATGATCTGCTTGCGTTTCGGGACTCCATCGCTTTTTCTTTGTGTTCTTGAGGAGTCCCAAGCATGGGCAACAAACTGTATGTGGGCAACCTGCCCTATGGTGTGCGTGACAACGATCTGGAGCAGGCCTTTGGCGAATTCGGCGCGGTCACCAGTGCCAAAGTCATGATGGAGCGCGATACCGGCCGCTCCAAAGGCTTCGGCTTCGTTGAAATGGGCAGCGACGCGGAAGCCCAGGCGGCAATCCAGGGGATGAACGGCCAGTCGCTTGGCGGTCGCGCCATTGTGGTGAACGAAGCCCGTCCAATGGAACCCCGTCCGCCCCGCTCCGGTGGATTTGGCGGTGGTGGCGGGTACGGTGGCGGTGGCGGCTACGGTGGCGGGCGCAGCGGCGGCGGCGGTGGCGGTTATGGCGGCGGCCGCGAAGGCGGAGGCGGCGGCTATGGTGGTGGCGGGCGCGAGGGCGGTGGCTACGGCGGCGGTGGCCGCAGCGAAGGCGGGTTCCGCAGCCCCTACGGCTCGGGCCCACGCGGCGGCGGCAATAGCGGTGGCGGCGGCCGTGGCGGAGATTACGGCGGCGGATATTGATCGCCCCCAGTAGCCCCCTAAAAGGCCTCTTCGGAGGCTTTTTTCATATTCAAAATTGCTATTGAATAAATAGCTTGCAACCCTTTATAAACGTGCGCTAGCGGCTTTTTTTATCTGCATTTTTTGCTGACAAGGTGCCGCGCACGTTGCCCTGCATCTTCAGTACCTGCGCCAGATTGTCGTATTCCAGTCCATCGGCCGTAAACTGGTCTTTGCCGCGCGTGAGCGTAACGGGAAGATTGGAACGCACCCGTTCAAGTTGCGGCCAGACGTGCAGGTATTCACCTTCAAAGGACAGCTGTGGCTGGGTCGGCGCGCGCGCGCCGGTTGCCGCGTCTCGCACCACGCGGGCATTGCCAAAGAGCTGCACTTCCGAGCCGTCGGCGTTGCTCACAGCCCGTTCTGAGGAGGCATGCGTCAGGCGACCAGCGGCGTCGACAGAGCGCAATCGCATGCGGTCAATTTCCAGCGTGTCGGTGTCGGGATAGTGGCGCCCCATGTCGCCCCGCACTTCGCTGAGCAGCGTGCCGTCGGCACCAAAATTCTTCACCGAAAAATTCTGCATGAAGTAATCGGGTTCGTGACCGCGCGGCGCCTCCTGGGCGTCCGACGGCACCGAAGGGGCGTTGCGCACCAGCCACCAGCTTCCCAGCGCCAGCAGGCCCATGAGCAAAACGGGCAGGTACACCGCGATGCGGTCCCAGGCACGTTGCGTGCGGCTCCTCATGTGCAATGTTCAGCCAGCAGGCGAGCGTAGGCGCCATTCGCCATCAGCAAGAGGTCGCAAAACTCGCGCGCAGCGCCCACTCCAGCGCGCGCTGCGGTCACATGGTGGGCACGGGAGCGCACTTCGACATGGGCGTCGGGTGGCGCGCAGGCAAAGCGCGCGCGCCGCATCATCGGCAGGTCTGGCCAGTCGTCGCCGATGGCTGCGGCCTGGTTCCAGGCCAGGCCCAATTGGTCCAGCAAACGCTGCGCGGCCGGGGCTTTGTCTTCTGTGCCAAACACCGCGTGCTCGACGCCCAGCGCCGAAAGCCGCAGCCGCAGCGGCGCAGAGTCGCGCCCGGTGATGATGGCCGGCACGATGCCGGCCTTCTGCAAAAGCTTGAGCCCATGGCCGTCGAGTGTATGGAAGCGCTTGAGCGTCTCACCCGCCTCGCTGAAATAGATGCCTCCGTCGGTCAGCACGCCGTCGACGTCGAAGAAAGCCACACGCACGTCCTGTGCAGCCAGGAGCAGTTCCGGCGCGAAGCCCAGTGCGGGCAGAGTTCCGGACCGAAGCATTTCAGTGATCATTCGCTTCATACACCGCGCATGAACAAGGCACCGCACAGCCCAGCAGCCGCCGCCCAGGGGCCGCCCCGCCGCCCTGGCGGCGCCCCCCTTCCCGCATCGCGCAGCGAAGCGAGAGAAGGGGGATGCGGCGCAGCCGCACAGGGGGTTGTCGCAACACCTCAGATCACCTTGGCGCGCAGCAGGTCGCGAATGTGGACCACGCCTTGGAGAATGTCGCCGTCGGCGACCACCAAGACGCTGGTGATGCCATGCGTTTCCATCAGCGCTGCCGCGTCAACGGCCAAGGCATCTGCGCGAATGGTGCGAGGGTGGATGTGCATGAGCTCGGCGGCGCTTGCAGGGCGCAGATCGGTACCGCTCTCGATGCGCCGGCGCAGGTCGCCGTCGGTGAAGATGCCCAGGATGCGGCCGGCTTCGTCGACCACGGCGGCGGCGCCCAGACCCTTGGCGCTCATCTCGCGCATGAGCTCGATAAAGCCGGCCTCGGGGCCTACCCGAGGCAGCTCGTCGCCGCTGCGCATGACGTCGCTGACGTGGGTGAGCAATTTGCGTCCCAGCGCGCCGCCAGGATGGGAGCGGGCGAAATCTTCAGCGCGAAAGCCGCGCGCATCAAGCAAGGCCACAGCCAGCGCGTCGCCCATGGCCAGTTGCGCTGTGGTGCTGGTGGTGGGCGCCAGATTCAGGGGGCAGGCCTCGCGTTCCACACTGCTGTCGAGCACGGTGTCGGCATGCTGCCCCAGGGTGGAGCCGGGCCGCCCGGTGATGGCTACCAGTGGCGTGCCCAGCCGACGCAGCACGGGCAGGATGGCCGTCAGCTCAGCGCTTTCGCCGCTGTTGGAAATGGCGAGCACCAGATCGCCCGAAGTCACCATGCCCAGATCGCCGTGACTGGCCTCGGCGGGGTGCACAAACAGGGCAGGCGTGCCCGTGGAGGCGAGCGTCGCAGCAATTTTTCGGCCCACATGGCCGCTCTTGCCCATGCCCATGACCACAACGCGTCCTGAAGCTAGCAGGATGGCGTGGACGGCATCGCAAAAGGGCGTGCCCAAGGCGCCCGCCAATTGATTCAGCGCTGCCGCTTCAATTTCGAATGTTTCGCGCCCCAGACGCAATGCTCGCTCTGGGTCGAACGGACGCGTGGAAAGGGTAGCGACATGCATGGAGCGATTCTATCGGCGGGCCAAAAATCTGTTTACGGCCTCCGAACCACTCAGGAAGATTGAAGACAGGGATCAAGTTTCTCCGTGCAACGGACCCGCACAAGCTAGCATTGGATGATGTCCAGCCTCGCTCTCACGCTTTTGTACCTGCTGGCTGCGGTCTTGGGCGTTGTTGCGTGCCGCAGCCTGCGCATGCCTCCCATGCTGGGCTATCTGATCGCGGGTGTGCTGATTGGACCCAACGCGCTCGCCCTGGCCCGCAACTCGGAGAGCGTGCGCCACCTGGGCGAATTCGGCGTGGTCTTTCTGATGTTTGCCATTGGCCTTGAGTTCAGCCTGCCCAAGCTGCGCGCCATGCGTGCCCAGGTGTTTGGACTCGGACTGCTGCAGGTGGCATTGACGATGGCCGTCGGTTTCGGCGGCACGCTGCTGCTGGCGCAGTGGCTGGGCGGTGTGTGGGACGTGGGGTGGCAGACCGCCCTGGCGCTCGCCGGTGTGTTGGCCATGAGCAGCACAGCCATCGTCGTGAAGCTGATGTCCGAACGCGCGGAGATCGAGAGCGAGCACGGGCGCAACGTGATGGGCATCCTGCTGTTCCAGGACCTCGCCGTCGTGCCGCTTCTGGTGATGGTGCCAGCCCTGGGCTCATCGCCTGAGCTCTTGCTGGGGGCTCTCGGCCTGGCGCTGCTCAAGGCCACAGTGCTGGTCACTGTGCTACTCACAGGAGGACAGGGTGTGATGCGCTGGTGGCTCACGCTGGTGGCGCGCCGCAAGAGCGATGAGCTTTTCATGCTCAACCTGCTGCTGATCACGCTGGGGCTGGCCTGGCTCACGGATCTCGCCGGCCTGAGCCTGGCGCTGGGCGCCTTCATCGCCGGTGTTCTTGTATCGGAAACCGAATACCGTCACCAGGTGGGCACCGATATCCGTCCATTTCACGATGTGCTGCTGGGGCTTTTTTTCATCACCATCGGCATGATGCTGGACTGGCACATCCTGCTGGAGCAATGGTGGCTGGTGATCGGGCTGCTGGTGGTCCCGTTGCTGCTGAAGCTGCTGATCATTCTGGTGCTGGCGCGCCTCACCGGCGCGAGCACCGGCGTGGCGCTGCGCACCGGCCTGTATCTGGCGCAAGCGGGTGAATTCGGCTTCGTGCTGCTGTCATTGACCTTGCAGAACGGCCTGCTGCGGCCGGCATTGATGAACCCCATTCTCGCGGCCATGGTGCTTTCCATGGTGGCTACGCCCTTTCTGATTCTCTACAGCAACCGCATCGTCATGCGCCTGGTGGCCAGTGACTGGCTGCTGCAGTCGTTGCAAATGACCCAGATTGCCCGAAAGACGATCGACACCAGCGGTCACGTCATCATCTGCGGCTATGGCCGCTGCGGACAAAACCTGGCGCGCATGCTCGAGCGCGAATCGATTCCCTATCTCGCGCTCGATCTGGATCCTGACCGCGTCCGCCAGGCCGCTGCTGCTGGGGACAAGGTGGTGTATGGCGACGCGACACGTCTGCAGGCCCTGATGGCAGCAGGTCTGGTGCGTGCCAGTGCTGTGGCCGTTACTTACCTGGAGCTGCCAGCCGCCCTCAAGGTACTGGCGAACGCGCGCGCGCATGCACCGCACGTGCCGGTCGTGGTGCGCACGCAGGACGACTTGCACCTGGAGCGCCTGCGCGAGGCCGGTGCGACCGAAGTGGTGCCCGAGGCGATCGAAGGCTCGCTGATGCTGGCAAGCCATGCGCTCGCACTGGTGGGGGTGCCAATGCGGCGCGTGATCCGCTCAGTGCAAGACCAGCGCGACGCCCGCTATCAGCTGCTGCGCGGCTATTTTCACGGTGCCGACGACGACACTGCCGCCGAACGCGAACAGGCCCGCCTGGTCACCCTGACCCTTCCCGCCGGCGCAGCGACTTTGGGGCAGGCCTTGGGGCAACTCGGTTTGCCCGAAATGGGCGTAAGCGTGGTGAATCTGCGCGACGGCCTGGGTCACGCGCTGACAGCCAACGACGCGTCGGTGCTGGCCGAGGGCGATACGCTGGTGCTCTCGGGCGCTCCCCCTGCGCTGGCGCTGGCAGAAGAGCGGCTGCTGCGCGGCTGATCCTGGCGGTGAGGGCTTGGGAGCCGCAAGACGCGGACGCCGAGCCGGGAGAACTCAGCGGCCAAACAAGGCTTCAGGAGGACCGGGGCGCCCAAACAGATACCCCTGGAAGCGGCGACAGCCGTTGTTCAGCAAAAACTGGCGCTGCCCTTCGGTTTCCACGCCTTCTGCCACCACATCCAGCCCCAGACTCTGGGCCAGCGCAATGATGGTGCAGGCAATGGCTGCGTCGTTGGGGTCCGTCAGAACGTCGCGAACAAAACTTTGGTCGATCTTGAGCTGGTCCAGCGGCAGACGTTTGAGGTAGGCCAGGCTCGAATACCCGGTGCCGAAGTCGTCCAGCGAAAAACCCACGCCCCGGCTGCGCAGTGCCTGCATCTTGGCGATACAGTCTTCCACGTCGTGTAGCAACAGGCTTTCGGTAAGTTCGAGCTTGAGTGCCGCAGGGTTCACACCGGTTTCTTCCAGGATGGCAAGGGTCTGGGCGACGAATTCCGGGTGCCGAAACTCCTGCGCACTGACATTGACCGATACCGTCCAGGCGGCACTTCGACTTGTTTGCGCCCAGGCAGCCAGTTGCTCGCAGGCGCTTCGCAGCACAAACCGTCCCAGCGGCAGAATGAGCCCGGTTTGTTCCGCCACGCTGATGAATGTCCCCGGCAGAACCAGACCGCGCTGGGGATGCTGCCAGCGCACCAAGGCTTCTGCACCAAGAAGACTGCCGCCAGGGTCGACGACGCGCTGATACTGCACAAAAAACTCCGACTCTACCAGCGCCTGACGCATATCCGCCTCAAGCAGCGAACGCGCCGAAGCCGCAGCTTGCATCTCGGGGTCGAAGAAACACACCGTGTTGCGCCCTTGTGCCTTGGCCTCATACATCGCGATGTCGGCACGCTGGAGCAGTTCCTGGGAACTGCAGGGATCGCCCTCGAACAGCGTGATGCCAATGCTCGGCGTGCTATGTATCGAGCGCTCTTCGATCTCGTACGGTTGATTGAGCCGCGCCAGAATTTTCAAGGCGACCGTTTCGACTTCCTGCGCAGCTTGCATCTGGCTACCGCCCAAACCTTGGAGAACAACCACAAACTCGTCGCCCCCCAGCCGCGCCACCGTATCGGTGGCGCGAAGCCCTTCGGTCAGGCGCTGGCCCACTTCACGGAGCAATCGGTCTCCCCACTCGTGTCCGAGGGTGTCGTTGATATCCTTGAAGTTGTCCAGATCCAGAAACAACAGCGCGCCGTGCGTCCCGAACCTTGCGCATTGCGCCATGACCTGATGCAGCCGGTCAAGAAGCAGACGCCGGTTGGGCAGAGCGGTCAGGTCGTCGTAAAAAGCGAGTCGCTCGATTTCGGCCGCCGCCCGCTTGCGCTCAGTGATATCGCGTGCGACGCCGCGGTAGCCGGTGAAAGCCCCGTCCTCGTCAAAGATCGGCTCGCCGCTAAGCCCCAACCACAACAGTTCACCCGACGGTGTGGTGCGCAGCACTTCGAAATCGTGAAAAACTTCCTGCGCATCAATGCACGCACGGTGCGCTGCCAGGGCGGCGCTGTCCACGCGGCCTTCCGGCGCATCCCAGAGCGAGCGGCCGCGCAACTGCTCTTCGGAGATGCCGCCATCTGCACGCATATTGCCTTCCAGGCGCACCAAACGGTTTTGCGTGTCCTGCTCCCAGTACCAGTCGGACGACAACTGCGTAAGACTGCGCCAGCGCGCCTCGCTGCGGGCAAGAGCGAGTTGCGCGGCAAGGTAGTCGGTGACATCGGCGAAGGTGCGCACCCGGCCTCCGCCGGGCAACAATCGGGTACGCACCTCCAGGTAGCGGCCTTGCGTGGTCTTTCGCAGGTAGTACTCAGGCGTATCTCCAAAACGTGCCAGCGCTGCAGATTCGGCGGCCACGTAAGGGCGTGCAGCCGCGTCGATATTGACCAATCCCGGCCCAAAATCGCCGCGTGCCACCTGAAACCGCACCACTTCGCTCATGTGCGGTTGGCGGTCCAGCAGCTCACGCGGCAGATCCAGCAGTTCAAGGTAGCGCTGGTTGTAGACACGGATAAATCCATTTTCGTCAACGTTGGCCATTCCCTGAGAAACACTGGCCAGCGTGAGTTCGAGCGCACGCGTTTTCTCTTCCAGCGCGGCGCTGGTGCGCTCCAGCTCCAACTCCATGCTGCGGCGCTGTGCATCGCTGCGGCGCGCCAGCTCCAACTGGCCGACGGTGTTGAGCAGGGGCTGCAAAAAGCTCACGTCGGCCGTCGAGTAGCCTCCCGCACGGTTGGCGATGCCGACCATGGCGACCACCTCGCCTCCTGCGACGATGGGCAGTGCCATGAAAGAAAGCAGCGGCGGATGTCCGGGGGGCAGCCCACCGGCGCGGGGATCGTCCGCCGGATGGTTGCTGATCAGCGGCGTGGTGCTTTGGAGCGCCTGGCCGATCAGGGTGCGCGGGTTGTCAAAAACCAGCCCCCCCGAATCGAGCCTGGCCAACTGAGCGCGCGAGGCAGCGTCCCAGGCGATGTCGGTGATTGCGTGGATGCGGAGCAACCGTGTGCCTGCGGCGGCAGTTTCCACCTGACCGAGGAAGCCCCATTCGCTTTCGGTCAGTGCCAGAAGCTCATTGAGCAAGGTCTCAAAGGTTTGACGCGCCGGAGCGCTGTCGATGAACAAGGCTTGCGCCCGAAAGATCGCTTGCAGCAGGCGGTGTTGGCGCGCCAGCAGCTGTTCTGCCGCTTCGCGCGATTGCGCTGCGCGTGCGCGCTCCAGGACTGCCTCGATCTGCGCAGGAAGCGAAAGCAGGTATTGCCCCGCCACGTCCTGCATCACGAAATCGGCAAAGCCATGGCGCAGCGCATGCGCTGCTTGCGATTCACGGCCCGCCGGCACCAGGATCAGCGCCGGCGTGGCGCGAAGATCTTTCAAGGCATCGTAGGCAGCGCCATCGGCGAGCCGGTAGGAAACCAAGGCCACATCGAAGAGGCGCAGGGCCAGGGCGTCCCGTGCCTGGCGCAGCGATGCCGCGCCGTGCACGTCCCACGCCAACCACGAGTCCGCCAACGCTCCCCGGACGGCATCCGCGTGTTCGTCGCTGCTTTCCATCAGAAGAACGGAAACCGTCATGGCAGGGTGCTGCTCGCGTTGCGCGCAAGAGTTGGTAAATCATTATGGGCGCTTTGCCGCTGAACGGCAGCGCCAGAGCAGCGTGGATTCACTACACTGCCCTTCCGCGCAGCCGTTTGTCAACTGCGTCCATTCCCAACACTGCGCCATGCCCACACCCAGCTTTTCTGACTATCTGCGCGAACACATCCGTACGGTGCCGGACTGGCCTGCACCTGGGGTTCAGTTTCGCGACATCACGCCGCTGCTGCAGGATCCGAAGGTATTTCGCATCTTGATCGACGCCTTTGTGCATCGCTACATGGACCACGATCGCCGTCCCGACGTCGTAGCGGGGCTTGACGCGCGGGGTTTCATCCTCGGCGCGGTGGTGGCCTACGAGCTGGGCGTGGGCTTTGTGCCTATTCGAAAAAAGGGCAAGCTCCCCTTCACGACCGTGGAGGAGACCTATGAACTCGAATACGGCAGCGCGACGGTCGAGCTGCACACCGACTCCGTACACGCAGGCAGCCGCGTGCTGCTCATGGACGACTTGATCGCGACCGGCGGCACCATGATGGCGGGCAAAAAGCTGCTGGAAAAGCTGGGCGCGCAGGTGGTGGAAGGCGCCTCCATTGTCGATTTACCGGAACTGGGCGGCTCGACCCGACTGCGTGCAGCCGGCCTGGATTTGTATACGCTGGTGGACTTTGCCGGACACTAGTGTGGCGAGTTGGAAGTTCGTTTCAGAAAGCTGCCGAGAATCGCCCCTTTTCATTTTTCCACGCCCTACCAACTCACGGCCCTAGCTGGCCGTCACAAATCACCGTACTGCGTGCCGCTCAGGTCTGGGCCACGCGGCCCGGCCTGCGGCATTTCGGTGTCGGCGAAATCATCGGCGCGCGGGCGACGCAAAGGGCCGGTGCGCACCGGAACTCCCCGAGGAGCAGCAGGATCGCCCGTGGCAGCTGAACTCAGCGCCTTCTTGAAGGCCGCTACCTCATCGGCCTCAATCGGGTCAAAGGGAACCGGTGGAGGCCGCAAGGCTGGACGCGGCGCAGCAGTGGACGCGGCAAGAGGCGCGGTCGCGGGCGCCGGCCGGGCACCTGCCGCAGCAGCCACCGGGCGCGGTGCCGCCGCAGCTTTCTGCGGGTTACCGACCGCAACATGCTCGTTGGTGCGCCAATATACGGCGGTGACCGCAATGTCGTAGCGCGACTTTGCGGTCTGGGCAATCAAGGCTTCGATCTCGCTGAGGCGGGCCGTGTCCCCCCCGAACTCGCGGGCCAGATCCATCATGACCAAAAACTGGCTGCCGCGCTGGTCCAGAGAAAGCACCTTGAACTTGTAGCTGGCCGACAGCACGCCGGCACGCACCATGGCATCGCGGACCACGGTGTAGAGCAGTTCGCGCCGCTCCATGCGCTCGTTCTTGCGGTTGGCCGCGTGCTCCGGCGGCGCCGGTTCGGGCATCTGGCGACCATCGCGCCCTGGCACGAGCGGAACGGTCGCTTCGGGATTGAGCAAGCCCGATGGATCCATGTTGCGCGCGGGGACCGGTGCGCTCTTGCGGGTGAACCAGCTCAGAATGGACATCTTGTTCTTTCTTCCACCTATGACAAGCGCTGCGTGCGCGTCTCTGACCGTCTTTGCGCCCGCCATGCACAGTGCGAACGGCATGGCTGCAAGAAAGCATGCACCGCAATAGCGGCTTTCGGCCGAGTTTAGGGCAAGCCACCCCGCTTTCGCCAGTGAAGTCTGAGGCAAATGCAGTCGAACGGTTGAAAAAGCTTGCGCTTCACAACAGCCGGGCTGTGAGCCGCCGAGCAAGAGGGTGCCTGCACCACAGGCGCAGGGGCCGTGCTCAGGTGGTGGCGATGCGGCGGCGCCGATTGGTCATGCGCTTGGCGAGGACCGCGCCCGCAGCCATGGCAACGTTTAGGGCAACGGCGGGTTGGCGGTTGCTCAGTTCGGTAAACCGCATGGCGGTCAGGCTCCAGAGCTTGCTCGCCACCGTCGCCTGAACCGTGGCGCTGCGCGTACGGTGCGAGAAAAACGCCCCTTCGCCGACCACAGAGCCCGCAGTAACGATGGCCAGGCGCACCCGCGACTTCTCATCTTCATAGTGCACGCTCAGACTGCCACTTTCGACGAAGTACAAAGTGCGCTCGGAGGAGCCCTGGGCAAACAAGGTCTGACCGGCAGCCAGCGTCATGGGCTGGATGTAGGCAGACAGCATCTCCCACTGCGCAGCCGAGAGCGGATTGCTCATGCTGTCTTCGGCGCTGGCCTGGACGATGGCGTTGATCAAACCCTGCAAGTCGAGTTTGATGGAGGTGGGCAAGGGTGCATTCATGATCTACTGACGCTATCGCGAATGGCAAAACTGCACAAGAAGGCTTTACGGTCGCTTACAAAGCAAGGCGCCTATTTGCCAATGCAGAAACTCGAAAAAATGACGCCGAGCAAATCATCGGCGCCAAAGGCCCCCGTGATCTGGTTCAAGGCGTTCTGGGCCAGGCGCAATTCTTCCGCGAGCAGGTCCAGCGCAGGGGTTTCGCCTTCGAGCCGATCCGACGCCACAGCAAGGTGGGCGCCCACCGCCTGCAGGGCCTGCACGTGGCGGGCGCGCGCAATGAAGACGCCACCGGGCGCCGCATGCCAACCGGCCATGGCAAGCAATTCGCGCCGCAAGGCAGGCAAGCCCTCCCCGGTGCGTGAGGACAGTGTCACACCTGCACGCGGTGCGCTGCTCTCGGGAAGCGACGGGACGCAGTCGCTTTTGGTCCAGACGTCGAGCAAGGGTACAGATTTAGGCTTAAATTCGGCCATGGCGCTTGCAATGACTGCGTCATCAGCTATATATTCAATAGCGTCACTGCGCGTGAGATCGTGCAGGAACAGCACAGCGTCGGCATCCGCGATCGCCTCCCAGGCGCGGGCGATGCCAATGCGCTCGACTTCGTCGCCACTTTCGCGCAGGCCGGCCGTGTCGACAATGTGAATCGGTACGCCCTCGATCTGAATGGTCTGCTGCACTTTGTCGCGTGTAGTTCCGGCGATGGGGGTGACGATAGCCAGTTCGGCGCCGGCCAGCGCATTGAGCAGCGAACTCTTGCCCGCATTGGGCTGACCGGCAATCACCACTTTGATGCCTTCGCGCAGCAGTGCCCCCTGCTGCGCCTGATCGGCCACGACAGCCAGTTTTTGCTGCAATCTTTGCAGCTGTCCAGCCGCGTCGGAACTGCGCAAGAAGTCGATTTCTTCCTCAGGAAAATCAAGTGTCGCCTCCACCAGCATGCGCAGATGCACCAGCGCGTCGCGCAGGCTATGGACTTCCTTCGAGAACGCACCGCCAAGCGAGCGTGCGGCGCTGCGCGCGGCGGCGCTGGTGGAAGCGTCGATCAAATCGGCAACGGCCTCGGCCTGCGCCAGGTCGAGTTTGTCGTTCAGAAAGGCGCGCTCGGTGAATTCGCCGGGTTGCGCCAAGCGCAGTCCTTCCAAGCGCGCGACACCCGTGGCAGGCTCGGACTCGGCCGCTGCCTGCAGGCAGCGCGCAAGCAGCAATTGCAGCACCACGGGCCCCCCATGGACCTGCAGTTCAAGCACGTCTTCTCCCGTGTAGGAGTGCGGCGCGGGGAAGAACAGCGCCAAACCGCGATCTATCGGCGTTCCGTCGGCTTCGAAAAAGGGCAGATAGGTGGCCTCGCGCGGCCGCAGCACCTTGCCGCAAAGGGCCTGCACCAGGCCGCCCAGGCTGCGTCCCGAAACGCGCACGATGCCCACCGCACCGCGCCCTGGGGCGGTAGCGATAGCGGCGATGGGTTCGTGGTGGCGCGGGAGCATGCCAGGCGATCAGTAGCGGCAGAACGTTAAATACTGACGCGGCCCCAGGCGCGGGACAGCGCGCAAGGGCCTGTGCCGGCCACGCCGCCCCCCAGCGCCGGTGTCGTCCCCCTTCCCGCACGCAGTGCGAGAAAAGAGGCTGAGAGCCGCAGCTCCAAGCTTGCCTGAGCAGGCTTGGACGGCTCCGAAGGGCCGCCGCCTCTGGCGGATGCTCGGAGCGGCGAAGCCGCTAAGGGGGGTCACTTAAATTTCGGCAAATTGAACTGTGGCGGTACGCCCATGCGGGTGTTGATCACCCACTGCTGGGCAATCGACAGCACGTTGTTGGTCAGCCAATACAGCACCAGACCGGCAGGGAAGAAGAAGAACATCACGCTGAACATCAGCGGCATCAGCCACATCATCTTGGCCTGCATCGGATCCGGCGGCGCAGGGTTGAGTGCGGTCTGCAAGAGCGAGCTGAGCATCATCAGGAACGGCAGGATGAAGAACGGGTCGGGAGTGGACAGGTCCTGAATCCAGCCGATCCATGGGGCGTTGCGCATTTCCACACTCGAGAGCAGCACCCAGTAGAGCGCAATGAACACCGGAATCTGAATCACGATGGGAAAGCACCCGCCCATGGGGTTGACCTTCTCCTCGCGGTAGATGCGCATCATCTCCTGCTGCATCTGCTGCGGCTTGTCTTTGAGCCGCGCGCGCATCTCGGTGATCTTGGGGTTGATGGCCTTCATCTTGGCCATGCTGGAGTAGGCCTTGGCGTTGAGCCAGTAAAAGGCGATTTTGAGCAACAACACGAGCCCCACAATCGACCAACCCCAGTTGCCCAGCACAGTGTGCAGCTGATTGAGCAGCCAGTAGAGCGGCTTGGAAATGATGGTGAAAACGCCATAGTCCTTCACCAGCTCAAGGCCAGGCGCCAGCACCTCAAGCTTTCTCTCTTCCTGGGGGCCTGCGTACAGATCGCTGTCCACGGTTTCGCTCGCGCCGGGCGCAATACTGCCCAAAGGCATCACCATTGCCACGGAATACTGGTTGTCTCCCAGGCGCTTCACGCGGAATTCACGCTGCAGGTTCTGACCGTCGGGGGCATTGAGGAGCCAGGCAGAAACAAAGTAGTGCTGGACCATGGCAATCCAGCCGTTGTCCGCTGGCGGCGGGACCTCTGCCTTTTGCTTTTCGATGTCCGCAAAGGGAATCTTGTGGAACTTCTTTTCTTCGGTATAGGCCGCCGGCCCGGCAAACGTGTTGGCACCCATCATGTTGCCTGACGCGACCGTGCCATGGCGCACGAGTTGCAGATACAACTGCGCGTCGCGCGACTGGTCGCCCACGTTGACCACCTCGTGCTTCACGCGGATGGAGTAATCCCCGCGCTTAAAGACATAGGTTTTGCGATACTTCAGCCCCCCCTGAGGCTGGGATTCAAACGTCACCTCCAGCGTATTTTCGCCGTCAGCGAGCACCCGCGAACCGGGCAGCGCGCTCATGGGCGTCAGGTGATTGGGAAAGCTTGCACCCGCATCGACGGTATTGAGCAGACCGGTTTGCGCCACGTAGCGCATGGCCGGGCTGCCGTCTTCCATCAGCACGACGGGGGTGCTTTCGACCGCCGGCACAGGCATGCCAAACAGGCCTTTGATCGAGTCCATGAAGCTGCGATTGCGCGACTGTTCGTTGTAGTGCTTGAGCTCCAACTCGGACAAGGTGCCGCCCTGGCTGTCGAGGACAGCGTGAAACACATCGGTTTCGATCACGATCTTTTCGCGCGTCAGAGGAGCCGCTTGCTCAGTTGTCGTTGCTATCGAGGGAGCACGGGGAGCGGCTCCAGCGGCTGCAGGCAAATCTGCAGGCAAAGGCTTGTTTGCAGACGACGGGGTGGCCGCCTGCTGCACCGGCGCCGGGAAAAAAGTGCCTCGGTTGCCGTTGTGCACCTGCCATTTGTCCCACAACAGGACCATGGAAAAGCCGAATATGACCCACAGAATGGTGCGGCGGATGTCGTTCATGGAGTCTTCTCAGAAGCAGAGGAAGGGGATTCGTGCGGATTCAGCAGGCGCGAAAACAAGCGCATGGCGCGTGGCGGCTCTTGCGGCACCGGATCGTGGCCGCCCTGACACCAGGGTTGGCAGCGCGCCAGGCGCGAAAGCGTCAACCAACTGCCCGCAGCTGCCCCGTGACGCTCAAGTGCCTCGATGGAGTACACAGAACAGGTCGGCTCAAAGCGGCAGGCCGAGCCCAGCCAGGGGCTGAGCAGCAAGCGGTAGCCACGCACCAGCGCGATCAAAAGCCTGCGCATCAAAGGGGACTCCGCAGCGAGCGCTCGAACAGCGCATGCAATTCCTCGCGCACCGCGAGCTTGAGTGGCGCCGAGCAGGCGCTGACAAATTGTTGGCGATCAAACGTCGAGCGCAGGCGAACCACATGGGCCGCAACCGGAAGGCGCGGTTCAAACACCGCAGCCACACCGTATATCTGGCGCTTGATGGCATTGCGCGTCACGGCGCGCCGCGCCCAGCGCTTGGGCACCATGGCCCCCATCCAGACGCTGCCAGGCGCGATGAGCACAGCCGGCACGCGCCCAAGGCCGAGCGCCGGCTCCTGCGCTTCTTGAGGCGCCAGCGCTAGACGGTGCAGGGCAAAGTGGGGCGTGCGCGCCACGGTAGCGCCGGACAACGTGGCCTGGAATTGCGCGCGGGTTTTCAGGCGCTGCATAGATGCGAGAAGCGCTTGAGGATGCGCAAGCCTGGTGCGCAGCCGTGCGGCCCACGCAGGCTCAGACGGCCAGACGCTTGCGGCCCTTGGCGCGGCGGGCGTTGATGACAGCGCGGCCACCGCGGGTCTTCATACGCACGAGGAAACCGTGGGTGCGGGCGCGGCGGGTCTTGGAGGGCTGGTAAGTGCGTTTCATGGTCTTTCCTTGGAGAATGTTCGGGCCAGCCACCCACCGAGGAAAACCCTTGGGGGAGCGGACATTGCGATGCATTTGCCCTGAACAGTTTCAGGGAAACCGGCGATTATCGCAGGCTTGGAGGGACAGGGCAATGCGCAGCGCCTGGGAATCGGTCAATGGGCTGCACGCCGGGTGTGGATAAGGTCTGGACAAGATACAATCGCAACCCCTCGTTCGTTCCCTCTATCCACAAGAATTCACCCTACATGACAGAGGAACTCGCGCATCCCGCTCCCAGCCCCTCAGACCCCCAACCAGGCCAGGCATTGTGGCAGGCCTGCCTGGATCAACTGGCCCAGGATCTGCCTGCCCAGCAGTTCGCCACCTGGATCAAACCCCTTAGCGCCCAGATCTCCGAAGATCTCTCGCGCGCCACCCTGTATGTACCCAACCGCTTCACGCTGGACTGGATTCGCGCCCAGTACGCAGGCCGCATTGCATCCGTGTTGGAGCTGATCTACGGTCAACCCGTCATGTTGGAGTTAGCACTTGCTCAGCGCGTAAGTGCCGTGCGTACTCAAGCTCCTGCAGCGAACTCCCAGGTGCAGGGTGGCGACGCCGCGCCTGCTCAGCAGCGGCCCGACGAGGCACAAGCCAATGCGGTGCCGCGCAATCGTTTGAATCCGGCCCTCACCTTCGAGACCCTGGTGGAAGGCACGGCCAACCGCATGGCACGCGCCGCAGCCATGCACGTGGCGGGCATGCCAGGGCATTTGTACAACCCGCTGTTTATCTACGGCGGCGTGGGCCTGGGCAAGACGCACTTGGTGCACGCCGTGGGCAACAAGCTGCTGGCCGACCGGCCGAACGCGAAAGTTCTCTACATCCACGCAGAGCAGTTCGTCTCGGATGTGGTCAAGTCGTACCAGCGCAAAACTTTCGACGAATTCAAACAGCGCTACCACTCGCTCGATTTGCTGCTGATCGACGACGTGCAGTTCTTCGCCAACAAGGACCGCACCCAGGAAGAGTTCTTCAACGCCTTCGAGGCGCTGCTGGCCAAGAAGAGCCACATTGTGATGACCAGCGACACCTACCCCAAGGGGCTGGCCGACATCCACGAGCGCCTGGTTTCGCGCTTTGACTCGGGCCTGACGGTGGCCATCGAGCCGCCCGAGCTGGAAATGCGCGTTGCCATTCTGATCAACAAGGCGCGGGCGGAGAATGTAGAAATGCCCGAGGAAGTGGCGTTTTTCGTCGCCAAGAACGTGCGCTCGAACGTGCGCGAACTCGAAGGCGCGCTGCGCAAAATTCTGGCGTACTCGCGTTTCAACCAGAAGGAAATCTCGATTCAGCTGGCGCGCGAGGCCCTGCGCGATCTGCTGTCCATCCAGAACCGACAGATCAGCGTCGAGAACATCCAGAAGACGGTGGCCGACTACTACAAGATCAAGGTCGCCGACATGTACAGCAAGAAGCGCCCGGCCAGCATTGCCCGGCCGCGCCAGATTGCCATGTACCTGGCCAAGGAGCTGACGCAGAAGAGCTTGCCCGAGATTGGAGAATTGTTCGGTGGGCGCGACCACACCACGGTGCTGCACGCGGTGCGCAAAATTTCTGGTGAGCGCCAGCAACTGACCGAACTGAACCAGCAGCTGCATGTGCTGGAACAGACGCTCAAGGGCTGAGCACGGGCAAAATGGCGGGTTGCGTGGCGCGGGAGACGGCGCCCATTCCCAGAGAAAACCAAAAGAGGATGAAATGATCGTTCTGAAGGCCCCCCAAGAGAAGGTTCTCGCAGTCCTGCAATCGGTCGCCGGTATCGTTGAGCGCCGCCACACCCTGCCCATTCTGGCCAACGTGCTGCTGCGCAAGACCGGCAACGCCTTGCAACTGACCACCAGCGACCTGGAAATCCAGATCCGCACCACGGCAGAACTCGGTGGCGACACCGGCGACTTCACCACCACGGTGGCGGCGCGCAAGCTCATCGACGTGCTGCGCACCATGCCGGGTGACCAAACGGTGAGCCTGGAGACAGCCCAGGAAAAGCTGCTGCTCAAGGGCGGGAAAAGCCGCTTCACGCTGCAGACTCTGCCCGCCGCAGACTTCCCGCTGGTGCAGGAAGCCGCCAATTTCGGTCCGGCTTTCAGCATTCCGCAAAAAACGCTCAAGAACCTATTGAGCCAGGTGGCGTTTGCCATGGCGGTGCAGGACATTCGCTACTACCTGAACGGCATCTTGTTCGTCGCCGAAGGCAAAGCGCTCAGCCTGGTCGCTACCGACGGCCACCGCCTGGCCTTTGCCAGCGCCACGCTCGATATCGAGGTGCCCAAACAGGAAGTCATCCTTCCACGCAAGACCGTGCTGGAACTGCAACGCCTGTTGAGCGACGGCGATGCCGCTATTGAAATGCAGTTCGCCAACAACCAGGCCAAGTTCAGCTTCGGCGCGATGGAGTTCGTCACCAAGTTGGTCGAGGGCAAGTTCCCTGACTACAACCGCGTGATTCCGCGCAGCCACGGCAACACCATTACCCTGGGCCGGGCGCCACTCCTGGCCAGCCTGCAGCGTACCGCCATCATGACCAGCGACAAGTTCAAGGGCGTGCGCCTGAACCTTGAGCCCGGCAGCTTGCGCGTAACCAGCAACAACGCCGAGCAGGAAGAAGCCGTGGACGAGCTTGATATCGACTACGGCGGCGAGCCGATCGAGATCGGCTTCAACGTCACCTACCTGATTGATGCGCTCGCCAGCATGCCGCAAGACATGGTGCAGATCGCGCTCGCCGATGGCAGCAGCTCGGCGCTCATCACGATTCCCGAAAACGAGAGCTTCAAGTACGTCGTGATGCCAATGAGAATTTAGGGCGATCCCCCTGTGTCGCTTTATTCCTCCGCACCGCTGCCAGAGGCAGAGGCTCTTCAGGGCCGTCCAAGCCTGCGCAGGCAGGCTTGGAGCTGCGGTCTTCAGCCCCTTCTCTCGCAACGCTGTGCGTTGCGGGAAGGGGGACGCCACCAGTGGCCTGGCAGAGCCAGTTCCACGGCGGCCGCTGGCACACCCCGAGCGCCCACTGCGCAAGTCCGTGTGTTTACTACGATTTTTATAGCTGCTTGCGCTTGATTCATATGCGCTAGAGGCCAATTTGGCTAATATTTTATGACCGCTGACCAGAATCTGCCCGAATCCGACGAACCGCTTGCCCCCGTCCAGCGGATCGACGCCCACCAGGCCGGCGCCAGCGAAGGCTACGGCGAAGGCGCCATCACCATCCTCGAAGGCCTGGAGGCGGTGCGCAAGCGCCCAGGGATGTACATCGGCGACACGTCCGACGGCACCGGCCTGCACCACCTGGTGTTTGAGGTGGTGGACAACTCCATCGACGAGGCGCTGGCCGGGCATTGCGACGACATCGTCGTCACCATCCACTCGGACAACTCGATCTCGGTCACCGACAACGGCCGCGGCATTCCCACGGGCGTGAAGATGGACGACAAGCACGAGCCCAAGCGCAGTGCCTCGGAAATTGCCCTCACCGAACTGCACGCCGGTGGCAAGTTCAACCAGAACAGCTACAAGGTCTCGGGCGGCCTGCATGGCGTGGGCGTGAGCTGCGTGAACGCGCTCTCGAGCATGTTGCGCCTGACGGTGCGCCGCGAGGGCAAGGTGCATGTACTCGAATTTTCTCGCGGCTTTGTGCAGAACCGCATTCTGGAAACCGTGGACGGCGTCGAAATTTCTCCCATGCAAGTGCTGGGCGACACCGACAAGCGCGGCACCGAAGTGCACTTCCTGCCCGACACCGAAATCTTCAAGGAAAACAGCGATTTCCACTACGAAATCCTCGCCAAGCGCCTGCGGGAACTGAGCTTCCTGAACAACGGTGTGCGCATTCGCCTGAAAGACGAGCGCAGCGGCAAGGAAGACGACTTCTCAGGCGCCGGCGGCGTGCGCGGCTTTGTCGAGTTCATCAACAAGGGCAAGACCGTGTTGCATCCGAACTCGTTCTACGCCTCGGGCGAGCGTCCGGCCGAAACCTACGGCGGCATCGCCGGCACGCACATCGGCGTGGAAGTGGCGATGCAGTGGAACAGCGGCTACAGCGAGCAAGTGCTGTGCTTCACCAACAACATCCCGCAGCGCGACGGCGGCACCCACCTGACCGGCCTGCGCGCTGCGATGACGCGCGTCATCAACAAGTACATCGACGAGAACGATTTCGCCAAGAAGGCCAAGGTCGAAGTCACCGGCGACGACATGCGCGAAGGGCTGTGCTGCGTCCTGAGCGTGAAGGTGCCCGAGCCCAAGTTCAGCAGCCAGACCAAGGACAAGCTGGTATCGAGCGAAGTGCGCGCGCCGGTGGAAGACATCGTCGGCAAGCTGCTTACCGACTACCTGCAGGAGCGCCCCGGCGACGCGAAAATCATCTGCGGGAAGATCGTCGAAGCCGCGCGCGCCCGCGAAGCCGCCCGCAAGGCCCGCGAAATGACGCGCCGCAAAGGCGTGCTCGACGGCATGGGCCTGCCCGGCAAGCTGGCCGACTGTCAGGAGAAAGACCCGGCGCTGTGCGAGATTTACATCGTCGAGGGCGACTCCGCCGGCGGCTCTGCCAAGCAGGGGCGCGATCGCAAGTTCCAGGCCATCCTGCCGCTGCGCGGCAAAATTTTGAACGTGGAAAAAGCACGCTACGAAAAGCTGCTGACCAGCAATGAAATCCTCACGCTGATCACCGCCCTGGGCACCGGCATCGGCAAGGCCGGCGGCAGTACCGGCAGCGACGACTTCGACGTCGCCAAGCTGCGCTACCACCGCATCATCATCATGACCGACGCCGACGTGGACGGCGCGCACATCCGCACCCTGCTGCTGACCTTCTTCTACCGCCAGATGCCCGAGCTGGTCGAGCGCGGCCACATCTACATTGCCCAGCCGCCGCTCTACAAAGTGAAGGCCGGCAAAGACGAGCTGTACCTCAAAGACGCCCCGGCGCTGGACACCTTCCTGCTGCGCGTGGCCCTGCGTGATGCCAGCGTGACCACCGGTGGCGCCGACCCGCAAACGCTCGCCGGCGATACCCTGGCCGAGCTGGCGCAAAAGCACCAGCTGGCCGAAAACGTCATCACGCGCCTGTCCAATTTCATGGACTTCGAAGCCCTGCGCGCCATTGCCGGCGGCGTGCATCTGAACCTCGACACGGTGGAAGCCGCCGAAGCCAGCGCCGTCGCGCTGCAAACCGCTCTGCGCGAACTCTCCAGCACCGGCGTGCCGGCCGAAGTGGCGAGCGAATTTGACGCCCGCACCGACAAGCCCCTGCTGCGCATCAGCCGCCGCCACCACGGCAACATCAAGAGCAGCGTCATCAAGCAGGAGTTCGTGCACGGCTCTGACTATGCCGCCCTGGCCACCGCAGCCGACACCTTCCGAGGCTTGCTTGGCGACGGCGCCCGCGTACAGCGCGGCGAAGGCGAGCGCCAGAAGTCCGAGAAAGTGGGCGACTTCCGCGAGGCCATGGCCTGGCTCATCTCGGAAGCCGAACGCACCACCAGCCGCCAGCGCTACAAGGGCCTGGGCGAAATGAACCCCGAGCAACTCTGGGAAACCACCATGGACCCCGAAGTGCGCCGCCTGCTGCGCGTGCAGATCGACGACGCCATCGAGGCGGACCGCGTGTTCACCATGCTGATGGGCGACGACGTGGAGCCGCGCCGGGAGTTCATTGAGGCGAATGCGCTGCGGGCGGGAAATATTGACGTTTGAAACTGTATGTAGGTAGACCCATAAGGCGAGGAATTCTTGGGTCTCTGCCTTTTCACCGGGTATTGCGCAGCGCCTGAAGTGGCTTCGGCCGGGCAAGGCGTTCCAGCGGCTCCGGCTCAAGGCCACGTCCGTCGAAGCGCCGCTGCTCAAGCCATCAAAGGAAGGAGTCCCTGGCCATGATGAAGTGCGATCCCGTCACAGGCGCTTGCCTGCTGCCCGACCTGGACCCGCCTGTCGATGCCGCCGCGTCGGCTGCGCCCAATGCGCGCCACGGGTGGGCCGTTCGCTACATTGGCGATCCAATGTGCTCCTGGTGCTGGGGCATCTCGCCGACCGTCGGCGCAGTAGAGACCTTTTGCAAAGCCGATGGCATCGAATTCTCGATCACCATGGGTGGCCTGCGGGCGGGCGGCGGCGACCCGTGGAACGCAGCGTTCAAGGGCTTTTTGCGCAACGAATGGCGCCACATCGCCCAGGCCACCGGGCAGCCGTTTGGCTTCACGCTGCTGGAGGCAGCGCATTTCGACTACGACACCGAGCCAGCCTGCCGCGCCGTGGCGACCGCCAAGCTGCTCCAGGCCCGCAAGCACCTTCCAAGCTCGACTGCGTTGGCGTTTTTCTCGGCGGTTCAGCGCAAGTTCTATGTCGAGGGACAAGACCCCAAAGCGGTGGATTTTTACGCCAACATCTGCACCAGCCTGGCGCTGGATTTTGATGAGTTCCGCGCGGTGTTCGAATCGCCAGAAGCCTTGCGGGCGGTTCAGCAGGAATTCACTCGCTGCCGGCAGTGGGGCGTGCGCTCCTTTCCCACGCTGCTGCTGGAGCGCGATGGCGCGACAGCGCCGCTGGCCGAGGGGTTTGTCACGGCAGAGCAAGTGCTCGCTCGACTGCGGCAAGCGATCGCCGCTTGAGTCGATTCTCTCCACGCCCGAATGCCGCAGGGGCGTGATCGTTTCCGCTTACGCGTTTTTTTGAGGCCGCCGAAAGAATTGCCTGGTGAGCTACGTACTTCGGCTTGGTCCGGAGCGACGCCTACCTGGCCATGCGTACGCTGCGTCTCAACGGCTTCGGGATTCCCCATGTGAGTTGAAAAATCTTTCTTGTGAATGAAGCGCTTTCACTGATGGATCGTGGGCTGTTTTGAAAAATCGCGATAGCTGCGGCCACAAACCCGGCGCCGAAACTGAGTGGACGCAGCGGCCCCAGCCGTCAGCCACACGCTCGAACGCGCAGCCCAAAGCTGCGAGCACTTCTGGGATGCAAAGGATTGGGCTACGATCCTGACACGATAGTTCGCCCGCACTTCGAAACGGTTCGGGCGTAGCCGTTGGCCCTTGATACAGTCGCGCAGTTCCTGCCGCTCTGCGCACGTTCCAAACATGGTCTGGTGGTGACGTAGCGCATTCAAGTGCAACCGGGCCGACGACTGTGCCTCCCCTTCGCTTTGACCCCCATGCACGCCGCCCCTCTCTTCCTTCTTGTCCTGGCTGCCGGTCTCTCCAGCCAGTGGGTGTCTTGGCGCGTCGGCATTCCGGCCATCGTCGTATTGATCGCCACGGGCCTGGTGCTGGGCCCCGTCACGGGGTTGGTGGACATCGGCCTGCCCAAAGAAGACCTCGCAGAGATGATCGGACTGGGGGTGTCGATCATCCTCTTCGAGGGCGGCATGAATCTCAAACTGGCCGAATTGGGCCGCACCGGGCAGGGCATCCGGCGGTTGACGGTGCTCGGTCCGCCGCTGGCCTGGGCGTTCGGCGCACTGGCGGCGCACTATGTGGCGGGGCTAAGCTGGCCCGTGGCAATGGTGCTGGGTGCGATTCTGGTGGTCACGGGACCGACGGTCATCGGGCCGCTGCTGCGCCAGGCGCGGCTCGACAAGGAGGCGTCTTCGCTGCTCAAGTGGGAAGGCATCGTCAACGACCCGGTGGGCGTGCTGATTGCGGTGCTGACGTTCCAGTACCTGACGCTGCCCGATGGGAGCCTGGTCAAGACGGCGGCTGCGCTGGGCTCGGCCATCGGCGTGGCGGCTGTATTGGGCGGGCTCGGCGGTTACGCCATCGGCTGGCTGTATCGGCGCGGAGCGGTGCCCGAACATCTCAAGGCGCCGCTCCTCATCGTGCTGGTGCCGGTGGTGTTTTGGGCCAGCAACCTGGTGCAGCACGAGGCGGGGCTGCTCAGCGTCACCGTCATGGGCATGGTCATGGGCAATATGAAGCTGGTGGAGCGCGAAGCCTTGCAGGAGTCGCTTGAGAACCTGACGGTGCTGCTGCTCTCGGTGCTGTTCATTGTGATTCCGGCGCAACTGCAGGCCAGCCAGCTGGCGCTTTTGGATTGGCGCATGGCGGCCTTTGTGCTGGTGGTGCTGTTGGTGGTGCGGCCCCTGACCGTGGGGCTGGCCACCTTGGGAGCGCCCATGCGCCGCAACGACAAACTGCTGCTCGGCTGGATAGCGCCACGCGGCATCGTCGCGGCGGCGACGGCCGGCCTGTTCGGACCGGCGCTCGAAGCGGCTGGCTATAGCGATGCCAACAAGCTCATGCCGCTGGTGTTTCTGGTGATCATGGTGACGGTGCTGGCACACGGTTTTTCCATTGGCCGGCTGGCGCGCCGCTTGGGCGTGGCGGCCGAGAACGACAACGGGCTTCTCATCGTGGGTGCGACGCCGTTCACGCTGGCGCTGGCCTTGGCGCTGAAAAAATTCAATCAGGAGGTGTTGTTGGTCGACGGTGCCTACGCTCGCCTGAAGCCGGCGCGCATGCAGGGCGTGGACGTGTACTACGGCGAAATTCTCTCGGACCATGCCGAGCACCACCTCGAAGCCCAGCACCTGAATCACCTTTTGGCCGCCACCGAAAACGATTTTTACAACGCGCTTGTGTGCAAAGGAAAAGGGCGCCGCTTCGGCCACCACCGCAGCTTTCAGCTAGGCACCAGCCGAGGGGGCGAGCCAGAACTCAAACGACTCACGCTGCAGCAACGCGGCTACTTTGCCTTTGACCCCGGCGCGAGCTTCGAGCGGCTGGAAGAGCACCTGGCAGAAGGCTGGTCCATCGGCAGCCGCAAGTTGAGCGACGCGCACGGCTGGGACGAATTCTCCGACGGCCGTGGAGAACGCGGCAAAGACTGGTTCTTGCTGGGTGCCGTGACTCCGGACGGCTTGCTGCGCATCTATTCCACCGAGCAGCGTTTCAAGCTGGAAGCGGGCTGGACCGCGCTTTACTTCGCGCCGCCTACTCCGGCAGCACCGGGCGCGTCGCCGACGGATGCGCAGCCGGCGGGCAAGAACGCACCTGAGCAGGCTTGAACTCTGGTGAGGCCGACATGGTCGGTCGCCAGCCACTGCACAAAGCCGCATAGCCCTTGGAGGAACCGGCATAGAACGCCGGCCGAGCGGATTGGCACCGACTTAATTGAACTCAATTTTAGAACAGTGAGTCGCTTTAAGGCCGATTTATCTTTTATTGAATACGGTTTAAAGTTCTATGTATGTCACAGCGGACCCTAGCGGGACCGCTGCATAGGCTGCTCCACACGGCCCTGTCTTCTGCTTTCCCCACTGATTTAAAGAACCCTTTCATGACCGACAAATACGCCTCGTACATCTCTCTTGCCGGCCGCATCCTGCTGGCGCTGATGTTCATTCCCGCCGGGTTTGGCAAGCTGGCCAACATCAGCGGTACGGCGGGCTATTTCGCCAGCAGCGGTTTGCCGTTTGCCAGCGTTCTCGCAGTGCTGGTGGGCGCCTTGGAACTGTTTGGCGGCCTGGCGCTGGTCGTCGGCTTCCAGGTGCGCTGGGTGGGTCTCGCCCTGGCCTTGTTCACGCTGGGCGCCAATTTGGTGGCCCATGCTTACTGGGCCATGCCTGAGGCGCAGCAGATGGTGAACCAGTTGCTGTTCATGAAAAACATCTCGGTGATGGGCGGCATGTTGCTGATCTCGGCGCTCGGCGCTGGCGCCTACAGCGTGGACGCCTTGCGCAGCAAGCGCTAACACCGGAACGCAGCCTTGTGGCACCGGCTTGCCGGCCTGCGCCGGGCAGCGACCATCTTCTTACCCAACCCGTTTAGTCAAACCAAGGAAACACCATGTCCAAAGTTCTCGTTCTCTATTACTCCTCTTACGGCCACCTGGAAACCATGGCTTCGGCCGTGGCCGAAGGCGCTCGCTCTGCCGGCGCCACGGTGGACATCAAGCGCGTGCCGGAAACTGTGCCCACCGACGTGGCCAAGGCGGCGTACTTCAAACTCGACCAAGAGGCGCCGGTCGCCAGCATTGCAGACCTGGAGCTGTACGACGCCATCATCATCGGCGCGCCGACACGCTTTGGCCGCATGCCCGCGCAGATGGCGGCGTTCCTGGACCAGGCCGGCGGCCTGTGGGCACGCGGCGCGCTGCACGGCAAGGTGGGCGGCGCCTTTACGTCCACCGCCACGCAGCACGGCGGCCAGGAAATGACGCTGTTCTCCATCATCACCAACTTGCTGCATTTCGGCATGGTGATCGTCGGCCTGCCGTACAGCCACCAGGGCCAGATGACGCTGGACGAAATCGCCGGCGGTAGCCCTTACGGCGCCACGACCATTGCCGGCGGCAAGGGCGAGCGCCAGCCCAGCGCCATTGACCTCGAAGGCGCGCGCCACCAGGGCCGACTGGTGGCCGAGACGGCGAACAAGCTGTTTGCCGGTTGAAGGCTGCGCGGCCAGTGATGGCCGCACACGCCGCTTCCATTTCAGATTAAATATGCTGCTAGCGCTTAAACAGTAAGCGTTTGCAGCTATTTTTTTAGTAGCTTTATTGCGCCAGCGGTGCGAGCGCCTCGCGCGGCGAGCGTGCAGCACCCGCTCCCACAAACGCAAAGTCCACCTCCGGTGCCAAGCCGCTGACGATGCGCGCCAGGCTCTTGCCCGAGCCGCAGGCGTGCGTCCAGCCCAGCGTGCCGTGGCCGGTGTTCAGGTACAGGTTGGGCACGCGCGACTGGCCAATCAGCGGCAGGTTCGACGGCGTGGCCGGGCGCAGGCCGCTCCAGAACTGCGCTTGCGCTGTGTCGCCCGCGCCGGGGAAGAGCTGCTCGACGCGGCGGACGATGGCGTCGCAGCGCACCTGGTTCAGGTCGCGGTCGTAGCCGTTGAGTTCTGCCGTGCCGGCGATGCGCAGGCGGTCGCCTTGCTCGGAGGTGTAGCGCGAGAACACGAGCTTGAACTCGTCGTCGGTCAGCGACACCTGGTGCGCCATGCTGGCGTCTTTCACCGGCATCGTCACCGAGTAGCCCTTGGCCGGATAAATCGGCAGATTCAAGCCCAAGGGCTTGACCAGCAGCGGCGAAAAGCTGCCCAGCGCCAGCACGTAGGCGTCGCCTGTGATGCGCTGGTAGCGGCCTTCATCGTCCGTGACCTCGACGTGGGCTATGCGGCCACCGGCTTCCCGCAGCGCGGTGATGTGGTGGCCCATACGGAACTCCACGCCGTCGGCCACGCAGCGCGCAGCCAGTTCGCGGGCAAAAAGGTTGGCATCGCCCGATTCGTCTTCCGCCGTGTAGGTGGCGCCAGCCAGTTGCGGGCGGATATGGCGCAGCGCGGGCTCCAGGCGCACGGCTTCGTCGGCCGAAATCACATGGCGCTCGCAGCCCAGGTCGCGCATTTGCTGCGCGGGTGCTTCGGCTGCATCGAACTCCTTTTGGCTGGTGTAGAAGTGCAGGATGCCTTGCGTGCGCTGGTCGTATTCCAGCCCGAGGTCGCGCCGCAGCGCCTGCAAGGTGTCTCGGCTGTAGGTGCCCAGGCGCACGATGTGCTGGATGTTGTGGCGCGTGCGCGCAGGCGTGCATTCGCGCAGGAATTGCAGACCCCACAGCCACTGGCGCATGTCGGCGCGCAGGCGGAACAAAAGCGGTGCATCTTCGCGGCCCAGCCACTTCAGCAGCTTGAGCGGTGCGCCGGGGTTGGCCCAGGGCTCAGCGTGGCTCACAGACACTTGGCCGCCGTTGGCAAAGCTGGTTTCCGCACCCGGCGTGGCTTGCCGGTCGATGACGGTGACGTCGTGGCCTTGTTGGCGCAGGAAATAAGCCGAGGTGACGCCGAGCAGGCCGGCGCCCAATACGATGACTCGCATGATGGAGAACTCCAAGAGAACGGTGATCGCAACCAACAAACGTTGCTTGCGTGCCGCTCCCTCTGTCCTCGGTACCTGAGAGATTCAGCGGCGCTGTGCCAGCGCTGCCTTGCTCCTTCGGTGCGTCACGGGGGTGACGGCTCTCCAGACGGCGTTTGGAACGGTGAAACGTTCCACGGGTTGCAGTACGGTACCTGAGCGTTCATGGGAGTTTGCGCCTTCGGTGGCACGCCTTGGAACGGGTCCGTGGGCGTGCGCTCTCCTGCAGCAGGTAGTGTAGCAGCCCGCCGAAAACCTCTGCGCGTCTACTCGCGGGGCGTGGGGTGTTGGTGGCCCGCAGTGCCCGCCGGGTCGCTCACGCCGGTAGGAATGCTGCGCGGGCGCTGGTCGCGCGCTTCGCGGGTGGTGTATTCGTCGTCAAAGGCTTGCAGGCCGTCGATTTCCTCGGGTGCCTTCTCTGCCGGCGCGGTTCCATCGACAGCGCGCTTGGACCGCATGCCGTATTGCGACATATGGTCGCCGGCGTGAGGTTCATTGGCTCGGTTGATGGGGGGCTGCGCCTCGGCCTGGCGTTGGGCAGTCTGCGAGTTTTGGGTATCGGATGGGTTCATGCGGGTCTCCTGAAACGCGAGCCGGGGGCGTCGATAGGGTCATCATTGGGCGAAAAGTGCGGCGTGCGTGTGGGCTTTGGCCTCACCTGCCTGTCGGCACTGCGCACCGTCGCAATCCGACAGGCGCCGGAGCAAGACTCCTACGCGCGCAGCCGACGGCCAATGCCATCGTCAAACGCTGCGGCCTAAGCCGAACGGAGGCAAACCATGGCGACACGCGTTTTGTGGAAAGGGGCAATTTCCTTTGGGCTGGTGCACATCCCGGTAGGCCTGCACACGGCCACCAGCGAGCAGGGCATTGACTTTGACTGGCTGGACAAGCGCACCATGGACCCGGTGGGCTACAAGCGGGTGAACAAGCGCACCGGCAAGGAAATCACCAGCGACAACATCGTCAAAGGCGTGCAAACGGGCGACGGCGAATACGTGGTGCTGTCGAAGGAAGAAATTGAGGCAGCCTTTCCCAAGACCACGCAAACGATTGAGATTGAGCGTTTTGTCGCGGCCAGCGACATTCCGTTTTCCTACCTCGAACGCCCGTACTACCTCGCGCCCATCAACAAGGGCGCGAAGGTGTACGCGCTGCTGCGCGAAACGCTGCACGAGAGCGGCAAAGTGGGCTTGGCGACGGTGGTGATTCAAACCAAGCAGCACTTGGCCGCGTTGATGCCTTGCGGCCCGGCGCTGGTGCTGAACCTGCTGCGCTGGGGCGACGAAGTCAAGCCGGTGGATGCACTGGATCTGCCCAAAACCGGCAGCCAGAAAATCAGCGCCGCCGAACGCAAAATGGCGACGCAACTGGTGGACGAGATGAGCGGCAAATGGAACCCCGACGACTTCAAGGACGAGTTCCGCGAGCAAGTCATGGCGCTGGTGGAACACAAGCGCGATGCGGGCGACACCGAAACCGTGCTGCAACCCGAAGAGAGCGCGCCAGAGAGCGCTGAGGTGATTGACCTCACCGCCCTTTTGCAACGCAGCCTGGGTGCCAAGGGAGGGGCCAAAACGGCAGGCAAAAGCCAGACAGCGACCAAGAAACCGGCAGCCAAAGTGGCAGCCACCAAGCCCAAGGCACCCGCCAAATCAGCACCGAAGCAAGCTGGCAAATCAGCCGCAAAAAAGGGCAGCGATAGCGCCGCGCCCAAACGCAAGGCCGCCTGAAGGCCCTCCCCGCCATGGCCAGCCGAAATCCGCCTGAAGACGCACTGACGCGCTACCGGGAAAAGCGCAATTTCACGCGAACGCCCGAGCCCGAAGGGGCGGTGGAACCCGCCGCCGGAGCGCTGCGCTTTGTCATCCACAAGCACTGGGCCACGCGGCTGCACTACGACTTGCGCCTGGAATGCGAGGGCACGATGAAAAGCTGGGCCGTGCCCAAAGGCCCCAGCCTGGATCCGCGCGAGAAACGCATGGCCGTGCAGGTGGAAGACCACCCTATCAGCTACAACAGCTTTGAAGGCCAGATTCCGCCAGGCCAGTACGGCGCGGGCCGCGTCGTGCTGTGGGAGCGCGGCCACTGGATTCCCCACAGCGACCCCGTCGCCGGGCTGCGCGACGGGCATCTGAAGTTCACGCTGCAAGGCGAAAAACTGCACGGCAGCTGGGCACTGGTGCGCATGGGCGGAAAGCGTTTTGACCCGAAAAAGCCCGCCTGGCTGCTCATCAAAGAGCGGGATGCTGAGGCGCGGCCGGCGGACGAGTACGACGTGACCGAAGCACTGCCCGACAGCGTGAACACTGGTGCAGCGGCAAAGGCCCAACCCGCGCCCAAGGCGGCCAAGCAAGCGCCCAGCCAGCCAGAGCGCAAGAGCACCGCAAAAATATCAACCCAATCTGCAGCACTCGGAAGCCCACTCAAGGCGCTTCCCCAGACGCTGGCGCCGCAACTGGCCACGCTCGCCAACGCGCCGCCATCGGATGGCGTGGGCTGGATTTACGAGCTGAAATTTGACGGCTACCGCATGCTTGCTCGCATCGACGCGCGCGGCGCCGTGCGCTTGTTCACCCGCAGCGGCAACGACTGGACCGACAAACTCGCCTCCATCGCCGACGCCATCAAGGCCTTGGGCCTGCGCTCCACTTGGCTCGACGGCGAGCTCACCGCTACCGGCGACAACGGAGCGCCGGACTTTCAGCGCCTGCAAAACGCTTTTGATCGCGCGGCCACCACCGACCTTATCTACACCCTGTTTGACCTGCCGGTGTACGCGGGGCGTGACCTGCGTGAAGAACCGCTGCTGGAGCGCCGCGCAGCGCTGGAAGCGCTCGTGCAAAAAGACGCTGGCGAGACCCTGCGGTTCAGCGCAGCGTTTGACGCCCGCGCCTCAGACCTCGTTGCATCCGCCTGCAAGATTGGCTTTGAAGGCGTCATCGGCAAGCGCGCCGATGCGCCTTATCGGAGCGGCCGCAGCAGCCAATGGATCAAGCTCAAATGCAGCCAGCGGCAAGAGTTTGTCGTCGGCGGTTTCACCGAACCGCAAGGGGGGCGCAGTGGCCTGGGCGCCTTGCTGCTTGGTGTGCACGATGGCAAAGGCGCGTTGCTGTATGCCGGCAAGGTAGGTACCGGCTTTACCGACGACGCGCTCCAACGTCTGCGCGCGCAGCTCGAGCCTTTGGTGCAGAAGCGCTGTCCGTTTTCGGCCCAGCCTGCGGACGCACGCAAGGCGCATTGGCTCAAGCCCACTCTGGTGGCCGAAGTGGCCTTCGCTGAGTGGACACAAGACGGCCGCATCCGCCACTCGGTTTTCAAAGGCTTGCGCACCGACAAGCCGGCCCACAGCATCGTGCGCGAGCAGGCCACTCGGCCGGCCGCCACAACGGCAGCGCAGCCCAAAGGCAAACGTCCGGTCGGCGCCAAGGCACCGTCGCCGGCATTGCCATCGAGTTTCAGCATCACCCATGGCGAGCGCGTGATTGACGCGGCCAGCGGCACTACCAAACGGGACCTGGCGCGCTACTACGCCACGGTGGCGCCGCTGATGCTTGAGCACTTGGCGGGCCGCCCGGTGGCCCTGGTGCGCGCGCCCCAAGGGGTGGGCAAGGAAACTTTCTTTCAGAAGCACGGGGACGCCGAGCGCCTGCCCGGCATCGAAGCGCTCGACCCCCAACTCGACCCGGGCCACGGCCCGCTGCTGGAAGTTGTCTCAGCCGTGGGGCTGCTGTCGGCGGCGCAAATGAACGTCATTGAGTTTCACACCTGGAACGCCCGTGCAGACCGCATCGAGCGGCCCGACCGCATCACCTTCGACCTGGACCCGGGCGAGGGCGTGGCCTGGCCGCAAATTCAAGAAGCGGCCGAACTGGTGCGCGTGCTGCTGCGCGAACTGGGCTTGCCGGCCTTTCTGAAAACCAGTGGCGGCAAGGGCTTACACGTGGTCGTCCCGCTCAAGCGCCTGCGCGATTGGGACAGCACCAAGGATTTTTCGCAAGCCGTGGTGCAGCACCTGGCGCGCGCCATTCCGCAGCGCTTCGTCGGCAAAAGCGGCCCGCGCAATCGCGTCGGCAAAATTTTTGTCGACTACCTGCGCAACGGCCGCGGCGCCACCACCGTGTCGGCCTGGTCTGCCCGTGCCCGGCCCGGGCTGGGCGTATCGGTTCCGGTGGCGTGGTCCGAATTGCCCTCGATTGCCAGTGGCGCGCACTGGACGGTAGCCACCATCGAAGACCGGCTGCGCCTGGGCAACGGGCCCTGGACCGGTTACGACAAAGCGGCGTCGGCGTTGGGCGAAGCCATGGCGCGCCTCGACTTCACGCCATCGGCCTGAGAGCGTTGGTACGAGCGGCGCCGTCCGACAGCCCGCAGCGGCCCTGCGTGCTCAGATGCCTGTTTGCCCACCAAGGAGTCACACCATGACCGAGAAAACCGCCAGCGTGCATTGGGAAGGCACCGGCAAAGCCGGCCAAGGCCAAATCAGCACAGAGACCGGCGCGCTCAAAAACCATCCCTATGGTTTTGGCAGCCGCTTTGAAGACGACCGCACCGGCACCAACCCCGAAGAGATTTTGGGCGCGGCGCACGCGGCCTGCTTTTCCATGGCGTTTTCCTTCGCCGCGGCCGACGCAGGCTTCAAGGTCGATGCCCTCGACACCCAAGCCAGCGTCCGACTGGTCAAGCAAGGCGAAGGCTTTCTGATTGACCGCATCGCTTTGACGCTGGAAGCACGCATGCCCGGCATTGACGAAGCCACCTTCCAGAAGCTGGCCGACGGCGCCAAGGTGCACTGCCCACTATCGAAGGCGTTAGCCTCCGTGCCCGAGATTGCGTTGAAGGCGCGCTTGGTGTGAGGGTGCGGCCCTTCGTCGTGCGCTTGGCGTGTCCTGAGCGTGCGAAGGGTGGAAGGGCTTCGACGGGCTCAGCCTGAACCGATGCAAAGACTTCCAGGGCCGAAGCAATAGGCGGTGACGCAATTTTTCGGCCTCCGAAACGCAGCGCGTTTCCACAGAAAGTCTTCGCCTTCACGTCTTGGATCGTTGGATTCCCTTGGTAGGTGTCAAAGCTTTGTTTGTCACTGCGTCGGGCGGGCAATGCGCCCGCCGGTCTGTGCAGCAGACTTGTTTTGGGCCATTCCGGTGGCCTCTGCGCTCTCGGCGATCTGGCGGGTGGACAGCTCGGCCAGGGCGGTGAAAATAAGCTCCGCTTCGCTCATGTGGTCGCGCAGGTTGTGGCTTTTCAGACCTTTCATTTCCTTGTGCTGCGCCACGCTCACGCCCGCCCATTCCTGCGCAGCAGGGTTTCTGCCGTGGTCACGTCAGTGAGGTTATTTTTGCCATGTGCTGCGGGCAATTTCAGTCGGTGACAGTCTGTCACCGACCGACTGCCTTCTTTGCCCAGGCGCTGTTTGAGCTTGTTCCAGTATTTGCGCGCCGTCTGGTAGTCAGTCTGCTGCGTAAGAACCTGCACCACATCAATCACAGAAACCACCAGGTTTCCAAGCCCTCGTCGTACAGGCGGCGAATGGCGTGGCCGTCAAATTCGGTGGGCAGAATTTTCCGCGAACGTGCTCTCCGCCCCAAGCGGAACCGCGCATTCCGCCGAGTGGGGATCCGCTCCAAATTTTCAGCGCATTCAGCCTCCAGCGCTTATCCAACGCCCGCCAACCGCTTCAATATTTGTAGCAAGACCTACTTGTGATCCGGCTCCACAGGCCCCGGCGTTCCAGGCAGCGGGGGTTCGGGCGGCACCACCGGCTTGCCCACGTTGTGCGCTTCGCGGCCGGCGTCGGTGTTGACCAGGCCGCGCGTGACGTCTTTGTACGCTTGCTGGACAAGGGCGCTGGGGTTGCCGTCGGTCATGCCCACGGACTGATCGCGCTCATGCGGCAGCTGCGGCAGATCGGCAGCGGCCGGATCAACGACGACGTTGCCTGAGGGGTCCGGCGCCACACCTACCCCCTCGGCCCGCGCGTCGGCATGGCGGCCCTGCGCCTCTTGTACCGGCACGGTGGTGTTCACGCTGCGCTGGGGGTGCTCTTGCGGCAGTTCCTGGCTGGAGATGTCGATGTCGTTGGCCATGGCGGCTCCTGTGGCGGGCTGATGGTCCATGCTAGGACCGGCGCAGTAGCAGGGTTGTAGGCCAGAGGCGCGAAGACCGGCGTGCCACACTCTCTGGATGTCTTTTGAAGAATGGTCCGCCACCGGCCTGCAGGCCTTTGATGCCGTCGTCGCCCACAGCAGCTTGCGCGTACGCGCCGGGCAGCGCGGCATGGCCGAGTGCGTGGCGCAGACTTTCAGCGCAGCGCAGCTGGGCAAAGCGGAAGACGAGGCAGCGCCTCGGCGCGCCATTGCCGTCATCCAGGCGGGCACCGGGGTGGGCAAGTCGCTGGCCTACTGCGCGCCGGCCATTGCCATAGCGCTGGCACGCGGCACGCGGGTGGTGATCTCTACCGCCACGGTGGCGCTGCAGGAGCAATTGGTGCACAAGGACCTGCCCCTGCTGGCGCAGCAAATGCCAGAGCCGTTTCGTTTTGCGCTGGCCAAGGGGCGCGGGCGCTATGTGTGCAAGCTCAAGCTCGAACGTCTCGCGGGGCAGGGGGCGGGCGACGCGCTGGAAGACGATTTGTTCCCCGACGACGAGCCCGCGCCCTCGGGGCAGGTGGGCGAGGCGCGCGTGCGGCTCTACAAGGGCATGGCCGATGCGCTCGCCAGCAGCGCCTGGGATGGCGACCGCGACAGCCTGGACTTGCAGCCCGAGCCGACCCTGTGGCGCCCGGTGGCGGCCGAGGCGAGTTCCTGCACCGGCCGCCACTGCCCGGTGTTTGGCGAATGCAGCTATTTCGAGGCGCGCAAGGCGCTGGTGGGCGCGCAGGTGATCGTGGTGAACCACGACCTGCTGCTGGCCTCGCTGGGCGCGCGCGTGCTGCCCGAACTCGACAACTGCCTGCTGGTGCTGGACGAAGCCCACCACCTGCCGGCCACGGCATTGGAGCAGTTCGCCTGCCGCATGGACCTGAGCCGCCTGGCCTGGATCGACCGGCTGGCCAGCCGCGCGCTGCGCGTCGGAAGCTTGCTGGAGGTGCAGGAGATTGCCGACATCCCCGCCCAGGCCAGCAGCCTGCGCCAGGCGCTGCAGGCGCTCGAGCGCCTGGTGCTCGATGCGTACGGGCCGGCGCTGCGCGGGGAAGCTGGCGAAGGCCCGGCCCGCCGCTGGAGCCCACCGGGTGCGCCGCAGCCCACGCGCTACCGGCCGCCGCGCGGCGAGCTGGCTGCGCAGCTCGATGCGCCCCTCGCCCAGGTGCTGGCGCATGCCCAGGAATTGCTCGACAGCCTGCGCGCGATTGCCAAGGCGCTGCGCACTGCGCTGCGCGACTCCCCACTTGAAGCCCGGCGCCTGGCTGCGCTCTACGCGCAAATCGGCATGCTGGCGCCGCGCCTGGAAGAAGTGCACGCCAGCACCGCGCTGCTCTTGCAAAGCACCGCCGAAGGCGCCAGTGCCGCGCCCACCGCCAAATGGTTCACGCTGGCACAAAGCGGCGACTTTCTGGTGCTGCAGGCCCATGCCAGCCCGGTGCTGCCGGGCAACGCCTTGCGCCAGCAGCTGTGGAGCACGGTGCGCGGCGCGGTGCTGACATCGGCCACGCTCAACACCTGCGGCAACTTTGATTTCTTTCTGCGCGAGGCGGGCCTGTGGGACGATGCGGCGATGCGCACGCTGGAAGTGACCAGCCCCTTCAACTACGCCGCCCAGGGCACGCTGGTACTGGCAGAAACCCGCGCCGACCCCAAGAACGCCGAGACCTTCACGCCCGAGATGGTGGACGCGCTGCTCGAAGACCTGACGCGTGTGCGCGCCGGCGCGCTGGTGCTGTTCACCTCGCGCGAGCAAATGCGGCGCGCGGTGGACGCCCTGGCCACCGACATGCGCCCCCGCGTGCTGGTGCAAGGCCAGTTGCCGCGCCCGCAATTGCTGGCCCGGCACCGCGAGCGCGTCGCGGCCGGTGAGCCGTCCATCATTTTTGGCATGCAGTCGTTTGGCGAGGGGCTGGATCTGCCGGGCGCGCTGTGCGAGTCGGTCTTTATCACGAAACTGCCCTTTTCTCCGCCCGACGACCCGGTGGGCGAGGCACGCGCCGAATGGCTGCGTGCGGTAGGGCGCGACCCGTTCAGCGAACTGGTGGTGCCGGCCACGGCGCTGCGGCTGGCGCAGTGGGCGGGCCGGGCGATTCGCAGTGAGGACGACCAGGCCCATGTCTATTGCTACGACCGGCGGCTCTCGCGCACCAGCTATGGCCAGCGCTTGCTGGCCGGTTTGCCGCCGTTTACGCAAGAGCGGCGCACCGCCGCCAGATAATGAACCAGAGCTGCGCCACAAAAGAACCCCCGGACGCGCAGACATCCGCCGCGAGGCCGACAACCCCGATGTTCCCAGCGTTCAAAAGCTCCTGAGGCCACAGCATGAAGATCGAAACCATCCGCCTGCGCAATTTCAAGGCGTTCCGTGAAGTCAATCTGACCGATCTGCCCGGTTTCCTGGTAGTCGTGGGCGCCAATGGCACCGGCAAAACCACGCTGTTTGATGTGTTTGGTTTTTTGCACGACTGCCTGAAGGGCAACGTGCGTACGGCACTGGACAAACGAGGACGCTTTCGCGAAGTGTTGAGCCGAGGATGCGATCCCGAGAAGGACTCCATCATTGTCGAAATCCAGTACCGCATGGAGATCACGGGCAAAGAGCGTCTGGTGACCTATTCCGTGGAAATTGGCGAAGTGGGTGGCCAGCCTGTGGTGCTGCGCGAGGTGCTGCGCTACAAGCGTGGGCGCCATGGCAAACCGTTCCACTTCCTGGACTTCATCCAGGGCGATGGCTACGCCATCGTCAACGAAGAGGATTTCACCAAATCCGAAGAAGAGTTGGAACGTGAGACCCAGAGAGTGGCCCCCGACGCACTGGCGATCAAGGGGCTGGGGCAGTTCGAGCGGTTCAAGGCTGCCAATGTCTTCCGCCAGTTGATCGAGCACTGGCATGTGTCGGACTTCCACATCAGCGCGGCGCGGGGTCGCAAGGATGCGTCTGGCGATTCGGAGCATCTGAGCGAATCAGGCGACAACCTGCCATTGGTGGCACGCACGCTGCACGAGCAGCACCCCGCAGTGTTTCAGCACATTCTGGACATCATGGCCCGGCGCGTGCCGGGGGTGTCGGCCGTCGAGCCCATGCTGATGGACGACGGCTATCTTTCCTTGCGTTTTCAGGACGGCTCATTCAAGACGCCCTTCCTTGATCGCTACGTGTCAGACGGCACGATCAAGATGTTTGCCTACCTGGTGCTGCTGCACGACCCCAACCCACACCCGCTGCTCTGCGTGGAAGAGCCGGAAAATCAGCTCTATCCCACGCTCATGGGCGCCTTGGCCGAGGAGTTCCGCGCTTATGCGAATCGCGGCGGCCAGGTCTTTGTCTCCACCCACTCCCCCGACTTCCTGAACGCCATTGAACTGGAAGAAGCCTGCTGGCTGGTCAAGCGGGACGGCCGCACTGAAGTCCACCGTGCCAAAGACAACGCCCAGGTCGCCGCCTATATGGCGGAAGGCGATCAACTGGGCTACCTCTGGAAAGAGGGCTTTTTCGACGGCGCAGACCCGCAATGAAGGAAATAGTCTTTCTGGTCGAAGGCGAGGCCGAGCGCTGCCTTCTGGAGGCATTTTTGCCACGCGTCCTGCCCGCTGGAATAGGCCATCGGATCATTCCATTTCAGGGCAAGCAGGACATGGAAAAGCGCATGGCCCTGCGAATCCGGGGCTATCTCAACCCGCAAGCGCGATTTCTGGTGCTGCGGGACCAGGACAGCCATGCAGACTGCGTCGCACTCAAGCGCTCCTTGCAAGAGCGCTGCGTTGGCACACGGAGAGAAACACACTGCCTCGTCCGGATCGCCTGCACGGAATTAGAAACGTTTTATCTGGCCGACTTGGCCGCCGTCTCGCAAGCGCTTGAAATCCCTGGTCTGGAGCGACAACAGCTCAAGAGCAAGTTCCGCGATCCAGACAACCTTGGCAGTCCGAGCCATGAGCTGAGGGCATTGACAAAAAACCGCTATGACAAACGCGACGGATCAGCACGCATCGGCCGACACCTGGCGCTGGACAATGCCCGATCTCCCAGCTTCCGCCACTTGGTGGCCGGCATCCGACGTCTGAGCGCGGAGTTGCTGGGCACTTGAGATCCGCTTGCCCACGTCTCTCGTCTACCGATCGGCTACGAGAACGATAGCCCCACCACCACACAGGGATCCCCCATGCCCCACACCGCCCCCGCCTGCCCCCAATGCGGTCAGGAAAACACCTACCCCGATGGAGAGAACTTCATCTGCCCGGACTGCGCGCACGAGTGGCCGCAGGCTGCCGCCAGCGGGGACGAAGAGGCCACGGGCGATGGCGTGGTGCGCGATGCCAACGGCAACCCGCTGCAGGATGGCGACGCCGTGATTCTGGTGAAGGACCTCAAGGTCAAGGGCTCGTCGTCCACGCTGAAAAAGGGCAGCAAGATCAAGGGCATTCGGCTGGTGGACGGTGCCGACGGCCACAACGTGGATTGCAAGACCGATCTGGGCAGCATGCTGCTCAAGTCCGAGTTTTTGAAGAAGGCCTGATGCTCTTGTTTTAATAGCTTCTAGCGCTTGTGCAATAAGCGCTAGGACCTGTTTTTTGGCAAACTTCTGACGTTCTGACAACGCCCTTCTCAGTGACTTCCCGCATCGCCGTCATCGACTTTGAGACCACGGGCAGTTCGCCCGGCCAGGGCGCACGCGCGACCGAAGTGGGCATTGTGCTCATCGAAGCGGGGCAGGTCGTCGGGAGCTTTCAGAGCCTCATGAATGCGGGTGTCTGGGTGCCGCCCTTCATCACCCAGCTCACCGGCATCACCAACGCCATGGTGGCTGCGGCGCCGCCGGCGGATGAGGTGATGCGCGCGGCGCATGCCTTTGTCGGGGCCGTTCCCATGGTGGCGCACAACGCACCGTTTGACCGCGGTTTTTGGCAGGCCGAACTGGCGCGCACCGGGTGCAGAGCGGCGCAGCCCTTTGCCTGCACCGTGCGCCTCTCGCGCCGCCTGTACCCCGAAGCACCCAACCACCAGCTCGGCACGCTGGCGCGCTTTCACCAATTACCCAGCGCCGGGCGGGCGCACCGGGCGCTGGCCGATGCGCAGGTCACGGCCGCGCTGCTGCTGCGCATGCAACAGGATCTGAGCGAGCGCTGGGGCATTGCCGCGCCCGGCCATGCGTTCCTGATGGCGCTGCAGGCCTGCGCCAAGGCGCGGCTGCCCAAATTTTTGGAGCAGCACGGCAGCAAACTCTCATTCTTTGCCGGCCGCCCACGCTGCTAAGCTTGTCCCATGTCGCTATTAATCCTTGGACTGGTACTTTTTCTTGGTGTGCACTCCGTGCGCATCGTGGCCGATGGCTGGCGCACGCGCATGCGTGGGCGCCTGGGCGAAGGCGGGTGGAAGGGCCTGTATTCGTTGGCGTCCCTGGTGGGCCTGGGGCTTGTCATCTGGGGCTACGGCCTCGCGCGGCAAGACCCCATGGTGCTGTGGGTACCACCGATCGCCATGCGCCATGCGGCCTCGCTGCTGACCCTGGTGTCCTTCATTCTGCTGGTCGCTGCCTACGTTCCGCGCAATGCCTTCAAGGCCCGGCTGCACCACCCCATGGTCTTGGCCGTCAAGGTGTGGGCGCTGGCGCACCTGCTCTCCAACGGCAACCTGGCCGACGTGCTGCTGTTTGGCGGATTTTTGCTGTGGGCAGTGCTGGACTTTCGCGCCGCACGCCAGCGCGACCGCGTCCAGGGCACGCGCTATGCCTCCGGGACGCTGGCCGGCACAGCCATTGCGGTGGTGTTGGGCCTGGTGGCCTGGGCAGCGTTTGCCTTCTGGGGCCATGCCCTGCTGATCGGTGTCTCGCCGATGGGGCGCTGATCTTTACACCGGACCGGTTAAAGAAATAAAATGCTCTTTATTTAATAGCTTCTACCGCTTACCTATCAAGCGCCAGAGGCACTTTTAATGTATTTTCCTATGCCCCCACCGCACACCAGGCTGCGGGGCCTGCAGGGCCTGGCACTGGTGTGTGCCTTGTTGTTGGTGGGCTGCGGCACGCCGTCGGCCGTGCGCCATACCCGCGGCACGCCTTCCACGCTCTCGGGTGAGCAGGCGAGCAACATTGCCATCCATGCGCTGGGACTGGTGGGCACGCCGTACCGCTACGGTGGCAACACGCCCGACGGTGGATTTGATTGCAGCGGGCTGATCGGCTATGTCTACCGCAACGAAGTCGGCACGCCGCCGCCGCGCACCGTGGCAAAGCTGGGCAACTGGGGCGAGGAAGTGGACGCACAGGACCTGCGCACCGGCGATCTGGTGCTGTTTGGCCGGGGCCGCGCGCCCACGCACGCAGGCATCTATGTGGGGGCAGGACGCTTTGTGCACGCGCCGTCCACCGGCGGCGAAGTGCGCCTGGACCGGCTCAACTCCGGCTACTGGGCGCGCCAGAGTACGGAATACCGCCGGCCCTGACTAGCACGGGCCTGAGCGCATCGCGCGACAATTGGCGGCATGACACTGCATGCCAAACCCTCCCCCACGCCGCTCTCCACCCACGACACCACGCGCATTGACGACACACGCATCAAGGCCGTGCGTCCTTTGATCACCCCGGCCTTGCTGGAAGAGTGGCTGCCCGCGCCCGACGCCGCACAGGCGCTGGTAGAGCACAGCCGCGCGGCGATCTCGCGCGTGCTGCACGGTGCGGACGACCGGCTGGTGGTGGTGGTGGGGCCCTGCTCCATCCACGACCACGCGCAGGCCATGCAGTACGCCCGCGCGCTCAAGGCGCTGGCGGACCGGCACGCGGACGATCTGCTGGTGGTCATGCGCGTGTACTTTGAAAAGCCGCGTACCACGGTGGGCTGGAAGGGTTACATCAACGACCCGCACCTGGACGGCAGCTTTGCCATCAACGAAGGCCTGGAGATGGCGCGCCAGCTGCTGCTGGACGTGCTGGCGCTGGGACTGCCGGTGGGCACCGAATTTCTCGATCTGCTCAGCCCGCAGTTCATCAGCGACCTGGTGAGCTGGGGCGCCATTGGCGCGCGCACCACCGAGAGCCAGAGCCACCGCCAGTTGGCCAGCGGACTGTCCTGCCCGGTGGGTTTCAAGAACGGCACCGACGGCGGCGTGAAGGTGGCCAGCGATGCCATCCTGGCAGCGCAGGCGCCCCACGCCTTCATGGGGATGACCAAGATGGGCCAGGCCGCCATTTTCGAGACGCGCGGCAACGACGACTGCCATGTGATTTTGCGCGGCGGCAAGGCGCCCAACTACGGCGCTGCCGAAGTCGAGGCAGCCTGCAAACTGCTGCGCGACGCGGGCCTGCGCGAGCAGGTGATGATCGACGTCTCGCACGCCAACAGCAGCAAGCAGCACCAGCGCCAGATCGCGGTGGCGGCCGACGTGGCCGCACAGGTGGGCGCCGGCGATGCCCGCATCATGGGGCTGATGATCGAGAGCCACCTGGAAGAAGGGCGCCAGGACATCGTCCCCGGCCAGGCGCTGCAGCACGGGGTGTCGGTGACGGACGCCTGCATCAGCATGGCGCAAACCGAGCCGGTGTTGGCGCAACTGGCTGCAGGCGTGCAAGCGCGCCGTACAGCCCAGCGCTCACACCTGGTGTGAAAAATATTCAATGAAATATGGCTCTATCGCACAACTGCATTCGGATAGAGCTATTTTTACTATAGCAATTTACCCAATCTGCATGCGCCAACGGCTATGGCTTCAAGGACCGAAGAAGGGCGCCCCCTCGAATGCCCTTGGGGTGTATATTGGATGCAGCATGTCGCAATTTTGTGATGTGATATTTCAGGACAGCACTGCTGCCTGAAACTTGGCTTGGCGAACCTTTCTCCTACGGTCTTGCGCCCTTCATGCCGACGTCCACCGCACCTACTGATGATCTGCAGGCCGCGTCTTCGGCGCCGTCGCAAGCCAACTCGGCGCTGCAGGTTCTGGCGGCTGACGCTGCGCACGAAGCACGCACGCACGCCGTGCTGATCGAGGTGCAGCAACAGCTGAGCGCCGATACCCTGAGCGACCAGGATCTGTTCCAGCGCGCTGCGCAGGCTGCCCTGGAGGCCACGGGCGGTGAAGGAGCGTGCATCGAGCTGCTGCAAGCGCAGGACCTGCATTGCGCGGCGAGCGCGGGCCGCTTGCTGGGCACACCGGGATCGTCACGCCCCGTGGCGGATTGCGCCCATTGGCCGCTGCTGGCGCAAGGCCAGAGTCTGCGCCGCAGCACCGCGCCCGCAGCCGGGGGACTGGCCTGGAACGATTCTCCGGGCACGCCGCTGTGCAGCGCGCTGCAAGTGCCGCTGCAGCGGGATGGCGTGGCCGTGGGCGTCATCACAGTAGGCTCCAGCCTTGCGGGTGCTTTTGCCGAGCGCGACCTGGCGCATCTTCTGATTCTGAGCGAATCGGTGGGCTCGATCCTGAAGGCGCGCGAAGTGGCGGCGCAACTGCATGCTTCGCAGCAGCAGTACGAAGCCTTGTTTCAAATCCACCCGCAACCGATGTGGGTGTTTGCGCTGGATGAGCGCCTGACACTGCTGGCTGCCAACCAAGCCATGGCGGAAGTCTACGGCTACAGCCGGGAGGAATTGCTGGGCATGGCCCTGCCCGACCTCTGGCCACCCGGAGCGCACGAAATGCACCGGCAAGCGCTCAAAAGCGTGGAAGGCGGAAAAAGCATCAACAGCCTCATCCTTCAGCACCAGCGCAAAGACGGCCGCCTGATCGACGTGGAAATTGCCTCCCGTGCGACGCAGTTCAATGGCGTGGCCGCGCGCCAATCCATGGCCGTAGACGTCACCGAGCGTCTGGTGGCTGAGCGCGAGGTCGCCCGCATGGCGCGGGCCCGCCATTTGCTAAGCGAGTGCAACGAGGCCATTGTGCGGGCCACATCGGAAGCCGAACTGCTGGACGCGGTGTGCCGCATCACCGTCGATGTGGGGGGCTACCGGATGGCCTGGGTGGGCCTGGCGCGCGACGACGATCGCAAGACGATTGACTGCGTGGCCCACGCAGGCACCAACGGGGGCTACCTGGAGAGTCTGACGCTGTCCTGGGACGAGCACAGCGAGCACGGCCAGGGGCCCTCAGGCGTGGTGGTGCGCAGTGGCGAGGCCGTGGTGGTGCGCGACGTGTTGCAGGCACCCGCCTATGCCGGGCTGGCGCAGCGCCTGCTCGCGCGCGGCTTTCACGGCATGGTGTGCCTGCCTTTGAAAGACGGTCCGCATACCTTCGGCGTCCTGTATTTGTATGCACCGCAGGTGCTCGAGATCAGCACCCACGAGCGTGATTTGCTCGGCGAACTCGCAGAAGACCTCGCCTTTGGCATGCTGAGTCTGCGCGCACGCCAGCAGCAGCAGGAGATGCAGGCTGCGGTGGTGAAAGTGGCGGCATCGGTCTCGGCGACCACCGGAACCACCTTTTTTGAACACCTGGTGCAAAACATGGTGCAAGCCCTGGGCGCGGAAACCGGGTGCCTCGGCCGTTTTGTTCCGAGCGCTCACGGCGCACCCGAGAGCCTGCTGACCCTGGCCTTGGTGATCAATGGAGAGTTGGCGCCCAATGCCGAATACCTGCTCAGCGGCACGCCCAGCGAGCATCTGGCAACCGAGGCGCAGTTTTGCGTGGTGCAGGGTCTTCGGGCGCAGTTCCCGCATTCGGTGGTGGTGGGCCAGACAGCTGCAGAGGCCTATGTCGGCCAGCAATTGTGCGACAGCGGCGGGACCGTCATTGGCATGCTGTTTGTGCTGTTTCGCCAGCCACTGCAGAACGTGGCCTTTTTGCAGTCGACTATGCAGATCTTTGCTTCGCGCGCCTCGGCCGAAATTCAGCGCCTGGAGGCCGACGCCCACATTCGCCGCCAGGCCTCGCTGCTGGATCAGGCGCGCGATGCCATCATCGTGCGCGACCTGCAGCATCGCGTGCTGTACTGGAACCAGGGCGCCGAGCGGCTCTACGGCTGGACCGCTGAGCAGGTTCTGGGCCGGCGCATTGACGAATTGCTGCACCTGGACCGCTCTGCCTTCGAGCGCGCCAGCGAGGCGGTGCACACCCACGGCGAATGGATAGGCGAGATGGTGCAGTTCCACCGGGACGGCCAGGCCATCGACACCGAAGGCCGCTGGACGCTGGTGACGGGCGAGGCCGGGCAGGCCGACAGCATTCTGGCCATCAACACCGATATCCGCGAACGCAAGGCCACGGAACGCGAGATCCAGCGCCTGGCTTTCTACGACGCGCTCACCGGCCTGCCCAACCGCATGCTGCTGCTCGACCGGGCCAGACACGCGCTCTCGACCGCGGCCCGCCAGCAGGAAGGCGGCGCCCTGCTCTTCATTGACCTCGACAACTTCAAGACCTTGAACGACACCCTGGGCCACGACCAGGGCGATCTCCTGCTGGAACAGGTGGCGCGGCGCCTGGAAACCTGCGTGCGCGGGAGCGACACCGTGGCGCGCCTGGGCGGGGACGAATTCGTGGTGATGCTGGAGGGCCTGAGCCCCGACCCGGCCGATCTGGCCATGGAAGCGCGGGCTGCCGCCGAGAAAATTCTGCTCACCCTGGCCCAGCCTTACCAGCTCGATGGCTACCAATACCGCACCACGCCCAGCATCGGCATCGCCCCCTTTGCCCGTGGCGACTGCACGGTGGGCGACCTGCTCAAGCAGGCCGACCTGGCCATGTACCAAGCCAAAACGGGCGGGCGCAATACGCTGCGTTTCTACGATCCGCACATGCAGGCAGTGGTCAGCGCGCGCGCCGAACTGGAAGCCGACATGCGTTCGGCCCTGGCACAAGATGAATTTTTGCTGCACTACCAACCCCAGGTGCGCCACGACGGGCGGCTGGTGGGCGTGGAAGCGCTGGCCCGCTGGCGCCATCCGGTGCGTGGCCTGGTGCCGCCCGGCGAGTTCATCCCGGTCGCCGAGGAAACCGGCCTGATTCTGACCCTGGGGCGCTGGGTGCTGCACACCGCCTGCCGGACGCTGGCCCAGTGGCAGGATCAGCCGCAGTTGCGCCACCTGAGCATGGCGGTCAATGTCAGCTCCAAACAGTTCCGAAGTGGCAGCTTTGTCGATGATGTGGGGCGCATCCTGGCCGTCACGGGTGCCCCCGCCAAGCGCCTCAAGCTCGAACTGACCGAGAGCGTGCTGGTGGACAACGTGGAGGCCATCATTTCCACCATGGATGCCCTGCGTGCCCTGGGCGTGGGGTTCTCGCTGGACGACTTTGGCACGGGTTACTCCAGCCTGAGCTACCTGAAGCGCATGCCATTGCACCAGCTCAAGATCGATCAGAGCTTTGTGCGCGACCTGCTCACCGACCCGAACGACGCCGCCATCGTCGACACCATCGTCGCCCTCAGCGCGGCGCTGGGGCTGGACGTGATCGCCGAAGGGGTGGAGACCCTGGAGCAGCGGGAAATGCTGCTCCAGGCCGGCTGTATGGCCTTCCAGGGCTATCTTTACAGTCGGCCGCTCGATGAAGCTGCTTTGCAGGAGATGCTGCACAGCTCCGGGCCGATGCAGGTTCCGTCAATCCCGTAAATCTGACCGGCAACGCCTTGGCTCGGCGTCCTTGCCGCGCCTGCGGCCGGTCTCTCTCTATTTCTTCTGTTTCATTGGTAGATAGTAGATAGAGGCGGGCCTCTTCGGTGGATAAGTGTGTTTTTTCCTTGTCCAGCAGACGCTTGGCTTCGCGCTAGCGCTGTGGATGGAACCCTGAGACGGCCAAGGTGACATGGGGACAGCTGCCCGGTTTTTAGAAAAACTGTGGATAAATCGCCTTTTTCAATTCCTTTATCCACAAACTTGTCCACAACGTGGTCGCAAGCCGCCCATCTTCAAGGCCGGTTTCTGTTGCGCTTTCCTGAGCGCCGAACCAAAGATGGCCCTGCACTTTCCTGCCGGGCCGCCCGCCGCCATGCCTGCAATACCTATCCCAAGACCGTGGGGTGCTGGCGCTATCTGTTCTTCTACTTCTCTCTATTCAATTAGTAGTAGTAGTAGGGGCTGGGCCATTGTGTGGACAAGGCCAGAATCGGGTTCTAAATCAGGCACTTGCTGTGGTGACAGCATTGTGGGCCGAGCCCTGTTGCAGCCGTTCCGAAAACTGAACAACTTCGCGAAAGTGCCCTGGGGTGTGGATAAGTGGCGGGATGTCCGCGCTCTTTCCCCAGGTTTATCCACAACTGCTTCGTGATGCAGGGAAACCCGACCTTAAAAGTGCAGGGTGTAGCGCACTTGCACAAAGTTCGCCCCAGGGTTGGGCTCCTTGATGCCGGCGTTGGAAACATGCTCCAGCCGCAACTGCAGCTCGTGCTGGCGGTGGTCACCGAGTTCCAGGCCGACGCCCAGGTGGGTGGCGAAATTGAAACGGGTGCTGAATGCGCGCTCTGGCGTGGCGAAGCGGCGGTTGGACAGCGTGGCGCCGACTCCGGCGTCTACAAACCAGCGTGAGCGTCCGGCGCTGGGGATGAAGCGAAAGCTGGGGGTGAGGCCCAACACCGTGGTGTCGAAGTCCCCGCCTTGACCGCGGGCCGACCAGCGACTTGCGGAAAAGTCCCAGTAGCCCCGCACTTGGGCACCCCAGAGACTGCGGCGCCAGTCTTGCCAATCCAGGGTGGCACCCAAGGTCCAGGCGGCGACGTGGTGCGGTGCTCTGGCGTTTTGCAGATACATGCCCCAGCGCGGCGTGGCAGCAGCATCGATGGTTTGTGCTGCGGCGGGAATACAGATCAAGAGCGCGAACACGGCCAGAAGTGCCGGTGCCGGCCGCTGGGTTCTTGCGGTGCTTGGCATGGTGAAACCTCGGTTTCTGAGACCACATTCGCTCTGAGGTGTGAGAGCGAGTGGGCCATCCCTGAGTCAATACCCTGGGATGGCCCTGAGACTAGCGCCGTATCCAGACGCAGTTTGTAGGCAGGAATCGAATCGTCACGCCATCAGACATATTGAAACTCTCGGCCGGGGCTCACCCGGCTTGGCCGCTGCGCTGGCCCATGTGTCCGTGGCCATGGCGCCCGTGCCCGCGGTTTTTGTGGTCAGCGCCCATGCGATGGTTCTGGCGATCAAAGGTTTGTTGCTGCTCGGGCTGGAGTTGGGCATAAAAGGCTTTGACGGCGTCGCCGCGCGCATCCATGGCGGCGTCCCGCTGGGCGCGCTGGGCGCGCATGCGATCGATGCGTTCGGGGGTGGTGAGCTTTTGCATGGAATCGCGGTCCAGACGGGCAAAGTCGCCGCGCAGCTGCATCGCCTGGGTGAAGCTCGTCCAGGCGGGCTCTTGTGCGGGGGTGAGGGCCAGTTGCGTTTTGAGTTGCGTCAGGCGCTGGGCCTGACGCTCGGCGCGTTTTTCCTTCCACTGCGTGCGCTGGGCCTGGCGATCGGCTCGGTGGTCCGAGCGCTTTTGCATCTGGGCGGTGGGGGCGTCGCTGTTCCCGGTGGGTGCAGCAGGGGCGGTTTGGGCCAGAACCGGCAGGGCCAGAGCGGCGCAGGCGGCAGCGGCGAGGAGGCGGCGGGTGAACGAGGAGGTCATGAAGAATCCTTTCGAGGAGGTTGCAAGGGCGCCAGCACGGTGCCAGCGTTGAGGTCCAGTGTTGCGCCGCCGTGTAAGTGCGCCATGCGCGGGGCGTGAGGCTGTGTAAAGTTTCTTGGAGTTTCGTGGCGTCGAACGATCCATGAATTTGAATGAAAATGGCCTCTAGCGCTTATCCCGTTTGATGTTTTAGCTATTGATTTTGATAAAAGGCGACCGGCTCTTCGTTTGCCGCGCGCGACAATCCTTCTTTTCCCTCTCTCGGCGCGCCATGCCCTCGCTGGCGCGCTGCGCCCTTGTCACCAAAGGATTTGCTTTTGTTCAAGAATCTGATCGTCTACCGCATTGCGTCTGAATGGCAATGCGATCTCACCCAACTGGAAGAAGCGCTGGCGCGCACGCCATTTCTGGAATGTGGCGCCACGCAGGAGCGCTCCACCGGCTGGGTGCCGCCCCGTGGCGACGCGCACGGCCTGCTGGCCGAATCGGTGGCAGGCCAATGGATCCTGCGCTTCATGGCCGAGGCCAAGGTGGTGCCAGGCTCCGTGGTGGCGCGCCGCGTAAAGGAGAAGGCCGAGCGCATCGAGAAGGAAACCGGTCGCAAGCCGGGCAAGAAGGAAAGCCGCGAGCTCAAGGACGAAGCGCTGCTGGACCTGCTGCCCATGGCCTTCACCAAGCAGGGCTCGATGTGGGTCTGGATCGACCAGGCCGCGCGCACCCTGGTGCTCGATACCGGCAGCCAGGCGCGCGCCGACGAAGTGGTCACGCTGCTGACCGAAGCGCTGCCCGGCTTTGCGCTGGCCTTGGTGCACACCCACACCAGCCCGCAGGCCGCCATGGCGCATTGGCTGGCTAAGCAGGAGCCGCCCGCCGGGTTCAGTGTGGACCGCGAATGCGAGCTCAAGGCGGCGGACGAGGCCAAGGCCGTGGTGCGCTACGCCCGCCACCCGCTCGACATCGAGGAAGTGCAGGCCCACATTGCCGCCGGCAAGCTGCCGACGAAGCTGGCGCTGACCTGGGACGAACGGGTCTCTTTCATGCTGACCGAAGGCCTGCAGATCAAGAAACTGGCGTTTCTGGGCACCGTGTTCGAGGACAAAGCCGCCGACGACGGCGGGTTTGATACCGATGTGGCGATTGCCACTGGCGAGCTTGCGCGCCTGCTGCCCGATCTGCTGGAGGCGCTGGGAGGCGAAGCGCAGCCGGGCGTTGCGGCGCCCGCATCTATGCCCGCAGTTGCACCGGTCCCTGCGTCCGTCTCGGGCAGCGTGACCGGCCCGGCGGCAGCGCCGGTCGATACCGACCCCGACAACGCACCGTTCTGAGCCACCTTGCCACCCCTGCCGGCGCAGGGGCTGAAGCACGCTGGCTGGGCGTCGCAGTGCAGCTCTGGGCACAATGGATCGCATCTGCGCCCAGTTGCCCGGCGCCACTCCCCTATTCCGTTTTTGCTGAGGAAAGCCATGAACACCCCTGTCTCCACGACCTCTTACCCCAGCACGCAGCTGCTGATCGCCAACCAGTGGCAGGAGGCCCAGAGCGGCAAGCGCATCGACGTCGTCAACCCTGCCACCGGTGCCGTCATGGCCCAGGTGGCGCATGCCGGCAAGGCCGATCTGGACCGGGCGCTCGAAGCGGCCCAGCGCGGTTTTGAGGCCTGGCGCGCCACGCCCGCTTTCGAGCGCGCGCAGACCATGCGCAAGGCCGCCGGCCTGGTGCGTGAGCGCGCCGACGCCATCGCCCGGCTGATGACGCAGGAGCAAGGCAAGCCGCTTGCCGAGGCACGGGGCGAAGTGCTGGCGGGCGCCGACATCCTGGAGTGGTTTGCCGACGAAGGCATGCGCGTTTACGGCCGCATCGTGCCGGCGCGCCGCCCGGACATGCAGCAGATGGTGCTCAAGGAGCCGGTGGGCCCGGTAGCGGCCTTCACGCCCTGGAACTTCCCGATCAACCAGATCGTGCGCAAGCTGGGCGCGGCGCTGGCCACCGGCTGCTCCTTCCTGGTGAAGGCGCCGGAGGAAACCCCGGCTTCGCCGGCGGCGCTGCTGCAGGCTTTTGTGGACGCCGGCGTGCCGCCCGGCACGGTGGGTCTGGTGTACGGCGACCCGGCAGAGATTTCTTCGTACCTGATTGCGCATCCGGTGATTCGCAAGATCACCTTTACCGGCTCCACAGCGGTGGGCAAGCAGCTTGCCGCGCTGGCCGGCCAGCACATGAAGCGCGCCACCATGGAGCTGGGTGGCCACGCGCCTGTCATCGTGGCCGAAGATGCCGACGTGGCGGCCGCCGTAAAGGCCATGGCCGGCGCCAAGTTCAGGAACGCGGGCCAGGTCTGCATCTCGCCGACGCGCTTTCTGGTGCACAACAGCGTGCGCCAGGCCTTTACCGACGGCATGGTGCAGTACGCCGAGCAACTCAAGGTAGGCGATGGCCTGGATGCAGAGACCCGCATGGGGCCGCTGGCCAACCCGCGCCGCATGACCGCCATGGACGATCTGGTGCGGGATGCAGAAAAGGCAGGCGCAGACGTGCTCACCGGCGGCAAGCGTCTGGCGGGGGAGGGCAACTTCTTCGCGCCTACGGTGCTCGGCGGCGTGTCGCTGGACGCCAGCGTGTTCAACCACGAGCCCTTTGGTCCGGTCGCTGCGATCCGTGGCTTTGACAGCCTGGACGAGGCGATTGCCGAAGCCAATCGCCTGCCCTATGGCCTGGCGAGTTACGCGTTCACCCAGTCGATCAAAACCGCCCAGCAGCTGGCCAGCCGGATCGAGGTCGGCATGCTGTGGATCAACCAGGGTGCGGCCACGTCGGCTGAAATGCCGTTTGGCGGCGTCAAGGATTCGGGTTACGGTTCCGAGGGTGGCCCCGAGGCGCTGGAGGCCTACCTGCTGACCAAGACGGTGTCGATCTTGTCGCTGTAAGCCAGCAGGCGCTGAGATTCGTCCTTAGCCGGCGCGCAGGTGTTCGAAGAGGATGGCGGCGCCGATGCCGGCGAGCACCAGGCCACCCATGATTTCGGCGCGCCTGCCCGCCGCGCGTCCGAGTACGCGCCCGGCCATCACGCCCAGCGTGACGGCCACCAACGTGGTGCAGCCGATGGCAAGGGCGACGGGGAGGATGGGCACGTCCAGAAACGCCAGGCCCACGCCCACCACCATGGCGTCCACGCTGGTGGCAAAACCGGTCAGTGCCAGCGGCCAGAAGCCATGGCGCGAAGGTTTGTCGCCTGCCTGTGATTCGGGTGGTTGGAGGCCATTGATCACCATGTGCCCGCCCAGACCCAGCAGCAGGACGAAGGCAATCCAGTGGTCCCAGGCTTTCACGTAGTCGGCTGCGGCAAGGCCCAAGGCCCAGCCGATCAGTGGCGTGGTGCCTTCAATGGCGCCAAAGATTGCCCCGGTGCGCAGCGCCTCGCCCCAGTGGGGGCGTTCGAGTGCCATGCCTTTGCCCACGGCAGCGGCAAAGGCGTCGGTGGACATGGCCAGGGACAGCAGGGCAATCGAAAAGGGATTCATGGGAATCGTGGCTCGGGTCGGGCGAACGCAAAGGCGCATCCCCACGGCCCGACGACTGTCGCGCGGATGCGCCCATGGTCTCGCCAACCAGCACACTGGATGCCTGCGCCACAGCGTGCAGAGCAGGCTGAGTATGTTGACGCAGGCGCTTTCGAGGTCGAAAGCCGGCTACTCCCCAAGGGAAGCGCGAATTATAGAGATGCGTGCGCCGGTCTCCGTGGCTGAACGCGGCTAGGGCCTGTTGACACTATGCAAGGGGTCGCGAAGGTCATCAAAACCTGCCCATCAAGGCGCGCGACGCAGTGCGTGCGTCCGCACGCTCAAGGAGCGCAACGCCGAGGGGCGGGCTCTGATGGCCTTCCCTTCGGGTTGCCTCGCAAAGGGGCCGTCTGCGGCGTTGCCCGCGCTTGCAAGGCACCAGCCTTGCTGCGCACCTGCGCCTTGCATACAGCCCCTTTGCGAGACAACGCGATCCCCTTGCATAGTGTCAACAGGCACTAGCGGCGCAGCGCCAGCACCACAACCCCGGCCGCCACCAGTGCGATGCCCAGCCAGCCTGTGCCGGACGGGCGCTCGCCCAGGAACACAAAGGCAAATACTGCCACCAGCACCAGGCTGAACTTGTCCACCGGCGCCACCTGCGAGGCTTCGCCGATCTGCAGTGCGCGGAAGTAGCAGACCCAGGAGGCCCCGGTGGCCAGGGCCGAGAGCGTGAGAAAAACCCAGGTCTTGCCGGGCAGTTGCAGCGGATTGCTCCACTTGCCGGCGCCCCAGACAAAGGCTGTGAGCACGAATACGATGATGACGGTGCGCACCAGCGTAGCCAGATCCGAGTCCACGCCCTGGATGCCCACCTTGGCAAAGATGGCGGTGAGCGCCGCAAACACTGCGGACAGCGCCGCCCAGAAGAACCAGCTGTGGGAGGTGGCAGATTCCATCACGATCACCTTTTGCTATCAATAATGCAGCTTATTACGCTTTGTACATAAGCGCTGGAGGCCATATTTACCGAAGCTTCTGCGCACCGAAACTAGCGAGACGCGGATGCGGGGCGGGGTTCGCTGGCAGTCGCAAGCGAGGCCAGATGGGCTTCGTAGCGCTCAAGCACGTCGTCAATCACCTGCCGCTTGGTCAGGCCCATCAGGTCGTAGCCGCCTGAGCCGGCCTGCGTGACGACTTCGAGTCGGTAATAGACATCGGTGTCGCGCGCCATCTTGCCGCTGAATGTGGGGACGGGTGCTTGGACAAGGGCGACCTGGTAGTCAAAAGGGCGCAGTGCCTGCATCGATACATGCAACAGCGGCCCCTCCATGCCGCTGGCGCTGCTCACCGTGCCACGTTCGACCTCGTAGCCCTGGTTGCGAAATTCGGCGGCCACATCATCCAGCGCCGGGCGGACTGTGCGTTCGAGAAACTGTGTTGCCTCGCGCTGTGACGGGAAGGTGAGCAGTTGCCCCAGCCGCTGCTTCCAGGATCGCTCAGGCACTTGACCGCCGCTGGGTGCGAGGGACGGCCGGCGAAGCACCTGGCCTTCGCGCTCGGCGCGCTCCATGCGCAGCGCCTTGTAGAACGACGCCATCACCAAATACGCAATCACAGTGACCGGCAACGCGAAGATCAGCGTCGCGTACTCCATGGTGACCACGCCGCCGGCCAGCAGCATGGCCACGGTGAGCAGGGCGGTGAGCAGGGCCCAGAAGATGCGCAGCCATTTCGGTCCGTCTTGCGATGGGTCCGGAATGGAGGCGGAGAAGTTCGACATCACCATGGCGCCCGAGTTGGCGCTGGTGAGGTAGAACAACAAGCCCGAAAAGGTCGCCAGGCCGATCAGAAACATCGCGCCCGGAAACATGGCCAGCAAGGCATACCAGCCCTGCTCCGGGCTTTGCACGGCCAGTTCCGCGAATGCCGTGTTGCCTTGCAGCACTTCGTACAGGGCGGAGTTGCCGAAAAATGAAACGATGATGAAGTCGCACAGCACGGGCGCGGTGATTGCGGCGATCACGAACTCGCGCAATGTGCGCCCGCGCGAAATGCGTGCCAGGAAGACGCCGACGAACGGGCCCCAAGCCAGCCAGAAGGCCCAAAAAAACAGGGTCCAGCTTCCCATCCAGTCGCTGCTGCCCGGCTCGTAGGCAAAGGTCTGCAGCGTGCGGGCCGGGAGTGTGACAAGGAACTGACCGATGTTTTCCACCAGCGCATTCAAGAGAAAGGCCGTCTGCCCCGTGGCGAGGATGTAGACCATCATGGCCACGGCGCTCCACAGGTTGAGCTCGGAAATCCAGCGGATTCCACGGTCCACGCCCGACGTGGTCGCGGCGATGGTCAGTACCACGGCGCCGATCACCAATGCGATCTGCAGCGTGAGGCCTTGCTCCAGGCCGAAGATGAGCGAAAAACCGACGCCCAGCAGCACCACGCCAATACCCATGGACGTGGCGACGCCGAACACGGTGCCGACCAAGGCAATGGCGCTGATGCCGTCGCCCAGTGGCCCGCGCACGCGCTTGCCCAGCAAGGGGTAGAGTGCCGCCCGGATCGACAGAGGCATTCCCCAGCGGTAGGCGAAGTAGCCCATGGCCATGCCCAGCAGCGCATACACCGACCAGCCGGCAATGCCGTAATGGAACATGGTCCAGACGACCGCGTCCTGCATGGCAGCGGCTGACCCTCCGGCGCCCGAAGGTGGATGCAGGTACTGCACCACGGGGCCGGTGACCGAAAAGAAAAGCAAGTCGATTCCGACCCCGGCAGCAAACAGCATGGCCACCCAGGTGCCTAGCTTGTACTGTGGCCGAGAATCGTCCGGGCCGAGCCGAACGTCGCCTTCCTTGGAAATGGCGACCCAGACCACAAAGCCAATGACCAGCGCCATCGTCAGGACGTAGTACCACCCGAGGTTGGTCGCAATCCAGTCAACCACGGCTTTCATCGTGGTGCGAGCACCCTCTGGGAGGGCGATGGCCCAGAGTGAGAAGGCGAGAATCACCACCGAGGCGCCTATGAGCACCCGCCAGCTGATGCGCACCGCAGGGTGCTCAAGCAATTCCTCCTTGCCCTTGCTGAGATCGCTTCGGGAGAACGGCGCGTTGTCGCTTGCCGCGCGCTCAGGTCGCTGCCCCGTGCCGCCGAATCGGCTTCGCTCCAGGGGATGCGGTGCCTGGCTCGGCGCTGGCTCGGTGTCAGAGTCGGGGTTGGGTGGCGGCGGGGTTGTCATGGCCGGATTGTTCCCCGGATGCAGGCGCCGCGCTCAGCGAATACGCGAGCCCATCCCCGCCCATGGGAAGCGCCATGGGGCGCGCTACGTCAGCGTCCTTCGAAGCGCGCGGGTTGCTTGGCAAAAAACGCTTCAATCCCCGCGCGCATGTCCTGGGTCGCGGCGCAGCCGGCAAAGGCGGCCGTCTCGGCAATGAGCTGGGTGTCCAGATCGCGGTCAAACGAGGCGCGCATCAGCCGTTTCATGGCGCCGTAGGCCAGCGTGGGGCCGTTGGCCAGGCGGTCGACGAGGGTGGCCGAGGCTTCATCGAGGTGCTGCGCCGGAACCACGCGGTTGACCAGGCCCAGGCGCAGCGCGTCGGACGTGGTGAGCGTATCGCCCAGCAGTGCAATTTCGAGCGCATGGCGCAGGCCGACCAGACGCGGCAGGGCCCAGGAGGCGCCGACGTCGCAACTGGTACCCAGGTTGATGTAGGCGAGGTTGAAGCGTGTGCCTTCAGCGGCGATGACAAAGTCGGCCTGCAGCATCAGCGCCAGGCCTGCGCCGGCGGCCGCGCCGTGGACTTTGGCGATCACAGGCGCGTTCATGTTGGCGAGCACCTGCACGGCGGCGTTGAGCGGCCCGAGCAGATCAGCCGCACCCTGCACCGGGTCGGCGCGCAGCGTCGCCAGATCGCCTCCGGCCATGAAGGCCTTGCCGGCGCCGCACAGCACCACGGCGCGCACGCTGGGGTCGGCGGCCAGCGTTTGCACGGTGCTGAGCAGCGCCTGCGCCATCGGCACGTCGATGGCGTTCATGGCCTGCGGGCGCGAGAAGCGCAGCGTGGCAACAGCGCCTTCGCGCGTGACTTGCAGGGGCGTGTCTGCTGCAACAGAAGTGGCGTTGGGCAAAAATACTCCTAAATATATAGCTGATTGCGCCCGTATTCAGTGCGCTGAAGGCCTATTTAATCCCAAATCTGCATCATGCGTACAAGGCCTCGATTTCATCCGCATAGGCCTTGTAGATACTCGATCGCCGCACCTTCATGGTGGCGGTGACTTCGCCGTCGTCGTGGTCGAGCTCCTTGGTCAGCAGGTGGAACTTGCGGATCTGCGACACCTGCGCCAGCTTGGCGTTGCCGCGCGCAACCTCGTGCTCGACCAGCGCGCGCACCTCGGGCAATTCGACCAGCGAGCGAAAGTGCGTGAACGCAATGCGCTGGGCCTGCGCCCACTGCGCCACGGTGTCAAAGTCGATCATCACCAGGGCAGAGACGAAGCGGCGCTGGTCGGCCACCACGATGCACTCCTTGATGAAAGGGCTGGCCTTCATGGTGTTCTCGATCTCGGACGGCGTCAGGTTCTTGCCGCCGGCGGTGATCATGATGTCCTTCAGGCGGTCGACGATCTTGAGCTGGCCCGATTCCTCGCGCACCACGTCGCCGGTGTGCAGCCAGCCGTCCTGAATCGATTCGGCCGTGGCCTCGGGGTTTTTGTAGTAGCCGGCAAACACCATGTCACCGCGCAGCTGCAGTTCGCCTTGATCGCCAATGCGGTGCTCGACGCCCACCGTGGGCGTGCCGACCGTGCCGATGACGACGCGGTCGATCGGGTGTCCAGTGACCATGCCGCTCGATTCGGTCAGGCCATAGACCTCGATCAGCGGCACGCCGATGACGCGAAAGAAGCGCACCACATCGGGTGGAATCGGTGCCGCGCCGGTGAGCGCAACCTGCGCGCGGCGCAGGCCGCAAAAGTTCTGCAGCGCGCGAAACACCAGCCAGTAATGCCAGGCAAAGCGCGCGCGCTCAGCCAGGCTCCAGTCGGCGCGCGGCTTGTCGGCCAGCGGCGCGCAGGCGGCCAGAGCCCGGTCAAACAGCGCGCCGCGCAGGCCGCCTGCTTCCTGGCGCTTGATGCTGAGCGTGGCGTACATCTTTTCCCAGATGCGCGGCACGCCGAGGAAGATGCTGGGCGCCACCTCGCGCAGGTCTTCCTGCACGGTGCGAATCGATTCGCCGAAGTTCACCTGCGAGCCCAGGTAGGCCGGAACAAAGCTGGTGAGCATCTGCTCGGCCACGTGGCACAGCGGCAGGTACGACAGGTGGCTGGACTCGCGCGTCAGGCGCAGGCGCTCCACAATGCCTGGCACCACGCCGCGAATGTTGCGCCACGACAGCATGGCGCCCTTGGGTTTTCCGGTCGAGCCCGAGGTGTAGATGATGAGGCCGATGTCGTCCAGCGTCTGCGCGGCCAGAGCCGTGTCGATGGTGGACTGTTGGCCCGATTGCGCGCCCAGGCGCTCGACCTCGGCAAAGGTGGTGATGAGCTCGCGCTCCTCTTCGGTGAAGCTGCGCAGGCCCTTGGTTTCGATGACGACAATCTTGGTGAGCGCCGGCAGGCTGGCGCGTGCTTCGAGCAGCTTGTCGGTCTGCTCCTGGTCTTCGCAGACCATGACGGAAATGTCGGCATGGCCGACCACATAGGCCACTTCGCTGCTCGGGCTGGTCGGGTAAACGCCGACGGTGACCACGCCGATCAGGCCGGCACCCATTTGCGCCAGCACCCATTCGACGCGGTTTTCCGACAGCACACCCACATGGCCGCCCGTGGGCACGCCCAGCGCAGACAGGCCCAACCCAAAGGCGCTCGCGCGGCGGTGGTAGTCGGCCCAGGTAAAGGGCTTCCAGATGCCGAAGTCCTTTTGGCGAATGGCCACGCGCGCCGCGTCGCTCTTGGCGCGTTCGCGCAGCATTTGCGGCAAGGTCAGCGAAGGCAGGGCCGGGGTATCGTGCATTTCAATCTCGGTACTCAAAAGTGGCGCGGCGTATGCACCGGCACTGCACCAAGCCAGGGCCGCCGCGCAAGGGCCGCCCCGCAGCACTGGCGGCGTCCCCCTTCCCGCATCGCGCAGCGAGGCGAGAGAGGGGGGAAGGCGCGCAGCGCCTCAGGGGGGAGTTCTCTCACGACAACCACCTTTTTCTGCGCTTGTAGTGCTTGATGTTCTTGAAGCTCTTGGCGCCATCGCCCTCGCCGCCCATGCCCAGGTAAAACTCGCGCACGTCGGGGTCGCTGGCCAGGCGCTCGGCCGGGCCGTCGATCACGATCTTGCCGTTTTCCATGATGTAGCCGGTGTGCGCCACGGCCAGCGCGACGGTGGCGTTTTGCTCCACCAGCAGCATGGAGGTGCCGCGCTCGGCATTGATGCGGGCGATGATGCCGAAGATGTCCTCCACCAGCTTGGGGGACAGACCCAGCGAGGGTTCGTCCAGCAAGATCAGCCCCGGCGCAGCAATTAGCGCGCGGCCAATCGCCAGCATCTGCTGTTCGCCGCCCGACAGATACCCCGCCAAGCCTTTGCGCCGTTCGTGCAGGCGGGGAAAGTATTCGTAGACGGTATCGAAATCGGCCTTGGCGCCACCCGCGCCCTTGCGGCCTGTCAGGGCGTAGGTGGCAGCCACCAGGTTTTCTTCCACCGTAAGGTCCTCAAACACGCGGCGCCCTTCCATCACATGGAACAGGCCGGCGCGCACCAGCGCGTGCGGCGTACGCCCGGCCGTGGGCGCGCCTTTGAAGACGATGCTGCCGCTTTCCACCTCGCCGCGCTCAAGCGCCAGCAAACCCGACACCGCCTTGAGCGTGGTCGATTTGCCCGCGCCATTGCTGCCCAAGAGCGCCACGATCTGCCCGCGCGGCACCACGAGCGAGAGCCCGCGCAGCGCCTGCACGACCTTGTTGTAGACGACCTCGATGTTGTTGATTTCGAGGACGTTGTCGGGGGCGGGTTGGGTCATGGTGTCTGGCTCAAGGGGCCTCAGAGCGCTGCCCGCAGTCGCAGCATTTGGCACAGCGTGGGCAACTGGCGCGGCCAACACCAGCGGACGCCAAGCAAGGGCCGCCCCGCGGCGAGGGCGTCGTCCCCCCTCCCGCAGCGCGCAGCGTTGCGAGAGAGGGGGGAAGGCGCGCAGCGCCTCAGGGGGGAGTTCATAGCTTGATCCAATCGGACGCCGGCACCATCTTCTGCGCCTTCATGTCGGCCTTGTAGACGCGCCCGACCGGAATCGAGTTGCCCGTGATGGTGATTGGCACGCCGATCAGGCCGCCGGTATCGAAGTCCTTGATCGAATTGAGCGCAGCCTTGAGGTTGTCGCCATTGAGCGGTTTGCCCGCTTCCAGCGTGCGCTTGGCCGATTCGACGAACAGCATGGCGGCGAGAAAGCCCTGGATGTAGGCGGTGCTCTGGTAGTCCGCATGCAGCGCGCGGATTTTCTCCAGCATGGGCGCCTTTTCGGTGTCGTAGTAGTAGCGGTAGGGCATGACGCCCATGAAGCCTTCGCCGGCCTCGCCCATCTTCATGACGGTGGAGCTGTCCATGGTCCAGAAGGTGCCCATCCACTTGCTCTTCATGCCCTGCTGCTTGCCCTGGGTGATGAACTCAGGGATGGGCGCCAGGATGTAGCCGTGGAAGATGGTGTAGTCGGGCGCGGCGCGGCGCAGCTTGATGACTTCGGTGGAGACGTCCACGCTGCCGGCGGGCGTCATGATTTTCACGGGCACCGAGAGACCGAGCTTCTTGGCAAGGGCCTCGCTCTCGTCGATCGGGTCGCGGCCGAACTCGGAGTCAGAGTACACGAAAGCGACCTTGGCACCCGGTTTCTCCTTGGCAATGTGATTGAGCAAAATGCCGAACATCTCGGTGTAGTCGGGGCCGACCAGGAACTGGTGCGGGTACTTTTTCGGGTCGTTCAGCTCGGTGGCAAACGACGCGCCGGCCATCAGGATGTTGCCGTTGCGGTCGAGTTCGGAGTTGATGGTCTTGGCAAAGCCGGTCGAGTCGCCGTAGTAAAGGTTCACCTTGTTCTGGCTGGTGATCTTTTTGAACGCCGCCACCGACACATCCACCTTGTAGCCGGTGTCTTCCGGCACGTAGCGGATCTTGCGGCCCTTGATGCCGCCGGCGTCGTTGACCATCTTCACGTAGTCCTTCATGCCCGCATCGATGCCGATGCCGGCAAAGGCGAACACACCGGTCATGGGAATCGAGCCGCCGATGACGATGTCCTCGCCACCGGCCTGGGCGTGCGCGGCAAACGGTGCGGCCAGGCTTGCGCCAGCGGCGAGCAGCAGGCTGCGGCGGCGCGCGGAGTATGGGTTGGGGTTGAAGTTGCGGTCGGTCATGTGCGTGTCTCCTTGCATGGGGGTGGCCAGTGCTTCAGGTACCTTAAGTACGAAATGGCCACAGGTGGAAAAAGCGGCGAATGCGCCGCCACACTTCAGCGAGCCCCTGCGGCTCGAATACGAGAAATCCGATGATCAAAAGGCCAAATACGATGGTTCGCACCGGCGAGAGAAACACCGTGAACGAAGCCCCGCCGGGCATGATGTCGACGATCAGCTTGAGGGCCTCGGGCACCAGCGTCATGAAGGTCGCGCCCAGCACGGCGCCGAGCTGCGTGCCCATGCCGCCGACGATGATGGCGGCCAGGAAGAAGATCGACATCGACAGCGGAAAACTCTCGGGCGTGATCACGCGAAAGAAGTAGGCAAACAGCCCGCCCGCCACGCCGGCGTAGAAGGACGAGAGCCCAAACGACAGCAGCTTGGTGCGCAGCAGCGGAATGCCCAGCACCTCGGCCGAAATGTCGCGGTCGCGGATGGCGATAAAGGCGCGGCCGATGCGCGTGCGAAACAGGTTGGCCGAGCCGAGCAGCATGAGCGCGGTGATCGGCACGATCAGCCAGTACAGCTTGAACGAGGTGTCGAGCTGCAGGCCGAAGATTTGCGCTGGCGGCACCGTAAGCCCCGCGGTGCCCCCCGTGAGATCGAAATTGGCAAACAGGAAATGCGCGATGAACGATGCGGCAATGGTGACGATGGCCAGGTACAGCCCCTTGACCCGCAGCGACGGAATGCCCACCACCAGGCCGCCGAGCATGGCGACGAAGCCACCGGCCAGAAGGTTGAGCAGGAAGGGCGTGCCCAGCCGAATCTCCAGCACTGCGACGGTATAGGCGCCCAGCCCCATGAAGGCCGCCTGCCCCAGGCTCACGAGCCCCGTGTATCCGGTGAGGATGTTGAGACCGCTGGCGCTGGCAACGTTGATCGCGACCAAGCAGGCCAGGTAGAGCCAGTAGCTGCCGGCAAAGAACGGGAACAGCACCAGCGCTGCGGCCAGCACGATGAGCCAGCCCTTTTGCGTGCGCGAGTCAAACAGCGCCGCGTCGCCCAGGTAGGTTTCTTTGAGAGTTCCAATGCGCATCTACAGCCTCTCTATTTCGTGGGTGCCAAAGAGACCGTAGGGGCGCAGCATGAGGACGGCGACCAGCACGATGAAGGTGGCGAGCAGCTTGTATTCGCCGCCCAGGTAAAAGCCCGCAACCGCCTCGATGACGCCGATCAGCAGGCCTGCGACCAGCGCGCCGAGCACGCTGTCCAGACCGCCGACGATGACGACGACCAGCACCGACAGGCCGAACACGCCCATGGCAGACGAGATGCCGCCAATCGAGCCGACGATGATCCCGGAGACCGCCGCAATCATGGCGCCGACCACCCAGGAGAGCGAGAACACGCGCGGCACGTTGATGCCGACCGAGTAGGCCGCCGCCTGGTCGCTGGCGGTGGCGCGCAGCGCCACGCCGCCGCGCCAGAAGCGAAACAGCAGCAGCACGGCGGCGATGAACACGGCGGCGATCACCGCGCCCCAGAACACCTTGGGCGAAAGAAAGGCTTCGCCCACCATGATCGGGTCGTCAGGCAGAAAGTCGGGCAGGCGTTTCTGGTCAGCGCTCCAGATCACCTCCACCAGACCGACCAGCACCGACCCCAGGCCAATGGTGACCATGAACACCGAAATCGGCGGCTCGCCCAGCAGGGGGCGAATCATGGTGCGCTCGATCACGCCGCCCAAGACGCCGGCGGCGAGCACCGCCGCCGGAATCGCCAGCCAGATCGGCAGCGCGAACATGGCGGCGAAGGTGAAGAACAGGTAGGCGCCGGCCATCAACATTTCGCCGATCGCCAGGTTGACCACGCGCGTGCCCTTGTAGACCATCACGAACGCCAGCGCCGCCAGCGCGTAGAGGCCGCCGCTCGCCAGCCCTGTGAGGCTGACTTCGAACAAGGTGAGCCAGTCGATCACGCGACTTTCTCCCCGGCGGCTGGGCCGTGAAAGCGCCGGCGCAGGTCGCCCACGTCGCCCGAGCCGAGGTAGGCGCGCACCACCTCGGGGTCGCGCTGCACCTGGGCGGGAGCCCCCTGGGCGATCACCTCGCCGAAGTTGAGCACCACCACATGGTCGGACAGGTCCATCACCATGCCCATGTCGTGCTCGACCATCAGCACCGTCACGCCCCATTCGGCGCGCACGTCGAGGATGAAGCGCGCCATGTCTTCGGTCTCTTCGCGGTTCATGCCGGCGACGGGCTCGTCCAGCATCAGGATCTGCGGCTGCATGGCCAAGGCCCGCGCCATCTCGACGCGCTTTTGCAGGCCGTAGGGCAAGGCGGCCACGCTGGCGTGGCGGATGTGGTCGATTTCCAGGAAGTCGATGATGCGTTCCTCGATGTCGGCGCGCAGCTCGGCTTCCTCACGCCGCGCGCGGCCCATATAGAACAGCGCGTCGAGCACATTGGTCTTGAGGTGCGCATGTCGGCCGAGCTTGATGTTGTCGAGCACCGTCATGCCGCGAAACAGCGCGATGTTCTGAAAACTGCGCCCCAGCCCGAGCGCTGCGCGCCTGGGCGCTGGCAGGCGGGTGATGTCTTTGCCGCAAAAGCGTACAGAGCCAGCACTGGGTCGGTAGAAACCCGAAATCGTGTTGAAGAGCGAAGTCTTGCCGGCGCCGTTGGGGCCGATCACGGCCGTGATGCTGCCGGGCTGCACGGCAAAGCCCACGCCGCTCAGTGCGCGCACGCCGCCGAAGGCCAGCGTCAGGCCGTCGACTTCCAGCAAGGGACCGGCTGCGCCGGAAGGGGCAATCTGCATTGAAGCCTGGCTAAGGGTTTGTGCGGAACGCGCGAGGGTTACTCGCTCGTAAACTACTTACTCACGAGTAGAGTTTGTGTGCGAAGCCCGGCTCCGGGCATCAGGATTTACCCCCACAGCAGACCGATATGCCCAGTTCTTCCTCCCACCGTTCGCGCGCTGTCGCTTCTCCTTGGGCGAATCCGCCCGAGCGCGAGCAGCAGCGCGAAATCAAGCGACAGGCGGTGCTGGCGGCAGCGGCGCAACTCTTCAATGAGCGCGGCTTTCACGCCACCTCGCTGGACGACATTGCCCGGCGGCTGCACGTAAGCAAGCCCACGCTGTACTACTACGTGAAGAACAAGGACGAAATCCTGCTCGGCTGCGTGCGCCAGGGGCTGGACATGATGCTGGTCGGCATCGAGGACTCGCGCCGCGCGGGTGGCCAGGCAGTGGACCAACTGCTCACCTGCATGCGGGTCTACGCACACATCGTCACCATGGACTTCGGCATGTGCCTGATCCGGGTCGGTGACGAGCAACTGCCCCCCGAGAGCCGGCGCGAGCTGCGGCGGCTCAAGTCCCTCATTGACCACGAATTTCGCCGCCTGGTGGCGGCCGGTGTGGAAGAAGGGTCGATCGCGCCCTGCGACCCCAAGATGACCGCTTTCGTGATTGCCGGGGCGCTTAGCTGGATTGGCCGCTGGTACCAGCCCGAGGGCGAATACACGCCCGAGCAGGTGGCCGAGCAGTGCATTGCGACGCTGTGCGCGGGGGTATTGCAGCGGCCAGCGCCGAAATAGCGGCTATCGCGGCGTGGGCGGATCGCCCGCCGCCAGGTCATCCAATATCGGGCAATCGGGCCGTGCATCGCCCGCGCAGCAAGCCACCAGTTGCGCCAGCGTGCGCTGCATGGCCTGCATGGCGGCGATGCGGGCTTGCAGGTCGTCAATGTGGGCCTGTGCGATCTGCTTGACGCTGGCGCTGGCGCGCTGTTTGTCTTGCCACAGACCGAGCAGGGTGGCGATCTCGGGCATGGAAAAGCCCAGGTCGCGCGCGCGGCGGATGAAGCGCAGGGCGTGCACGTCTGCGTCGGAATACTGGCGGTAGCCGGACTCGGTGCGTGCTACCGGGGGCAGCAGACCGAGCGACTCGTAGTGGCGCACCATGCGCGGCGAGACGCCTGCGCGCTGGGCTGCCGTGCCGATGGCGACCTGCGCTGCGCTTGGCTTGTTCACGCCGGTGCCACCTCGTAGCCTTCTTCGGCAATGGCCGCTGCCAGGGCGTCGCGCGGCTGGGTGCTGGCGACGTCGACGCGGTTGGCCGCGCGGTCAATGCGTACCTCGGCAGCCGGGTCCAGTGCTTGCACGGCCTGGGTCACTGCGCGCTCGCAGTGGCCGCAGGTCATGCCGGTGACGGTGAATTGGTAAGACATGCTCATGGGGGCTCCTTGGAAGGGTGAAAACATTCAACAGTGAGAGCTTGCACCTTGACATGGTGGCAGAGTCAAGTGCCTTGTGTGCCTTGTATGCCTTTGTAGTTTGGGCGAATACTACAAAATAGATAGCTGTCAAGGCTTTGCAGATAAGCGCTGGATGCCGATTCGACCCGCTTTTTCATGGATTTTCTGCCGGTCCGGAGTTTCAGACTTGACCCTGCCATGGTGTCAGGGTGTACCTTTGCCCCATGACGCCTGAATCCACCCTGTCTGCTCACTCCCTTGCCGCTGCCCCCGTTGGTGCGCCGGATGCTTCGCCGCCGCCGCCGCCGCTGGAGATCGACATCGGCATTGGCGGCATGACCTGTGCCAGTTGCGTCGGACGTGTTGAACGCGCGCTGCGCAAGCAGGCGGGCGTGCAAGAGGCCACGGTGAATCTGGCGACCGAGTCGGCGCGGATTTCTGTGGCCGGCGCGCCCGGCGAGGACGCTGCCACGACCGAGGCGCGCCTGCGCCGCGCCGTGCGCACGGCCGGCTACGAGCCACGCACGGCCGAGGCGGTGGCCGCGCATGAAGATGCCTCACCCTGGGCCGGGTTTGACCGCGTGGCCATTGGCCTGGTGCTGTCGGCGCCGCTGGTACTGCCGATGTTTGGCGACCTGTTTGGCCAGCACTGGATGCTGCCTGCCTGGGTGCAGTTTCTGCTGGCCACGCCGGTGCAGTTCATTCTGGGTGCGCGCTTTTACAAGGCCGGCTGGCATGCGGCGCGCGCGCTGACCGGCAACATGGATTTGCTGGTGGCCATTGGTACCAGCGCGGGCTGGGGGCTGTCGATGTGGCTGTGGCTGACGGCGCCGGATGGGCACCAGCCGCATTTGTACTTTGAAGCGTCGGCTGTGGTGGTCACGCTGGTGCTGCTGGGCAAATGGCTGGAGGCGCGCGCCAAGCAGCAGACCACGGCAGCGATCCGCGCGCTGCACGGCCTGCGGCCCGACGTGGCGCACCTGCTGGTCAAGGGCCAGGAGCAGGACGTGCCCGTGGCCGAGGTGATGGTGGGCGACGAGCTGGTGGTACGGCCGGGCGAGCGCCTGCCGGTGGACGGCGTGCTCAAGAGCGGCGAGACGCAGGTGGACGAGTCCATGCTCACCGGCGAACCCCTGCCCGTGGTCAAGGACGCGGGCGCTGCGCTCACCGGCGGCTCGATCAATGGCGAAGGCCGCATCGTGCTCACGGTGCGCGCGGTGGGCAGCGAGACGGTGCTGTCGCAAATCATCCGCCTGGTGGAAGACGCCCAGGCCGCCAAGGCGCCGATCCAGCGGCTGGTGGACCAGGTGGCCAATGTGTTTGTGCCGGTGGTGCTGGTGATTGCCCTGATCACGCTGGTCGGCTGGATGCTGGCCGGCGTCAGCGGCGAAGTGGCGCTGATCCGCGCCGTGGCCGTGCTGGTGATTGCCTGCCCCTGCGCGCTGGGCCTGGCGACGCCGGCCGCGATCATGGCCGGCACGGGCGTGGCGGCCGAGCACGGCATTCTGATCAAGGACGCCCAGGCGCTGGAGCTGGCGCACCGCGCCGACACCGTAGCCTTTGACAAGACCGGCACGCTGACCGTGGGCCAGCCGCGCCTGACGGCGTTCGAAGTGGTGGCGGGCCCGGACCGCACCGAACTGCTGCGCACCGCCGCCAGCCTGCAAAGCGGCAGCGAGCACCCGCTGGCCCGCGCCGTGGTGCAGGCGGCGCAGGCGGAGCACCTGGTGTTTGCCGCCCCGGATGCGCTGCGGGCCGTGATGGGGCGCGGCAGCGAAGGCGAGGTGGCCGGGCAAAGCTATTTGCTGGGCAGCCAACGCTGGATGGGCGAGCTCAAGCTCGACCTCGGCCCGCTGGCCGGCCGGGCCGAGCAGTTGCAGGCCGAAGGGGCGACCGTTTCGACCTTGGTGCAGCGCACCGGCCAGGGTCTGGAAGCCCGCGCCCTGCTGGCCTTTGCCGACGAACCCAAGCCGGGCGCGCGCGAAGCGCTGGCCGCGCTGCGCGCCAAGGGTCTGCGCACGGTCATGATCTCGGGCGACAACCGGGGCGCTGCCGAAGCCATGGCGCGCCGCCTGGGGCTCGATCCGGATGCGGGCGACGTGATGGCCGAGGTGCTGCCCGGCGACAAGGCAGCGGCTGTGCGGGCGCTGCAGCAATCGGCGGATGGTGTGACCCATACCGTGGTGATGGTGGGCGATGGCGTGAACGACGCGCCTGCGCTCGCTGCAGCCGATGTGGGCATGGCCATGGGCAACGGAACCGATGTGGCCATGCACGCGGCTGGCATCACGCTGATGCGCGGCGACCCGCTGCTGGTGTCAGCGGCGCTCGACATTTCCCACCGCACGGTGATGAAAATCCGGCAAAACCTGTTCTGGGCCTTTGCCTACAACGTGGCCGGCATTCCGCTGGCGGCACTCGGCTACCTGAGCCCGGTGGTGGCGGGCGCGGCCATGGCACTCAGCTCGGTCAGTGTGATGACCAATGCCTTGCTGCTGAAACGCTGGCACGGCCCGGAGGGGACTTCGCGCTCGCAGGACTGAGGGAGAATCCCTATTGTCACAACGGCTTCTGGCACACTAGCAACAATTTGTTGCAAGTGCCGCAGCGTTTTTTTCGACAAGGGAATGTCATGTCAGTTTTCAGCTTGATGCGCCAGTTCACGATCCGTTTTCGCATGCTGGGCGCCATTGCCGTGGTGCTGGTGTTGCTGGGCTTGCTCGGCGGCGCGGGCATGTGGGGGATGTTTCGCATCCACGCCATGAGCGACGCGTTTGTGACGCGCTCGTTTGCGCAGGAAGCGCAAATTGCCAGCCTGCACGCGCACCTGGGCAGCGCGCGCAGCGAGCAAAAGGAAATGCTGCTGCAGCAGTCCACGCCCGATGCGCTGGCCGCCGCGCGCACCCGCGCCCTGGCCGCGCTGGACGCGGCCGATCAGGCGCTGGCCCGGTTTCTGGCCACGCCCGATGCGGCCGAGCACCCGCAGGCACTGGCCTTGCGCACGCAAACGGCGGCGTTCCGCGCGCAGCTCAGCGCCGTGCCGGGGCCCGAGGCGGATACCGCGTGGACCGCGCTGCAGCAGGGCATGGCCGCGCTCGATGCGCGCCTGCAAAGCGAGGTGACCAAGGCCCTGCAGGCGCAGACCACGGCGCGCGAGCAGACCCAGTGGCTGTTTGCGCTGCTGGTGGTCATCACCATTTTGGTGGTGGTGCCGCTCACGCTGCTCAACATGATCTCCATTTGCCGGCCGCTGGCCTATGCGCAGAAGCTGGCGCGTGCGATTGCCGGGGGCGATCTGTCGCAAACCATTCGCGTCTCGGGCAAGGACGAAGTGGCAGATCTGGAGCGTGCCTTGCACGACATGCAAAGCGGTCTGGGCGCCCTCGTGGCGCAGGTGCGCGACGCCAGCGGCAGCCTGGCCATTGCCAGCCAGCAGATTGCCAGCGGCAACCAGGATTTGTCGGCCCGCACCGAGCAAACGGCCGGCCACGCCCAGGACGCCGTGGGCACGCTCTCGGGCCTCACAGCCACGGTGCAGCAGACGGCGGGCTCGTCGCAAACGGCCAACCAGTTGGCGCGCTCGGCATCGGGCACGGCCACACGGGGCGGCTCGGTGGTGCAGCAGGCGGTGGCCAGCATGCAGGAGATTTCGGCATCCAGCCGCAAGATCAACGACATCATCGGGCTCATCGATTCGATTGCCTTCCAGACCAACATCCTGGCGCTGAACGCCGCCGTCGAGGCCGCACGGGCCGGCGAGCAGGGGCGCGGCTTTGCCGTGGTGGCCAGCGAAGTGCGCAGCCTGGCACAGCGTTCGGCGGCAGCGGCCAGCGAGATCAAAACCTTGATCGGCAGCAGCGTCCAGGCGGTGGACGGCGGCGTGCGCCACGTGGAAGAAGCGGGCGCGGCGATGCAGGAAATCGTGGCCAGCGTGCAGCGCGTGGGCGACATCATTGGCGAAATTTCGGCCGCCGCCAGCGAGCAGACCGTGGGCATCGCCCAGGCCAACGATTCGGTGGGCGAGATCGACCGCATGACGCAGCAAAACGCTGCCTTGGTGGAAGAGTCCGCTGCCGCTGCCCACTCGCTGCGCGAGCAGGCGGCGCGCCTGGCACAGGTGGTGCAGCAGTTCCGGCTGGCAGATACCGTGGCAGTGCGCACCGCTTCAGCGCCGGCCAGGGTGCCCGCCACGGCTCCTGAGCGCAAGCGTCTGGTCTGAGCCTGAGCGCGTAGACTGGGCTCCCGCCGCGTGATTCCAGGAGCCTTGCGCCATGACGCCTTCGAGCCTCAGAACCATTCACGACGAGCATGCTGCCCTGGCGGCAGTGCTCAAGTCCTTGCAGCTACTGCAGCAGCGCGGGCCGGGCGAGAAGCCGCAGGCGTTTTTTGACGCAATGCGGGCCATGCTGTTCTATATCGACGAGTTTCCGGAGCGCCAGCACCACCCCAAGGAAAGCGAATGGCTGTTTCCGCGCATCGCCGCGCGCTCGGCAGATGCCGCGCTGGCCATCGAGCGGCTGGACCACGACCACGAAGGCGGCGAAGCGGCCGTGCGCGAACTGCAGCATTTGCTCCTGGCCTGGGAACTGCTCGGCGAGACGCGCCGGCGCGCATTTGCCGATGCGCTGGTGCGCTACGTTGACTTTTACCTGGAGCACATGCGGCTGGAAGAAGCCGTGGTCTTGCCCGCCGCCGTGGCGCACCTCAGCGCCGAGGACTGGGAGGCGATTGACCGCGCGTTCTCCACCAACGACCTGCTGCTGACGCCGGGCGTCCAGCGCGACCCGGCGTTTGAGGCGCTGTACGCACGCATCGTCAGCCTGGCGCCCAGCCCGATCGGCCTGGGCGCTTAGGGAGAAAAGGGCTTCAGGCTTCGCTCAGCGTCGGGTAGTCGGTGTAGCCCTTGGCGCCGCCACCGTAGAGCGTGTCCCGGTCGAGCTTGTTGAGCGGCGCGTCCTGGCGCATGCGGGCCACCAGATCCGGGTTGGCGATGTACGGACGGCCAAAGGCGACGATGTCGGCGCCCTTGGCGAGCGCGTCTTCGGCGTCTGCTTTTTCGCGAAAACCGTTGTTGACCATCCAGGCCCCCGTGCCGCCGCCCTTGCGGTAGATCTGGCGCAGCGCCTCGTAGTCGAAGGGGCGGCCTTCCACCTCGCGCGGGCCGCCGGTGGCGCCAACGATGATGTGGATGTACGCCAGGCCGAGCGGCGCCAGCTGGTGCAGCAGGTAGTCAAAGGTTTGCTGCGGGTGCTCGTCCACGATGTCGTTGGCCGGTGTGACGGGCGAGAGGCGAATGGCGGTGCGATCGCCCCCGATTTCGTCGGCAATGGCGCGCACCACTTCCAGCATCAGGCGGGCGCGGTTCTTCACGCTGCCGCCGTAGTCGTCGTCCCGCTGGTTGGCGCCGGTCTTCAGGAACTGGTCCAGCAGGTAGCCGTTGGCGCCGTGGATTTCCACGCCGTCAAAGCCGCAGGCGATGGCGTTGCGCGCGGCGCGCTGGTAGTCGCGCACGATGCCCGGCAGCTCGGCGGCGTCGAGCGCCCGCGGTTCGGAGGTGTCGACGCGCTGGGCCTGGCCATTGCGGATCAGCACCGTCTGCGCCTTGGCCTTGATGGCCGAGGGCGCCACCGGGGCACCGTGATCAGGCTGCAGATCGACGTGCGAGATGCGGCCCACATGCCAGAGCTGCACCACGATGCGTCCACCGGCCTTGTGCACCGAATCGGTCACGCGGCGCCAGCCGTCGAGCTGCTCGGTGCTGTAGAGGCCGGGCACGTCGGCGTAGCCCTGGCCTTGCGGGCTGATGGCCGTGGCTTCGGTCACGATGAGGCCGGCGCTGGCGCGCTGGGTGTAGTACTCGGCCATCAGCGCATTGGGCACGGCGCCGGGGGCGCGGTTGCGTGTCAGCGGTGCCATGGCAATGCGGTTGGCCAGATGCAGGGCGCCGGCAGTGAGGGGGTCAAACAAGGAGGTCATGGCGGTGCTTTCCGAAAAAGGGATCAAAAGTCGATGGCATCAATGGGTCGCGTGGGGCCCGTGCGGTACAGCGTAGCGCGCTGGCGCGGCCGGCGCTGCAGGAATTCGCCGCGTTGGCCGTGCAGGAACATTGAAAATATTGGTCAAAATAGCCTCTAGCGTTTGTTGGATATACGTTAATAGCTATCAAATCGGGAGTAACCTGGGCGACGCCCAGAACCCATGCAATGCAGGCGCTGAATCCGCTGCGCGGCACAATCAAGCCCTCATGACCTCTTCTTCCGCTGCGCCAGCGCCTCGGCCGCTGCCCGCCCTGGCGCTGGCCTTCTCGCTGTCACTGGGCGCAGCCATCTCGCTGGGCCTGACCCGCTTTTCTTACGCGTTGTTGTTGCCGCCGATGCGCGACGACCTGGGCTGGACCTATCTGCTCGCGGGGGGCATGAATACCGCCAACGCCATCGGCTACCTGGTGGGCGCGCTGGTGACGCCGCTGCTGCTGCGCCGCCACGCGCCGGGAAGCATCTTGCTGGGCGGCGCGGCGCTGGCCACGGTGTTGATGGCGGTGTGCGGATTTCTGCTGGGCTCGCCCGCGTTGCTGCTGCAGCGCCTGTTGGCGGGCGTGGCCAGCGCGGCGGTGTTTGTCGCCGGAGGCCTGATGGCGGCCCGCCTGGGCGCGCTGGACGCCCGGCGCAGCGGGCTTTTGCTGGGCGTGTACTACGGCGGTGTGGGCTGGGGCATTGCAGCCTCAAGCTTGCTGGTGCCCGTGGTGCTGGCGCACGCGCCCGAGCCCCATACCTGGGTCTGGGCCTGGTGGCTGCTGGCCCTGCTGTGCGCTGCCTGCACGGCCGCGCTGGCCTGGCCGGCACGCGTGCTGCGCCAGCTCGATGCGCAGGGTGCAGCGGCTTCGACGGCGGCGACAGGTGCAACGCCCAAGCAGGCGCGGGTGCCGCTGCGCGCGCTGGCGCCATCGCTGGCGGGCTACACCTTGTTTGGCGTGGGCTACATCGGCTACATGACGTTCGTGATCGCCCTCTTGAAGGAGCAGGGCCTGGGCACCGCCGGCATCACCTGGTTCTATACGCTGCTCGGCCTGGCGGTGGTGGCGTCGGCGCGCGTCTGGGCGGGCCTTTTGGAGCGCAGCAAGGGCGGCGGCGCGCTGGCACTGCTCAACGCCCTGCTGGGCGTGGCCACGGTGCTGCCGGCGCTGACCTCGGCCTGGCCGGTGGTGCTGGTGTCTGGCCTGCTGTTTGGCGGGGTGTTCCTGTCGCTCGTCGCTTCGACCACCGCGCTGGTGCGCCACAACCTGCCGCCGTCGCAATGGGCGGCCGGCATCAGCGCCTTCACCATCGTGTTTGCGGCTGGCCAGATCGTCGGGCCCACCGTGGTGGGCGCCATTGCCGATGCCGCGGGCGGTCTGGCACGCGGCCTGGTGTTCTCGGCCGTGGCGCTGTGGATGGGCGCGGTGCTGGCCTGGCGGCAGAAGCCGCTTTGAGCGCCGCTGGCTGCCGTTGCAGCAGGCGCGGGTTTACTTGATCAGACCTTCGGCCTTCATCGTGGCGATTACGGCGGGCCGCGCGCCCACGCGGTCGCGGTAGGCCATCAGGTTCTTCAGGTGCGACAGATCGAACCCGACCGGCTTGGCCCAGCCGCTCACGGTGAACAGGTAGGCGTCGGCCACGGTGAACTGCGCGCCCATCAAGTAGTCCTTGCCGGCGAGCTGCTGGTCGACGAAAGCCAGGCGCGACATCAAACGCTCTTTGACGGACGCCTTGTATTCGTCGTTCGCGGGCCCGCCGAAGAAGGGGCCAAAGCTTTTGTGCAGCTCGGTGCCGATGAAGGTCAGCCATTCCTGCAGTTGGTAGCGCTCAAAGCCGCCGGCGGGGGGCGCCAGCTTTTTGTCGGGTGCCTGGTCGGCCAGGTACTGCACGATGGCCGGGCCTTCGCGCAGGGTGCGGCCATCGTCCAGCACCAGAAAGGGCACGTAGCCGAGTGGGTTGATGGTGTAGTAGTCGGTGCCGTCGGCCAGCTTGTGCGTCTTGGTGGGCGCGGCAATGGCCTCGTGCGCCAGGCCGGCCTCGTGCAGCACGATATGGGGCGACATCGAGCAGGCACCGGGGGAGTAGTAAAGCTTCATTCGAAATCCTTGGTGGAAACCGCCCATGCTAGGGCGTGGGAGATTTTTTTGCTGGGTGTGTGGGTAAAGGGCGGCGGAGGGGGCTCGCGTGGCGGGCGGGGGTGCCCGTCTCAGTTGGGAGGTGTTGCGCTTTCCTCGGGACATCTTTTGTGTGGAGGCCACAGTGTTTGATGTGGGGTCCGCTGGAATGACGGTATGCCTCTGCCAAGGGCGGGTGCCGGGATGTGCGCCCGGCGGCGCAGTAACTTTCTTTCGCGTCGCCGAAAGAAAGTCACCAAAGAAAGGGCGACCCCGCTGTCCGTGTCGGTTTTTGGGGTCAGAGTCCCAATTCACCGAGCCTACGGCTCGCCCGAAGGGGGCGGTGCTGCGCACCGCCGTGAAATGGGCGTCTGACCCCATACATGGACGCCCCCGGTTTGCCAAGCCGCGCCTGAGCATGATGTTGTTTTCAAAGGTATCAGGACTGCTGCCATACATCCGGACTTTGTTGGGTCACTTTCAACCCTGTCCCTGATGGAATTCGCTCACCAGCTCCCTATCAATTTCGCGTGCTCGTTGCCGGCACGTCGGGGTCATCGGGTTTTGCTGATGCCGGTCCAACCTGTGCTTGCCATCATCTCGCCTTGAGCGTTGCCTGTGCAATCAATGGGTGCGCTGCCCGTTTCAATCGTGTTTGTCCTCGTTCGCTTTCATACTGCGGCCAACATTCTGGCCTCCGGCCGGTATTCGCTGGCTTTGACCAGCATGGCCCAAAGGATGCGTGCATTGCGATTGGCCAGTGCAACTGCAGCCACATTGGCGTTGCGCCGGCTCAGCAGCCGATCGAGCCACGCATCGGTGCTTTTGCCTGCGGCGCGCCGCCGCTCATTGGCCTGAATCAGCGAGCGCGCTCCATGGATGAGCAAGGTGCGCACATAACCATCGCCGCGTTTGCTGATGCCCAGCAGTTTGTCCTTGCCCCCACTGGAGTGCTGGCGCGGCACCAACCCCAGCCAGGCGGCCAGTTGCTTGCCATTGGCAAACAGCGTGGCATCGCCCACGGTGGCCACGATGGCGCTGCTGGTGATGGGGCCGATGCCCGGCACTTGCTGCAGCCGTCGCTCGGCGCTGTCTGCCTGCACCGATGAGGCGATGAGCTGCTCCAGTTGAGCGACCTGCGCATCGAGCTGCTTGAGCTGCTGGTGCAGATGTCCGATCAGGGTGCGCATGGGCGAAGGCAGCGCCATGCGCTCATCAGCGGCAACGGCGCCAGCTTGGACGAGCACCACGCGCAGGCCCTGGGCCATCACGATGCCGAACTCACTGAGCAAGCCGCGAATCTGGTTGGCCAGCGCCGTGCGCATCTTCACAAAGCCCTGGCGTGCGCGGTGCACGGCCAGCACCGCTTGCTGTTCGCAGCTCTTGACAGCCACAAAGCGCATGCTGGGGCGGCTGACAGCTTCGCAGATGGCTTGCGCGTCTGCGCGGTCGTTCTTGTTGGATTTGACGTAGGGCTTGACGAACTGCGGTGACATCAGGCGCACATCGTGCCCCTGGCTTTGCAGCTTGCGCGCCCAGAAATGCGCGCCTGAGCAGGCCTCCATGCCAATCAGGCACGGCGGCAAACCGACAAAAAACTCGGCCATCTGCGCGCGGCGCAGGGGCTTGCTGAAGACGATCCGACCGGTGTGATCGACACCGTGCACGTGAAAGATGTTCTTGGCCAGATCGATGCCAACGGTGGTAACTTGCATGGTGGACGCTCCTGTCTGTTGAACAAGTGGTTGATCGAGCCTCCACTTTGGCACTTCAAGGCCGATCAGGTGGGGGCGTCCATTCCATTAATAACCGCAACCTGCGGTGCGCGGCGCAAAGCGGGGTCCGCGCAAACTCGCTTCGCTCAAACAGCGCGCGGCCCTGATCCGCTTTGCGCCTGTGCTCCTCGGCACGGCCAGAGGGGAGTTGGGGGCCAACATCCTTTCGGGCCATCGCTGCGCTCGGCCCCGGCAACCTGCACGAGCGCGGCGCAGGTATTGGGGTCGGATCACGATTTCGCGCAGCGAAACTCGTGCTCAGACCCCATACATGGACGCCCCCGGTTTGCCAAGCCGCGCCTGAGCATGATGTTGTTTTCAAAGGTATCAGGACTGCTGCCATACATCCGGACTTTGTTGGGTCACTTTCAACCCTGTCCCTGATGGAATTCGCTCACCAGCTCCCTATCAATTTCGCGTGCTCGTTGCCGGCACGTCGGGGTCATCGGGTTTTGCTGATGCCGGTCCAACCTGTGCTTGCCATCATCTCGCCTTGAGCGTTGCCTGTGCAATCAATGGGTGCGCTGCCCGTTTCAATCGTGTTTGTCCTCGTTCGCTTTCATACTGCGGCCAACATTCTGGCCTCGGGCCGGTATTCGCTGGCTTTGACCAGCATGGCCCAAAGGATGCGTGCATTGCGATTGGCCAGTGCAACTGCAGCCACATTGGCGTTGCGCCGGCTCAGCAGCCGATCGAGCCACGCATCGGTGCTTTTGCCTGCGGCGCGCCGCCGCTCATTGGCCTGAATCAGCGAGCGCGCTCCATGGATGAGCAAGGTGCGCACATAACCATCGCCGCGTTTGCTGATGCCCAGCAGTTTGTCCTTGCCCCCACTGGAGTGCTGGCGCGGCACCAACCCCAGCCAGGCGGCCAGTTGCTTGCCATTGGCAAACAGCGTGGCATCGCCCACGGTGGCCACGATGGCGCTGCTGGTGATGGGGCCGATGCCCGGCACTTGCTGCAGCCGTCGCTCGGCGCTGTCTGCCTGCACCGATGAGGCGATGAGCTGCTCCAGTTGAGCGACCTGCGCATCGAGCTGCTTGAGCTGCTGGTGCAGATGTCCGATCAGGGTGCGCATGGGCGAAGGCAGCGCCATGCGCTCATCAGCGGCAACGGCGCCAGCTTGGACGAGCACCACGCGCAGGCCCTGGGCCATCACGATGCCGAACTCACTGAGCAAGCCGCGAATCTGGTTGGCCAGCGCCGTGCGCATCTTCACAAAGCCCTGGCGTGCGCGGTGCACGGCCAGCACCGCTTGCTGTTCGCAGCTCTTGACAGCCACAAAGCGCATGCTGGGGCGGCTGACAGCTTCGCAGATGGCTTGCGCGTCTGCGCGGTCGTTCTTGTTGGATTTGACGTAGGGCTTGACGAACTGCGGTGACATCAGGCGCACATCGTGCCCCTGGCTTTGCAGCTTGCGCGCCCAGAAATGCGCGCCTGAGCAGGCCTCCATGCCAATCAGGCACGGCGGCAAACCGACAAAAAACTCGGCCATCTGCGCGCGGCGCAGGGGCTTGCTGAAGACGATCCGACCGGTGTGATCGACACCGTGCACGTGAAAGATGTTCTTGGCCAGATCGATGCCAACGGTGGTAACTTGCATGGTGGACGCTCCTGTCTGTTGAACAAGTGGTTGATCGAGCCTCCACTTTGGCACTTCAAGGCCGATCAGGTGGGGGCGTCCATTCCATTAATAACCGCAACCTGCGGTGCGCGGCGCAAAGCGGGGTCCGCGCAAACTCGCTTCGCTCAAACAGCGCGCGGCCCTGATCCGCTTTGCGCCTGTGCTCCTCGGCACGGCCAGAGGGGAGTTGGGGGCCAACATCCTTTCGGGCCATCGCTGCGCTCGGCCCCGGCAACCTGCACGAGCGCGGCGCAGGTATTGGGGTCGGATCACGATTTCGCGCAGCGAAACTCGTGCTCAGACCCCATACATGGACGCCCCCGGTTTGCCAAGCCGCGCCTGAGCATGATGTTGTTTTCAAAGGTATCAGGACTGCTGCCATACATCCGGACTTTGTTGGGTCACTTTCAACCCTGTCCCTGATGGAATTCGCTCACCAGCTCCCTATCAATTTCGCGTGCTCGTTGCCGGCACGTCGGGGTCATCGGGTTTTGCTGATGCCGGTCCAACCTGTGCTTGCCATCATCTCGCCTTGAGCGTTGCCTGTGCAATCAATGGGTGCGCTGCCCGTTTCAATCGTGTTTGTCCTCGTTCGCTTTCATACTGCGGCCAACATTCTGGCCTCGGGCCGGTATTCGCTGGCTTTGACCAGCATGGCCCAAAGGATGCGTGCATTGCGATTGGCCAGTGCAACTGCAGCCACATTGGCGTTGCGCCGGCTCAGCAGCCGATCGAGCCACGCATCGGTGCTTTTGCCTGCGGCGCGCCGCCGCTCATTGGCCTGAATCAGCGAGCGCGCTCCATGGATGAGCAAGGTGCGCACATAACCATCGCCGCGTTTGCTGATGCCCAGCAGTTTGTCCTTGCCCCCACTGGAGTGCTGGCGCGGCACCAACCCCAGCCAGGCGGCCAGTTGCTTGCCATTGGCAAACAGCGTGGCATCGCCCACGGTGGCCACGATGGCGCTGCTGGTGATGGGGCCGATGCCCGGCACTTGCTGCAGCCGTCGCTCGGCGCTGTCTGCCTGCACCGATGAGGCGATGAGCTGCTCCAGTTGAGCGACCTGCGCATCGAGCTGCTTGAGCTGCTGGTGCAGATGTCCGATCAGGGTGCGCATGGGCGAAGGCAGCGCCATGCGCTCATCAGCGGCAACGGCGCCAGCTTGGACGAGCACCACGCGCAGGCCCTGGGCCATCACGATGCCGAACTCACTGAGCAAGCCGCGAATCTGGTTGGCCAGCGCCGTGCGCATCTTCACAAAGCCCTGGCGTGCGCGGTGCACGGCCAGCACCGCTTGCTGTTCGCAGCTCTTGACAGCCACAAAGCGCATGCTGGGGCGGCTGACAGCTTCGCAGATGGCTTGCGCGTCTGCGCGGTCGTTCTTGTTGGATTTGACGTAGGGCTTGACGAACTGCGGTGACATCAGGCGCACATCGTGCCCCTGGCTTTGCAGCTTGCGCGCCCAGAAATGCGCGCCTGAGCAGGCCTCCATGCCAATCAGGCACGGCGGCAAACCGACAAAAAACTCGGCCATCTGCGCGCGGCGCAGGGGCTTGCTGAAGACGATCCGACCGGTGTGATCGACACCGTGCACGTGAAAGATGTTCTTGGCCAGATCGATGCCAACGGTGGTAACTTGCATGGTGGACGCTCCTGTCTGTTGAACAAGTGGTTGATCGAGCCTCCACTTTGGCACTTCAAGGCCGATCAGGTGGGGGCGTCCATTCCATTAATAACCGCAACCTGCGGTGCGCGGCGCAAAGCGGGGTCCGCGCAAACTCGCTTCGCTCAAACAGCGCGCGGCCCTGATCCGCTTTGCGCCTGTGCTCCTCGGCACGGCCAGAGGGGAGTTGGGGGCCAACATCCTTTCGGGCCATCGCTGCGCTCGGCCCCGGCAACCTGCACGAGCGCGGCGCAGGTATTGGGGTCGGATCACGATTTCGCGCAGCGAAACTCGTGCTCAGACCCCATACATGGACGCCCCCGGTTTGCCAAGCCGCGCCTGAGCATGATGTTGTTTTCAAAGGTATCAGGACTGCTGCCATACATCCGGACTTTGTTGGGTCACTTTCAACCCTGTCCCTGATGGAATTCGCTCACCAGCTCCCTATCAATTTCGCGTGCTCGTTGCCGGCACGTCGGGGTCATCGGGTTTTGCTGATGCCGGTCCAACCTGTGCTTGCCATCATCTCGCCTTGAGCGTTGCCTGTGCAATCAATGGGTGCGCTGCCCGTTTCAATCGTGTTTGTCCTCGTTCGCTTTCATACTGCGGCCAACATTCTGGCCTCGGGCCGGTATTCGCTGGCTTTGACCAGCATGGCCCAAAGGATGCGTGCATTGCGATTGGCCAGTGCAACTGCAGCCACATTGGCGTTGCGCCGGCTCAGCAGCCGATCGAGCCACGCATCGGTGCTTTTGCCTGCGGCGCGCCGCCGCTCATTGGCCTGAATCAGCGAGCGCGCTCCATGGATGAGCAAGGTGCGCACATAACCATCGCCGCGTTTGCTGATGCCCAGCAGTTTGTCCTTGCCCCCACTGGAGTGCTGGCGCGGCACCAACCCCAGCCAGGCGGCCAGTTGCTTGCCATTGGCAAACAGCGTGGCATCGCCCACGGTGGCCACGATGGCGCTGCTGGTGATGGGGCCGATGCCCGGCACTTGCTGCAGCCGTCGCTCGGCGCTGTCTGCCTGCACCGATGAGGCGATGAGCTGCTCCAGTTGAGCGACCTGCGCATCGAGCTGCTTGAGCTGCTGGTGCAGATGTCCGATCAGGGTGCGCATGGGCGAAGGCAGCGCCATGCGCTCATCAGCGGCAACGGCGCCAGCTTGGACGAGCACCACGCGCAGGCCCTGGGCCATCACGATGCCGAACTCACTGAGCAAGCCGCGAATCTGGTTGGCCAGCGCCGTGCGCATCTTCACAAAGCCCTGGCGTGCGCGGTGCACGGCCAGCACCGCTTGCTGTTCGCAGCTCTTGACAGCCACAAAGCGCATGCTGGGGCGGCTGACAGCTTCGCAGATGGCTTGCGCGTCTGCGCGGTCGTTCTTGTTGGATTTGACGTAGGGCTTGACGAACTGCGGTGACATCAGGCGCACATCGTGCCCCTGGCTTTGCAGCTTGCGCGCCCAGAAATGCGCGCCTGAGCAGGCCTCCATGCCAATCAGGCACGGCGGCAAACCGACAAAAAACTCGGCCATCTGCGCGCGGCGCAGGGGCTTGCTGAAGACGATCCGACCGGTGTGATCGACACCGTGCACGTGAAAGATGTTCTTGGCCAGATCGATGCCAACGGTGGTAACTTGCATGGTGGACGCTCCTGTCTGTTGAACAAGTGGTTGATCGAGCCTCCACTTTGGCACTTCAAGGCCGATCAGGTGGGGGCGTCCATTCCATTAATAACCGCAACCTGCGGTGCGCGGCGCAAAGCGGGGTCCGCGCAAACTCGCTTCGCTCAAACAGCGCGCGGCCCTGATCCGCTTTGCGCCTGTGCTCCTCGGCACGGCCAGAGGGGAGTTGGGGGCCAACATCCTTTCGGGCCATCGCTGCGCTCGGCCCCGGCAACCTGCACGAGCGCGGCGCAGGTATTGGGGTCGGATCACGATTTCGCGCAGCGAAACTCGTGCTCAGACCCCATACATGGACGCCCCCGGTTTGCCAAGCCGCGCCTGAGCATGATGTTGTTTTCAAAGGTATCAGGACTGCTGCCATACATCCGGACTTTGTTGGGTCACTTTCAACCCTGTCCCTGATGGAATTCGCTCACCAGCTCCCTATCAATTTCGCGTGCTCGTTGCCGGCACGTCGGGGTCATCGGGTTTTGCTGATGCCGGTCCAACCTGTGCTTGCCATCATCTCGCCTTGAGCGTTGCCTGTGCAATCAATGGGTGCGCTGCCCGTTTCAATCGTGTTTGTCCTCGTTCGCTTTCATACTGCGGCCAACATTCTGGCCTCGGGCCGGTATTCGCTGGCTTTGACCAGCATGGCCCAAAGGATGCGTGCATTGCGATTGGCCAGTGCAACTGCAGCCACATTGGCGTTGCGCCGGCTCAGCAGCCGATCGAGCCACGCATCGGTGCTTTTGCCTGCGGCGCGCCGCCGCTCATTGGCCTGAATCAGCGAGCGCGCTCCATGGATGAGCAAGGTGCGCACATAACCATCGCCGCGTTTGCTGATGCCCAGCAGTTTGTCCTTGCCCCCACTGGAGTGCTGGCGCGGCACCAACCCCAGCCAGGCGGCCAGTTGCTTGCCATTGGCAAACAGCGTGGCATCGCCCACGGTGGCCACGATGGCGCTGCTGGTGATGGGGCCGATGCCCGGCACTTGCTGCAGCCGTCGCTCGGCGCTGTCTGCCTGCACCGATGAGGCGATGAGCTGCTCCAGTTGAGCGACCTGCGCATCGAGCTGCTTGAGCTGCTGGTGCAGATGTCCGATCAGGGTGCGCATGGGCGAAGGCAGCGCCATGCGCTCATCAGCGGCAACGGCGCCAGCTTGGACGAGCACCACGCGCAGGCCCTGGGCCATCACGATGCCGAACTCACTGAGCAAGCCGCGAATCTGGTTGGCCAGCGCCGTGCGCATCTTCACAAAGCCCTGGCGTGCGCGGTGCACGGCCAGCACCGCTTGCTGTTCGCAGCTCTTGACAGCCACAAAGCGCATGCTGGGGCGGCTGACAGCTTCGCAGATGGCTTGCGCGTCTGCGCGGTCGTTCTTGTTGGATTTGACGTAGGGCTTGACGAACTGCGGTGACATCAGGCGCACATCGTGCCCCTGGCTTTGCAGCTTGCGCGCCCAGAAATGCGCGCCTGAGCAGGCCTCCATGCCAATCAGGCACGGCGGCAAACCGACAAAAAACTCGGCCATCTGCGCGCGGCGCAGGGGCTTGCTGAAGACGATCCGACCGGTGTGATCGACACCGTGCACGTGAAAGATGTTCTTGGCCAGATCGATGCCAACGGTGGTAACTTGCATGGTGGACGCTCCTGTCTGTTGAACAAGTGGTTGATCGAGCCTCCACTTTGGCACTTCAAGGCCGATCAGGTGGGGGCGTCCATTCCATTAATAACCGCAACCTGCGGTGCGCGGCGCAAAGCGGGGTCCGCGCAAACTCGCTTCGCTCAAACAGCGCGCGGCCCTGATCCGCTTTGCGCCTGTGCTCCTCGGCACGGCCAGAGGGGAGTTGGGGGCCAACATCCTTTCGGGCCATCGCTGCGCTCGGCCCCGGCAACCTGCACGAGCGCGGCGCAGGTATTGGGGTCGGATCACGATTTCGCGCAGCGAAACTCGTGCTCAGACCCCATACATGGACGCCCCCGGTTTGCCAAGCCGCGCCTGAGCATGATGTTGTTTTCAAAGGTATCAGGACTGCTGCCATACATCCGGACTTTGTTGGGTCACTTTCAACCCTGTCCCTGATGGAATTCGCTCACCAGCTCCCTATCAATTTCGCGTGCTCGTTGCCGGCACGTCGGGGTCATCGGGTTTTGCTGATGCCGGTCCAACCTGTGCTTGCCATCATCTCGCCTTGAGCGTTGCCTGTGCAATCAATGGGTGCGCTGCCCGTTTCAATCGTGTTTGTCCTCGTTCGCTTTCATACTGCGGCCAACATTCTGGCCTCGGGCCGGTATTCGCTGGCTTTGACCAGCATGGCCCAAAGGATGCGTGCATTGCGATTGGCCAGTGCAACTGCAGCCACATTGGCGTTGCGCCGGCTCAGCAGCCGATCGAGCCACGCATCGGTGCTTTTGCCTGCGGCGCGCCGCCGCTCATTGGCCTGAATCAGCGAGCGCGCTCCATGGATGAGCAAGGTGCGCACATAACCATCGCCGCGTTTGCTGATGCCCAGCAGTTTGTCCTTGCCCCCACTGGAGTGCTGGCGCGGCACCAACCCCAGCCAGGCGGCCAGTTGCTTGCCATTGGCAAACAGCGTGGCATCGCCCACGGTGGCCACGATGGCGCTGCTGGTGATGGGGCCGATGCCCGGCACTTGCTGCAGCCGTCGCTCGGCGCTGTCTGCCTGCACCGATGAGGCGATGAGCTGCTCCAGTTGAGCGACCTGCGCATCGAGCTGCTTGAGCTGCTGGTGCAGATGTCCGATCAGGGTGCGCATGGGCGAAGGCAGCGCCATGCGCTCATCAGCGGCAACGGCGCCAGCTTGGACGAGCACCACGCGCAGGCCCTGGGCCATCACGATGCCGAACTCACTGAGCAAGCCGCGAATCTGGTTGGCCAGCGCCGTGCGCATCTTCACAAAGCCCTGGCGTGCGCGGTGCACGGCCAGCACCGCTTGCTGTTCGCAGCTCTTGACAGCCACAAAGCGCATGCTGGGGCGGCTGACAGCTTCGCAGATGGCTTGCGCGTCTGCGCGGTCGTTCTTGTTGGATTTGACGTAGGGCTTGACGAACTGCGGTGACATCAGGCGCACATCGTGCCCCTGGCTTTGCAGCTTGCGCGCCCAGAAATGCGCGCCTGAGCAGGCCTCCATGCCAATCAGGCACGGCGGCAAACCGACAAAAAACTCGGCCATCTGCGCGCGGCGCAGGGGCTTGCTGAAGACGATCCGACCGGTGTGATCGACACCGTGCACGTGAAAGATGTTCTTGGCCAGATCGATGCCAACGGTGGTAACTTGCATGGTGGACGCTCCTGTCTGTTGAACAAGTGGTTGATCGAGCCTCCACTTTGGCACTTCAAGGCCGATCAGGTGGGGGCGTCCATTCCATTAATAACCGCAACCTGCGGTGCGCGGCGCAAAGCGGGGTCCGCGCAAACTCGCTTCGCTCAAACAGCGCGCGGCCCTGATCCGCTTTGCGCCTGTGCTCCTCGGCACGGCCAGAGGGGAGTTGGGGGCCAACATCCTTTCGGGCCATCGCTGCGCTCGGCCCCGGCAACCTGCACGAGCGCGGCGCAGGTATTGGGGTCGGATCACGATTTCGCGCAGCGAAACTCGTGCTCAGACCCCATACATGGACGCCCCCGGTTTGCCAAGCCGCGCCTGAGCATGATGTTGTTTTCAAAGGTATCAGGACTGCTGCCATACATCCGGACTTTGTTGGGTCACTTTCAACCCTGTCCCTGATGGAATTCGCTCACCAGCTCCCTATCAATTTCGCGTGCTCGTTGCCGGCACGTCGGGGTCATCGGGTTTTGCTGATGCCGGTCCAACCTGTGCTTGCCATCATCTCGCCTTGAGCGTTGCCTGTGCAATCAATGGGTGCGCTGCCCGTTTCAATCGTGTTTGTCCTCGTTCGCTTTCATACTGCGGCCAACATTCTGGCCTCGGGCCGGTATTCGCTGGCTTTGACCAGCATGGCCCAAAGGATGCGTGCATTGCGATTGGCCAGTGCAACTGCAGCCACATTGGCGTTGCGCCGGCTCAGCAGCCGATCGAGCCACGCATCGGTGCTTTTGCCTGCGGCGCGCCGCCGCTCATTGGCCTGAATCAGCGAGCGCGCTCCATGGATGAGCAAGGTGCGCACATAACCATCGCCGCGTTTGCTGATGCCCAGCAGTTTGTCCTTGCCCCCACTGGAGTGCTGGCGCGGCACCAACCCCAGCCAGGCGGCCAGTTGCTTGCCATTGGCAAACAGCGTGGCATCGCCCACGGTGGCCACGATGGCGCTGCTGGTGATGGGGCCGATGCCCGGCACTTGCTGCAGCCGTCGCTCGGCGCTGTCTGCCTGCACCGATGAGGCGATGAGCTGCTCCAGTTGAGCGACCTGCGCATCGAGCTGCTTGAGCTGCTGGTGCAGATGTCCGATCAGGGTGCGCATGGGCGAAGGCAGCGCCATGCGCTCATCAGCGGCAACGGCGCCAGCTTGGACGAGCACCACGCGCAGGCCCTGGGCCATCACGATGCCGAACTCACTGAGCAAGCCGCGAATCTGGTTGGCCAGCGCCGTGCGCATCTTCACAAAGCCCTGGCGTGCGCGGTGCACGGCCAGCACCGCTTGCTGTTCGCAGCTCTTGACAGCCACAAAGCGCATGCTGGGGCGGCTGACAGCTTCGCAGATGGCTTGCGCGTCTGCGCGGTCGTTCTTGTTGGATTTGACGTAGGGCTTGACGAACTGCGGTGACATCAGGCGCACATCGTGCCCCTGGCTTTGCAGCTTGCGCGCCCAGAAATGCGCGCCTGAGCAGGCCTCCATGCCAATCAGGCACGGCGGCAAACCGACAAAAAACTCGGCCATCTGCGCGCGGCGCAGGGGCTTGCTGAAGACGATCCGACCGGTGTGATCGACACCGTGCACGTGAAAGATGTTCTTGGCCAGATCGATGCCAACGGTGGTAACTTGCATGGTGGACGCTCCTGTCTGTTGAACAAGTGGTTGATCGAGCCTCCACTTTGGCACTTCAAGGCCGATCAGGTGGGGGCGTCCATTCCATTAATCCCGGAACGGTGGGCGCAGCGCGGGTTCGTGGCCTTTCCTATCTGAGGCAGCGCATTCAAATCCGAGAAGATGAACGGCTGTTGTCGGCCAACTGCCGACGCTCGGTTTCCCGCTTGAGCAGACACCCAGAAGACCGGTCCACCGCGAAACCTGCCGCACGGGCTACGAGTCCTCGCGGCCTAAGCGGACACTCACAAGCTCCGGCGGCAGGCCCGGCCGCCTGCCGATTAGCGCAACCACCGATGGTTCCTGCTTGCGACTGACTATTCAGCCAAGTTGTTCGCCCGACGCTGGTCGACCAACGCCAAATTCGATGAATACTGTATTGTGTCGCGCTACACCATGCAGTATGGTCGCTGCCATCGATTCACAGCCAACAGTTAGCGATTGGAAGCATATGGACACCAGCGAAGTCCGTCATCCTGGCGAACGCATCAAGGCAGAGGTTTTCCCGGCGAATATGTCCGTGACTAAAGCCGCCGAGCTTATTGGCGTCGGACGTCCGGCACTTTCCAACCTGCTTAACGGGAAAGCGTCCCTCACTGCAGATATGGCGACTCGCATCGAGAAGGCATTCGGATTCCCCAGGAAAGATCTGCTCGAAATGCAGGCTCAGTACGACGCCTTCAAGGCTAAACAGAAGAGTATCCCGACGAACGCGAAAGCGTATGTCCCCCCGTTCCTGGCAATCAAAGCCAACGACATAGAGAGTTGGGCTTCGCACAACATCGTCGCTCGCAGCAGGTTCGCGGTATTCCTGAGGACCTTGGTCCATTCGACAGGGAGCGGACTCACGGAAGTCGACTTCCCGGGTAACGACGACTCCCAGCGTGCCGGCTGGGACGGTCGAATCGTGGCGAACGAGGGAACTGCTTGGGTGCCGGCTGGCCACTCGGGTTGGGAGTTTGGCACCAACGAGGATCCTAAGACGAAAGCGGACAAAGATTACAAGAAAAGCGTAGCTGCAACTGATGCAAATGACAGGGCATCGATGGAATTCGTTTTCGTCACTCCTCGCAGATGGGCTGGCAAAAACGCTTGGGTTACTGAAAAGAAGAAAGAAGGTTCCTGGAAAGACGTCCGGGCCTATGACTCCAGCGACCTTGAGCAGTGGGTGGAGCAATCTCTGCCCGGCCAAGTATGGTTTGCCAACGAGACAGGATCCCCGACGCAGAGCGTCCGCTCGCTCGACAAGTGCTGGACAGACTGGGCGAACGTGGCAACTCCACCGCTGCCCGGCTCGCTGTTCAGTTCGGCCATCGAGGACGCGAAGCGCAAGCTCGCTTCCCGCCTCGCGAAGGGGCCCAAAGGTCCAATCGTGGTCGCAGCGGACTCCACCAACGAAGCGCTGGCCTTTGTTGCCCAGTGCTTTGGCCCCGAAGGAAGTGCCGAACTGGAACCTTATCGGTACCAGATCCTGGTTTTCGATAAAGCTGGTGTCCTACCGAAACTTGCAGGCGGAACGAGGCCGTTCATTCCAGTAGTGCACTCGCGCGAAGTCGAACTTGAACTCGCGCCGTACGCTGAACAATTGCACTCCATCGTGGTGTATCCAAGGAACTCCGTCAACGCAGAGCCGGATATCGTTCTCGAACCCGTCAGTTTCGAAACATTCGATTCCGCGCTTAAAGGCATTGGCAAGAACCGGGATGAGATCAAGAGCCTAGCAAACGAGTCGGGACGCTCACTTACCGTCCTGCGCCGCCGGCTCGCGACCGTCGAGGCCGTACGAATGCCACTTTGGGCGACACAGCAACAGGCCCCGGAGAACCTAATCGCCTTCATGCTGGTAGGCGCGTGGCACGCGCTCAACGAAACCGACATGGCAGGACTGTCCCTGCTGGCAGGCGACCGCGCGTACGAAGCACTGGAAAAGGACTTCCAACGCCTGATCCAACTGAACGACTCACCGCTTTGGTCCATCGGGACATATCGCGGGGTCGTCTCGAAGATCGACCTACTCTACGCCATTGCTCGCTACGTGACCCGCGATGACCTGAAGCGGTATTTCGACGTCGCTCGGATGGTGCTGGGCGAGGATGATCCCTCTCTTGATCTCGCCGAAGACCAGCGATGGGCCGCGTCCATTCACGGCAAGACTCGGGAATTTTCTCCAGCGTTCCGTCAGGGCATTTCGGAAACGCTCGTACTCCTAGCCGTTCACGGGGTGGGCCTTTTCAAGGCACGCTTGGGGATAGATACGGAGGTCGAGGCCGCCCTGGTAGTGCGCGACCTACTTAGCGATCCCCTCACCACGCGCACCCTCGAAGCCAACGACCGCGACCTGCCCCTCTACGCTGAAGCAGCGCCGACCGAATTTCTCTCGATCATCGAGCGCGACCTGAAAACGAGCAGTCCCGCAGTTTTCGGCCTCCTTCGTCCCGCTGGGTCCGGCATATTCGGCAGTCCCAGCCGCACTGGACTGCTCTGGGCGTTGGAAGGGCTCGCATGGAATCCGGAGACGCTTCCTCGTACGGTGATGATTCTCGCACGTCTCGCGCAGATAGAGATCAACGACAACTGGGTCAACAAACCGGCGCATTCGCTGGCAGCGATATTCCGATCATGGATGCCCCAGACTGCAGCCAATAATGACGAGCGCTTGGCGCTGGTAAAAGTCCTGTTCAACAGGTTCCCGGATGTCGCCTGGACGCTTTGCGTCGCGCAATTCGGCAACCACCACCAAGTCGGGGACTACAGCCACAAGCCGACTTGGCGCCCGGACGGATACGGCCACGGTGAGCCGTTTCCGACGTGGGGGCCGATATTAGAGTTCGCGGGCAAAATGATAGAGCTAGCCTTATCGCAGCCACGCTACTCGGTGTCGATGCTGTCCGACCTAATCGACCGCCTCCACGACCTGGCGGATGCTGATCAGGATCGCGCATGGGCGCTGGTCGAGGCATGGGCGAAGACCGCAAGCGACAGCGACAAGATTGCGTTGCGCGAAAAAATTCGAGTCTCGACGTTGTCCCGTCGCGCAACTCTGCGCGCGAGGAAAAGCAGCAAGCAATCCCGTGTAGCGGCTGCTGCAAAGCACATCCATGCCGCGCTTGAACCGAGCAATCTCCTCGACAAGCACGCGTGGCTTTTCAAGGGCACTTGGATCGAAGAGTCTGCCGGCGAGCTCGAAGACCTAGAAAATATTGACTATGAAGAGCGCGAGGCGCGGATCCGGAAGCAGCGGGCCGATGCGCTGAAAGAAATCCACGGGCAGTATGGCGTCGCCGGCTTGCTCGATACGGCAATCCGTAGCGGAGCATCGGGAATCATCGGCGCCCTTGTGGCCGAGCGAGTGCTGGACGAGGAAGAGCTGCTCGCCCTGGTGACCCAAGCCTTCCAGAAAAGGAGCGAGAGTGAGTCTGCGACCCGAGCATCGGAATGGCTGATCCAAGGCGCTTTAGGCGTGATGCCCAACGACAAAAAACGCGAAGCATTCTTAAGCTCTGCCATTACAGCGATGGGTCCCGACAACGCGGCCCGCTTCCTGGCGCTCGCGCCCTTCGGCGAAGGCACTTGGTCGCTGGTCTCCTCATATGGAGAGGAGGTTGAAACGCGGTACTGGAAGGAGGTCGTTCCCGGCTGGATGCGGGACTCCCCTGCGGAGATCGCCAAGGCGGTCGACATGCTCATGAAGGCCAGGCGACCACGCGCAGCGTTTGCACTCGCGAAGTATCACCCCGAAAAGCTGCCGGTCCACACGCTCTTCCAACTTCTCACGGTCATGGCACAGGACGGCGACGACAAGGCGGGCGAATACCTGCTTGAGCACTACCACGTCGAAAGGGCCTTCGAATGCATCAACAAGACTTCCGAACTGTCACTCGAACAGAAGGCCGGCCTTGAATTCGCGTATCTAGAAGTGCTTGACCGCGGATGGGACCGGCGTGCCAAGTCCGCAATTCCGAACCTCGAGCGCTACATCGAGGATCACCCTGAAGTACTGGTCCAAGCCATCGTATGGACGTACAAACGCAGTGACCGAGCGGAGGACCCTCCTGAATTCAGAGTTGAAGCAGAAAAAGCCAGACCAATGGCTGAACGGGGATACAAGCTCATACAAGCAATGAAAAGAATCCCTGGAAGCGACGAACAAGGGAGCATTGATGCTGAGCGCCTGGCAAAGTGGACCGAAACCGTGCGCAAGTCCTGCGCGGAGCTGTCGCGCATCGGAATCGCTGATGTCGTAATTGGAGAACTGCTTGCCTCGGCGCAGATCGGCAAGGACGGCGCCTGGCCTTGTGAGGCGGTGAGAACCGTGATGGAAGATCTCCAGTCCGAGGATATGATGCGCGGAGCGCATACTGGCGTGTACAACTCACGAGGGGTTCATACTCGAGGTCCCGGCGGGGATCAGGAACGCCAACTGGCCGAGAAATACAGAAAGTGGGCCCAGCAGCTCCGGATGTCATCGCCGTACGTGGCTTCCGAACTGCTTATGAAGCTGACAGATACCTACGAGCGGGAAGCTGCTCGGGAGGATACTGAAGCGAGAATCAACCAGAGATTACGCTAGCTGACTGCAGGGTGCGGGTTGAGCGCCACGAAGAAGGGATCGCCTAACCGAGACCCGCAAGAGTTCATGATCAAAACCCGCACGATGTACTCGATGAGATCAATGCAGACCGCGGTAGCTCAACGCGACCGTAATCCACACCCTTCCATTACACGGGTTAGAGCGACAGCTGTGGAGAGGCTCTGTCCGCGACCCTTGTGCTCGGACGGCTGCTCCACTTAAACACCTGCCCATGGAGCACGAGAGACTGATTCGGCGGCTTTGGGTCGGACGCCGGCATCCGCTCGCGGAGAGCTAGGCGTCACCCCTCCAACCCAAGCTGCCCCAGCAACCGCTCCAGCGCCGCCGTCCTTTGCTTCCCCCGCCGCAGCACACAAAAGCACTGGCGTTGAATGGCCGGCAGCGGGGTGATTAACTCCACCAGCCGCCCCTCGCGCAGAAAGTCCTGCACCACCCAGCGCGACAGGCAGGCAATGCCCAGGCCGGCAGTGGCGGCCCGCTGGATGGCTTCCGAGCTGCCCAGTTCGATCACGCGGCGGTAGCTGTGCAGTTGGGGCAGGATGGCGGCGTCGCCGGTTTCTCGCGTGCCTGATCCGGCCTCGCGCAGCAGCCAGACGGCGTTCTGCAGCTGCTCCAGGCTGGTGGGTTCGCGCGGGTCCAGCCCTTGCGCGCCGCCGGGCGCCGCGACCAGCACCAGTTCGTCGTGCAGCCAGGGGCGTGTCAGCAGTTGCGGGTGGTGGCAGTGGCCTTCGACCAGGCCGATGTCGAGTGCAAAGTCGGCCACCTGCGCGCAGATGTCTTCGGTGTTGCCAATGGCCACGCTGGACTGCCAGTGCGGTGCGGTGGCCGGGCTGCTGCCAAAGAACCGGGCCAGCAGGGCAGGTAGCACATGGTTGCCCAGGGTGGTGCTGGCGCCAATGCGCAGCGACTGGAGCTGCTGGTCGGCATCGCGCGCCATGCGCTCGATGTCGGACGCGTCTTCAAGCATGCGCAGCGCGCGCGGCAGCAGGGCGCGGCCGTTGTCGTTGAGCAGCAGGCGCCGGCCGGCGCGGTCGAAGAGCTGCAGCGAGAGCATACGTTCGAGCTCGTTCACCGCTGCACTGATGGCAGATTGCGAGAGCGCGATGGCGTCGCTGGCGGCGCTGGTGCTGCCGCTTTGGGCGACGGCGACAAAGATTTGCAGCTGGCGCAGGCTCAGGCGCAGAAGGTCCATAGGGGCGTATTACCTGGTTATCAGGTCAATCATACGCAAACAAGCTGTTGGACGGGTCAGCGCTTGAAGATCAGACTGCATCCATGGCCCATCTCACTGAATCCCGCTTACTTTCCGGCGCTCACTGGAGTGCTTCGGCCCGCTCGGCGCAGGGCACCGATTTGCGAGGCCATGCCCTGCGCCTGCTGCCAGGGCTGTGCCTGAGCGCGGTCTTGGCGGCTGCCGCGATGGCGCTTGGCCGCATCGACTGGCTGGCGGCCCATGGATTGAGCGCGCTGACGCTGGCGATCGTGTTGGGCATGCTGGTGGGCAATACGGTTTACCCGCGCTTTGCCGCGGCCAGCGGGCCGGGGGTGCAGGCGTCCAAACAGCAACTGCTGCGCCTGGGTATCGTGCTCTATGGACTGCGGCTAACGACGCAGGACATCGGCCAGATGGGGTGGGCGGGCGTGGTGGTGGATGCACTGGTGCTGTGCTCCACCTTTGGCCTGGCGTGCTGGATCGGCGTGCGCTGGCTGGGGTTGGAGCGGGAGAGCGCGATGCTGATTGGCGCCGGCAGTTCGATCTGCGGCGCCGCCGCCGTGCTGGCGACCGAGCCGGTGGTGAAGGCGCGGGCCGAGCAGGTGACCGTGGCCGTGGCAACAGTCGTGGTGTTTGGCACGCTGTCGATCTTTCTCTACCCGGCGCTGTTTCAGCTGAACCAGGCATGGGGCGTGATTCCCGGTGGTGCCAAGGGGTTTGGCCAGTACGCAGGCTCCACCATTCACGAGGTGGCGCAGGTGGTGGCTGCGGCGCAGTCCATCGGGCCTGAGGCGGCCGACACCGCGGTGATTGCCAAGATGGTGCGGGTGATGATGCTGGCGCCGTTCCTGTTGCTGCTCTCGGGCTGGATGGCGCGCGCTGCCGGTGGCCGTGCTGCAAAGGGGGCAGGCGGCGCGGTGGCTGGCAAAGGCAAGATCACGGTGCCCTGGTTTGCCTTCGGTTTTCTGGCGGTGGTGCTGCTCAACTCGCAGCAATGGCTGCCTGCGCCTTTCGTCCACCTTGTCACCGAAATCGACACCGGTTTGCTGGCCATGGCCATGGCCGCGCTGGGCCTGTCCACGCACTTTGGCGCCATTCGCAAGGCCGGTGCCAAGCCGCTGCTGCTGGCGCTGATTCTGTTTGGCTGGCTGCTGGCGGGCGGCGCCTTGATCAACCACTGGGTGCCGGTGGTGTTGGGCTAGGAGCCTGTCGGAGTTGGGGCGTCGAAAGCGAAAATGGGCCCCAGCGAGGCCAGTTTTTGCTGGATTTGCAGGCCCATAGTAGGGCTATGGGCCAAAAAGACGGTGGAAAATGGACCGCTGCGGCCCATTTGCAGCCGACGATTCCCAGGTCCGACAGGCTCCTCATATGGTCGCCATTGTCAATACTGGCAGTGTCTGGTTCTGGGTGTGATCTCAGGATCGATCAGGTGATACGACACGAGCGTTTGCAGCGACGATGAATCAGACTCATATCCGCGGATTGGTTACCAGCACTTCATCGATTCGTCGCGGGCCTGCCTCGCTCTAGGGTCGGGGATCTGCCTTGCGGTGCCCTTATAGGAGTTCCGAGGGTTGCCCTATCGTTGCTCGTATCGCATCGCCAGATCGATCCTGTTGCGTGTTATGTCCTTTCAGTTTGCCTGACCATGCTCGCGCTGCGCCTGCATGCCGATGGCCCAGATGAAGCCTGCCAGCTCCCTTGCAACTGCTATGCAGGCTTTGTTGACCTGCAAGCCACGCGCATTCAACGCAGCAAAGCGCTGTGTCAGCCGCAACTGCGCCGTCCAGGCCATTCTTCGTATCGGCTCGGACAGCGCTTGTTGTCGAATCTGCGCTTGTTTGCCGATGCGCGCCTTGAAACGGTAGTTCCAGGCAGCTTCGGTAAGCAGCCGGCGTGCATGCGCGTTGCCCGTCTTGGTGATGCTGCCGCGGCTTGTGCGCTCGCCACTGGAATGTTCTGACGGAGTCAGTCCAAGATAGCCCATGAGCTTGCGTGGATGGGCAAAGCGCCCCAGGTCTCCAATCTCTGCCACCAGGCCAATCGCCGTGATCGCGGCGACACCGCGCAGTGCCTGCAGCGCACCAACCACCGGCTCAAAGCGCCAGCCAGTGATTGAGCTCTCCAACGCCTTGGTCAAGCGCTCAACGCGATCATCTGCAGCGGTGACGGCTTGCCAGTATTCAGTGAACGCTGTCTGCGCGGCACCAACGCCAAAGTTCAGCGTCCCTAGCCAGCGGTAGTAGGCGCCGCACCACGAGGTCTTGCCGGTGTAGCGCACGTCGTGACGCAGGAGAAAGCCCTTGAGTTGGTGGCGGGCCTGGACGCGGCTGTTGACCGCGTCTTCGCGTGCCCGTGAGAGGTCACGGATCGCTTCGTCTTCTGGTTCGGGAATCCATACGGCGCTCAGCTGGCCAGCTCGAGAGCACTCGGCCAATTGAACGCTGTCACGCCCGTCGGTCTTGACTCGATCGCCTGGACGTCGCGGGATCTGCGAGGGGGCGATGATCTCGCACAGGTAGCCCCTGCTGTGCAAGGCACGCTGAAGGCCAAAGCCGGTAGGCCCGGCCTCGTACACGATGTGCAATTGATCGGCGTTGCCGACCTTGGCCAGCACTTTGAGCAGCTTGTTCACATCGTGCGTGACCTTGCCTATTAGTCGCCCAGGCATTCGGCCGGACTCGGCCGCTGCGATGCTGATGCTGTCCTTGTGGACGTCCAAGCCCACATGAATCTTGCTACGCTCTTTCATGGTCGGTCTCCTTGTGTTGCTGACGACGCAAGTCACAGCATGTAGCGCTACGTCCTTGGACGCAATCTACGATGGTGGAGACCGGCCGCCTACCTTCTGGCGGCGACCATGATGTCTAGGGACAGGTCAGCACTTCCAGCCGCATGAGAAACGCCATCGCATGCGTGCGGTCGCTGCCGCACATTGGGGGCTCGGCTTGCAGGCTGGCGCAGACGGCAGGGCGCTCAGGATGGCCAAAAATCAGGCAGCGCTGGTCGCTGCCCAGTTGCACGCAGGGCAGGCCAGCCGGCTTGCCCTGCGGCATGCCGGGGATGGCACTGGAGATCGATGGGGCGGTGCAACAGGCGCCGCAGCCGGGGCGGCAATCCATGGGTTTATCCGCCTATGATTTTGATAGCTGCTGGCGATTGTGCAACAAGCGCCAGAGGCTCATTTTGCTTAAATTTCTCAGCGTGGTTCGGTGTGCAGCCGCTGCGTTGCCCACAGCACCTGATCGACCACGCCTTGCACGCCCGCCCGCTGCTCTGCTTGTGTCAGCGCGCCGTCCGCGTCGAAGGCGCTGGCCGCTCCGGCCAGCGCGTAGGCGCGCGGCGCCAGCCAGCATTCGAGCAGGAGCAGCAACGGCGCCAAATGGCTTTGCGAGCGCAGGCCGCCCAGGCGCCCATTGGACGCGCTGAGCAGGCCCACCACCTTGCCGCGAAAGGGCTTCACGCCGTCCTGCCATTCGGAGTCTGCCGCCACGGGGCTCGACGCCCAGTCGATGGTGTTCTTGAGCAGCGCGGTGTAGCTGCCGTTGTATTCGGGCGAGCAGATGATCCAGCCTGGGTGCTCCCACATCAGCCGCTTGAGGCGCAGCACGTCGGGCGGTGTGCCGCGCGCTTCGAGGTCGGCGTTGTACATGGGGATGTCGAGGTCGGCCAGTTCCAGTAGCGTGACCTCGGCACCGGCAGCGCGGGCCATGCCCGCAGCTTGCTGTGCCAGGCGCCGGTTGTACGATTGTTGGCGGGTACTGCCCGCGAAGACGAGAATTTTCATGCGCGCCATTGAAGCACAGGCCTGCAACACGAATCCTGTGAACTCGGCATGGCCCTGGAATGCGGCGGTGTTTCACGTGGAACAAGAAGCGGCCAGAGACACTGCACCCAGTGCCTTTGCGCCAAAGGTGGGAAAATCGCCCCCTTTGTCTTGCTTGGACTGCGGCCCTGCGGCTGTGGCGTTTTATGTTGTATCCCCAAGAATTTGATGTGATCGTGGTCGGCGGCGGCCACGCCGGCACCGAGGCCGCGCTGGCTGCGGCGCGCATGGGCGCGCGCACGCTGCTGCTCACGCACAACATCGAGACGCTGGGGCAGATGAGTTGCAACCCATCGATCGGCGGCATCGGCAAAGGCCACCTGGTGAAAGAGGTGGATGCGCTGGGCGGCGCCATGGCGCTGGCAACGGACGAGGCCGGCATCCAGTTTCGCATTCTCAATTCCAGCAAGGGCCCTGCGGTGCGCGCCACCCGTGCACAAGCGGACCGCGTGCTCTACAAGGCAGCCATTCGCCGCATGGTCGAGAACCAGCCCAAGCTCTGGCTGTTCCAGCAGGCGGTAGACGATTTGATGGTGGAGGGCGACCGCGTGGTGGGGGCGGTCACGCAGATTGGCCTGCGCTTTCGCAGCCGCACGGTGGTGCTGACGGCGGGGACGTTTCTTGACGGAAAGATCCATGTCGGGCTTTCCAACTACGCCGCTGGCCGCGCGGGCGATCCGCCGGCGGTGAGCCTCTCGGGGCGGCTCAAGGAACTCCAACTGCCGCAGGCGCGGCTCAAGACCGGTACGCCGCCGCGCATCGATGGGCGCAGCATCGATTTCTCGAAATGCCAGCAGCAACCCGGCGACGGCATGCCGGGCGGCGTGAACGAAGGCCGCGTGCCGGTGTTCAGCTTCATGGCGCACGCCCATGGCGGCGCGGCCATGCATCCGCGCCAGGTGCCGTGCTGGATCACCAATACCAACCTGCGCACGCACGAAATCATTCGCAGCGGCTTTGACCGCAGCCCCATGTTCACCGGCAAGATCGAAGGCGTGGGGCCGCGCTATTGCCCCAGCGTGGAAGACAAGATCAATCGTTTCGCTGACAAGGACAGCCACCAGATTTTTCTGGAACCCGAGGGGCTGACGACGAACGAGTTCTACCCCAATGGCATCAGCACCAGCCTGCCGTTTGACATCCAGCTGGCCTTGGTGCGCAGCATGCAAGGGCTGGAAAACGCGCACATCCTGCGCCCTGGCTACGCCATTGAATACGACTACTTTGATCCGCGCTCGCTCAAGAGCAGCTTTGAAACGCAGCAAATCGCCGGTCTGTATTTTGCTGGCCAGATCAACGGCACCACGGGCTACGAAGAGGCTGCGGCCCAGGGCCTGTTTGCCGGGGCCAACGCCGCGCTGGCCTGCCGGGGCGAGTCGCCGTGGCTGCCGGCACGCGACCAGGCCTACCTGGGTGTGCTGGTGGACGACCTGATCACCCAGGGGGTCACCGAGCCCTACCGCATGTTCACCAGCCGGGCCGAGTTCCGCCTGCAACTGCGCGAAGACAACGCCGACATGCGCTTGACCGAAGTCGGGCGCCAGATGGGACTGGTGGACGATGCACGCTGGGAATCCTTCAGCCGCAAACGCGAGGCCGTACTGCGCGAGACGCAGCGCCTCAAGGACACCTGGGTCAACCCGCGCAACCTGGTGGCGAGCGAATCCGAGCGCGTGCTCGGCAAAAGCATTGAACACGAGCACAACCTGTTCGAGTTGCTGCGCCGGCCCAACGTGGCTTATGCAAGCTTGGTGGGTATGGATGGCGGGCGCTTTGCCACGGCCGAGGTTTCACGTGAAACACTGGGCGACTTGAGCGAGGCGGTGGTGGAGCAGGTAGAAATTGCTGCCAAGTACGCCGGCTACATTGAGCGCCAACAGGGTGAGGTGGAGCGCGCCGCGCACTTTGAGCACCTGCGTTTGCCCGAATCCATCGACTATCTGCAAGTGACGGCGCTGAGCATTGAAGCGCGCCAGAACCTGGCGCGCCACCGGCCCGAAACACTGGGTCAGGCGTCGCGCATTGCCGGCATTACTCCGGCCAGCATTTCGCTGCTGCTGGTGCACTTGAAGAAGGGCGGGTTCAAGACCACGGCGCCCGGCAAGGCCGGGGCCCAGGCGTGAGCCAGTCTCTGCAAGCTGCCCTGGCTGCGGGCGTTCGTTCCTTGGGTTTGAATCTGAGCGACGGGCAGATCGGCCAGTTGCTGGATTTTCTGGCGTTGCTGCAAAAGTGGAACCGGGTCTACAACCTCACTGCGGTACGGGAACCCGGCGACATGCTGACCCACCACTTGCTCGACAGCCTGGCGGCGGTGCCGGCGTTGCAGCGCCAGTTGGCCGCGCAGGCCGGTGCCGGGCAGGCCGCGTCGACTTTGCTGGATGTGGGTTCGGGCGGCGGCTTGCCGGGCGTGGTGTTTGCCATCTGCTTGCCGGAACTTGCCGTGCAGTGCGTCGACACGGTGGCCAAGAAGGCGGCCTTCGTGCAGCAGGTGGCGGTCAGCTTGCGCTTGCCCAACTTGCGCGGGGTGCATGCACGCGTTGAATCGCTTGCCGGGTCGTTTGATATCGTCAGCAGCCGGGCTTTTGCCTCGCTCACAGACTTTACGGCATGGTCGCAGGCGGCGCTGGCTCCTGGTGGAATCTGGCTGGCCATGAAGGGCAAGCACCCGGCCGAGGAATTGGCCGCGCTGCCAGGCGGCGTGGAGGTGTTTCACGTGGAACCACTGCGCGTGCCGGGTCTCGATGCCGAGCGCTGCATCGTCTGGATGCGCCATGGCGCCAACCCTGCCGGAGCGCCCGATGCGCTCACGTAAACTCAGGCCCTTAGCTACTTGCGGGGACGCCATGTTCGGCATTGCAAAATTCGGCCCGGTTGCCACTCTGTCAGCCCATCCGCATGCGGCCCGTGCCATCCGCACCGGGCTGGATCTCTGATGGCGCGCATTTTTTGCATCGCCAACCAGAAGGGCGGGGTCGGCAAGACCACCACCTCGGTGAACCTCGCCGCCGGCCTGGCGCGCATTGGTCAGCGTGTGCTGCTGGTCGATCTGGACCCGCAGGGCAATGCCACCATGGGCTCGGGCGTGGACAAACGCAAGCTGGAACTCACCGTGTACGACGTGCTGCTCGAGTCGGCCTCGGTGCGCGAGGCGGCGGTGTCGGCAGAAAAGTGCGGCTACCAATTGCTGGGAGCCAACCGCGAGCTGGCCGGCGCCGAAGTGGAGCTGGTCGACATCGAGCGGCGGGAAAAGCGCCTCAAGTCGGCACTGGCCGAGGTGCAGGCCGACTACGACTTTGTGCTCATCGATTGCCCGCCATCGCTCTCCATGCTCACGCTCAACGGCCTGTGCAGCGCCCACGGCGTCATCGTTCCCATGCAGTGCGAATACTTTGCGCTCGAAGGCCTGACCGATCTGGTCAACACCATCAAGCAGGTGCACGCCAACCTCAACCCGGACCTGCAGATCATCGGCCTCTTGCGCGTGATGTTCGATCCGCGCATTACGCTGCAAAGCCAGGTCAGCGAGCAATTGCGCGGCCACTTTGGCGACAAGGTGTTCGACACCGTGATCCCGCGCAACGTCCGCCTGGCCGAAGCACCCAGCTACGGCCTGCCCGGCGTGGTATTTGATCCGAACGCCAAGGGCAGCATCGCCTTTGTCGACTTCGCCCGCGAGATGGTCGAGCGCGTGCAGCGCATGGCGCCGGTCGAACAGTCAAAAATACAAGTCAAATCGGCCTCTAGCGCTTGATACATAAGCGCAAGCAGCTATTGAAAGAAGAGCAATGTCGCCCGGCAACGTTCTGATCCTGCCGGGCTGGCAAAGCTCCGATGCAGGGCATTGGCAGACCCTGTGGGAAGCGAAGCACGGCTACCGGCGTGTGGAGCAGCACGACTGGATGCAGCCGCTGCGCGGCGACTGGTGCGCCCGGCTCGATGAGGTGGTGGTGGATACCCACGGGCCGGTCGTGCTGGTGGCGCACAGCCTGGGGTGCATCCTGGCGGCCTGGTGGGCGGCGCATTCGCAGCACACGGGCAAGGTGCGTGGCGCGCTGCTGGTGGCGCCGGGCGACGTGGAGCGGGCCGAGCTGGCTTTGCTGCTGCCAGGCTGGGCGCCCATTGCCAGCCAGGTGCTGCCGTTTCCGGCCGTGCTGGTGGCCAGCCGCAACGACCCGTATTGCCGCTTTGGCCGCGCCGCGCAGTTGGCGCAGGCCTGGGGTGCGCGCATGGTCGACTGTGGCGAGTGCGGCCACATCAATGCCGAATCGGGCCTGGGGGAGTGGCCTGAAGGCCAGGCCCTGCTGCACACACTTATGAAGGACTGAGAGACCATGGTGACCAAGAAACCCAAAGGCCTGGGCCGCGGCCTGGAAGCGCTGCTCGGACCGAAAGTGGCAGAACGCGTCAACACCGAGCCGACCGACGGCGCGCCCAGCAGCCTGCCGCTGTCGGCCCTGGTGCCCGGCGTGTACCAGCCGCGCACGCGCATGGACGAAGGCGCGCTGTACGAACTGGCCGAGTCCATCAAGGCGCAGGGCATCATGCAGCCGGTGCTGGTGCGGCGCCTGGTCAGTGGCGAGAATGCCGGCCAGTACGAAATCATTGCTGGCGAGCGGCGCTTTCGCGCGGCCCGCCTGGCGGGGCTCGACAGCATTCCCGTGCTGGTGCGCGACGTGCCCGACGAGGCCGCCGCTGCCATGGCGCTGATTGAAAACATCCAGCGCGAAGACTTGAATCCGCTGGAAGAAGCGCAGGGCCTCTCGCGCCTGGTGCGCGAGTTTGGCCTGACGCACGAGCAGGCAGCGCAGGCGGTGGGGCGTTCGCGCAGCGCCGCCAGCAACCTGTTGCGCCTGTTGAATCTGGCCGAACCGGTGCAGACCATGCTGATGGCCGGCGACATCGACATGGGCCACGCCCGTGCGCTGCTCTCGCTGGACCGCGCCGCGCAGATCACGGCCGGCAACCAGATTGCGGGAAAGAAGCTCTCGGTGCGCGAGGCCGAATCGCTGGTGCGGCGTATAGGCGCCGACTTCAACCTGGTGCCGCAAAAGCCCAAAAAGGAAAAATCGCGCGACTTGAAGCGTGTCGAAGAAGAGCTCTCTGACCTCTTGATGGCCGAAGTCGAGGTGCGCGTGAAAAAGCGCGTCAAGCGCGGCGGCCGCATGGAAGAAATGGGCGAACTGGCGATCTCTTTCGGCTCGCTCGACGCGCTGAACGGCCTGATAGACCGCTTGCGCGGGCGCTGAGCCAACGCTCCTGCGCAGTGCCGCCGCCATGAAATCACTGCCCTGGCCGCTGCCGGCCTTGCTGGCCTGGGGCGCGGCGTGGCTGCTTTATCTGGTGTTGGGGCGCTATCTTCCTGCGCTCTGGGCGCTGCTGCTGGCCTGCGCCTTGCCCGTTGCGGCCAGCCCCTGGGCGGTGGGCTGGTGGCGCCGCGCGCTGCTCGCCGCAGGCTTTCCGCTGGCGCTGCTGCTCTCGGACGCCGCCCCTGTGGCCGGTTGGGTCTGGCTGGCGCCGCTGGCGCTTTTGCTGCTGGTGTACCCGCTGGGCGCCTGGCGCGACGCGCCCCTGTTCCCTACGCCGCGTGGCGCCTTGTCCGCGCTGGGCGCCGCCGCGCCCTTGCCCGTGGGAGCGCGCTTGCTGGACGCCGGCTGCGGCCTGGGCGATGGGCTGATCGCCCTGCGCCAGGCCTATCCCGAAGCGCACTTCGAGGGCATCGAGCGCAGCCGATTGCTGCAGTGGCTGTGTGCCTGGCGCTGCCCCTGGGCGTACGTGCGCCGGGGCGATATCTGGGAGGCCGACTGGGCCAGTTATGCCCTGGTCTACCTGTTCCAGCGCCCGGAGAGCATGGCGCGGGCCCTCGCCAAGGCACAGACCGAGATGGAAGACGGAACCTGGCTCGTCAGCCTGGAGTTTGCCGTGCCCGAAGCCGTGGCGGTCGCCACACTCAAGCTCGCAGGCGATCGCACGGTGTGGCTTTATCGCATCGAACGGCGTGACATACGACACGCTAACTCCCGCCAATTGGCCGCGGAACCGACAGCAGGGCACCGCGCACGCGGATACTTCGGACGGTGAGCCTGGCATTTGCTACATTTCTCGCGGCTGGTGGCGCCGAGACTTGGGCGGGACCAGCAGAAATGTGGAGAGCGTGCAGTCAGCGCGCCGCACCAAGGAGGAGGAAGGCCATGCCCGCTGTGCAGCCGTGGAGAACCTCTGGACTGACAACGAAACTTGAGGAACCCATGGTTTTTTCACAACCCTCGCGCATGCGCATCCTCGCCCCATTGGCGCTCGCACTGGCCCTGGCCGGTTGCGCCAACATGCAAAGCCACGACAAGCTGGCGACCGAAATGCAGACCGCCGGCAACAACGGCGGCATTCCAGCGGCCCTCGCGCGTCTGGAAGCTTCTGCCACCACCGACGCCGAACGCACCGAGCTGCTCTACAACCTGGAGCGTGGCGAGCTGCTGCGCATGAACAACCGCTACGAAGACAGCACCAACGCCTTCCTGTTGGCCGACATTCGGGTCAAGGCCTGGGAAGAGTCGGCCAAGACCGATCCGCAAAAACTGATGGGCACGGTCGGTGCGGCGCTGATCAGCGAGCGTCTCAAGGTCTACGAAGGCCAGGACTACGAAAAGGTCTGGCTCACCACCACGCTGGCGCTCAATCGCGTGGCCGTGGGCGATCTGGAGAATGCGCGCGTCGACATCAAGCGCACGCACGAGCGCGAAGCGGTGATTGCCGAGTTCCGTGCCAAGGAAACCCTCGCTGCCGAAGAAGAAGCCAAGGCCAAGGGCGCCAGCTCGGCCGGCAAGGAACTCAATGGCTACCCGGTGGAAACACTCAACGATCCCGAGGTGCTGGCACTCAAGAACGGTTATTCCAACGCGCTCTCGCACTACCTCGCTGGTTATTTGTACGAAGTGCTGGGTGAGTCTGGCCTGGCTGCGCCCGGCTACCGCAAGGCCATTGAGCTCAAGCCCGAAACGGGTGTGCTCGAAGAAGGCCTGCGCGGCCTGGACAGCCGCACCAGCTTCACCTGGAAGCGCCGCCAGCGCATGACGGACGTCTTGTTCCTGGTGGAAGCGGGCGACGCTCCGGCGCGCAAGCCCAAGGCCTTCACGCTGCCGGTACCGACCGGGCGTGGCATGGTCACGGTGAGCATTTCCTACCCCGTCATCGAGCCCTCGACCGACGCAGCGCTGGGGCAGATATCTGCCGCCGGTTACGACTTCAAGCTGGAAAAAATCGTTGACGTCAACGTGATGGCGCGCCGCGCCCTCAAGGACGAGATGCCCGGCATGGTGCTGCGCGGTTTCACCCGCGCCGTCGCCAAAGGCGTGCTGCAGGACCAGCTGCAAAAGAACGGTGGCTTGATCGGGGGCATTTTGGGCGCCGTGGCCTCGGTGGCCACCGAACAGGCGGACGACCGCATGTGGCGCATGCTGCCGGGCCGGGTGTATGTGGCGCGCGGCTACCTGCCGCCGGGCACGCACCAGCTGAGCGTGAACGGCCGCCCCCTGCCCGAACCGGTGCAGATCGACGGCCAGTACGCACTGGTGCCCATGCGCCTGTACAACAACACCGTGCTGATGGGCAAGGTGGCCACCATCGGCAGCCTGGCCGCCGTGTCGGCTGCTGCGCCCACGCCGGCCGCCGCAGCCCCTGCTGCGCAAGCGCCCACCAAACCACAGAAAACGCAGAAACGCCGCAGCAGCAAACCCGCAGCCGCCAGCGCTGCGCAGTAAAGCCCATGCGACTTTTCACGACACAACCCCTCCAAGGAGCCCGCGCCATGCTCGCACGCACCCTTCTCGCCGCCAGCGCGGCATTCCTGGCGCTCTCGGGCGCCGTCCAGGCCCAGATGCACGACCCGGCCACACCAATCGCCGTGGCTGGCAAGGTGGCCCTGCGCGGTGAAGCCAACAACATTGCCGTGCGCGAGATCCGCATCGTGCGCAAGAACGACATCCTGGTCGTGCAGGCCGACATGGCCAACATGGGCCGCAGCGACCGCACCGTGTTCTACCGCTTTCGCTGGCTCGACAACGTCGGCAACCAGGTGGGCGATGGCGAATCGTGGAAGCAGATGGCGGTATTGGGCCTGGGCCAGCAGACCGTGAAAAGCGTGGCCCCGACCAGCGCCGCGCAGGATTTTCGTATCGAGATGAACGTAGAAACGCGCTAAAACATTGCGCCATGCAGGAGAACACACCATGAACAAAAGTTTCCGCCGACACCTTGCCCTGAGCCTGGCCGCCGCCACGCTGCTGCTGGCCGGTTGCCAGAACCTCTCGTCCCCTGTGATTCGCTTTGACCGCCAGGTCAACTACGGCGACGCCAAGGGCGTGGAGCTGGTCACCAACGAGTTCGGCTCGACCGACTTGCAGATGATTGCCGAGAAAATGACCGGCAGCCTGCTGGAAACCGGCATCTTCCAGGGCCGCCCGACGGTCACGATTTCGACGGTGAAGAACAAGACCAGCGAGTACATCGACACCACCAACGTCATGAACTCGATCCAGACCGCGCTGGTCAAATCGGGCAAGGTGCGCTTTGTGCGCTCCATCAAGGAAATGCAGGCCGGCGTGGACGAACTGCAGCGCCAGAACCAGAGCGGCCTGTACAAGCAGAACAGCACCGCCAAGATCGGCAACATGACCGCTGCGCGCTACAGCATGGAAGGCGAGCTGACCAGCATCGTCAAGCAAAGCGCCTCCACCAAGGACGTGTTCTACAAGTTCACGCTCAAGCTGTTTGATGTGGAAGAGGGCACGATCGAATGGCAGGACGAGAAGGAAATTCGCAAAACGAGTACGAGGTGACATCCCCCTTAGGCGCTGCGCGCCTTCCCCCTTCTCTCGGCTTCGCCGGGAAGGGGGACGACGCCAGCCCGGCGGGGCGGCCCTTGCGCGGCGTCCCTCGAAGGGCCGCGCCAGTTATATGCGTTGCGGATGGTAAGCAGCGCAGCTCATCATTCAAATACAGCTCATAAGGAGCCTTAGCATGCAACGCAGAACCACCCTGAACGCGGCCCTGTCCGTGCTGGCCGCCACCGCCCTGGCCTGGGGCGCAACCGCCCACGCCCAAAACGCGGCGCCGCGCATTGCGGTGACCGACCTGGCCTACGCCCAGCAGGTGTCCGAATACTTCATGGCCGGCCAGTACCAGCGCAGCAGCCAGATGAGCGCGCAGGGCAGCCACAGCGGCGGCTACAGCCATGGGCCGTACAGCGGTTCGGGCTCGCACTCGGGCCAGCAGTCCATGCAGGCGTCGGAGCAGGCCAGCGGCACCTACGTCGCAGGGCGCTACAGCTACATCGAGATGCGCGAACTCGGCGGCTACACCAACGACATCAAGGGCGCCATTCTGCAGGGCACTTACTTCAAGCTGGTGCAGGGCCGGGGCTTTGACGCCGGCGCGCCGCAAAACTCCAAGGCCGAGCAGGTGCTCAACCAGGTGCAAGGTGGCAAGATGGCCAAGCCGGTGCGCCAGAACGACGTCACCGATGTCATCGCCCGCCTCAAGAAAGGCGAGTTCAAGGGCGCCGACTATGTGCTGTTTGGCGTGGTCTCCAGCATCGAGTTCACCGACGCGCTCTCGCCGCTGCAAGGCACCAGCAGCGCCACGCGCCAGTACGGCCTGCAGCTGCTGGCCGACTTTTCGCTGATCGACACCAAGACCTATGAGATCAAGGCAGCGTTCTCGGCCCAGGGCGCGGGCAACGACACCAAGATCCTGTCGAACCGGGGCGACATTGCGCCGCCGAACCGCTCCAAGGTGATGAAGGAAACCTCCATCAGCCTGGCGAACGACGTGTACCAGCAGCTGGCCGGGCAACTGGGCTACACCGATGCGAACCTGTCGCGCGGCGTGCGCCGGGGCCAGCCCATGCCCATGCCGCAGGGCGGCGAACCGGTGCGGGAAGCCCCGCCGGAGCAGGTCATTATTCTGAGGTGAGCGCCTGAATTGCACGGCATGGGCCTGCCGCCGGCTGCGCTCCAGGCCCGCTTCGCGCGGGCCTTTGCACGCGGTCGCAGGGCAGGGCTGGCGCTGGTTTGTGCCGGCCTGTGGGCTTGCGCGGTGCCGGCACCCCACCCCAGCGATCGTTCGCCGCCCATGGTGGGGAAAGCGCCCATCGGCAGCACCTTCGTCGCTCGGCCACTTCCCGCAGCCGATGGCTTCATGCTCACGGCCCTGGAGCGCCCCGCGCGCGTGGCGCCGGCGCGCTACCGCGTCATCGTGGTTCCTGGCTCGGGCTGCGCCGGCATGGCAGCCATCGCCGAGCGCTACTTTGCCGGACTGCTGCACGCCGAGGTGCTGGTGCTGCACAAGCCCTGGGTCGATGCGCAGGCCAGCACGCCGGCCGATCGGTGCTCTGACGACTTTGTGCAGGCCGATGCCCTCGTCGCCTGGCGCGCCCACGCCATTGCGGCGCTGCGCGCCGATGCCCGCGATCGGGCGGGTGCACGGCCATTGCCGCAGCTCTTGCTGGGCATTTCGGAAGGCGCAGAACTCTTGCCTGCGCTGGCGCCGGAAATTCCCCATCTGGCCGGCCTCGTGGTGATCGGCTCCAGCGGCCTCGACCCCCGCGACGCCCTGGCGCTGCAAGCGGCGCAGTGGGGCGCTAGCGCCTCACTGCAGGCGCTGGAACGCGCCCAGGCCGGCCCGCTTCCCGACACCACCGTGCACGAGGGCCGCAGCCTGCGCTACTGGCGCGAACTCTGGCAGTGGCCACTGGCGCAGCCCTTGCTCGCCGCGCCCTGGCCGCTGCTGCAGGTGTGGGGCGAACAGGATGCGCTGGTGCCGCAGGCGGCCTACCAGCGCTTCAGGGGACTCACGGAAAACCGCAAGGCGCCTTATTGCGCCAGAATTTTTTCAGACGCAGACCATGGGCTGCAGCGCTCTGGGCACGATGACGTGCAGAAGCTGTGGGCCTGGCTGGAGCAGTGGGCGCGTGCGCCCCAAGACGGCTTGTGTGGAGTGGGCCTGCGGCTGCAGGGGCAATAAATCGGGCCCTAGTGGCTGCCACCGCTTGCGCGTGAAACGTACAAGGCCAAGGCGTCGATCTGCGCTGCCGTCAGCTTTTGCGCGAAGGAAGGCATGACGCCGACGCCTTCCATGACAGCCTTCTTGACCCGCGCAGCGGTCGGCTTGAGATCATCGAGGATCGGGCCGATGGCGCCTTCGGTTCCGGCGTCCTGGAGCGTGTGGCACACGGCGCACGAGGGGGGCTGTGCCGCTGATGAAGAGCTGCTTTCCCAGGGTCATCTGGGCAGCATCGTCGGCCGCAATGGCTGGTGTGGCAAGCACGATCGCGGCAGCAAACGCCAGCAAGGGCATCGCCGTCGTCCGGACGAGACAGTGAAAGCTGCGGTGAACGGCGAGAAAAAAGAGGGGAGTCATGGGACGTTGCGATAGCGCGCCAAAAAACGAAAGGAAAATCCCCGCTGTCTCGACTCGGCAGACAAGCGGGGTGCCTGAACGACAGGGCCTCAGGCGACAGTCACGGTGATGGCGTGGTCTGACCAGCTCGTGTTGTTGTAGCCGCGTACGTTCTCCACACGGGCTTCGGGCTGGATCAGGCCCTTCACATCGGTTGCCCGGCTTGCCAGGGTATGGGTGCCTGCGGGAAGCTCCACTTCTGCCACAAATTGGCGCCAGGCGTACTTGCCAAGGTCCGGGCCAATAAATCGCGCGGGCTTCCAGTTCTTGCCTCCGTCGATGGATACCTCGACGCTCTTGACTGCGGTGATGCCACCGAACGCGATGCCCTCAATCAGTGCCTTGCCGGCCTTCAGCGTGCCGTCTTCGGGCAGCGGGCTGTTGATCCACGACTTCACGCTCATGTCCTGGATGGACGGCTTGTCGGGGCCGGCCTTTTCGCCCGGCGGGGTCAGCCGGTAGCTGCTCGCCATGATTTTCGCGTCGCTCTCCTTGGGCGTGAAGGCGAGCCGCTTGATGTACTTGACGCTGTTCACACCGGTGAAGCCCGGAACAATCAAGCGCAATGGTCCGCCATGGGCCAGGGGAATCGGCTCGCCATTGAGTTCCCATGCCAGCAGGGCGTCTTCCATGGCCGCAGTCGGTACGGAGCGCTCGACCATGATGGACTTGGGATCCAGGCCCTCGGGGAGCACTTCGCCACCCGTGCCGGTCATGTAGGGGTTGCCGGCAGCAACGCCGCCGAGGGCTTCCACGACAGCCCGCACCGGCACGCCGCTCCAGACCACGCAGCCCGCAGCCCCCACGGTCCAGAGCGTGCCACTGGGTTTCGATGGGAAGTAGCCACGGCCGTTGCCCGAGCATTGCAGCACCATGGCGGTCGTCTCCAGCCCCATGCCCTTGAGTTCGCCCACCGTCAGCGTGCGCGGGTTCTTCACCCCTTCGATCGCGACGGTCCACGCGTCCCGGTCGTCGAGGATGGACGGGTTGGGTGGTGGCAGGTTGTTGCGCACATAGAGCTGGTCGCTAGGCGTGATGACGCTGGTGCCGTAGGCGGAGCGTTTGGTCTCCATGGTGTTGTTGCTGTGCACGATGAGCGCCTTGGCGTTCTTCCAGTCGACATAGGCGGGCAGCGGCTTGGGCGCCGCTGCGGCTGCGGTCTGAGCCAGTGCGCCGCTGCTCCAGCCGGCCAAGCCTGCCGCTGCCAGTGCGCTGGCGCTTCCGGTGAGCATGCGGCGGCGGGGCAGCGAATTCGGTGCGTCGGGCGAAACAGTGCGGTTCATGCTGAGCTCCTTGGAACTCCGGGAATCGGTGTGTTCAGGGTACCGGGAATTGCAAGTTCTTGCTTGTCGGAGGAAGCGCCGCGCTGAGAAGCCTTAAGCGATGGTCGAGGCGGGCTGAGCAAGGCAGCGCGAGCCGGGTGGATCAGCGCGCTCACGCACGGGCGTGCGAGCGCGCGTTCGCTAGCGCGGCAGCCCCCTGCCCGAGCGCCGCATCGATGCCAGCAGCGCCGCCACCACCATGGGCGCCGCCACGCCCCACAGCACGGTCTGCGGCGCCAGCAGGCCTGGCGTGCCGCGCGCTGCGAGCAACACATAGGCAAGGTACAGCGCAAACCCGATCAGCAGCAGGGCGCCCTCCAGGCGCGAAATTTCGTGGCCGGTAAAGAACAGCGGCAGGCAGACCAGCGTGGCGGCCAGCATGACCCAGAGGTCGAACTCCAGCAGGCTTTGCGCCACGGGCAAACCCGCACTGCCGGCGAGCACACCGGACAGCCCCAGGCAGCCCAGCAGATTGAAGGTGCAGCTGCCGACCACGTTGCCCACGGCAATGTCGCGTTCACCCTTGAGTGCCGCCGCGATGGAGGTGGCGACTTCGGGCATGGACGTGCCTGCAGCCACAATCGTCAGGCCGATGACCAGTTCGCTCACGCCCAGCGAGCGGGCGAAGGCCACCGAGGCGGTCACCAGCCAGTGGGAGCCCAGCACCAGCAGCGCCAGCCCGGCAGCGATCAGCGCCAGCTGCACCGGCAGGCGTGCGTCCCAGGCGCGGGTGCTGCCCGGCTGCGGCAGTCCGGCAGGGGTGTTTGCGCTCAGCGCCAGCGCGCGGTTCAGGCGGCGTGACTGCCACACCAGGGCCACGGTATAGATCAGCAGGCAGGCCAGCAGCAGCGCGCCATCGCCCATGCTCAAGTTGCCATCTTGCGCAAGAAACAACAGCAGAACCGTGATGCCGATCAGCCCCGGCATTTCCTGGCGGATGATTTGCTGGTGCACGGCCAGCGGCACCACCAGCGCGCTCAAGCCCAGGATGAACAGCAGGTTGAAAATGTTGCTGCCAACCACGTTGCCCAATGCCAGCCCGGTTTGCCCGCCGATCACCGAACTGGCTGATACGGCCATTTCGGGTGCGCTGGTACCAAACGCCACCACGGTCAGCCCCACCACCAGTGGCGAGATGCCAAGCGCCAGCGCCAGCTTGGAGGCACCGCGCACCAGCGCATCGGCGCCCAGCACCAGCGCCACCAGGCCGCCCAAGAACAGGGCAAGGGATAGCCAATGCGGGCCCATCTAGCGCGGCCGTTTCATGCGAAAGAGTTGCTCTTTGCCGATCGAGAAATAGTCGGCAGGTCCACCGCCGCGCAGGATGGGCTGGGCCGCTGCGGTGTCGTACACGCCGCCAGGCAGCAGGGCCGCGTCGATATGCACCGCCACCACTTCACCCAGCACCAGCCAGGTGTTTACGGCCTCACCCAGCGCCGACTGCAGTTGCACGATCTGGCTCACGCGGCACTCGAAATGCACCGGCGAGAGTGCGACGCGCGGCGCGTCCACCAGCCGCGACGGCAGACTATCGAGCGCGGCAAGGGCGAACTCGTCCACCTCGGGTGGCACAGAGGCACTGCTGGCGTTCATCGCCTCGGCCAGCTGCCGGGTCGCCAGGTTCCAGACAAACTCGCCCGTAGCGCGCACGTTGCGCAGCGTGTCCTTTTCTTCAAGGCTGGCAAAGCCAATGATGGGCGGTGTGTAGTTGAAGGCGTTGAAAAAGCTGTAAGGCGCGAGGTTGGCGGTGCCGTCGGCCGCGCAGCTCGATATCCAGCCAATGGGGCGCGGCCCGACGATGGCGTTGAACGGGTCATGCGGCAGGCCGTGGCCCAGGCGGGGTTCGTAGAAATGGGTGAGGCGATGCATGCTGACGCCACGATAGCCGTTTTGTGGCGCCGTCTGCTACGGCGAGCAGCTAATTTGCTATGAAAACAAGAGCTGAAAGCGTATATGTGGAAAGCGGTAGAGGCCAAAAAACCTTGAAATCCATGGACAGATTTCGCGCTGGCGCATCGCACAGGACCTGTGATCCGGCGCTACAGGGACGGCGCTTCCTGGTGCCCGTTGCCTTTCTATTGCGGGTCGCGCGGCGGCTCGTTCATCTTCCTGCGAATCACGATGGCGAAAGCAATGATGCCCACGACCATCATGGCAATGCCCACGATGCTCATCAGTCCGTAATCGGTAGAAAAAAGATCGGTCAGCGCTTTCATGGAAACCTTTGCATTAAATACACAAAATATTTAGGGTTATTGTGCTTGCCAGGATCTTTCGGACTTTGACGCGGATCAAGCTCGATGGCGCCATCCCAGCCCAAGCCAGACTGCACCGCCGCGCCGGGGCGCTGCCCTCGCTTTGAAGCGCCAAGGACTAATATGCCAGCCATGGAAACCACCGCACCCCACGCCAGTGCCGCCGTACCGCTGCGCCAGGATGCGCGCACCATCGGCCTGATCGGCATGGCGCACGCCACTTCGCACTTCTTCCACATGCTGCTGCCGCCGCTGTTTCCGTGGCTGATCAGCGACTTCTCGCTCAACTATTCCGAGCTGGGCTTGCTGGTGTCGATATTTTTCGTCATCTCCGCGATCGGCCAGGCGTCGGCCGGGTTCCTGGTCGACAAGGTAGGTGCGCGCCCCGTCCTGTTTTTCTCGGTGGGCTGTTTTGCCGCCGCCGCCCTGGCCGCAGCGCTGGCGCCCGGCTACTTCGGCCTGGCCGTCGCCTCGGCGCTGGCCGGACTGGGGAACGCCTCGTTTCACCCGGTGGACTTCACCATCATGAACAAGCGCGTCTCGCAAGCGCGCCTGGGCCATGCGTTTTCGGTGCACGGCATTACCGGCAACCTGGGCTGGGCTGCTGCGCCGGTGTTCATGGCCGGCATTGCCAGCGCCACGGGCTCCTGGCGCACGGCCTGCTTTGCCGCCTGTGGCGTGGCCCTGCTGGTGCTGGCGGTGCTTTGGTGGAACCGCGACGCCGTGGACGACAGCCAGGGCGACTGGGTGCATGCCGCGCCCTCTGGCGCCGGGCAGGCCAAGCCTGAGCATCCGATGGCGTTTTTGCGGCTGCCCTCGGTGTGGCTGTGCTTCTCCTTCTTCTTCTTCAGCACCTGCGCGCTGGCCGCCATGCAGAGTTTTGCCAGCCCGGCGCTGGGCAGCATGTACGGCCTGCCGCTGAACCTCACGGCCTTGGTCATCACCGGCTACATGCTGTTTGGCGCGGCCGGCATGGTGGCCGGCGGGTTCCTGGTCTCGCGCGTCGAGCGGCTGGAGCGCACCATTGCCATCGCCATGTGTGCTGGAGCCGTGCTTCTGGCACTGGTGGGCACCGGCCTCTTGCCGGGCATGGCCGCCTTGTGGATCGCGGCCATTGCCGGCGCCGGCACCGGCGTTGCAGGCCCGTCGCGCGACATGCTGATCAAGCGCGCCGCGCCGCCGGGCGCCACTGGCCGGGTGTATGGCACGGTGTATTCGGGCCTGGATCTGGGGTTTTCGGTGGCGGCGCCAGTGTTTGGTGCGCTGCTCGATCGCGGCATGACGAGCACCGTGTTCTATGGAGCCGCGCTGGCCCTGGTGCTGGGGGTGATGTCGGCCGGCATGGTGGGTGCAGGCGTGGCTGCGCGTTCGGCGCACACGCCGGCTGCGGCCTGACACGCGTCCGCTGCCCCCGCGCTTGGCGGTGCGCGCTCAAACGCGTGGGCGCGGCGGTGCGGGCGGAGCCGTCGGTTTGGGGCCGCGCTCGGCAGCCCAGGTCTGGGTCCAGGCGGGCAGCGACTCGGCGGGCATCGGCCGGGCAATGCCATAGCCCTGTGCCAGCTCGCACCCAAGCGCGAGCAGCACTTTGCCGTGTTCCAAGGTTTCCACGCCCTCGGCGATGACTTCGCGCCGGAACGCCTTGGCCAGGCCAATGACGCCTTGCACGATGGCCAGATCGTCGGCGTCGCTCAGCAGGTCGCGCACAAAGCTTTGATCGATCTTGATCACTTCGGCCGGCAGGCGCCGCATGTAGGTGAGCGAGGAAAAACCCGTGCCAAAGTCGTCCAGAGCAAAGCGCACACCCAGCGCCTGGCAGCGGCGCATCAGCTCGGAGACCTGTGCCATGTCTTCCAGCGCGCTGCTCTCGAGAATCTCCAGTTCCAGGCAGTCGGGCGCGACATCCCGCTGGGCGGCCAGCAGGGCTTCCAGGCTTTGCGCAAAACCGGTGTCGAGCAGCTGGCGCGCGCCCACGTTGACGCTGACCTTGATCTTCAGGCCGGCGGCGTGCCATTGCGACATCTGGCGCAGTGCAGTGGCAATCACCCATTCGCCCACCACGTTGCTGAGTACGTGGTTTTCAATGATCGGTAGAAACTGGCCAGGTGGAACCAGTCCACGCTCGGGATGCTGCCAGCGGATCAAGGCTTCGGCGCCCACCACCTCGCCCGTCTTCAGGTTGACCTTGGGCTGGTAATACAGCACCAACTGGTTTTGCTCGTACGCGGTGCGCACATCGGCCAGGTTCTGGCGCTGGCTGGCCTGGGCCGCATCGTGGGCCACGTCGAACACCGCAACGCGGTTCTTGCCGGCCTGCTTGGCCTGGTACATCGCATGGTCGGCATGGCGCAGCAATTGCTCTGCGTCGGCCAAGTCGCGCGGAAAAAGCGTCACGCCAATGCTGGCCGAGACCTGCAGCGTGTGGCGCCCCAGTGCCACGGGCTTCGCGGCTGCGCTCAAGAGGCGCTCCAGAATGGGTTCGTAGTCTTCGCTCTTTTCCAGGTCCACCAGCACGGCCACGAATTCGTCGCCCCCGACGCGTGCCAGCGTATCGCCCTCGCGCAGCGCTTCGCTCATGCGGCGGGACAGGGCAATCAGCAACTGGTCGCCCACTGCGCTGCCATATTGGTCATTGACCGCCTTGAACCCATCGAGATCAAGAAACGCCACGGCCAGCGACGATGAGCGGCGCTGGCAATGCACCATGAACTGGCGCAGCCGGTCAAACAGCAGCACCCGGTTGGGCAGTTCGGTGAGGACGTCGAAATGCGCGATGCTCTCGAGTTGCCGCTCGGTGGCGCGCTCGGACGTGACATCGGTGAACACCGCCACGTAATGCTGCAAGACGCCTTGGGCGTTGCGTACCGCGCTGATGGTGATCACTTCGAGGAACAGCGAGCCATCCTTGCGCCGGTTCCAGATTTCACCCGTCCAGTGGCCACGGGTGGAGATGGCTTTCCACATGGCTGCGTAAAACTCGGGCGATTGCCGGCCCGACTGCAGGATGCGTGGGTTGCGCCCTATGATTTCTTCGCGTGCGTAGCCAGTGATGCGCGTGAACGCCTCGTTCACGTCAATGATTTTCCCGGACGGGTCGGTGATGCTGATGCCTTCGCGCGCGTGCGTGAACACGCTGGCAGCGACCTGCAGGTCGTCGCGGTTGCGCTGCCCATATCCGCATTCCTGGTAGGTCCCCACCAGGCCACGCGCCAGGCCCTGGGGCGAGCGGCCTTGCACCTGGGCTCGAAACAGGCAGCACAGCCAGCCGCCGTCGCGGCGGCGCAGCCGGTGCTCCATGATGTATTCGTCGCGCTCGCCGCGCAGGCATTGGTCCCAGTGCGCGCGCTGGCGCGCCGCGTCGTCCGGGTGCACCAGTGCCTGCCATGCGGATGTGCACAAATGGATGGGGTCCGTCGGTTCAGCCCCCAGCAATTCCAGCAGCAAGGCATCAAAAGAGACTTCGGCGCGCTCGAAATCCACCAGCCACGCGCCCATGCCTGCCATGCGCAAAGCGGGCGTGAGCTGCGATATCAGCGCAGCCGTGGCAGGCGAGTTCTGGGGGGCAAGTCTGACATGATGTTGCAGTAGGCAACGCATCGTCACACAACGCGTCGCCAGTTGCAAATCGGCGTTGTGCGATGTGCCGTCCGCCTGTGCGCAGGCTCAGCCGACGCAGCGGGCAAACAATGCCAGCGTGCGCTCGCGCGCGACCTGCGCTGCGGCCTCGTCGTAGGAGGCCCGCTGATCGCAGTTGAAACCGTGGCCTGCGTCGTACAGCTGCACCTGCACCTCGGGGTGCGCACGCGCGAAGGCTTGCACGCCCTTTTGCGGAATGTGGGCGTCGTGTGCGCCGAAATGGGCAATCACCGGGCAGCGGGGGCTGCGCGCCATTTCTGCCTCGCCCGTCATGCCCCCGCCGTAATAGCAAGCCACGGCCGCCAGTCCTTGCAACTCGCAGGCGGCGCGCCAGGCCAGCAGGCCGCCCCAGCAAAAACCCACCAGTCCCACTTTGCCGCCCGAGAGCGCTGCTGCGTGGTCGATGGCGGCCTGGATGTCGCCCAGAACCAACGCTTCGGGCAGGCGCTCGACGGCCGCCTTGAGCTTGCGCCCGGCGGCCACGTCGCCCTCCCCGTATCCCAGCTCCACACCGGCCTGTGCGCGGGCAAACGTGTCTGGTGCCACTGCGGCGTAGCCACGCCCGGCGAACCGCGTGGTGATGGCGCGTATGTGTGCATTCACGCCAAAAATTTCGGGTAGCACCACCATGCCGCCGCGTGGCGTGCCTTCGGGCTGCACGCACCAGGCTGGGCAGGCAAAGCCATCGGGGGAATGGAGAAGTTGGCTGGGCTCGGTCATCACGTTCTCCTGGAGATGTCTGGCATCACTCTACGCGAGTCGATGGAGCGACCATGCAAACTGGCCGAGCCCGTGCTATCGAACGCCGCAAGTAGTTCTGGCACGACATTCCTGCGGGTAGGGGACACAGGTGGGTGGGCGAAATGCGGCAAACTCGCGCCACGCGCACACTACCGCATTTTTTGCAGACTCTCAGGTGCCAAAAATGGCACCCGTCAAGCGGGTGCTTGCAAAAGTTCAGCGGCGCCGAGTGAGACTCTCAACAACTTCTAAAAAGCTTGGCATGGACCTGAAACCCCTCGTCACCCTGCTGGCCATCGTCAATCCGCTGGCCATCGTCCCGTTTTTCATTCACTACACGCAGGGGTTTTCCGAGGCCCAGCGCAAACGCACCATCCGTACGGCGGCGTTCAGCGCGTTTTGCGTGATTGCCGCCTGCGCGCTGTTGGGCTTGCAGATTCTGGAGTTCTTCAACATTTCGCTGCCAAGCTTTCAGGTGGGCGGCGGTTTGCTGCTGCTCATCAGCGCGATGAACATGCTCAACGCCCAGCCGGCCGAGGCCAAGCCAGCCACCAACGAGCTGGAAGAAGGGGCCGAGAAAGCCGCCGCTGGCGACAGCATTGCCGTGGTGCCGCTCACCATCCCGCTGCTGACCGGCCCGGCCTCGATGTCCACCGTGGTGATTTACGCCAACGACGCGCAAACCTTCTTGCAGCACGGTGCGCTGGTCGGCTACGGCCTGGTGATCGCGCTGGCCACCTGGATTTGCTTTTCGCTGGCCGACCCGATTGCGCGCGTGCTTGGCAAGACCGGCATCAACGTGATGACGCGGCTGATGGGCCTGATTCTGGCGGCGCTGGCCGTCGAAGTGATGGCGGGCGGCCTGACAAAGATTTTCCCCGTGCTCGTGGGCAGCTGACTCCCTATGGCGGCGCAGGTCCTGTTGCTAGAAGACGACCCGGCCATTGCCCGGACGGTCGCCTACGCGCTCGAGCGCGAAGGCCTCCAGGTGACGCACAGCCTGCTGCTGCAGGACGCGCGCAGCCTCTGGAGCGCAGGCGGCTTTGACCTGCTGGTGCTGGATGTGGGCCTGCCCGACGGCAGCGGCCTGGACCTGTGCCGCGAAGTGCGCGCCGCCGGCCACACCCCCGTGCTGATGCTGAGCGCCCACGGCGAGGAACTGGACCGCGTGCTGGGCCTGGAGCTGGGCGCCGACGACTACCTGGCCAAACCGTTCAGCCCGCGCGAACTGGCAGCGCGGGCCCGCGCCTTGCTGCGCCGTGCGGCCGCGCCGCCGTCCTCCACGTCCCCACCGGCCCAGCCCCCGGCGCCAAGCGCGACTTTTTACGCCGACCGCAGCGGCCAGCGCATTCTTCTGCACAACCAGGCGCTCCCGCTCACGCGGCGGGAGTACCGGCTGCTGTCCTGTCTGCTGGCGGGCGCGGGCCGCATCCATACGCGCGACGCCTTGCTGTCTGCCGCCTGGGGCGACGACAGCGAAAGCACCGACCGCACGGTGGACACCCACATCAAGACGCTGCGCGCCAAGCTGCGCGAGGTGGACCCGGCGACGGACTACATCGTCACGCACCGGGGCATGGGCTACTCTCTCCGTGTTTAGTTTTATAGGTTAAATTGGCCTCCAGCGCTTATTCAGTAAGCGCTGATAGCTATCTTTTCGATAGTTTCCCTCTCCTGCTGCTGACTTATGCGCCTGGGCATCCGCCTGCTCTTCGCCTTCTTCCTCATCAACGGCATTGCCGCGTTCTTTGTGCTGCGCGTCTTTGTGGCCGAGATCAAGCCCAGCGTGCGCGAGGTGATGGAAGACATGATGGTGGACACGGCCCACATCCTGGCCGAGCTGGCCAGCGACGACCTGGCCGCCGGGCGCTTACAGGCAGGCGACAGCCCCTTTGCCCGGCATGTGCAGCACTACGCCAGCCGCCCGGTCGATGCCGCCATCTGGGGGTTTTCCAAGCAATCGCTCGACTACCGCATCTATGTGACCAATGCCGCCGGGCGCGTGGTCTTTGACTCGCAATCGCAGGCCGTCGGCCAGGACTTCTCGCAGTGGCGCGACATAGTGCTCACCCTGCGCGGCGAGTACGGCGCGCGCATGAGCCGCGACACGCCGGGGGACGACACCAGCGGCGTGATGCATGTCTCGGCGCCTATCTTCGTACAGGACCGCATCGCCGGGGTTCTCACCGTGGCCAAGCCCACGCGCACCGTGCAGCGCTTTATCGACCGGGCCGAGCACAAGGTGCTGATGGGCGGGCTGCTGCTGCTGGCGCTGTCGGCCGCCGTGGGTGTGGCGGTGACGCTGTGGATGGTGTGGAACGTGCGGCGCCTGCGCGACTACGCCCTGAGCGTGCAGGGCCCGGAGGCCGGTGCGCAGGCAGTTGCAGCCACCCCGGCGCTGGCCGTGCCGCAGGTGCCGGGCGAGCTGGGCGACCTGGCGCGCGCCATGGACCGCATGCGCGCCCGGCTGGAGGGGCATGGCTACATCGAAGCCTATGTGCGAGCCCTCACCCACGAACTCAAAAGCCCGGTGGCCGCCATCCGGGGCGCCGGCGAGCTGCTGCAGGAAGACTTGCCGGCGGGCGACCGCGCAGTTTTTGCCGCCCAGGTGGTGCAGCAAAGCGAGCGCCTGCAGCGCCTCATCGACCGCCTGCTGGAGCTGAGCAAGCTGGAGCAGCGCCAGCATGCGCAGTCACAAAGCCCGGTGGCGCTGCACGACTGCGCACGCACCGCCCTGACCCACACACAGGCGCGGGCCGCGCAGCGCGGCGTAACGCTCACCCTCACGGGCGAGGGCGCCAGCGGCCCGTGGGAGGCCGAACTCATCACCCTGGCACTGTGCAACCTGATCGACAACGCAATCGACTTCTCGCCCACCGGCAGCACCGTGGCAGTCGAACTGCAGGGCCACGCGGTGGCCGTGCAGGACAGCGGCCCCGGCGTTCCCGACTACGCCCTTGAGCGCCTGGGCGAGCGCTTTTTCACCACCGCACGCCCGAACGGCGAGCGCAGCGGCTCGGGTCTGGGCCTGGCCATCGTGCACCGCGTGGTGGCGCTGCATGGCGGGCACATGGCGGTGCGCAATACGGCGCCGGGTCTTCGCGTGACGTTGCACTTTCCAGGCTGATACTTGCCGCAGCGGGGCCGGACTTCACACTGGCCTCACAAACTTCATCGTGCCCTCACGGCACCGCCACAGACTGCCCGCACATTGACTGTGGAGCACGCTCTTGAAACACCCCTGGTTCACCAAACTGGCCGCATTGGCCGCCGTGGTTTTGTTGCTGCTTTTCGGCCTGGGCCAGATCGAAGACGTGGTGCAGGACCGCCAGCACTACCGCAGCATGACGGCCCAAAGCGTGGCCAACAGCCTGGCCGGGCCGCAAACGCTGATCGGCCCACTGATCCACAGCGCCTGCGTGGAGAGCTGGGACGTGGAAACCGGCAAGGGCGAGGAGCGCCGCATGGAGGAGCGCCGCCGCGAGTTCCGGCTGACCACCATGCCCGAGCAGCTTCAGCTGACATCGGGCGCCGCCATGGAAGAACGTGCCAGGGGCCTGCACAAAGTGAACACCTACAAGCTCAAGGCCCACCTCGCAGCGCAGTGGGCGCCGCTGACCGGCCTGCAGCCGCAAACCACCGTCAAAGGGTCGCGCATGCAGTGTGGCGCGCCCATCCTGATGCTGGGCGTGGGCGACGCGCGCGGCATCCGCACGGCGCAGCTCACCCTGGGCGGGCAGACGCTGGCGCTCAAACCCGGCACCTTTCACCCCATCTACAGCCGGGGCCTGCACGCCATGCTGCCCGAATCCGTGCTGGGCGGCCTTGACGGCCTCGCCGTAACACTGGACCTGGAGCTGGTGGGCACCGAACGCCTGTCCATCGTGCCCCTGGGCAGCAACACCGAGGTGCAGCTGGAAAGCGGCTGGCCGCACCCTTCGTTTACCGGCCGCTTTCTGCCCTCCGAACGGGAGGTGCGGGACGACGGCTTCAGGGCGCAATGGCGCCTGTCGTCCCTGGCCACCACGGCGCAGCAAGACATCGCCCAGGGCAAACCGGTGTGCCAGGCCAGCAGTAGCGACGGCGACGAGCAAGCCACCGCCACGCCCAGCGGCGCTTGTGCCGACAGCTTCAGCGTGGCCTTCATCGACCCGGTCAACCCGTATTCACTGGCCCAACGCGCCACCAAGTACGGCGTGCTGTTCATCGCCCTTACCTTTGTGGGAGTGGGCTTGTTCGAGTTAATGAAGCGCCTGCGCGTACACCCGGTGCAGTACCTCCTGGTGGGCAGTGCGCTGTGCAGCTTCTTCTTGCTGCTGCTGAGCTTGTCGGAACACCTGCCCTTTGGCGCCTCTTACGCACTGGCGGCCAGCGCCTGCGTGCTGCTGCTGGGCTACTACGCCAGCCACATGCTCGGCAGCGTGCGCCGGGGCCTGCCGTTTGGCGCGGGCATGGCGCTGCTCTACGGCCTGCTGTACCTGCTGCTGCAGCTGGAGCAGACCGCGCTGGTGGTGGGCGCGCTGGCGCTGTTTGCCGTGCTGGCCCTGGTCATGGTGCTGACACGCCATGTGAACTGGTACGCCCTGACCTCGGCGCGCGCCTTGGCCCCCGCGCAAGCCCTGTCATGAGCGCCGCCCGCCCCTTCAGCCAGGAAAGCGCCTGGGCGCAGCATTTGATGGCCCCCGTCACCGCCCAGCAAACGGCCTTGCCCCCCGCTGAGGCGCTGCGCCTTGCGCGCCTGCACGACCACCTGCTGGCCGCCCTGCAGGCGAATGACCGCGCAGCCCTGCGCTGCGCCAAGCAGGACGTGCTGCAGGCCGCCTTCACCCCGGCAGGCACCCCGGCACTGCGCCGTGCATTGCGCGCACTGGTCTGGCGCATGGCGGCACTGCGGTTGCCGGGACGGCGCGGAATGCAGGAACATGAATGAAATCGGGCTCTGGCGCTTGATGGGCGAGCGCTGGTAGCTACTGAAAGGAGAGCTGCTGTCGTGCTGCTCACTTTTTATTTCTGGCGGAAAGGTCTTATCTTTGGGTGGAGATGGGTGGCTATTGGCGGGGTGCCGATGCTGGGGATGCGATCTGCAGTTCTGCGTGCGAGCCGGAGCCGACGGTGGACATCGCTTTCCAAAGCGGTCTGCGATGCGCTACCCAGCGCTCCGGCAGCCAAAACTTGCCCTGTAAGCGCCCAGATTTCACCTCTTCGCAAGCTATAGTTTCCTCCGACGCAAGCGTGCCGGGTTTCACGGAATTTTTATACCTGGACGTTTACACAGCAAGGTCGCTGCAAATGTAGGCTGCAAGCCACTTCCAGGAGGAAGCCGTGTCCAGAATATCCCGCATCGGCCAGTTTATTCCGCAGGTTTTGCTGTCTACATCGCGTTAGAGCTCATAGGGAGACAGCACATGCCCGATATGGCAACAATTGGCGCCCTCTTAGGAAGCGTCAAGACAGCGACGGAGATCGCCAAGTTCATACGCGAAAGCGATGTGTCGATCGAACGCGCTGAGCTGAAGCTGAAAGTCGCAGACCTTATAAGTACGTTGGCTGATGTGAAGATGGAGCTTGTCGAGCTCCAGGAAGCCTTTGCGGCGAAAGACGAGCGCATCCGGGAGCTTGAAGAGGCTTTTCAGGCGAAGGATTCGCTGGTCCGTCGCTGGGATGCTTACTACATACCGGATGCGGATGGCGCGCCTATAGGGGCACCGTTCTGCGTGCGGTGTTGGGACATCGATCACAAGCAACGTCGCCTCGTCCACGATTCGAAGGAGTACCGCATCCGCGTCTGCATTGGCTGTGGGCACCGTTACGAGAACAGACTCGCAGGAGACATTGCGCCTCCGAAGATGGAGGAGGGTGAAGCTTGAAGACAGAGATCACAGAGGCAATCTCCCAGATGGTGACTATTGAGCTCAGATATTCTGGCTACATCCGCACTGTCGAACCGCACGCATACGGGCGAGACAAGAGCGGTGAAGAGATCTTGCGCTGCTTCCAAGTGTCTGGAGGGAGCGAAAGCGGTGAGGTTACCGGCTGGAAGCTGCTTAAGGTCGCGGACGCCTATGCAATCCAGAGGACCAAGACGAAGTTCTCTCCGCGCCCTGAGTATCGGCGGAACGACAGGGCAATGCAGTTCATGTTCTGCCAGCTGTGACATGAGCTCTAACAGGTCGTTCGACGCGGACACGCAGCGGCATTGCGCCGCGAGGCGTGCTGGTGAGCGTACGCCCCGCGGCGCAATGCCGCTGCGTGCCGGTCAACTCCGACGTTAGCGATCCAACCGGCCGCGCCCGGACTCCGAGCCGAAGAAACTTACTTGGTGCACGCTGGAGTACCGTCGCGGTGCGTGCCACACATGACCGACAAGCCATTGGTGCCTTTTGGGCCCCTACGTTAGCGTGGTCGGGTTGCGTCTTCGACATTGGTGAGGCTCATGGCAGCCGCTTGGCTTGCTTTGACCATCCCGTTTAAGAGACTGAGCATTCAAGACGCTTATCCCAAGTGGCATGCATCGTTGAACCCTTGTCGCAAAGGAGCGCGCCATGCCAAAGACTGTCGGCAAATCACCTGAGGCCTCACCGGCGTCCAAAGCCAAGCCGATACGCAAGCGAGCCAAGGCGGCAAGCTTGGGCATCGCCTACCCCAACGCCTGCGGCATCGACATCGGCGCCACCAGCCATTTCGTCGCCGTTCCTGCGGACCGCGATGCTGAGCCAGTACAGGAATTTCCAGCCTTCACCACCGATCTTGAGCGCCTGGTGCAATGGCTCGGTGAATTGGGGCTCTGACCCCAAAAACCGTCACGGACAGCGGGGTCGCCTTCTCTTTGGTGCCTTTCTCTCGGCCGGCGATCCGGTGGCGACGCAAGAGAAAGATACTGCGCCGCCGGGCGCACATCCCGGCACCCGCCCTTGGCAAAGGCATGCGGTCATTCCAGTCGCCCACCCTCGGCAGCACCTGGACTCAACCGATGAACGACCGATCCAACACTGGCTTCGGCACGACTGCCCCATAGCCAGCACTGCCAAGAACCCCGCCTTTCAATTTTCGTCCGACGCGCCCTTCAACGCCCGGCGCTACCAAAAGCAGGACGGCTCGCGTCTATCCACCGGCTGCTTCAGATCGAAAAGAGCCTGTATCGCTTGTCTATCAACCATCAGTAGCTACCCTATCGATAGCAAATCAATGCGCGTGCCCGCCCTGCCCACCCAGTTGCGCCACCAGAGCGGCGTCCACATCGGCAAACGCCAGCACCTTGCCGCCGCGCTGCGCGGCAAACTGGCGTACGGCGTCGGGTGATGCAAAGGCGGGCAGGTTGCCGGCGCGCATGGGGCCTTTGGCGCTGGAGCCTGTGACGTAGAAGGCGCTGCGCGCAGCCACCCAGCTGCGGCTGGGGATGTCGGTGACGTAGTGCGCCACGATCTCTCCCGCGCTGCGCCCAGGGCTGTAGCGCGCGACATCGCCCAGGTACATGAACAGGCTCAAGGGGGAATCGAAGAACTGCACATCGCCGTTGGCAAAAATGATCTGCGCTGCCCAGTCGGGCGAGCGCGAGGGGTACATGCCGCAGACCGGGCAGCGTGCGTCCCTGGGCACGGCGCGGGCCGCATCGAGCGCCAGGCCCGAGGCCGGATCGTAGGGCGTGGGGGGAGCCACCAGGCAGAAGTCGCTCTCAGGCTCGGGCACGGCCTTGCGGGCCACCCAGGCACTGGCGCCCGGCAGGGCACCGAACGCCAGTGCGGCAAGCCCCAGCGTGAGCCAGGTCCGGCGGGAAGACAGCGCGGGCGAATTCATGGGTGGCAAGGTGGATGGCAGTGCCGGCGTGGCCCTACATGCGGCTGTCGTGTTTGGCCCCGCCACTCAAGTCCACCATGTCGGGCTTGATGGCGGCGAAGGGCAGCACCTTACCGCCGTTGTCGGCAGCGAAGCGCTGGGCGTCGGCCTCCTTGGCAAAGCTGCCCACGGTGGGGCCCATGGAGCCGTGGCGTTGGCTGCCAAACACATAGAAGGCGCTGCGCGCATCGGTCCAGTGGCCTTCGGGGTGGTCCCAGTCGGCCTCGCCCATGTCCTGCACATAGACCGCGCGGATGGCGCGCACCTGCTCGCCCGCGAGCAAGGTGTTCAGCAGCTCGGTGGTGTCGCAGAAGAAGGCGGGTTGGGCCTGGCCGTCGTAGTGAATCTGCGCTTTGGGGCCGGGATAGTCCGACAGCAGCATGCCATCGAGATCGCAGCTCGTGCTGCGGTCGATTTCCACCGGCGCGATGCTGGCGCTCTCCGCGGCTTTGTCGCAGCCGGACAAAGCCAGAGCGCTTGCCAGCACGGCCAATGCGAGCAACGAGCGAAAAAACTTGGAATATCTGATCATCGAAATCTCCAGCGCGCCACCAGCAGCGGCACAACAATCCACACCAGCATGACGCTGCCCAGCAGCGCCTGGCTGCCCAGCGACGCCGGGACGATGCTGGCCAGCCCGTACAGCGTGCGCACGTCGTCCAGCGAAAAAACGTTCAGGATGCGAAACACATCGGCCGGGTTGAGCAGTAGCAGCCAGGCCAGGGCCTCGCCGCCAAACTGCCCGCCGGTACTCACCAGCACCCCGAGCAGCACCAGGTCGAACACCAGCACAAAGAAGAACCACAGGGCAATGGCCAGGCCCGAGGCGCGTGTGCGCTCGCGCGCCAGCACCGACAGCAGCACCGCCATGCTCAGAAACGCCAGGCCCAGCAGCACCGAACTGGCCATGAAGCCGCCGTAGTGGTAGAGCCCGGCCCAGCTCAGGCGCTGGTACAGCAGCAGCGCCACCAGGCCAAAGCCCGCCAGTGTGGAGAGCGTGAGCGCCGCAGCCAGCCCCAGGTATTTGCCCAGCAGCAGTTCCAGCCGGGTGATGGGCAGGGACAGCAGCAGATCAAGCGAGCCGCGTTCGCGCTCGCCGACGATGGCGTCAAAGCCCAGCAGCAAGGCAATGAGCGGAATCAGGTAGATGACCAGACTTACCAGGCTGGCAATGGTGACTTCAATCGAGCGAAAGCCCACGGCGCCTTGTTGCGCGCCACCGAAATAGGCGATGACCAGCGAAAACACGGTGAACACCAGGGCCACCGCCAGCACCCAGCGGTTGCGCATGCGGTCGCGGAATTCCTTGGCCGCGATGGTGAAGATTTGTGTCAGTTCCATGGGGCGCGCCTTAGTCGGAAAAGCCGAAGAACACGTCTTCGAGCGAAGGTTCGCGCAGGGCCAGGTCGTGCACGCGGCCACCAAATGGGGCGAGCGCGGCCAGCACGGCCATCTTGTGCGTACGCGGGCAGGCCAGGCGCAGTCCGCCGGGCACGGCCTCAGCGCTTTCGCCGGTGGCGTCCTGCAGCGCCTGTGCGATGGGGGCGAAATCGCCCGCGTCGAGGATCAGGTCAAAAACCAGCGGCATATGCGTCTGCTCACGCAGCGTCTGCACGCTGCCCAGCGCCTGAATGAGGCCATTGGCCATGATGGCCAGTCGGTCCACGCGCTCCTGCAGTTCGGCCAGGATGTGCGAGGTAATGACCACGGTGACGCCGCCCGCCTGCAGCGTGCGCAGCGTGGCGTAAAAGTCGCGAATCGCCTGCGGATCCAGGCCGTTGGTGGGTTCGTCAAGAAACAGCACCTGGGGTGTGCCCAGCAGCGCCTGCGCAAATCCCAGGCGCTGGCGCATGCCCTTGGAATACTCGCGCACCGCTCGCTTGCCGGCGTGCGCCAGCCCGACGCGTTCGAGCAGGCCGGGGCATTGTTCGAGCGGCGCGTGTTTGAGCCGGGCAAAGAAGTGCAGTGTCTCCAGGCCGCTCAGGTTGTCGTAGAGCACCACGTTCTCGGGCAGGTAGCCGATGTGCCGGCGTGCCGCACGAAAACCACGACCGCGCACCGGCGCACCGCCGAGCACGATGGAGCCCGCCGTGGTGGCTTCGAGGCCCAGCATCATTTTGAACAGCGTGCTCTTGCCGGCGCCGTTGTGGCCGATCAGGCCGAAAATTTCGCCGCGCACGATGTCGAGGTCGACGCCATCGACCGCGCGCACCGCGCCGTAGTGCTTGGTCACGCCGCGCAGCGAAACCGCCGCGCTGGCATCAACGGGGGAAGTACTTGCCACGCCAAAGGCTCCAGTCAGTGTGTTCGGGTTGCATGCGGGGGTGGGCGTCGACCACGGTGGGTACGCGCAGCACCGGAAATTGCTGGCCCACCAGGCGCAGGGCCTGCACCGCAGGGCTGGCCAGCAGCAGCTTCATGCCGGGGTAGCGCCAGCTCAGGCGGTCGACCATGTCGTTGGCTTCGTAGGGCACGTCGCCGTGGCCGTCGCCGTCGCGGTCCCAACCGACGTAGTTGCTCCAGTAGTTGCCCACCTTGCCGCCCCAGGGTTCGTCCTTGGTGCCCACGTAGCGCACCTGCTCGCGGTTGGCGATGAAGTCGTTTTGCTCGACCACGTTGTTCTTCACGCCGGCAGAGAGGTGGGCGCCGACAAAGTTGTCGACGATGAGGTTGTTGCGCAGCGTCACGTACTCGACGTCGTAGATGAAAAAACCGCGCTGATTGCCAGCCACCACGTTGTTCTCGACCACCGAATCCTGCACTGAGCGCAGCATGATGCCGTGGTCGGAATTGCCCCAGGCGCGGTTGCCCCGCACCACCTGCTCGCGCACTTCCATCAGCGCCAGGCCGCCGCGGTTGTAGTAGGTTTCGTTGTCCTCCCACAGGTTGTGGTACGAGGTCATGTAGTGCGTGCCGTAGCGGCTGTGGTGCAGCTTGTTGCCACGGAACACAGCGTGGTGCGACACGTCGACATACAGCGCGTCGCGCACGAAGCTGATGTTGTTGTCGAGAATCTGGGCGCGCTGCGAGTTGTAGAGCTGGATACCGTTGCCGCGCCGCGCCGAGTCGTAGTCGCGCTTGCCGGTGATGGTGTTGCCTTCGATGCGTACGTCGTTCACCTTCTCGATCCACAGCCCGAACAGGTTGTAGGTCAGGTCGCAGTGCTGCACCACAGCCCGGTGCGCGCCGGGGTAGAGGTAGATGCCGGCGTTCTGCTCGCCCTGGTGGTCGCCCGAGTCGCGCACGATCAGGCCTTCGATGGTCACGTCGGGCGCGGTGACGCGGATGGTGTCGCCCTGGTTGCCCCCGCTGATGGTGGGGCGGTCCAGGCCGCGCAGGGTCAAAGGCTTGTCGATCAGCAGGTTGGCGCGGTACAGGCCGCGCGCCACCACCACCGTGTCTCCGGGCGCGGCCGATCGTACGGCGGCGGCCAGGTCCTGGCCCGGCTGCACGTGCAGGGTGGCAGCATGTGCCGCCCCTGCCAGCACCAGCAGGGCGGCGCACCAGGCCGGTAGCAAGCGCAGCTTCATGGCATCAAGAGACCGAAGGACTTGAGGGCCAGGAACAGCGCCGCGCCAATGAGCAGGTTCTTGAAACCGACATAGCTGATCATGTCCATGATGCCCGCCACGCGGTAGTTGTCACGCCACCATGGACCGTCCTTCACGTAGCGCCGGCCCGACAGGCGGATCAGCACTTCGTACACGCTCCAGCCAAACCACCAGCCGATGATGGCGCCCGAAGAGAGCGTGCCCATGGCGGTCATCACCCAGGCCACCGTTGCGGCCACGGCGAGCGAGAAGCCCGCTATCTGCAGGGCGCGCTGGCTGTGCCAACCCTCGGTGCTCCAGGGCCAGAGGTGGTCGCGCAATTCCAGCCACAGCCATTCGAGCTTGCCGACATCGATCTTGTGGGCGGGCAAAGCCGGATCGGTGGGCATGCGTGGGTCGGGGCCGTTCACGGCCTTGGTGCTGATCTGGTCGGTGAAACTGGTAGAGGGGTAGATCGGAATGAAATAGCCGTTGGCGCCAATCGGCGTCATCTCCAATCCATCCTTGTCGCGGCGCTTGCGTTCCTTGGCCAGCGGCGGGCAGCCCTTGGTGTCGGTATACAGGATCATGCAGTCCAGACAGTGCAGGCATTCGCGGTGGTCAATGCGACCGTCGGCGTCAATCGCCTGTGCGCCGCAGCCCACAGCGCAGGCCTTGCAGCTGTTGCAGTCCTGTTTGCGCTTGAGGCCAAACCAGCGGAAGGTGCTGGGCATGGCGAGCGAGGCGCCCAGCGGGCAGATGTATTTGCAATACGGTCGTTCGATGAAGATGGAGACGCCCAGGATGGCCGCCACGAACAGGCCATAAGGCCAGGAGCGGTTCATCACACCGACCAGGAAAGTCGTCTTGAAGGGCTCGACCTCGGAGAGCTTTTCCGCCAGGCCCATGGAGAACATGGATAGCGTAAGCAGGAAAAAGAAGACGGCGTATTTGACCCACTTGAGCCGGTCATGCCACTTCTGCGGCAGCTTGGTCTGAAAGCGTCCCAGGCCGATAAAACGGGCGACCTTGTAGATGGATTCCTGCAGCGACCCGAACGGGCACATCCAGCCGCAAAACAGGCCGCGTCCGAAAAGGAACACGGTGACGATGATGAAGATCCAGAACAGGAAAATGAACGGATCGGACAAAAACAACGACCAGGTCCACTGGAACAGCAGCGCATGGAACCAGGTCAGCACCTGCGTGATGGAGGGCTGCGCCATGAGGCCAAAGCCCACAATGACGATAGAAATCGCCCAGGCCGTGTACTTGAATCCGTTCACTGGCCACTTGTTCTTGTGCGTGGACAGCCGGGTGAGGCGTTCGCGGTAGGCGTAGACGACGCCGACAGACACCAGCAGCACGACAAACAGCGCAATTTCTACGGCACGCGACTTCCAGATGCGTACCCAGGGCGCGTCGGGCTCGACCACCTTGGGTCGGCCGCCTTCGAGCATGGAAGCGGGCAACCAGTAGGGTGTGTCGAAGCTGGTAAAGCTCTTGGCGCCGGTGGCACGGTCGATGCGATTGCCCAGCAGCGAGAATTTCCAGGGATAGGCATCGGAGAACGCCTGGGAGCGGATGATGAAGATGGCAGATTCGGTAAAGCTTGGCGCACCCGTGGCCTTCACGCCGTAGAGATTGAGGTAATCAAGGTCGCGGAAAGTGAACGAATCTGCGCCCTGCTTGACCTGCACCCGGTCGTACAGGCCACCGCGCACAAAACCCGAACCCTTGAACGATTCGCGCCCGGCGGTGCGGATCACGAAGATGGCGTGCTCGCCCTCCTTGAGCTGGAGTTTGAGGTTCTCCCAGTCGGTATCGCCCAGGATGTTCTTGCCAATGTCGGGGTGGCTCAAATCGCCAAACCACAGCTCGATGAAGGGGTCGGCGCTGCGGTCCTGGCCCAGTTGCTCGGGCATGACGCGCAGATGCTGCACGGCGCCGCGCCCTACCAGTTCGTCCCAGGTAAGCGCATTGCCGCGCACCTTGTAGCGTGCCGCCTCGCGCACCGTGGGCGCCAGAATGCCCACCTGGCGCGCCACTGCCGCGCCCGAGGCCATCATCACCTGGTTTTGCGCAATCACCGTGACGGTGGCGCCGGAAATGGCGTCCAGCCCCACGATGTCTTCGTCGGGGCGCGACTGGCCAATCTCGATTTTGTCGGCAACCGACTTGCCCAGGTATTGATCGTTGAATTGGAGCAGTGCGGATTCGGGAATGCCCAGCAGCAAGATGGGCTCGGAGTGCTTGAGCACTTTGACGCCAACAAAGTGGCCGGTCTTGTCCATGCCGATCAGCGTGACCACGGGCTTGCCCGAGTAGGCCGGCGTGTCGGTGATGTCGGTCGAGAGCATCACGTAGCCCAGCAACTGGCGGCCCTCGCCGGCCTTGTCGTAGGCCTCAACGTAAGGCGGCTGGCCCTTGCGGTCAGAAAATTCGGTAGCGCCGGGGAACACGTCCTTGCAGGGCAGCAGGGCACACATGTCGGTGGCCGTTGCCAGGCCAGCAGGCAATTGCGCTTCGTAGGCTCCTGACGCTGCCTGCGCCCCCGGTGCAAGCGCACTCAGCAGCAAGGCCAGTGCCATCCAGAGGGTGGCGATCAAACGGGTTTTCGGCAGAAGCATCAGGGGTCCAGAAAAGAAAAAGGGGCAGCGCATCCCAGGGGCTGCGCTGCCCCTCTGCGCCTGTGCACGATCCCCAGCGAGACCATGAGCAGGCGCTAGAGGGGCCGATCAGGCCTCAACCAGCATGCGCGAGCGCATTTCGAGGTGCAGGGCGTGGCAGAAGTTGGTGCAATAGGCCCAGTACACGCCGGGTTTGTCTGCAATGAAGGTGACCGACTTGGTCTCCTGCGGATTCACGATGAAGTTGATGTCGTACTTCGGAATCGCCAGGCCGTGCGTCAGGTCTTCCACCTTGTCCAGGTTGGTCAGAATGATGGTGACTTCGTCGCCGCGCTTGACGGTCCATTCGCGCAGGCCGAAGGTTGGCGCCTGAGAAGTGAGGTACACGGTGACCTTCTTGCCCTTGCGCTCGACGCGGCAGTCCTTGGCGTCCTTGACGGCGTTGGGGAACTCATCGATGTCGTACACCTGGCGCGTACGCACCAGATTGCGCGGGACGATGATGGAGTCGTGCGGTTCGGAATACACCGCGTGGTCGGCCACCAGCTTCATCTTGTCGCCGCTGATGTCGATCAGTTGCGCCGTCTCGGGGTGCAGCGGGCCCACAGGCAGGAAACGGTCCTTGGAGAACTTGTTGTCCGACAGGAAGTACTTGCCATCGGCGTCCTTGGTTTCACCCATGGAGGTGAAGCCGTGGCCGGGCTGGTACATCACGTCGAGTCGGTCCACCACCGGTTGTGCGGTCTTGTCGCCTTTGTACGACTTGATTGCGGCTTCCACGTTCCACTTGACGATCTGGCTGTCCAGGAACAGCGTGGTGTAGGCATTGCCACGGCCGTCAAAACCGGTGTGCAGTGGGCCCAGGCCGATTTCTGGCTCGGCCACCACGGCTTCGCGCGCGTCCTTGAGGTCACCATCGAACCATTTGAGAACGAGATCGTGCTCGATGAGGGTGGCAGTGGGCGAGAGTTTGCCCGAGCAGGCGTAGTATTTGCCGTCCGGGCTGGCGTTGACGCCGTGCGGATTCTTGCCCACAGGCACATAGCAGACCAGCGAGGTTTTGGGGTCGGGGTTGCCGGCCTTGGTGCCATCGACCACCGGAACCTTGGAGCCGCCGTAGGTCTTGAACTTGCCGGCCTTCACCGCCTCTTCGATGCGGGCAATGTTGAAGAAGAGGCATGCATCCATTTCGGCAGACATCATGTCTTCGTAATGCACGCCGTTTTCGGTGTTGTACTGATTGGTGCAGGCGAGCTTGCCGTCGTACGAAGATGCAACCAAGTCGCAGTTGCCATCGACCAGCACCTGCCAGCGCACTTCCATGCTCTCGGCGTCCACGCAGCTGAAAATGGAACGGTAGTCGGCCGTGGCATCCATGTTCTTGCCGTTGTTGTCCAGGGGGATGGCGAATTCGCCGCCGCAGAACACGCGCGTGGTGTAGTTGATGGCGGGGTCCACCGGGTCGCGCTTGTCGGGGAAGGTGCCGTGGAAGCCTTGGACCAGCGGCAATTCGACGATCTTGTCGGTTTCCATGGTGTCCATGCGAATGCGAGCCAAACGACCATGAATCTTGTCGTTGACGAACATGTAGCGGCCGTCATAGGTGCCATCCTTGTAGGAAGGATGGATGTGGTGCGTGTCACCCGTGTGGTACTTCAAGCTGCCATCGGGCTTGGTGCCGAGAATCTTTTTCGATTCGTTGGTAACGCCCCAGCCCACCAGGCAGTCCATGTTGAAGACCGGAATGCGCTTGAACAGGCGGCCGGATGGCAGGCCGTAGATCCGGCACTCGCCTGAGTGGCCGCCGGAGGAGAAAGAGTAGTACTCGTCGAGCTGGCCAGGAGCCACTTCGTATTTGCCTACTTCGGATGCAGCGTGGGCAGCCGGTGCGGCTGCGGGAGCCGCCGCCGAGGGCGCTGCGCTGGCGGCAGGCTTGTCGTTGCAGGCTGCGACGCCTACGGTCAGGCCGGCCAGAGCCGCCGTGTTGAGGAACTTGCGCCGGCCAATGCCTGCGAGTTCGCTTTGGGACGCTTTCTTGTCGTTCATGGTGGGACTTTCTTTCAGGGTTGATTCACGAAAAAACAGGGGGTCCGCGACCAGGGGGTGGCGCACCAGATTGCGCGCAGACACTGGTCGGGGCAGGAGGGAAGGGTTGTGAATCGGCCGGCGCTGCGCTTGGGAGTGAAGCGACGACCAACGGGGCCGGGCCTGCGGCTGGCAGGCACAGAGGGCAGTCAAGCAAATGCGTCTCGGTGGGCAAGCCATCGTCGGTCAGCACCACCAATGCCACCCCACCAGCGCCAGCGCAGACCCACTGCGTACGGGTGGGATGCACATACGGCGACGCCGCAGAGACGCCCATGACGCAGAGGAAGCCGACGAGCAGTGCCCGGCGCAGCCAGGTCCATGCTCTAAGGGTTTTCATGGATGCGAGTGTAGATCAGGGTAAATGCTGATTTTTGATGGAGATCAATAGTGAGCGTAGGGGGATTTGTGCTGGATCTCAGAGGCGGCGTTACATTAGAGGCGCTGTTCCGGAGCAGTTTTGCGCAACGATGCTGCGCTGCATCATGTGCATGGCGCATTGCCCTACACGCAGCGCCACTGCCCTGCTGTACAAGGACTGCCCCCCGTTTTTTCTTGTAAGGATCCCCCATGAATTCCGCTTCCCGCGTTCTCGCCGTCGCTGTCGTTTCCCTGTTCCTGGCCGCCTGCGGCGACAAGAAACCCGAGGCGCCCGCCACTCCTGCAGCCCCTGCGGCGGCCCCTGCAGCCCCAGCCGCCGCAGAGCCGGCAGCGCCAGCGCCCGCCCCGGACGCCGCCGCTGCACCCGCCGCCGCAGTGCCTGTGGCCGACGCAGCTTTGGGCAAGAGCATTTACGGCAAGACCTGCGCGCTGTGCCACTCCGCCGGCATCGCCGGTGCGCCCAAGCCAGGCAACAAGGACGAGTGGGGTCCGCGCATCGCCCAAGGCAAGGAAACCCTGTACAAGCACGCGATCGAAGGCTTCACCGGCGCCAAGGGCGCCATGCCTGCTCGCGGTGGCAACACCAAGCTGACCGACGAGGAAGTCAAAGCCGCTGTCGACTTCATGGCGGACCAATCGGTCTAAGGAAGCTCGCCATGCAGACTGCCCGCCCCTGCCCGACCATGACGCGGCGGCGCGTCGTCATGGCTGTGCCGTTGCTCGGCGCCGCGCAATGGGCTGGGGCTGCGGTGGCTCCAAGCACCCCACCACCCCTGCAGCGCAGCGCACGGGCGCTGATGGGAACCCGCGTCGACATGGTGATCAGCGGCGCGGACGCCGCGCCGCGCGCTGCGGATTTGGCAATGGATGCGGCCTGGAGCGAAATGGAGCGCCTGGCGCGCATGATGACGCGCTACGACGAGCGCAGCGTGGTCAGCGCTCTCAACCGCGCATCCGGCGTGCACGCAGTTGCGGTGCCGCCCGAGATGATGGTGGTGCTGCGTGACGCGCAGGCGCTCTCGGCTGCCACGCAGGGTGCTTTTGACATTACCGTGGGCGCTTTGCGCGCCTGGCGGTTTGGCGATCAAAAGGTTTTGCCCGATCCGGCCGAGATCGCTGCCGAGCGGCGCCTGGTGGGCTACCGTGGGCTTCTGCTGGACACGAACGCCGGTACCGCGCGCCTGGCGCGCTCCGGCATGGCCATCGATCTGGGTGGCATTGCCAAGCTGCCGATTCTGGCTGCGGGTATGCAGGTTTTGCGAGCGCATGGTGTGGTGGATGCCTTGCTCAACGGCGGAGGCGACGTACTGGTCGCCGGCAGCCAGCAAGGGCGCCCCTGGCGCGTGGGTCTGCGCGATCCACTGGCGCCTGAGCGCATGCTGGGCGTCCTGGCGCTCAAAGGTCCGGCCATCGTTGCATCGTCGGGCGACTACGAACGCTTCTTCATGGCGCAGGGCGAGCGCCAGCACCACATTCTTGATCCGGCCACGGGCCGTCCCACGCGCGGCCCGCACGGCATCAGCCTGCTGGCAACGGACGCGGGCAGCGTGAATGGTCTGGGCACGGCCATGATGGTTCTGGGCGGCGAGCGGGCCCAAGCGCTGGTGCACAAGCGCGCATCGGTGCAGGCGCTCATGATGAACCACGACGGTTCGCTCTGGCGCACGCCGGGCATGGCCGCGCAGCTTCAGACCGCCTGAAAAAGAGGCTTCAGCCGCCTCGAACGGCTCAGAGCTGCTGGGCCAGCGCCACGTATTGCTCTACCGGCACTTCTTCTGCGCGGCGCTGCACGTCGAACGCTCCGGCGAAACTGCGTGCTTCCAGCCAGCGTCCGAGTGTGTGGCGCAAGAGCTTGCGGCGCTGGCTGAATGCCACCTGCACCAATTCTTCAAGCAAGGGCAGTGAGATGGCTGCGGCGTCCTCGCGCGGCAGCATGCGCACCACAGCGCTGTCCACGCGGGGCGGCGGATCAAAGCTCTCGGGCGGGACGAACAGCACGTTTTCCATGGCGTAGCGCCACTGCAGTGCCACGGACAGGCGCCCGTAGGCGGCCGTCGCGGGGGCGGCCACCATGCGATCGATCACCTCCTTTTGCAGCATGAAATGCTGGTCGGCAATGACGTCCACCTGCGCCAGCAGACGGAACAGGATGGGCGTGGAGATGTTGTAGGGCAGGTTGCCAACTACTCTTAATTTTGTAGCGCCAATGTCTTGCGCAATCTGCGCAAAATCGACTTTCAGTACATCGGACTCGATCACCTTGAGGTGTTCGTGCTGGCGCAGCCTGGCGGCCAGGTCCCGGTCCAGCTCGATGACGGTGAGCTGCCCGAGGCGTTCGACCAGCGGCTGTGTCAGCGCGGCCAGACCCGGACCGATTTCCACCATCGGGTCGCCCGGCTGCGGCGCAATGGCCGCCACGATGGCTTCGATGATGGCGCCATCGGCCAGGAAATGCTGGCCAAAGCGTTTGCGTGCAACGTGCTTCACGCCGGGTCGCGATACTCGACGTAAGCGCGTCCACGCAGTTCGCGCGCCCAGGTGGCGTAGGCTTCCTCCGCCTTTTTCTGGCGCAGGGCTTCCCGCGCCACGTCGCGCTGTTCGCGCGGCGTGAGCTTGACCTGGCGGCGCTCCAGCAACTCGATCAGGTGTACGCCAAAGCGCGACACCACCGGCTGGCTGATCTCGCCGGGTTTCAGCGCTTCCAGCACCGCTTCGAACTCCGGCACATAGCGCCCAGGCGTGGACCAGCCCAGATTGCCGCCTTGTGCGGCGCTTCCGTCCTGAGAATGCTCGCGCGCCAGGTCTTCAAAAGTGGCGCGTCCTGCCAGAATGCGCTGGCGGTACTCGGCCAGTTGCGCTGCTGCCGCCGCTTCGCTCAGCTGCGCCCCGGTGCGCAGCAAAATGTGGCGTGCGTGGCTCTGCACCACAGTGGCGGCGGCTGTGTCGCTGCGGCGCTTCTCCAGCACCTTGAGCACGTGAAAACCCGCTCCCGAGCGCAGCGGTCCGGCAACGCCGCCCACCGCCAGTGCGCCAGAGGCGTTCACGAACAGCTCGGGGTAGCGGTCTGCGGGGCGCAGCCCCATCTGGCCGCCTTGCGTGGCTTCCGGCGCGTCCGAAAATTCCTTGGCCAGCGCCGAGAAATCGGCCCCCTTGCGCGCCCGCTCCGCCACGCTGCGGGCCCGTTGCTCGCGTTCGGCAAGCACCGCATCGCTGGCGCCTTCAGGCACCGCGATGAGGATGTGGCCGAGGTTGAGTTCCAGCCCCGCCGCGCCGTTCTGGGGCTGCTGATCGCGCAGGTACTGGTCGATCTCGAATTCGTTCACCTTGGCATGGGTGCTGGCCTCGCGCTCGCGCAGGCGCTGCAGCACCAGCTGGGTGCGCAGTTCTTTGCGAAACTGCTCGGGCGTGATGCCGTCCGCCTTGAGCTGGCGGTACATCGTTTCCCTGGACACGTCGTTTTGCTGCGCCACGCTGGCCTCGGCCTGGTCGATCGCCAGATCGGTCACACCGATTCCCGCTTGCTGCGCCGCCTGCAATTGCACTTTCTCAAAAATCAGGCGTTCAAGCACTTCGCGCGCCAGCGCGTCTTCGGGCGGCATGGCACCGTTCTGGCTGGCCAACTGCTTGCGCACACGTTGGACGCGCGCAGCCAGCTCGTTGCGTGTGATGGGTTCGGAATTGACAACCGCGACGATGAAGTCGGCCGCTTGTGGCTCGGCGGAAGCGCTGCGGGCTGCTGGCGGTTGCAGCGCAGGCGCTGGCCGGGCACCGGGAACCCGAACCCCTTGCGCGGTGGCGGGCGCAGCCAGCGCGCCTGCGAGGCAGGCCAGGCCGATGGCGAAAACACGTGGATGCATGGACAAGGCCTTAGTCGTAATTGCTGAAGCGGCTGGGAACCGGCTGGGGGTCGCCCAGAGTGCGGTAACCGGGAATATTCTGGCGCAGGCTCGACAGCGGATTGGAGCCCAGGCTCAGCCGTGAGAAGCCGACGAACTCGATCTGGAACAGCAAACGTGTGTTCGAGGTAACGAGGCTGTTTTGCAGGCGCTCAAGCACCACGCGACCGATCCAGCAGCAGCTGTCGTACTCCAAGCCCACCACGGTGTCCACGAGTTTGCGGTCGCGCAGACTGTAGTTGAGCCGGCCAACACCATACCAGCGCCCCGCGCGCGGTGCATTCGGGACGGCGCTGGCGTGCTCGGGCAGAGGGCTGGAGCCGCCGCTCCACAGGTCCGACAGGGGCCACTGCCAGCCGACGTCGATCTGCTCGCTGGTGTTGCGCTGATAGCGGTAGGCTGCGCTCACCACGTGAAACGGCGCCGGCTGGTAGCGCGCGCCAATGGTTGAGCGCACCGAGCGGCGCGTCTTCGGATTGAACTGCACCGTGGAGTTGATCCCCCACTGCGGCGTCCAGTTCACAGCCGCGCCGACCATCACGTCCGACAGACGATCCTGGACAACCGGCTCGCCGGGCAGCGTCACGTTCTGGTCGGAAAAACGCAGCCGCTGCGCCACGCCAAAACGCGCGGCCTCTGCGCCGGTATCGGGATCGAGCAGCCGCGTGGTCAGGCCCAAGGTCAGCAGGTTGTTGTCGGCGATGCGATCCTGGCCACCGTAGGCGTTCTCGGTGTAGATGGTGGCGAAGTTGAAATCGTTGGCGGCCGTGTCGTACACCGGCAGCAGGTGCTGGTCGCGATAGGGCGTGTAGGTGTAGAACGCGCGCGGCTCCAGCGTCTGCACGAAGTTGCGGTTGAAGAAGTGCGCGTCGCGCTCAAACACCAGTCCGCTGTCGAGGCTGAAAGTAGGCAGCGCCCGATTGGCCGAGCGTGCGCCGTTGGCGATGGGGGTGTCGAACTGGTAGCTGGTGGCGTGCAGCTGCAAACGCGGGGTAACGAAACCGGCGGGCCAAACAAAGGGCCGGCTGAGTTGCGCCAGGGCGTAGCTGCGCTGGGCATTGGGCTGCAGAGTCAGGCGCCGCTCGCTGTGAAAATGCGTGGTGTCGAGTTCGACACTGGCGTCCAGCCCCATGCCCAGGTGACTCGGGCTATAGCGCCACTGCAATTGGGGTAGCCGGTCGTAGGGCGGCACGATGGGCGCGAGCGGATCCTGCAGCGTCTGCCACCTGAGCGTGCGCAGCATCAGCTGCTGGTCACTGCCACCCCAGGTGAAAAGCGCATCGGCCGGCAGCAGGCGCTGCGTGTCGCCCTGCGTGCCGCGCCCCAGGTCGCGCCAGTAGTTGTCGTCGCTGACGCGGCGGATATTGAGGTTCACGCCAATGCCGCCCACGTGCGTGCCCACGCTGGCACTGTGCTCCAGCGCGTAGCTCCAGCGGTTGCGATCGCGCAAGCGGTCTGACGGCAGCATGTCGCCCAGCAGGCGGCCGCGGTAGGTGGGTTCGAGGTAACGGAATTCGCCCCCGACACGCACGCCGCGTTTGCTGATCAGGGCAGCTTCCAGCGTGGCGTCGCGGTTGGGTGCAATGTTCCAGTAGTAGGGCTGGGAATACTCAAAACCGTTGACGCTGTCGATGCCCAGGGTGGGTGGCAGCAGGCCCGACTTGCGCTTGTCCGACAGCGGAAAACTGATGTAGGGCACCGGGAGAATCGGCACACCTTTGAATTCCAGCACGGCGCCGTGCGCAATGCCCACATCTTCCACCTGGTCGAGCTCCAGGCGCTCGGCACGAATGATCCAGTCGGGCTGCCAGGCGGCGAAATCCTCGCGCGTGCAGGTGGTGTAGGTCGCGTCGTGCACCACCGCGCGGTCCCGATCCACAAAATCCACGCGCGTGGCTACGCCATGCGCCCCGTTGGCCAGCAACTGGTAGCGCGCGTCGTTGAAAAAACCTTCGAATGCGTCCACGTGCAACTGCAGCTCGCTGCCCTCGTAGACATTGCCCGCGCGGTTGATGCGCACCTTGCCGGTGGCGCTCGCCAGGTCGTCAGGCACCGTGTATTCCATGCGGTCGGCATGGATCACCGTGTCGCCCCGGCGCAGCTGGGCATCGCCCTCGACGACCGTGCGCTCGTCGGTCTGGCCCCACATGCGCTCCCCCGAAACAAACACCGGCAGCTGCGAACGCGTCGCCTCGGGAATCTTTTCGTTCAGCTGGGGGCTGCTGCGCAGCAGCGGGGCGAGAGCGCCTGCTTGCGGTTCACCCTGCGCCATCCCTGCCAACGGCAGACCGCACAAGGCCAAAGCGACCAGACGCGCCCACGCGGCAGTGGGGCAGAGCGGTACGCGGGGCGTGGTGACGGTGCGAAAAAACGGCGGCTGGTGCTGCAAGTGGTCTGTTCCAGAGAGCGCGGCGGGTCAGCGCAGGCAAGCGCCGCCAGCCACCCGCGCCACAGAGGCCGGGTTTGTAGAATCGGATTATCCATGAGCCACCCCTCCGACCCTGCCGGCGCCAGCGCCGTTACCTGGGCTGACAAACAGCGCCAGGCCCTATGCACCCAATGGCTCGCGTCCCTGGCGCCGACCTTCGGCCTGCGGTCCGAGACCCTGCGCCTGGCGTCGGCCGACGCCAGCTTTCGCCGCTACCTGCGCATCGACGGCACCCAGGCCAGTTACATCGTGATGGACGCGCCACCCGACAAGGAGGACTGCGCCCCGTTCGTGCAAGTGCAGGGCCTGATGCAGCAGGCCGGCCTGAATGTGCCGCAGGTGTTTGACTGGGACCGCGCGCACGGCTTCCTGCTGCTCTCGGACCTCGGCCAGCACACCGTCATCGAGCGGCTCGATCCCGCCGATCCCCAAGCGGCAGCCGCCTGGTACCGCCAGGCCACCGACACGCTGCTGCAGTGGCAATTGGCCTCGCGCGCCGGTGTGCTGCCGACCTACAGCGATGCTCTGCTGCGCCGCGAACTGGCGCTGTTCCCCGATTGGTATGTGGCTCAGCACCGCCAGGTGGTGCTGAGCGCGGCGCAGCAGCAAGTGCTGGCCCAGGCCTTTGACCGCATCGTGGCGGAGAACCTCTCGGCGCCCAGCGTGTTCGTGCACCGCGACTTCATGATGCGGAACTTGATGATTCCCTTGAGCGAAGGCGGACCGCTGGGCGTGCTCGATTTTCAGGATGCGGTGTTCGGCCCCATCACCTACGACATTGCCAGCCTGCTGCGCGACGCCTTCATCAGCTGGGACGAAGAGTTCGTGCTCGACATCACCGTGCGCTACTGGGAGCAGGCGCGCAAGGCGGGGCTGCTGGGCAGCGCGAGTGCCAGCGGCTGGGGCGACGACTTTGGCGCCTTTTATCGCAGTGTCGAATGGATGGGCCTGCAGCGGCACCTCAAAGTGGCCGGCATCTTTGCCCGCCTGACGCTGCGCGACGGCAAGCCCAAGTACCTGCAGGATGCGCCGCGCTTCATCGCCTACATCCGCGCCACGGCGCGGCGCTACCGTGAGCTGGGGCCTCTGGCCCGGCTGGTGGACCAGATCGAGGGCGACGCGGCGCCGGTCGGTTTCGCTTACGGACGAATGTGAAATTTCAAGCGAAATTGGCTCCTAGCGCTTACTGCATAAGCACAAGCAGCTCCTGTTTTGGAAGCAAATGCCCCGTTTTTACTGCCCTGTAGATCTCGCCACCGGCCTGGAGCTGGAACTGCCTGCCGGCGCTGCCCGGCATGTACAGGTGCTGCGTTTGCAGCCGGGCGACGCCATCACCTTGTTCCAAGGCGGCTTGGCAGGCACGGGCGAGTTCGAGGCCCGAGTGACCCACATGGGCCGCAGCAGCGTTCGCCTGCAAGTGGGCACTCACAACGCCATCGAACGCGAAGCGCTGCGCGAGGTGCATCTGCTTGCCGGCATCACCGCCAACGAGCGCATGGACTGGCTGGTGGAAAAAGCCACCGAACTGGGCGCCGCCAGCATCACCCCGCTCTTGGCCGAGCGCAGCGTGCTCAAGCTCAAGGGGGAGCGCGCCGACAAAAAACGCGCGCACTGGCAGGCCATCGCCATCGCCGCCTGCGAGCAGTGCGGGCGCAACCGCGTGCCTGTGGTGGCTGAGGCCGTGGATCTGGCGGGATGGCTGGAGGCGGGTGCCCAAGCGCCTCCGATGGAGCGCCTGCTGCTGTCGCTGCGGGCAGGCAGCGCGCCCGTAGGCCGCTTTGCCGGATCGCTTTCTCCGGCAGTTTTTCTCTCCGGGCCCGAAGGCGGACTCAGCACCGCAGAAGAAGAAGCCGCGCTGGCCAATGGGTTTTCGCCCGTGACCTTGGGACGCCGCGTACTGCGCGCGGAAACCGCTGCGCTGGCGGCGCTGGCACAGTTGGCGCAAGACGACTAAGCGCGGACACCGAGAAGCAAGTCAGGCGGCCTACAGCGAGAAAATCTTCCCCGGATTCAGAATATTCTTTGGATCCAGCGCCTGCTTGATCGCCCGCATGACGCCCACCGCACCGGCGCCCGCCTCATCCAGTAAAAAACCCATCTTGTGGATACCGACGCCGTGCTCGCCGGTGCAGGTGCCGCCGAGCTGCAGCGCGCGGGCGACGAGCTGGTGGTTGAGCTGCTCGGCCTGGCTGCGCTCGGCGGGGCTCGCGGGGTCAATCAGGTAGCCGAAGTGGAAGTTGCCGTCGCCCACATGGCCGACGAGGAAGTAGGGGATGCCGCTGGCATCCGCCTCGTGCACCGAGTCGAGCAGGCAGTCGGCCAGACGGGAAATCGGCACGCAGGTGTCGGTAGAAATCGCCATGCAGCCAGGTCGGCTCTGCACGGCGGCAAAGTAGGCGTTGTGCCGTGCGGCCCACAGGCGCGTGCGCTCTTCGGGTGTGCTGGCCCACTCAAAGGCGTTGCCACCAAATTCGCTGGCGATTTCCTGCACGGTCTCTGCCTGCTCGCGCACGCTGGCGGGCGAGCCGTGAAATTCCATCAGCAGCAGAGGCTCCTCCCGCAGACCGAGCTTGCTGTGCGCATTCACCATGCGCACGCTGTTGGCGTCGATCAGCTCGCAGCGCGCAATCGGCACACCGAGCTGGATGGTCTGGATGGTGGTGCGCACTGCGGCCTCGATGCTGGGGAACGAGCAGATCGCCGCGCTGACGGCCTCGGGCAGTGGGTACAGGCGCACCGTCACTTCGGTGAGGATGCCCAGCGTGCCCTCGCTGCCCACCATCAGCCGCGTCAGGTCGTAGCCGGCGGCACTTTTCTTGGCCCGCGTGCCGGTGCGGATGGCCTCTCCACTGGCCAGCACCACTTCAAGCGCCAGCACGTTTTCGCGCATGGTGCCGTAGCGCACCGCGTTGGTGCCGCTCGCGCGGGTGGCCGCCATGCCGCCAATGCTGGCGTCGGCGCCGGGGTCGATGGGGAAAAACAGGCCGGTGTCCTTTACCGCCTCGTTGAGCTGCTTGCGGGTGATGCCGGGCTGCACCGTCACCGTCAGATCGTCGGCGTCGATGGACAGTACCTGGTTCATGCGGCTCACGTCGATGCTGATGCCGCCCTGTACCGCCAGCAAATGGCCTTCGAGCGACGAGCCTGCGCCGTAGGCGATGACGGGCACAGAGTGCTCGCTGGCCAGGCGCACGGCGTCTTGCACGTCCCGCGTGCTTTGCGCAAACACCACCGCCGAGGGCGGCGGCGCCTGCAGCGAACCTTCGTCGCGCCCGTGCTGCTCGCGCACCGCCTGCGCGGTGCTGCACTGCGCGCCAAAGCGCGTCGCCAGCGCGTCCAGTAGCGCCTGCGGCACCGGGCGCAGCGCAATTTCAGGCAAGAGGTGGGCGGTGGCGGTGGGGGCGTTCATGGCAGGTCTCCGATGGCACTGGAGACCATGGTACCGCCACCCGCCCGAGGTGTCAGGGGCGGGCGCCGGCGTCGAACTCGTCGCGCGAGAGCATGCCGTCGTGGTTGGTGTCGAGCTGCTGGAAACGCGCGCTCATGGCGGGCAGCTTCTGCGCTTCCTTGGCGCTCAGCTGTCCATCCTTGTTGGTGTCGGCCCGGTCAAACGCAGTGCGTGCCGATGTGGGCATGGTGGCGTCGATCTCCGGGTGCACACTGGGGTTGCTGGCCGCTACCGTGGAGCCGGCCTTGGCGGCGGGGCCAAAAGCGGGCGACGTGGTCATGGGCGGCGACGTGTTCTTGTTGGCCATGGCCGGCGCCTTGTTGGCGGGGTTGGTGGCAGCGGGTGGGCTCGGGTTGGCTTCGGCTGCGCGTGCGTTCAAGGCGGCGCTTGCGCCCAGACTGAGCGCAGCAAACAGCAGCACGCTGCGGGTATCAAAATAGTTGTGGGTGCGGGCGCTGGTGCGCATGAGGTTTCCTTTGCACGGAATGAACAAGCTTGCATTCAAGCAATTTGCATCGCGCCCGGCCAGCACTTTTGCCTTCGGTTGCCTGGCCACACATTTGGGAGCCTGATGTAACCTTGTCGCGGACTCACGGAGAATGCCTTATGGGAAAACGACTCACACAAATCGCCACGCGCACAGGGGACGACGGCACCACCGGCCTGGGTGACAACACCCGCGTGCCCAAGAACCACCTGCGCGTGCAGGCCCTGGGCGACGTGGACGAACTCAACTCGCACATTGGCCTGCTGCTGTGCGAGCCAGTGCCGACCGAGGTGCGCGAACTGCTGATCGACGTGCAGCACCAGCTCTTCAATCTGGGCGGAGAGCTGTCAATTCCTGGTTTTGAACTGCTCAAAGAAGCCGCCGTGCTGCAGCTGGACCAGGCGCTCGCCACCCACAATGCCGCGCTGCCGCGCCTGCAGGAATTCATCCTGCCCGCCGGCACCCGCGCCGCTGCACAGGCCCACATCTGCCGCACCGTCGCCCGCCGCGCCGAGCGCGCCGTGGTGGCGCTGGGCAGCCAGGAAGCGGTGCGCGAGGCGCCGCGCCACTACTTGAACCGGCTGTCGGATTTGATGTTCGTGCTCTCGCGGGTTCTCAACCGTATGGACGGTGGGGACGACGTGTACTGGAAGAGCGAACGCCTGGCACGCAGCGAGGCAGACGACGTCGCTTGATTTGACGTGCTATTCAATCAATAGCTATTAACGCTTGTTAGATAAGCGCTGGAGCCTGATAAAGCGATAAATTGACGCGCTTTCGCACCGCGCCTACTTGCAACCGTCCAAAGTCAAACCGCTCTCGGCATCGCACGGCACCAAGGCAGCGAGTTCCTTGAGATGCGAGGCGACATCGCGCTTGCACAGCAGCTCGTGTTCCTTTCCATTCGCCGTCACGCGCACTCCGCGTGCGTACTTTGGTCGTTCTTCGCCGTCATAGTCATCAAAAACCGAGTATTCGACACCGGCGTTGGAGAAGTTCAGTTCCGTGCGGTCGACCTGGTAGCGGAAGTAGTGCGCGTAGCGAAACCGCTGCAAGGAGCCTGCGGGGGATTCCGGAAAGACAAGCTCTGGTGCCCCCAGGCGGCCAAATCGGTAGAAGAGCGTGGCAGGCTTTGCGTTGGATGCCTTCGCGAAGCAGACAGATACGACTTTCGATACTGCGAGCGAGCAGGAAAATGCGACGGATTCATGGGGCAGGCAATGCGTCCCTGCACCGAATGCATGGGTCGAGGCGAGCAACAGAAGTGTTGGCACTCGCATCAGGGCGCGAACAACTGGCGCGAACATCGCCCCGCCGCTTGGATTGCATTGCGGCGAAGGACCAAAAAGGGTCACGATGGAAGCGACGTTGCGCATGGGTTCGCTTGGCATGGACGGTCCATTCAATAGATCCCGTGGTCAGCTTGATTGCACCCCGAATTTCTATTCGATCCGCGAAACGGCGAATGGGTTTGAAACGCTACTCAACGCGGCGCCAGCATCGCCATCGTGATCCGCGACACGCAGGTCAGCTCACCCGCCTCGTTCACCATTTCAATCGCCCACACCTGCGTGGTGCGGCCGATGTGCACCGGGCGCGCCGTGCCGGTGACCCAGCCACTGGTGGCGGCGCGCAGGTGGTTGGCGTTGATGTCCAGGCCGACGCCGCGGTGGCCTTCGGGGCTGGCGTAGAAGGCGCCAATCGACCCCAATGTTTCGGCCAGCACCACGCTGACGCCGCCGTGCAGCAGGCCAAACGGCTGGCGCGTGCGCTCGTCCACGGGCACGCGCCCCACCAGGTAGTCGTCGCCGACTTCGATGAACTCGATACCCAAATGGGTCACGGCGGTGTTCTCACTCGTTTGCTTGCAGGCTTCGAGCGTGATGGGCTTTTTCCAGATAGGCATGGCGGTCTCTGCGGCAATGCGCGGCGGGCGTTCAGCCGGGGTGCGCGGGGGTGGAAGGGTTGCGGCGGGCGCTGGGCTCGCCACGGTTGAGCAGCGCATACAGCACGATGGCGCCAAAGGTGGCGGTGCCGATGCCGCCGAGCGCAAACTGGCCAAACTTGAGCGTGAAATCACCCGTGCCCAGAATGAGCGTGATGGCGGCGACGATCAGGTTCTTGTTCTGCGAGAAATCCACCTTGTTGTCGACCCAGATTTTCGCGCCGGCGACGGCAATCAGGCCGAAGACGACGATGGAAACCCCGCCCATGACCGGCAGCGGAATGGCCTGGATGACGGCGCCAAACTTGGGCGAGAAACCCAGCAGCACGGCGATCAGCGCGGCGACGAAGAACACGGCGGTGGAATAAATTTTGGTGGCCGCCATCACGCCGATGTTCTCGGCATACGTCGTCACGCCGGTGCCACCGGCGGCACCGCTGACCATGGTGGCAATGCCGTCGCCAATAAAGGCGCGGCCCATGTACTGGTCAATGTTCTTGCCGGTCATGGCGGTCACGGCCTTGATGTGGCCCAGGTTTTCCGCCACCAGGATGATGACCACCGGCACGATCAGAAGCATGGCGTTGGCGTCGAAAATGGGCTTGGCGAACTGCGGCATGCCGACCCAGGCGGCGTTCATCACGCCCGACAGGTCCAGCGGCTTGCCCAGGCCCAGGCCGTTGGTGAGCACAGCGTAAATCACGCTGGCCAGCACCAGGCCCACCAAAATCAATAGGCGCTGCACCATGCCGCGCGTGAACACCGCCACCAGGCCCACGCTGACAAAGGTCAGCGCCTGCATCCAGCTGTCGAAATTGCTGGCGGCCATGTTCTTGATGGGAATACCGGCGAGGTTCAGGCCGATCACCGCCACCACGGCGCCCGTGACCACGGGCGGCATGAAGCGCTCGATCCAGCCTGTGCCTATGGCTTGGACGATAAAGCCCACCAGCGTGTACACCGCCCCGCAGGCAATGATGCCGCCCAGCGCCAGGCCGATGTTGGCGTTCGGCCCTTTGCCGGCGTAGGCGGTGGCGGCAATCACCACGCCGATGAAGGCGAAGCTCGAACCCAGGTAGCTCGGCACCTTGCCGCCGGTGATGATGAAGAAGATGAGCGTGCCGATGCCGCTCATCAGAATGGCCAGGTTGGGGTCGAACCCCATCAGGATGGGCGCCAGCACCGTCGAGCCAAACATGGCAATCACGTGCTGCACGCCCATGGCGCCGGTTTGCGGCCAGGGCAGGCGTTCGTGTGGGCCTATAACGCCGCCGCTGGCGAGCACGGCGGCGCTTTTCTCCTGCCAATTGAACATGGACATGCCTGGTTTCCCCCCCGGATTGATTTGGTGGCCGAGATGCTACGCGAACGCGGGCGAAATTGTTGCGCCGGGCGACATCCACATCTCTTGAAATACTATCAAAACAATAGCTTTCAACGCTTATTGGATAAGCGCTAGAGGCCAATTTGACCAATATTCAGCTTTTGGCGGGCAGCACCATGCCCCGGCATTCACCAAAGCCGATGCGCGCAGCACCTGGCGCCTCGCACCAGCCGCGCAGCACCACGGCGTCGCCGTCTTCCAGAAACGCGCGCTGCTCGCCAGTGCCGGCCAGCGTCAGCGGCTGGCTGCCGCCCACGCTCAGTTCCACGATGGCGCCGGCTTCCTCGGGCGCCGGGCCGGAGATGGTGCCGGTGCCGAGCAGGTCGCCGCTTTGCAGGTTGCAGCCGCCGACCGTGTGCTGGGTGAGCATCTGCGCCACCGTCCAGTACTGGTGGCGAAAGCTGGTGCGGGTGATTTCGGCCGGGGGCAGACCGCGCGCGCGGTGTAGGGCGGTCTCCAGCCCCACGGTCAGGCGCACGTCGATGCCGCCGGCGCGCTGGTTGGCCGCATCGGCCAGATAGGCCAAGGGCTGCGGGTCGCCCGCCGGGCGGTGCACGGCGGCCACCCGATAAGGCGCCAGCGCGTCCATGGTCACCACCCAGGGCGAGACGCTGGTGCAAAAGTTCTTGCCCAGGAAAGGGCCCAGCGGCGCCATCTCCCAGAACTGGTGGTCGCGCGCCGACCAGTCGTTGAGCAGGCCCATGCCAAAGAGATGTTCCTCGGCTTCTGCCAGTGGCACTTGCTCGCCAAGGGCGTTGCCTTGGCCCACGTAGATGGCCATTTCCAGCTCGAAATCGAGCCGCGCGCAGGCGCCGTATACCGGGGCAGATGCGCCCTGCGGCAAGGCCTGGCCCATGGGGCGGTGGAAGTCGGTGCCGCTGACCACCACGCTGGACGCGCGGCCGTGGTACGCAATCGGCAGCCACTGGAAGTTGGGCGACAGCGGTTGGTCGGGCCGAATCAGGCGGCCGACGCTCCGCGCGTGGTGGATGGAGGTGTAGAAATCGGTGTAGTTGTGCACCTGCACCGGCACGGTGTATTGCACCGCCACCTGCGGCGTGAGGCAGCCGCGCAGGACGTCCACCGCCGGGCCATCGGCGCCCTCTTTCAACAGCGCAAACAGGCCGTGGCGCAGCGCGCGTGCGGCCTGCGGGCCCATGGCCATCAGATCGTTCAAGTACGGGCGCGCACCCGCAAGCGCAGCCTCGTGGGCGAGGCCTTCCAGGCAGCCGAGCTCGGCCACCCGCGCCAGGTCGATGACCTGGTCGCCAATCGCCACGCCGCCCCGAAACGCTTCGTCGCCGCCGTGGTGGCGGAACACGGCAAAGGGCAGGTTCTGGATCGGGAAGTCGCCGTCCGGTGCGTTGGCCGAGGTCACCCAACTGCGGGCGGTCGCGTCATGGGTGTGGTCGATGGGGCTCATGGCAGCGTCCTCAAACTTTGGCGGGTTTCTCAGGCAATAGGGCGTCGTCGAAGATGGCGACGGCGCGGGTCCAGCCGGCCGAGGCGCCGCGAATCTTGTGGGGAAAGCAGCTGATGGTGAAGCCCGTCGCCGGCAGGGCTTCGAGCTTGTGCATCTTTTCCATATGGCAGTAGCCGATGTCGCGGCCGGCCTTGTGGCCTTCCCAGATCAAGCTGGCGTCGTGCGTCTGGCCGTACTTCTGCGCGGTGTGCACAAAGGGCGCGTCCCAGCTCCAGGCGTCGGTGCCGGTCAGGCGCACACCGCGCTCCAGCAGATACATGGTGGCCTCGTAGCCCATGCCGCAGCCGGCGCTGACGAAATCGCCGTGGCCGTAGCGCGAACCGGCACGGGTATTGACGACCACGATTTCGAGCGGGCTGAGTGTGTGGCCGATGCGCGCCAGCTCGGCTTCCACGTCTTGCGCGGTGACTACGTAGCCGTCGGCAAAGTGGCGGAAGTCGAGCTTCACGCCGGGCTGAAAGCACCATTCGAGCGGCACCTGGTCGATGGTGATGGCGGGCTTTTTCTCACCCAGCGCCTTGTCCATGGTGGAGTGGAAGTGGTAGGGCGCGTCCAGGTGCGTGCCGTTGTGGGTTGACAGATTCACCAGCTCCACTGCCCAGCCTTCGCCGTCGGGCAGGTCTTCCTTTTTGAGGCCAGGGAAAAACGGAGAAATCTGCTCGAAGGTGTTCTCGTGCGAGAAATACTGAATCTTTGGCGCGAACGCCGGTGGGTCGGAAATGACGTCGTTTTCCAGGTAAATCGAGAGGTCAATGAAGGTACGTGCCATGGGGTTCTCCAAAGAGGTAAATCAATTCCAGTGCGCGAGGGGCAGGCCAGCCACCGGCGAGCGAAAAAACGGAATGCGCGTGCCCATCAGGCTGCCGAGGTAGACGGTGCGCAGGTCTGGCCCGCCAAAGGTGATGCTCGCCATCCAGGGCGCGATGCTGCCGCGCGCGGCCAGCATGGCCTCGGGGCTGACGTACCCTGCGGCCATGCTCTCCAGCAGGCGCCGCGAGGCCTCGGGGTTGCCGTCGTCGAGCAAGATGCGCTTGTCGCCCTGGGGCGTGAGTGCAATCAATTGGTCCACCATCACCAGCGTGCACCACAGGTTGCCGTGCGCGTCGAAAGCAATGCCGTCGGGGAAACCACCCAGGTGGCTGGGCCCAAAAATTTCGCGGTCGGTCAGGCGCACGCGTGGACCGCTGCCGTCCACTCGCATGCGGGTGATGTGCGGGCCGGTGGTTTCCACGATGTAGAGCCACTCGCCCGCCGCGTCCAGCCGGATTTCGTTGGTGAAGTGAAAACCATCGGCCACCACGTAGAGTCCGGTGTCGTCGAGCACCGCCACGTAACCATCGCGCACGCGCGTGCCGGCCGCTTGGGTCCACGGATTCATGCGGGTGGAGACGGTGATCCAGATGCGGCCCTTGGCATCGCGCAGCACGAAATTCACTTTGCCAATCGGCTGGCCGTCAATGGTGTCGGCGAGCAGCCGCGTGTGGCCTTCGCGCGTCATCACCTCGAGCACGTCGGTACCGAAGTTGGAAATCAGGATGTCGCCATTGGCAGCAAAGGCCAGGCCGTTGGGCAGGGTGCCAGTGGTGAACTTTTGTTCCACCGCCTGCGCATCTCGGGCGGTTGCTGCGCCAAATCGCGCGTCGGCCTGCTGGCCGATAAAACGCTGCGTGCCGTCCGGCGCGATGCGCATCACGCCGCCGCGCGCATCGGCGGACCACAGCGTGCCGTCGGGCTCGGCCAGGATGCACTCGGGGCGCTGCAGGTCGTGGCCGACATAAGCGATGGCGGCGCGGTCCACGGTGAAGCCGTCGATTGGATTGGGCATGGCTGGCTCCTCTATTTCAGCAGCACCAGGCTGATGGCAGGAAAGAAGATGAGCAGCAGCAAGACAGTCAGCATCATCAGCGTGAACGGCGCGGTGCCGCGAAAGATGTCGCCGAGCGACACGCTTTCGTCCTGCAGCGTGCTTTTGATGACGTAGACCGACAGGCCGAACGGCGGCGTCAGCAGGCCGATCTCCACTGCCACCACGGTGACCACGCCGAACCAGATCAGGTTCATGCCAAAGCCCTCGGCCAGCGGCAGCATCAGCGGCAGCACGATGAGCAGGATGGACGAGGAATCCACCACCATGCCCAGCGCAATCACGATGAGCACATAGAGCATCAGAAACGCCGTCGCACCCAGCCCCGCCTGCGCCATGGTTTCCACCAGAAACTGCGGCATGCCCGACATCGCCAGCATGCGCGTGTAAATGGTGGCGCAGATGATCAAAAAGCTGACCGACACCGTGACATGGCCGGTCTCGGTCAGCACGCTCCAAAGCGTGCGCGCGTTGAGCTTGCGCCGCAGCAGCGCGATGATGAGCGCGAGCAGCGCACCCACGGCGCCGGCCTCCGTGGCGGTGAAGTAGCCGGCGTACAGGCCGCCGAGCACGGCCACGATCATCAGCACGCTGGGGATGATCTTGCGCACCAGGGTGCCGAGCGGCATCAGATCGGCATCGTTGCTTGGCAGCGGCGCGCCGCTTGCAAACACCGAGCGCGGCCAGACAAAGGACATGACCACGATGCCCACGGCGTAGGCCAGCGCCAGCAGCAGGCCCGGCACGATGCCGGCAGTGAACAAGTCGCCCACCGACTGGTTGGACAAGAACCCATACAGAATCATCAGCAGGCTGGGCGGAATCAACATGCCCAGCACCGAAGAGCCCGCGACCACGCCCACGGCAAATTGGGGGTTGTAGCCATAGCGACGCATCTCGGGCACCGCCACGCGGGTGAACACCGCAGCCGAGGCGATCGATATGCCGGTGATGGCGGCGAACACGGCGTTGGACGCTACGGTGGCGATGCCCAGGCCCCCGCGCAGGCGGCGCAGCAACTGGTTGGCCACCTCGAACGCGTCCTTGCCGATGTCGGCCATGGCCACCAGAAAACCGGTAAGCACAAACAGCGGCACCACACCAAAGATGTGACTGGCAATGGCGTCGCTGCTGGCCTGTGCCAGCAGGTTGGCCGCAATGCCGGGGTCGCCCTTGATGAGCCAGACGCCGACAAAGGACACCACGGCCAGCACCACGGCCACGTGCATGCCGGCCCAGATCAGCGCCAGCATCAGCACCAGCGAGGCGCAGGCAATCAGTGTCGGGCTCATGCGCCGTGCCCCGTAGCGCGCATCTGGCGCACACGCGCAGCGCGGCGCACATCGGCCAGCGCCAGCAACACAAAGGTAATGAGCGTGGCACAGAGACCCACCAGCATCACTACGCGAACCGGCCACACGGGCGCGGTGAAGTCGCCGATGGCGCCCACGTATTCGCGCATGCGGATCGACTCCCACAGCGTTGGCCAGGCAGCCCACAGAATGGTGCCCATCAGCAGCGCGCCTACCAGGTGAAAGAACGCGTGCAGCAGCGCCGCCAGCACCGGGCGCTTCTTCTGCAGACCTTGCAGCAGCACGTCGGCACGCGTGATGCGGCCGCTGTGCAAGGTGTCCGCCAACTGCAGGAACACGATGCCGACGATGGACAGCGACACCAGTTCCGTGACGCCGCGCACCGGCGCATGGAACAGGTTGCGTCCCAGCACGTCGGTGTTGATGAGAACCATGAGCGCCACAATCCACAGCGTGCCCAGCGCGTTGAGCGCCTGGACCACGCGCTGAAAGCCCGCCGGCAGCGGCTGGCCGTAGGCGTCCTTGGGTACGGCGTCCGGTTCTTGCGCGAGCGCTGTGGTGTTGGTGGGCTCCATGGGTTCAGGCGCTTCGCACGGCCTTACTTTGCCGACCAGTCGCGCGGCAGATCGGCGCCGTTTTTCTTGAGCCCTTCCACATAGCCCTTGAGTACCTCGTCGGCGGGCAGCCCCTTGGCTTGCAGGTCGGCCGCCCAGGTCTTGGCGATCGGCGGCAAGGTGTCGGCCCAGCGCTTGCGCTCGGCGGCCGGCAGTTCGCTGATTTTTGCACCGGCTTCTTCCATCTTCTTGAGCAGGCCGGCGGCAGCGGCCGCTTGCGCGGCAGCAAAGCGGGTGCTGTATTCGTCGCCAACGTCGCGGAAGATCTTCTGCACCTCGGGCGGCAGCTTGTCGAAGCGCCCCTTGTTCATGGCGATGCCGCCAGCGAACTGGGAGCCGAAATTGACTTTGGTGATGTAGGGCGCCACTTCGTGCACCTTGGCACCCCAGGCGCCGGTGGCAAAGGTGATGACGCCGTTGGACACGCCGGACTTGATGTCCTCGTAGTAGGTATTCAGGTTGCCCGCCACCGCCACCGCGCCGGTGTCGCGAATCCAGTTGGCCGAGGGTCCGGGCGCCGTGATCTTCTTGCTCTTGAGATCGTCCACCGAGTTCACCGGAAAGTTGGTCCACAGGTGGTAGGAGTCGAGCGCGGCGCCGCCCAGGTACACCAGGCCGTTCTTGGTCCAGGTGCCGCCCATGGCGGGGACGTCGTGCTGCAACTGGTTGACCACCTTGGTGACGGTGCCGATGTCGTCGGAGCCAAAGGGGGCAAAGTAGCTCACGTTTTGCAGCGGAAAGCGCGGCGCTTCAAAAATGGTGCCAACAAAGCCGATGTCGGCCACGCCGTCGGCAATGCCCTTGGATTCGCTGCCGATCTTGATCAGGGTGCCACCCCAGGCGCGCGTCCAGTCGATCTTGGTCTTGCCGCCAGCGGCTGCCAGGCGCTTGTCCACCTCGGGGATAAAGAACTCGTCAATCAGCTTGACCCACAGAAACACCGGCGGGTGGCCGCCCGCTGCGGTGAGGCGAATGGTTTGCTGGGCATGTGCGGCGCCGGTGGCAACCAGGGCCAGCGTGGCGGCCAGGGTCAGGCGGTGCAGGGTACGGCGGTGCATAGGAAGTCTCCTTGTGGGTGGATCAAGCGGTTGCGACAGGATGCGTGAGCGGCGGCGCCGGCAGCAGCAGCGCGCCAATTCCAGCGGTGATGAAGGCGGTGAGCAGCGGCGCGGCCTGCGCGTCGTGGGGGGTATTGGCGCCCAGCGACAAGCGCTCGACGCGGTGATCGATCAGGTGGTGCAGCAGCGCGCCCATGGTGAACTGGTAGGCCCAGGCGGTCTGGGCGCGCGTGCTGCCGGGGCAGGCCGCCTGCAGCGCCGCAATGAAGGCGTGGGCCATGGGGTCAAAGAAGTCGGCCAGCACCTGTTCGGTGCCAGGGGTGCGGTACAGCAACTCGCGCGCCACCAGCAGGGCGTAGTACTCGCCTTCGCTGCTGGCACGCAGCTGCAACACCGGCTGCACAAAGGCGTGCACGATGCGACCCAGGTAGTGGCCATCGCGTGGACTCGTCTCGGCCTGCGCCAACAGCGCCAGGCGCTCGGAGATGGTGCTGCGCCAATGCGCAAAGATGGCGTGAAACAGCTCGTGCTTCTGGCCAAAGTAATAGCCCACCAGCGCCAGTGGCACGTCGGCCTTCTGGGCAATCTGCCGGATGGATACGGCGTGGTAGCCATGCTCGGCAAACAGCATTTCTGCAGCCAGCAGAATGGCCGCGCGGCGATCAGGTCGCTCGCCAGTGGCGGGTTTTGCGCGGCGTGTGCGCGGGCGTGTGAGCGTCGGCATGTCCAGATATTGAACGCTCGTACAAAACCCTTGTACAACCGTACAAACCCTAGTCGCATCGCCGCGTCTGTGGCGCTACCCTCAAGAGCCTATGCAAGCGCCCCACATTCCCCAGATTCGCCTCTACCAGGACTGGCTGCGCGCCGAGCGTGGCCTGCACTTTGGCGACTACGACGCGCTCTGGCGCTGGTCCACGACCGATCTCGACGTGTTCTGGCAAAGCATCTGGGAGTTCTTCGACATCCAGTCGCCGACGCCGCATTTGGGCGTGTTGGCCAAAAACGCCATGCCAGGCGCGGTGTGGTTTCCCGGCGCGCAGCTGAACTATGCGCGCCAGGTGCTGCGCCATGTCGATGGCGCGCACGCCGCCGGCATGCCAGCCATCGTGGCCAGCAACGAGCGCGGCGCGCAGCGCGAACTCTCCTGGCCCGAGCTGCGCCGCCAGGTGGCCTCGCTCGCGCTGCACCTGCAGGCCGCAGGCGTGCAGCCGGGCGATCGCGTGGCGGCCTACCTGCCCAACATTCCTGAAGCTGCCGTCGCGCTGCTGGCCACGGCGGCCATTGGCGGCGTCTGGAGCATTTGCGCCCCCGACATGGGAACGCAGGCGGTGCTGGACCGCTTCCGGCAGATCGAACCCACGGTGCTGATTGGCGTCGATGGTGTGATCCACGGCGGGCGCGAGCACGACCGCCTGCCGGTGCTCGCCGAGCTGCGGGCGCAGTTGCCCAGCCTGCGCCACTGCGTCGTGGTGGGCAACCTGGATGCTTCTGTTTCTGTAGCTGGATGCACAAGCTGGACAAGCGCTAGCGGCCAAAATGATGCTGAGGTTGAGGGTTTTGAGCCGATGTGGTTGCCCTTTGACCACCCGCTGTGGATCGTCTATTCCAGCGGTACCACCGGCCTGCCCAAGCCCATCGTCCATGGCCATGGCGGCATGCTGCTGGTGCTGATGGAGCTGGGCGCCCTGCACAACGACATTGGCTGCAGCTACGCGCCCAACAGCTGGGGCGAGCGCTACCACTGGTACAGCTCGACCGGCTGGGTGATGTGGAATGCGCAGATGGCGGGCCTGCTGCTGGGAACCACCTGCGCCATTTTTGACGGCAACCCCGGCGGATCCAAAGACGCGCCCGACTGGACGCAGCTGTGGCGTTTTGCTTCTGACACCGGGGTGAGCTTCTTTGGCGCGGGCGCGGCCTTCTACGCCAACTGCATGAAGGCCGGAATCTCGCCTGCCCAGTGCGGCGATCTGACCCGCATCCGCGCGCTGGGCTCCACCGGCTCGCCACTGTCGGCCGAAGTGCAGCAATGGGGCACGCGCTTCATGGCGGCGGCGGGGGTCGATGGCAACCGGGAAGATGGCATCTGGTGGGCCAACATCTCGGGGGGCACCGACTTTGCCGGCGCCTTCATTGGCGGCAACTGCGAGCTGCCGCAAATCCCCGGCCGCATGCAGTGCCGCATGCTGGGCGCCGCTGTCGAGGCCTGGGACAGCAACGGCCAGCCGGTACTGGACGCTGTCGGTGAACTGGTCTGCACGCAGCCCATCCCGTCGATGCCGCTGTACCTGTGGGGGGACGTGAGCAGCGCCGGGCCGCCCCAAGCTGCGAAGGCCCCCTCGGGGGGCAGCGACCCACACGCAGTGGGGGAGCGTGGGGGCCATCCCTTTGGCGAACGCTACCTGTCGAGCTACTTCGACAGCTTTCCTGCGGGCCACGGGCGCCTGCCCGGTGGCGGCGACGGGCCGCCCGAGATGGGCGCCGTCTGGCGCCACGGCGACTGGATCGAGATCGGCAGTGCCGAGCACCCTGGCTGCGTGATTTACGGCCGCTCGGACGCCACCATCAACCGCCATGGCCTGCGCATGGGCACGAGCGAAATCTACAGCGCCGTGGAAGCCCTGCCGGAGGTGCTCGACAGCCTGGTGGTGGATCTGGAATACCTGGGGCGCGAGAGCTACATGCCGCTCTTTGTGGTGCTGCGAGCGGGCCACACGCTTACCGACGCGCTGCGCGCGCGCATCAACAACGCCGTGCGCACCGCACTGAGCCCGCGCTTCGTGCCCGACGACATCTTCGCCGTGCCCGAGGTGCCGCGCACGCTCAGCGGCAAAAAGCAGGAGCTGCCGATCAAGAAGATGCTGCTGGGCCAGCCGCTCGACAAAGTGGTCAACAAGGACGCCATGGCGAACCCCGGGTGCCTGGACTGGTACGTGGCGTTTGCGGCAGAGCGCGCAGCGCAGGGCTGAGGCGCTGCGGCGCCGGACTACACCGGGCGCCAATGGAGCGCTTTCATAATGGCCTACTCCTACCCGCCGCAAAGCAGCCCATGACCGACCCGATTGCTGACCGCCCCAAACGTTTCTCCATGATTCGCGAGTTCCACCTCGCCGACTGGTTCACGCTGGGCAATGCCGTCTGCGGTGTGGGCGCATTGTTTTCCGCCATGACTTACCTGGAAAACGGCGACCTGCGCCATGTGTACTTTGCGGCGGCGCTGGTGCTGGCTGCGCTGATTTTCGACGTGCTCGATGGCCGCGTGGCGCGCTGGCGGCAAAAAAGCTCGGCCATGGGGCGCGAGCTCGATTCGCTGGCCGATGTGATCTCGTTTGGCGTGGCCCCCGCTGTACTGGCCTATGCCTGCGGCATGCAGGGCGGGTGGGACCGCATCGTGCTGGCGTATTTCGTAGCCTGTGGCGTCTCGCGCCTGGCGCGCTACAACGTCACCGCCGAAACGCTTTCGGGGGACGACGGCAAGGTGAAGTATTTCGAAGGCACCCCCATTCCCACCTCGATCGCGCTGGTGGCCCTGCTGGCCGTTGCTGCAGCGATGGGCGCAGTGCGCGAAACGCTGTGGTTTGGCCAGTGGCATGTGGCGGGCTGGGGCCTGCACCCGCTGGTGCTGGTGTTCGCGCTGTCGGGCTCCTTGATGATCAGCCGCATTCGCATCCCTAAAATTTAGGGTTTTTAGGCCTCTGGCGCTTATTGGGTAAGCGTTGATAGCTATCTATTAAATAGCGTTCTGCGCCATGCAGGCCACCCCTGAGTTGAACCGAAGGGTCTTTGCAGTTCGGTGCGGGCCCGCGCGTCGGTGGCGTACCTAGGCGCCCGCCGCCATGCGCGGCCGGCGGTTGACGACGATGATGCCCACCGCCACCAGCGTCAGTGCCGCCAGCAGGCCGGGGGTAATGGTCTCGCCGAGCCAGAACGCGCCAAAGAGCAAGGCAAACACCGGCGTCAAAAAGACAAAGGACGACATCTTGGTGGCGTTGTAGTGCGCCAGCATCCACATCCACGCCAGGTAGCTGGCAAACGCCCCCACCAGCGACTGCAGCAGCAGCGAGGTCCAGGCAAAGCCGCTCAGTTGCAAAGACCAGGTCTCGCCCAGCGCCAGCGACAGAAAGGGAAGCACGGCGGTGCTCATTCCCACCTGGTAGAGCAATTGTTTGGCGGGGGCGATGCGGCCAACGGGCGTGCTGCGGATCACCACGGTGGTCAGCGCCCACATCAGGCCTGCAGCCAGGCCCAGCAGGTCGCCCAGCCAAGCCAGCGGCTGGGTTTGCACAGCGGGATGCCACAGACCGTCTCCCAGCGCCAGCGCCGCGCCGACGAAGGCCACAGCCAGGCCGACCCATTGCCAGCCGCGCAGTCCTTCGCCGGCGACGAAGCGCGGCAGGATCAGTGCCACCCAGAAGGGCGCGCAGTACAAAAACACGGTCAGGCGCGAAGCCTGCGTGTACTGCAAACCGATATAGATGCATGCAAACTCGCCGGCAAACAGCGCCCCGGCCAGCAGGCCGCCCCAAAGCGCTGCGCGGCTCTCGTGCCGGGGGCTCACAGGTACGCCGCGCCACAGACACCACAGCAGCACGGCGGCGCTCGCTATGGCAAAGCGCACAAAGGCCTGGAACACGGGCGCCACTTCGGTTACGGTGGCTTTGACCAGTACCTGTTGAAAGCCCCAGAACAGGCAGCAGGCCAGGAGGATGGAAATGGAGAGGGCGTCGAGATGGGACTTGCGCGTGTCGGACATGGGGCCGATGCTAATGCAGGGCCCGATGTCACCGGGGAGATCGAGCCGCGCTTTGTCTGGCCTCAAAGCTCGGCAGGCCCCTCGCGCAGCAGCCGATCAAGGGCAAGCCCAGGTGCCGTTGCTGCGCGTGAACAGTGCGTTGCCGTAGAACACGGCGTTGCCGTCGCTGGCCAGTGCCCAGGAGTCTGCATTCTCGCGCGAGATCGCGGCTTGCCGTTGCCATGTGCTGCTATTGCGTGCATACAGTGCCATATACAAGCTGCCCACCATCGGGCCGCACGAGAGATCCGCTGGCTTGATGTCGAGTTCTGGGGGCTGACGCCCAGGATCATTGCTGGCAAGGATGGCGAGGGTGTTGCCATCGCCAGACAGCTCCATGGTGCTGAGCGAGCTAGCCCCAACAGTCACCAGGTACACAATGCCAACGGGAATGCGGGCTTGCTGGCTCCACGTGCCATTTTGCTGGGTAAAGACCAGCGCGAAAGGGTGGTCGTCTGTGGTGAAAGGGCGCCAAGATAAAAAGCGCCTTGATTCACTGCCAAGGTTTTGCCGTCTGCTGCCAGAGCCAATAGATCCACAGATTTGCCGCCCGTTTCCAGCAAGGCTTGTTGAGACCACGATGTTCCATTGCGAACGTAGGTCACTACGGCGCCAATGGATGTGGAACCGACGCCTGCGGGTGTGTTGAAGCTCAGCGATGTCGCAAGCAGGTTGCCATTGGCAGACAGCGCCAAATGGCCAATGCTCCCAGCGCGGCATGGTTGTGGGCATGCCGAGGGTGCGGTGGGTGCTTCCAGATAGGCTTGCTGATCCCAGGTACTGCCGTTGCGTTGGTAGAGGTACACCACACTAGTGAGCGCATTGACATTGCCGTTGGTTGGTTCCATTCCTTGTATGGCCAGGGTGCTGCCGTCCGAGGAGAGCGCGACCTTCTCCCCGAAATAGCTCTTGCCGGAGCGCAGAACCGTTTGTGGCTGCCATGGTTGCGCGCTGCTGGGGCGCATGAAAACGTACACAGCAGAGTCGGCGGCGGGGCTCGACTGGCCGATGGCCAATGTCAGGCCGTCCTTGGACAGTCGTGGATAGCCGTCCAAACCGTAGGTAAATTTGCTGGGGGCACGTCCCGAGGGGAATTCATGGCTGATGGCATTGACTATGTCATAGGTCTTCGCCGCCGTAAAAGCGCCGCAACTGCTGGCGTCGCACGCGCGCAGGCGGTAGTAGGCGTTGAGGCTTGCTGCCAGGCTGGACGCAGAGGCGGTTGCATGGAGGGATCCTGCAATCTGTTGAATTCCCGCTTGAGAGTAGGTAAAACCGGTGCCGGTGGCTTGGTTGTAGTCGTCTGCCTTGGCCTCTTCCAGCGGGCCCGTGCCGTCCGGGTCCACAAACAGTTCATAGCGGGTGGCGCCAGGTGTGGCGCTCCATCCGAAGGTTCCGAGGTTGCTCACCGTGAAGTTCGTGGGTGCCGCGAGGTTGGTTGCGGGTGGCTGCGCCGTGTCGCCAGAGCCGCCGCCACAGCCCGCCAGGGCCACCAGGACGCAGCCCAGGGCCACAGCGGTTCGCAAAGGGCTTGTGGCGCGCGAGTGCGCAGGAATCAAACCGGGGGTGGGGGGCATCTCAAAAATCCTTCTTGAAAACGAATGATGCGCCGGCGAACCGTTGGGGGCCACCGCGCTGTGCCGGGCGATTGGAACACTGCCTATAGAAAACGGCGTTTCTATTTGTACTACTGTGTCTGCAGGGCGGGTCAGGGCAAGGCAGGCCCTTGCTCACGCCGTGCTGCCACCCGGCAGGCCGCCCAGCCATTGCCGCAGCGCGTCGCCGGGCAGTGGGCGGCTGAACAGGTAGCCCTGGCACACGTCACAGCCCAGGCTGTCGAGGAAGGCATGTTGCGCCTCAGTCTCCACGCCTTCGGCCACCACAATCAGACCGAGATGGTGTGCCAGGCCGATGGAGGCAGTGCAGATGGCGGCGTCGTTGGGATTGGTTTCCATCTCCTGCACAAAGCTGCGGTCGAGCTTGAGAATATTCAGTGGAAGCCGCTGGAGATAGGCGAGCGAGGAGTAGCCGGTGCCGAAGTCGTCCATGGCCAGGCGCACGCCCAGGGCGCGAATTTGCTCCAGCCGATGGATGCTGGTCTGGGGGTCCTGCATGGCAACGGATTCCGTGATCTCCAGCGTCAAGGCGGTGCCAGGCAAGCCATTCATGTGCAGTATGTCGGCGATCTGTTCGGGCAGGAGCGGATTGCGCAACTGCACCGCGCTGAGATTGACCGACATGCCCAGATGCGCGTGTCCCTCGCGGTGCCATTGCGCCAGGGCGCTGCAGGCAAGCTGCAGGACCTGCTCGCCCACCTGGTTGATCAGGCCCAGCTCCTCTGCCAGGGGAATGAAATCCAGCGGCGCGATCCAATGGCCGTCGGGGTGTTGCCAACGAATCAGGGCCTCGCAGCCCAACACGGCGCGGGAGCGGCAGTCCACCAGTGGCTGGTAGTGCACCTCGAAGCGCTTGCATGCAACCGCTTCCTTCAGCGCCCGTTCCATGGCCGCGCGCTGGGTGGCCACTTCCATCATGGCCGGGTCGAAGCACCGGTAAGTGCCTTTGCCCATCTGTTTCGCCTGGTACATGGCAATGTCGGCGCTTTGCATCAGGCTGCCGCGGTCGCGTCCGTCCTGCGGGAAAAAACAGATGCCGATGGAGGTCGATGGGCTCAGCTCCTGCCCGGCCAGGGTGACGGGTTGGGACAACTGCTCAAGCAACTTGGTGGCTGCAGACAGGGCATGCTGGGGCTCACCCATGTCTGAAAGCACCACCACGAACTCGTCGCCGCCGAGCCGGGCCACGATGTCGTTCTCGCGCACGGCGCTGCGCAGGCGCTGTGCCGTCACGCGCAGAAACTCGTCCCCCACGCCGTGGCCCATGCTGTCGTTGATGCCCTTGAAGTTGTCCATGTCCAGGAACAGCACGGCCAGTCGGCGGTTGTGGCGCCGCGCGTCGGCCACGAGCTGGTCCAGGCGTGCCTCCAGCGCGTAGCGGTTGGCCAGGCCGGTCAGGGTGTCATGGTGCGCCAGGCGTTCGATGGCGCGGGCGGCGTTTCGCTGCTCGGTAACGTCGGAGTAGAGGGTGACAAAACCACCGTGCGGTATGGGTGCCCCCACCAGATCAATGACGACCCCGTTGGGTCGCACACGCTCCAAGCGATGGTGCGTGGGGTGCAGCGCTTTGGCCGTGAGATCGGCCACGAACGCCTCCACATCCACAGCGCCGTATTCCCCGCGCTCGGCATTGAAGCGCGCCAGTTCGGAAAAATGGGGACACTGGTTGACCAGCTCGCGGCTAAAGCCGAGCAGGCGGATGGCCTCGTCGTTCATCAGCACCAGGTGCAGATTCCTGTCGAAGATGCTCACGCCGCAAGGCAGGTTGTCGGCCAGGGTTTGAAGCAGTTCGTTCTTCTCGGTCAGGGCGGCCTCGCGCGCCTTGTTTTCGGTGATGTCGATGTAGCTGCTGACGAAGCCCACCGTACGCCCGTCGGCCTGCATCGGGCATCCCTCGATCAGGTGCGTGCGGCCCGTGGGCCGGGTGCGTTCGAGCCGGTGGGGCTCAAAACGCAGGGCCCATTCGCGCCGCTGTTGCACGTAGGCTTCGGGGTCTCCTGGGCCGAACTCACCGCGTCTGGCTGGGTAGCGGATCAGGTCTTCGAACGGCACATCGGCATAGACCCCTTCTGGCGGCAGGTCGAGCACCTCGAGAAATTTGTCGTTCCAGCATTTGAGACGCAATTGTTCGTCAAATACCGAGATGCCCTGTGGCAGGTGTGCCAGTACGCTGCGCAGGTACAGCGCCTGGTCGCGCATGGCCGTGGCATTGCGCTCGTGCTCTGTGATGTCGGTGTAGATGCTGACGAAGCCGCCGCCGGGCAGGGGTGCGCCAATGACGTCGAGCACCATGCCGTCGGGGCGCTTGCGGACAAAGCGGTGCGGTTCGAGCCTCAATGCCAGCTCCATGCGCTTGCGGGTCTGTTCGTGCGGGTCGCCGGGGCCATACTCGCCACGGCAGGCATTGAAGTACAGCAAATCTTCCAGCGTGGGCATCTCGCCGGAGAACATTTCCTTCGGAAACTCCAGCATCTCGATGGCCAGGCGGTTGACGGACAAGAGACGCAGTTCGGGGTCGAACAGGGCAATGCCCACCGGGAGATGCTCCAACATCTCCCGGGACAGCTTGAGAGCGTCCTGCAGCGCCAGGGGGCTGAAAAAAGGGAGTTGCTGGTTCAAAGGGCTCTCCCGGATGTTCGGGCGGCTTCAGAAAGAGCACAAGCGCGTGAACAAGGGCCAGGATAGGGTGTCCACCATCGTGACAGAAATGTGTAATTTCTGCGTCCTAGGGTTTGCACCATGCGTCGACGACGCGATGAGACGAAGCGAGTTCTTGAGCTGCTGCGGCGTATCGATTTTCAACGCGGTAAGCGAGGGCAAGCAGACGCGTTGCCTTACAGTGCCGGCATGAGCGCACTGCCTGACGAACCCGCCGCCGCGCTGCACGGATGGCGCCTGCGGGTCTACACCGTCATCTTCGAGGCGGACACGCGCGCCGGGCGCTGGTTTGACCATGCGCTGATTGCGCTGATCTTGCTCAGCGTCGCGGTGGTCACGGCCGACAGCGTTCCCGCCATCAACGCGCGCCTGCACCAACCGTTCCAAGTGGCTGAATGGTTGTTTACGGCGGCGTTCACTATCGAATACCTGGCCCGTCTGGCCACGGTGCGCCATCCTCTGCGCTACGCCACGAGCTTTTTCGGCGTTATCGACCTGCTGGCACTGCTGCCTACCTATCTGGCGCTGCTGCTGCCCGAAGTCCATGCCCTGATCGACGTGCGCGTGCTGCGTCTGCTGCGCGTGTTTCGTATTTTCAAGCTCTCGGCGTACGTGGTCGAGTACCGCAGCCTGGGCCATGCGCTTCGCACCAGCCGGCGCAAGATCACGGTGTTCATCACCGGGGTGCTGATGATCGTGCTAGTGATGGGGACATTGATGTACGTGGTGGAAGGGCCGGAGAACGGCTTTACCAGCATTCCCACCGCTGTGTACTGGGCCATTACGACGATGACGACAGTGGGTTTTGGCGACATCACGCCGCGCACCGAACTGGGGCGCTTCATCTCGTCGGTGATGATGCTGCTCGGCTGGGGCACACTGGCCGTGCCCACCGGCATTGTCACCGCCGAAATGGCCTCGCAGCGGCTGGCGCCGATGCGCACCCCCACCACCCGGACCTGCCACGAATGCCTGACCGAAGGGCACCTGCCCGAGGCGGTGTACTGCTTTCACTGTGGCGCGCAGCTGCCTGCCTGGCAGCACGACACGCCTGCTTGAGGCCGCCAGGGCGCGCCGGAGGGAGCTTGGGCTGGCAAGCGCACGCCCGCAGGAGCACCGGCACGCCCAAGTACACTCGGGCCTTTTCGCGCGCCTGGCACAGCCGGGCGCCACGCTGAGACTTCATGGCCGCAGACACGGCGGGCCCGGCCCGCACCCGTTTTGAGCTCAAGAGCGCTTCGCTGCCCGTGGTGGCGGTGCTGCTGCGATCTCCCGACCCGGAGCTGCTCGCCAGCGAACTGGCCGAGCGCCTGCAGGACGATCCCGGTTTCTTTGACAACGACGCGGTGCTGATTGATCTGGCCTCGCTGCGCGAATGGCAGGAACCCATCGATTTTCCGGCTCTGTGCGCCGTGCTGCGCACCCACGCCACCTTGCCCGTCGCCGTGCGTGGAGGCAGTCCGGAGCAAATGAGCGCAGCCGTGGCCGCTGGGCTGGCCGCCGCCCCGGACGCTGCACCCGCGCGCACCGCAAGCGCACCGCGCGAGGTGGTGCATGAAATCGAGGTGGTGCGCGAAGTACCGGTGCCCGGACCCGCGACGGTCGTGATCGACAAGCCGCTGCGCTCGGGCCAGCAGGTGTACGCGCGTGGCGCGGACCTGGTCGTTCTGGCTGTGGTCAGCTTTGGCGCCGAAGTGATTGCCGATGGCAACATTCATGTCTACGCCCCACTGCGCGGGCGCGCCATTGCCGGCGCCCGTGGCAACACCGAGGCGCGCATTTTCACCACCTGCATGGAGCCGCAGCTGGTATCCATTGCAGGCATTTACCGCACCACCGAGGTGGCGATTCCACCCGAGGTGCTGGGCAAACCTGCCCAGGTGCGGCTCGACGGCGAAAAACTGCTGATCGAGCCGTTGTAAGCCCCATTTTTCTCTGAATTTTCTCTTTTCAATACGTACTACACATGGCCAAAATCGTCGTCGTGACTTCCGGTAAAGGTGGCGTGGGCAAGACCACCACCAGTGCCGCCTTTGCTTCCGGCCTTGCCTTGCGCGGCCACAAGACCGCCGTGATCGACTTTGACGTCGGCCTGCGCAACCTCGATCTGATCATGGGGTGCGAGCGCCGCGTGGTGTACGACCTGATCAACGTGATCCAGGGTGAGGCCAACCTGAACCAGGCGCTCATCAAGGACAAGAACAGCGAGAACCTGTTCGTGCTTGCCGCCAGCCAGACGCGCGACAAGGACGCGCTCACGGTCGAGGGTGTCGGCAAGATCCTCGAAGACCTGGCGGCAATGGACTTTGAATACATCGTCTGCGACTCGCCCGCCGGCATCGAGAGCGGCGCCCTCATGGCCATGCACTTTGCCGACGAGGCGCTGCTGGTGACGAATCCCGAAGTGTCCTCGGTGCGCGACTCGGACCGCATCCTGGGCATGCTGGGCAGCAAGACCAAGCGCGCCATCGAAGGGGGCGAAGCCATCAAGGAGCATCTGCTCATCACCCGCTACAACCCCGGCCGCGTGCAGGAGGGGCAGATGCTGAGCCTGGAAGACATCCAGGACATTCTGCGCATCAAGCTCATTGGCGTCATTCCGGAATCCGAGGTGGTGCTGCAGGCGTCCAACCAGGGGCTGCCCGCCATCCACCTGCAGGGTACCGACGTCTCGGAAGCCTACAAGGACGTGATCGACCGCTTTCTGGGCGAAGACAAGCCGCTGCGCTTCATCGACGCCGAGAAACCCGGCTTCTTCAAACGCCTGTTCGGGAGCAAGTAAGCCATGGCGTCATTCCTCTCCTTCCTGCTGGGCGAAAAGAAGAAAACCGCCAGCGTCGCCAAGGAACGCCTGCAAATCATCCTGGCGCACGAACGCAGCGGCCGCAGCGCCGCCGAGCCCGACTACCTGCCGGCGCTGCAGCGCGAGCTGGTGGCGGTGATCAGCAAGTACGTGAAGATCAACCCGGACGATCTCAAGGTCAGCCTGGAGCGCCAGGACAACCTGGAGGTGTTGGAGGTGAAGATAGAACTGCCGGAAACAGCGCGCTGATTTTTTAGTCAAATTGGGCTCTAGCGCATACCAGGCAAGCGTTAGCAGCTATCAAAAACAAACTGATCCAGCGAATGGGGCCCTAGGAGGCTGTCGGACTTGGAAATCGTCGGCTGCAAATCGACCGCAGCGGTCCATTTTTGGCTTCGCCGCTCTTCGAGAACACCGTCTTTTTGCCCCATAGCGGGGCTATGAGGCTGCAAATCCGGCAAAAACTGTCCTCGCTGGGGCCGATTTTGGTGAAACCTTCGGTTTTCGCTTTCGACGCTCCAAGTCCGACAGCCTCCTAGCGTGCGTGTTTGGCCCACTTGCCAGCGATCGCCTGCGCAATGCTCAGCGCCCGCTGGCCAGGCTGCAGCCAGGCCTCTTGTCCTGCCGCAATGCTCCCTGGCTGGTCCACAGCCAGGTAGTAGCCGCAGTTTCCCGCCCGCGCCATGGTGCGCCCGGCCAGTGCGAAACCCATGACGGCATCGAACTTGTAGCAGGGCTCGCGCGGCGCGGTGACGCGCAGCACGCAGTGGGGGAAATGCAGGCGGTCACCCACATACACCTCGCTCTCCAGCAAACCCTCCACCGTGAGGTTCTCGCCCATGAACCCTGGCGGCAGTGTTTCGTCCGGCAGACCCAAGCCGCGCTGTCGGCGCGCGTCGTGCCAGAACGCGTAGTGCTGCGCCGGGTAGGCGTAGACCGCCTTGTCCAGGCCGCCGTGCGCGCTGAGGTCGGCTTGCTCGTCCCCTTCCAGGCCCAGACGCGCCACGGCCATGGGCCCGCTCACCGGGCGCTTGCCTATGCCAGAGAGCACACTGCGCTCGCCAATGTGCAGGCGCTGGCAGCGGCCGATGTTGAGGCTGAGCACGCGCAGGCGCGGCGCTGGGTGCGCAGCGTGTGGCGCTTGCGCGGGCTGCGGCGCTACCAGCCCCACACGAGTCGCCTCGACACCCAGCCGGTGGGGCCGCCTTCCTGTTTGATCTTGACCCAGTCGCGCTTGCGCTCCAGGGTTTTGAGAATCTCGCCGCGTGCGGCCTTGGCCAGCACGCGGCTCTTGAGGCTGGGGGCGCTGCGAATGTTCAGCACATGGACCTTGACAACGTGGTGTGGCGTGCGCGTGCTGGTCAGCGGCCGGTAGACCCAGCCCCGGTCATTTTCAAAATCGCGCACCTTGAGCCATTTGCCCTTGCGCCCAAGAACTTCCAGTGGATAACCGCGGCTGAGGACCCACAGCGCTTCGTGCTGGGTGCCTGCGCCCGAGCGCATGTTGATCTCGGGACGGTTGACCGCCACCATGTCGCGGGCGCTTACGGCGGCGCTGCAGGCCAGCAGGGCCAGAGCGGTGAAGAGGGAAGGCAGCGATTTCAATCGGATCATGGGGCTCCAGGTCAAGAGGGGGCAGTTCGCGCAAAGGCAATCGCGCCCATTTTTTCATCCTGAGCCAGCTTGTCAAAAACGGGCGGGTTTGCCGCAGTACAGCGCAGGGACTTGTTTTGCCTCGCTTCGGGCGTCATTCCGTGCTTTCGCCGGACGTTCCCGGCAAGGCACCAAGCCGGCCCAGTTGGTGCGCCAGTTCGATCGCCGATTGCACGCCCAGCTTGTTGAAAATATTGGCTCGGTGAAACTCCACTGTGCGCTGGGTGATGCCCAGATGGTCGGCAATGGTCTTGTTGTAGTGGCCGCGGATCAGCTCGGCCAGCACCTCGCGCTCGCGCTGACTCAGGCTGGCCAGTGCGGCGCGCAGGCGCTGGGTCTGCAGGTCGGTGGCGCGCTGCGCGCTGGCGGCGGCCAGGGCCTGCTCGATGCGGTCCACCAGCAGGTTGTCCTGAAAGGGTTTTTCCAGAAAATCCCAGGCCCCGTTCTTGACGGCTGCCACGGCCATGCCCACGTCGCCGTGCCCGGTGAGAAACAGCACTGGCCATGGACAGCCCATTTGCTGCAGGCGCTCGAACGTGGCCAGGCCCGAGAGCGGCTCCATGCGGATGTCCATCAGCACCACGGCGTGGTCCCAGTCGGGTGCCAGCTTGCCGATGCCGTGCAGGAAAGCGTCACCGCCCGACCAGGTGGCCGCGTGGTAGCCACGCGAATCGAACAGCCAGGCCAGGCCGTCGCGCACGTCGGCGTCGTCGTCAACGATATGGATGGCGATGCGGTTCATGTCGTTTCTTTGGTTCCAGCGGCTGCGCTCGGCACCAGCGGCAGCCAGACCGTGAACCGGGCGCCGCCCAGTTCGGGGTCGCGTCCCACTTCGATGCGCCCGTGGTGTGCTTCGACGATGGAGCGGCAAATGGCCAGGCCCATGCCCATTCCGCCTTCCTGTGTGCTGAAGAAGGCGTTGAAAATTTGTTCGCGGTCTGCCTCGGCCACGCCGGGCCCGTTGTCGGCTACCGAGACGCTCGCCATGCGCTCTGCGTGCGCGCAGGCCAGCGAGACGCGCACCCGCGCCGGCTTGCCGCTGTGCACAGACCAGGCGCAGGCGTTGGCAAGCAGGTTGTTCAGCACATGTTCGAGCAGCAGCTCGTCGGCTTGCACCCAAACGCCACCCGGTGTGGCCGACCATTCCACGCGCACCGCATCGGCGCGCGGATGGCTGGCGATGCAGCGCTGCACGAAACGGGCCAGGTCTACCGGCGCCAGGACCAGTTCGCGCCGCCGCGCAAAGGCGTTGACACGCTGGATGATGCCCCCCGCCTTGTCCGACAGGCGCGCCATGCGTTGCACTACGCGTTCAATCTCGTCGGCCGTGACGCTGCGGCTTTTCAATCGGTTGAGCAAGCCATGGGCAAAGCTGCTCAGCGCGCCCAGCGGTTGGTTGAGTTCGTGTGCCAGCGTGGATGCGGCTTCGCCCACCGCCACCAGGCGCCCAGACGCCTCCAGGCGTTCTTGCTGCTGTGCAGCCAGTCGCTCGGCGCGCTTCTTCTCGCTAATGTCCAGAACAGAACTCATCCAGCCCACCGGTTCGCCGCTGGCGGTGGCCAGCGGCGCTTCGTGGATCAACACGTCTACCAGGTGACCGTCGCGGTGCTGGAACTGCACCTCCAGGCCTTCGCTGCGCGTTCCCTGCGCAATCACGTCCTGGTGCATCACGTTGATTTCGTCGGCACGGTTGGCCGGCCAGTACGGCATGGGTGCGCGGCGGCCTACCAGTTCGGCGGTGCTGTAGCCCACCATGCGGCAAAAGGCTTCGTTCACGTACAAAATCTGTCCGTCGGGGGCCCAGGCGCGCATGCCGATGGTGACCGAATCCTCCATGGCCGTGCGCAGCACCATCTGGGCCTGCAGCAGCGCCTGCACGCGTTGGCGCTTGCCGATGTCGCGCCGCAAGGCCAGCAAGCTGACCAGCATGCCAGCCAGAAACAGCAGCGCCACCGTGAGAAACAGGCGCGGCACCATGGCCGGCTGCGCGCGCAGCGGCGCAATCTCGATGAACATGTCGGTGCCGGGAAGATTCATCGCTGCGAGGTAAGGCGCATAGGCAGAACTTTGCTGCGATACGGGTGCCAGCGCCGGGTCATCGGCCAGACGCACCCGGTGCGTTTGATGAAACCAGGCGGGCACCAGCCCGTCCACGCAGGCCTTCATCGACAGCGCCGCCAGGTAGTTGCCCAAAAACTCGCCGCGTTCGAAATAAGGTACGGCCAGCCACACGACGTCGGTGGCATTGCCTTGTGCGTCGCGCAGCGGGCCGGCATAGCTGGAGCGGCGCAGGCCGACGGCAATGTCGAGCATGCTCGACAGCGCTTCGTCGTTCCAGGGGTTGGCGGCACGCGCCTGGCGCAGGTCCTCGGGTTGGTTGGCTCCAGGCTGATCCGGGTCGTAAGCCTGCCAGCCGTGCCAGAGAATGGCGCCGGGCTGGTTCCACAGCAGCCCTCCTTGTACGCTGGGCGCGGCGCGGGGGCTGACATCGGGGCGTTGCAGCGCCTGCCGGGCCAGCACCCGCAGATCTTCCTCCAACCGCACAAAGTGAAAGCGCACGCTTTGCTCCAGCCACTGGCCGTCCGAGACACGGCGGCGCTCTTCTTCTTCGTGCTCGAAAGCGTTGAGATACAGCACCAGCGCCACCACCGAGGCCACCACCAGAAGCAGCAGCCCCAGCAGCCACCACAGCGTGCGACGCCCGCGCGGCGCCTGTCCGGACGGGGTCTGCTGCAGCAGGGCGAAGTCAAGCGGCGGCGTGCGTGGCAAGGGTTGCATGGGAGTGTTGGGGCTCTCGCCTCGCCGTAGCATAGCGGCATGCCCAGCCGGATCGCACACGCACTCTCGCGGCGCCACGCCTTGCTCGCCGGCGCTGCGCTTGGACTTGCCGCAGGCAGCAGGGGTCTGCGCGCGGCGTCCGGCGCGTTCACGATCCGGTTTGCGCATGTGGTCGCCGAAGACACGCCCAAAGGCCTGGCGGCGCGGCGGTTCCAGGCCCTGGTGCAGGAGCGCTCGGGCGGGCGCATCACGGTCACCATCTACCCCGAGGCCCAGCTTTACGGAGACCACGACGAAGTGCAGGCGCTGCAGCTGGGGGCGGTGGAGATCCTGGCGCCCTCGCTGTCGAAATTTGGCCGCATCGGGTTCCCCGAGTTCGAGCTGTTTGACCTGCCCTATTTTTTTCCTGATGTTGCGGGTGTGCGGCGCATCACGCAGGGCGCTCTGGGTCAGCGCATGCTGGCCCGGTTGGAGCGCCAGCGTCTGGTGGGCCTGGGTTTTATGGACAACGGTTTCAAGCACATGAGCGCCAACCGACCGCTGCTGGAAGTGGCGGACTTTGCGGGCCAGCGTATGCGCATCCAGGCGTCGCGCGTGATTGCAGCGCAAATGCGCGCCTTGGGCGCGCAGCCGGTGACGCTCGCTTTCAGCGAAACGCGCCGCGCTCTGGCTGCGGGGGTGGTTGACGGCACCGAAAACCCGATCTCCAACTTCTGGACCCAGGGCATGCAAGAGGTACAGACGGACTTGAGCCTGACAGAACACGGCTATCTGGGCTATGCGGTGGTCACCAGCCAGCGCTTCTGGCTGGCCCTGAGCGCGAGCGACCGTGCGCTGGTCCGCGACGCCATGGGACAGGCCCTGGCGTTCGGCAACCAGATTGCCGATACACAGAACGAGAAGGCCCTGGCTGCTCTTCGTACCTACGCGGGAACACGCATTCATCCGCTGACGCCAGCTCAGAAAGGGCGCTTGCGCGCTGCGGTGCAGAGCGTGCACACCGGTCTGGCACAACGCATTGGCGCAGACTGGCTCGAGGAAGCCCGCGCAGCGCTGGAGCGGATGCCATGAGGCTGAGGTGGAGTCGCGGGTTTTCCCTAGGCGAGCAACTGTTGAAGCCCACAGTTGTCAGCGCAGAGCTTGGCCCGTATCGTTCGCTCACTGTTTTTCAACCTGGAGACAAACCCATGAAATTCACCCTGAAGCTGCTCGCCGCCAGTGCCCTGCTCTCGCTCGGCTTTACCGCCCACGCTGCGCCCATCGTCATCAAGTACAGCCACGTTGTGGCCGACGTGACGCCCAAGGGCAAGGCGGCGCTCAAGTTCAAGGAACTCGCCGAAAAGGCGCTGCCTGGCAAGGTGGAGGTCCAGGTCTTCCCCAACAGCCAGCTGTTCGGCGATGGCAAGGAAATGGAAGCCTTGCTGCTGGGCGACGTGCAGGTCATTGCACCGTCGCTTGCCAAGTTCGGCAAGTACACGCCCAAGCTGCAGATCTTTGACCTGCCCTTCCTGTTCGATGATCTCCAGGCCGTGGACCGCTTCCAGGCCAGCCCGGAAGGCCAGTCGCTTCTCAACTCGATGACCAAGAAGGGCATCACCGGTCTTGGGTACATGCACAACGGCATGAAGCAGCTGTCGGCCAACACCAAACTGTCCATGCCTGCAGACGCCAAAGGTCTGAAGTTCCGCATCCAGGCGTCCGATGTGCTGGAAGCGCAGTTCAAGGCGGTCGGTGGCAATCCGCAGAAAATCTCATTCTCCGAGGTCTACCAGGCGCTGCAGACCGGCGTGGTCGATGGCACCGAGAACCCCTGGTCCAACATCTACAGCAAGAAGTTCCACGAAGTACAAAAATACATCATGGAAAGCGACCACGGCGCGCTCGACTACATGGTCATCACCAACACCAAATGGTGGGATGGGCTGCCGGCCGATATTCGCAAAACTCTGAAGTCGGCCATGGATGAATCCATCGCCTACGGAAACAAGGTGGCCTTCCAGGAAGGGCTGGAGTTCAAGGACAAGATCATTGCCGACAAGAAAGCCGAAGTGGTCCCCATGACGAAGGAGCAAAAGACTGCCTGGCGCACCGCGATGAAGCCGGTGTGGAAGCAGTTTGAAGGCGAGATCGGCAAGGACTTGATCAGCGCTGCCGAGCGCGCCAACAAGTAAAACGCTACGGCACCATCACAGCTGCAAGCCCCGGCAAAACCGGGGCTTTTTTTGGAGCTACCCCATGAAATTTTTTGACCGTCTTGAAGAGTGGATCATTTCGCTCATGCTGCTGGCCATGACCGGCCTGACCTTCTACCAAGTGGTTCTGCGCTACGTGTTCAACAGCGGCCTTTCCTGGGCGCTGGAACTGACCACAGTGTTCTTTGCCGTCATGATCTTCATCGGGGTGCCCTATGGCGTGCGCGTGAGTTCGCATATCGGTGTGGACGCACTCGTTAAATTGCTGCCTTCGCGCCAGGTGCGCGTGGTGGGCATCCTCGCCACCTTGCTGTGCTTGTTGTATGTCGGCTTTGTCTTTACCGGCTCGATGGAGTATGTGCTCAAGATGAAGCAGGTTGGCATCGAACTGGAAGACATGCCCATCGAGCGCTGGGTTGTGCTGGCGGTCATGCCGGTGGGGATGGCGCTGACTGCCTTTCGGTTTCTTCAGATCCTCTACGACCTGGTGACTGGCCGCAGCGAAGGTTTGCGCCTTGCCGATGAAGCTGCCGAGGCGATGAGCCTGAAGGCCAAGGAGGATGACGTATGAACACGCTGGTACTGTTTGCGCTGCTGTTTTTCTGTATGGCGATCGGTATGCCGATTGCGATCAGCCTTGGGCTCTCGAGCATCGTTACCATCGTTTTCTTCTCGCCGGACTCCCTGGCGAGCATGACGATCAAGATGTTCGAGACCAGCGAGCACTACACGCTGCTGGCAATCCCGTTTTTCGTTCTGGCGGGCGTGTTGATGTCTACCGGTGGCGTCGCCAAGCGCATGGTGAACTTTGCCATCGCCGCTGTCGGGCATCTGCGAGGCGGCCTCGCCATCGCCTCGGTGCTCGCTTGCATGCTGTTTGCGGCGGTGTCGGGCTCCAGCCCCGCCACGGTGGTGGCCATCGGCTCCATCGTGATCGCAGGCATGGTGAAAAACGGTTACCCGATGGAGTTTGGCGCGGGCGTCATCTGCAACGCCGGAACCCTGGGTATTTTGATTCCACCGTCCATCGTGATGGTGGTCTATGCCGCCATCACCGAAGTTTCGGTGGGCCGCATATTTCTCGCCGGTGTGGTTCCAGGATTGGTACTGGGACTGATGTTGATGACCGCCGTCTGGTGGCGTGCGGGCAAACTCAAGACCACGCCGCCGCCTAAGGCCAGCATGGGCGAGGTGCTGCGCGCGCTGCGCGAGTCCATGTGGGGCCTGGCGCTTCTGGTCATCATCATGGGCGGTATCTACGGCGGGATCTTCACGCCCACCGAAGCGGCAGCCGTATCCGCTGTGTACGCCTTGTTCGTCGCTGTGTTCATTTACCGCGACCTGGGTTTCAAGGACCTTCCGCATGTCTTCCTGGAAGCCGGACGCACCACCGTGATGCTGATGTTCATCGTGGCCAACGCCTTGCTGTTTGCCCACGTGCTGACCACCGAGCGCATTCCGCAGACCATTGCCGAACAGATCGTCGGCATGGGCATGGCGCCGTGGATGTTTCTTGTGGTGGTGAACGTGATCCTCTTGATCGCGGGCAACTTCATGGAGCCCACGGGCATCATCCTGATTCTGGCGCCGATCTTCTTCCCCATCGCCACGCAACTCGGCATCGACCCGATTCACCTGGGCATTATCATGGTGGTGAACATGGAGATCGGCATGGTGACACCGCCTGTGGGACTGAACCTGTTTGTTACGGCGGGGGTCACTGGCATGAACCTGGTGCAAGTGACCAGGGCGGCGCTCCCTTGGCTCTCGGTACTGTTGATATTCTTGGTGATGGTCACCTACATCCCGCAGATCAGCCTGTTCTTGCCGAACTTGCTCATGGGAAATTGAGCCTCACTGTCGGGAAAGAAAAAGCGGGGCTGCGGTCCCGCTTTTTTCGTCAGTTGCCTTGCGGCGTTCCCGGTGCCCGCAGTGAGAGAAGGTGGGGACAGCGCCGAAGATGCCTCCGGGAGGCGCCCCACCTACAACGGGTGTTCGGTAAAGAACCGCCCGCCGTGGTAGAGCAGCGGCGCGGCGCCGGCGCGATGGGTACAGCGCTCCACCTGGCCGACAAATATCACGTGGTCGCCTTCTTCGTAGCGGCTGCGATTGAAGCATTCAAAGCTCGCCACTGCCCCTACCAGCAAGGGCGCGCCCGCAACGCCGGGCACGTGGCTCACGCCAGCCCAGCGATCCACCCCGCGCGCGGCAAATTGCTCTGCCAAGGCCTGCTGGTCGGCCGCGAGCACGTTGATCGCATAGTGCGAGCCGGCCGAGAGTGCGGCCATGGAAGCGGCAATGCGCGCCAGACTCCACAAAACCAGCGGAGGATTCAGCGACACCGAGTTGAAGGAATTGGCTGTCAGGCCCACCAGATGCCCGTCGGCCGCCCTTGCGGTGACGATGGTGACTCCGGTGGCAAACATGCCGAGCGCGGAGCGGAACTCGCGTGTGGAGAAACTGGGAGGGCGGGGCTTGAGAAGAAGCGGCACTGGGGACGAAAACGGGCAGAGCGGGATATTATGGTGCCCCGCTTGAAATCGCGCTGCGCACGGTGCTGCGGCGCCGGCTCCCCATTGATGTCTTTGATCCCCATGTTCACCGCCCTGGACTGCGGCCCCACCCTGCTCATGTTGCAGGATGCCGATGGCGGCCACCTTTGTTTTTCTCCGCAAGTAGAAACTCTTGCCAGCGCTCTGCGTCCGCTGGCTCCGCCTTGGGTGCTGCATTGACTCGGCGGGGTTGGGCCTGCGCTGCGCTGCATCGGGCGCTGCGAAGCCTGGGCGCCTTGTCGTTGGCGATGATCGGTGCTCTGGCGGCTGCCGAGCCACGGTTGCCTTTGCCGCCTGCGTCGGTGGCCTGTACGTTGTTGGCGCCGCGCCTGCCCGGCGTTTCGCGCGCCAACTGCGAGGCGGCGCAACTGGAAGAGAGCGGCGCGTACTCGCGCAAGGGCGTGCCTTTGTACTGGCGCGACGTGGTCAGCAAGGCCCCTGAAGGAAAGGCGTCTGCGGAGCCCTTGCGGGTGTTGGTGATCGGAGCGATTCATGGTGACGAGCTGACGGCGGGCGCGCTTGCAATGCGCTGGATTGCACTGGCCGGCCGAGCCCCACGCGACGTGCACTGGCGCTTTGTTCCCGTGGCGAATCCAGATGGCTTGCTCGCGCGAAGACCCCAGCGGACCAATGCGAAGGGGGTGGATCTGAATCGCAATTTCCGCACGCCGGGCTGGGACCACGATGCCCCCTTGCATTGGAAAACGCGCGCCCGAAAAGACCCTCGGCGCTGGCCCGGGACGCAAGCGCTGTCCGAGCCCGAAACGCGTTTTCTGAACGATCAGGTCGAGCGCTTTGAACCCCAACTGGTGGTCAGTATTCACGCGCCGTATGGGGTGCTTGATTTTGACGGCCCCGTCACACCGCCGCGCCAGTTGGGCGCGCTGCGGCTGGAGCAAGTCGGCGTGTTTCCTGGCTCTCTGGGCCACTTCGGCGGTTTGCAAAAAGGTCTGCCGGTGGTGACTATCGAGTTACCGAATGCCTTGCGCATGCCCAAAGAGGCCGAGCAGCGCGACATGTGGGCCGATCTGCTGCGCTGGATGGATGTGCGCCTGCCGAGCGACGTGCGCGAGGCGCGAGGCAAGGAGCGTAGCAAGGCGGATCCGGCCTCCTGATCAGTCTTTCGGATTGCTGACAGGTCGTTGCCAGCACAGGGTAAACGCCGAAAACGCGGCCTGGTGTTCTGTTTCATCCTCTTCCTCTAAACAGCGGTTTGCCGCATTGAGGGAGAGACCATGAATTTTGTTTCCAAGCTCATGAGCAGTCTGCGCGCCAGTCTGGTGACCGTCTGCGCGGCGCTGCCCCTGATCGGCTTTGCCCAGGCTCCTGCCGCTGTCAAACTCGGTGTGATCGGCCCGTTCACTGGCGCCTCGTCGGATTTTGGCAAACCCCTGCTGCAAGGCATCCAGCTGGCCGTCGATGAAATCAATGCGGTGGGGGGCTACCTCGGACGGCCCCTGGAACTGGTCGTGCGGGACGACCAGGGCACGCCCGATGTCGGTCTGAAGGCGGCGCATGAATTGCTGGACGCGGGGGTGGTTGGCACCATCGGCTTCTGTAACACGGGCGTTGCTCAAAAATCGCTGGAAGTATTCCAGAACGCCAAAAGTCCTTTGATCATTCCCTGCGCCACCGGCACGCCGCTGACCAGCAAATACCCTGCGGCCGAGAGCTATATTTTTCGGACCTCGGCGCGCGACAGCATTCAGGCCCCCTTTGTCGTGAACGATCTGGTCAAGCGGGGCTGGACCAAGGTAGCCATCTTTGCCGACACCACCGGCTATGGTGAGGCCGGCCTGAAGGATGTGGAGGCAGCCTTGAGCGCACACCAATTGCGGCCGGTGAATGTGACCCGGTTTCCTTTGGGCGTGACGGATCTGCGCGAGCAACTCAAGGTGGCACGCGATGCGGGTGCCAATGTCGTCTTCAGCTACACCGTGGGGCCGGAGAATGCAGCCATTGCCAATGGGCGGCGCGATCTGGGCTGGAAGGTGCCGCAAGTCGGGGCTTGGCCACTCTCGTTTCCGTTCTTTATTGACGGAGCGCGCGAGGCGGCCGATGGGGCGCTGATGGCGCAGACATTCATCGCCGAGCCCAGCAACGAGCGCCGCGCTGCGTTCCTGAGCGCCTATGCACGCAAATGGGGCGGGCGCATGGTGGTTCCCATGGCTGCAGCGCAGGGCTACGACGCGGTGTACCTGTTCACCTATGCGCTGCTCGGAATTCGCGATGGCAAGCTGGGCGGCCCGGCCATGAAGACAGCATTAGAGAACATTCCGAGGGTCTATTACGGCGTGGTTGCGACCTATGAACGCCCCTTCAGCAAAGACGACAAAGATGCGCTGACGGCGAACATGCTGGTCATGGGCAAGGTCCAGGGCGGCGGCATCACCTTCGCCTACCCCGAAGACGCCCGGCGCAACCTCATCGTCCAGCGCAAGAAGTAGGTCGTAGCTCCTGGCCGGTGACCGGCCAAGGGGCAGTGACCGGGTGGAGGCAGGGGAATTCAAAATCGAAAGATGAGCGTTGTTATCTAATCATCGGATAACCTCATTTTTCTGATGGCGGGATTCCCATGAGCACTTTCGATCCGATTGCACTTGAATGCCTGGCGGCCATCGTCGAAGAGGGCGGTTTTGAACGTGCGGCGCAGCGCCTCAACGTCACACAATCGGCCGTCTCGCAGCGCCTTCGGGCGCTGGAAGCCCAAGTGGGATCGGTGCTGATCGTGCGCAGTCGCCCGTTGCGGCCCACCAGTTCGGGGCAGTTGCTGCTCAAGCACACCAAGCAAATGCGGCTGCTGCGCGCCGACCTCGAGCGCGACCTGCAAGAGCTGGCGCCCAGCGCCCAGGGCGGAGGGCGTGAGGAAGAGCGCATTGCCATCGCCGTTAACGCCGACAGCATCGCCACCTGGGCGCTGGACGCGCTGGGGCCCTTGGCACGCCAACGCCTGCCGCTGGAAATCATTGCCGACGACCAGGATTTCACGCAGGAGTGGCTGCGTTCGGGCCAGGTGCTGGGCTGCGTCACCACCCTCAAACAAGCCTTGCGCGGCTGCCGCATGGTGCCGCTGGGCTCCATGCGCTACGTGGCCGTGGCCGAGGCCGAGTTTGCCGCACGCTGCCTGCCGCGCGGGCTCACGCAGCACAGTTTTCGCGAAGTCTCTTTCGTCTCCTTCAATCGCAAGGACGACATGGCGGTGGAGTTTGTCGCGCGCGCCTTCGGGCTCAAGCGGGTCTCGCTGCACCAGTTGTTCGTGCCCAGCACCGAGGGCCAACTGCGTGCTGTGCAGGCAGGCTGGGCGGTGGCCATCCTGCCCGAAATATTGGTGCGCGACGCGCTGGCCGAAGGGCAGCTGGTGGATCTGGCGCCCGGCCAGACGCTGTCCATCGCGCTCTACTGGCACTGCTGGAACCTGGAGTCTGCAGTGCTGGAAACCTTGACGCAGGCCCTGATCAGCGGAGCGGCAGCGGCGTTGACCTGACGCAGAACGCACGCAGGAAGCGTACAGGCCAAGTGAAAACCCCAAGGTTTTTATGTGACTGAGGCATTTAATTTTCGACCGGACTGCATAAGATAGGCGTTATGCAACCAGCGCCTGCCAAAGTTTCTTTCAAGGAGCAGATGCTCCAGGCCCGCGAACACGCCATCTTGCGATCGGCCTGTGATTTGCTGGGCGAAAAGTCGTTCGACGCCATGACCATGGACGACGTCGCCGGCAAGGTGGGGATCGCCAAAGCCAGCCTGTACAAGCACTTTGGCAGCAAGGAGGAGCTGTGCAGCGCCGCCATGGTGGAAGTGCTGTCCGCCGCACAAACGTATTTGACGTCTTTGGAGCCATCCCTGCCCGCAGTGGACAAGCTGCGCGCCGTGGTGCGCTGGTCGCTGCAGCGCCTTCTGGCGCAGGAAATGCCTTTGCTGCCGAGCCGCAACTCCACGCTGCGCAGCGTGCTGATGGCCAACAAGTGCTACGCCGACGGCGTCATCCAGGTCAGCGACATCATTGGCGAATGGATTACCGAAGCGCAGGCCGAAGGCGTGATCGACCCCGATTTGCCGCCGATCGGGGTGCTCTACACGCTGTATGCCCGTGCCTGCGATCCGGTGGTGAGTTTTCTGAAAGACAGCGCCCTCTACCAGGACGAAGAAATCGTCGATCTGGTGCTGCGCACCTGTTTCGACGGCCTGCGCGCCCGCTGAGCGAGTCGGCGCAGCGGGCGAGCACTAGGAGGCTGTCGGACTTGGAAATCGTCGGCTGCAAATCGACCGCAGCGGTCTATTTTTGGCTTCGCCGCTCTTCGTGAACGCCGTCTTTTTGCCCCATAGCGGGGCTATGAGGCTGCAAATCCGGCAAAAACTGTCCTCGCTGGGGCCGATTTTGGCGAAACCTTCGGTTTTCGCTTTCGACGCTCCAAGTCCGACAGCCTCCTAGCGCACGATCAGCACCGGCACGCGGCTATTGGCAAGTACCTGCGTGGTGACCGAACCCATCACCAGCGTGGCGAGAGCGCCGTGACCGTGCGAGCCCATGACCAGCAGGTCGTATTTGCCGGCATCGGCGACCTTGCCAATGTTTGCACCCGCCGGACCGATCTTGACGATGCGCTTGATCGCCAGTCCCTTGCGTTCAAGAAACTTTGAAACCGGAGCCAGCACCTTTTCTGCCTGGTCTGCGTAGTACTTGTCGACGACTTCCTTGCCCAGCGCCGCGCGCGCCCTGGCCGGCAGCTCGGCCTGCACCGTGATCACGCTGTACTCGTGCTTGTTGCCCAGCAGTTCGTCGTGGGCCGCAAGGTAGGCCAGCATTTTTTTCGTATAGGCGCTGCCGTCGACAGCAAGAAGAATGTTCATCGCGTTTCTCCAGGAACGGTGACAGGAATCGGCGCACCCGTGGTCGCCTTCGCTTGCGCAAGCGTCAGAGCCCCTGCGCTCGCGCCATCATACGGGCAGGCGCAGCAGAGACGTTTCACTCTCCAAGTCGATAAAAAATAAGAGAAAATAGCCTCTAGCGCTTATGTATAAAGCGTCGACAGCTATGAAAATTATAGTAAATACAGAATGCCGTGCCCGCCTTCACCGTGCCTCAACGCAGCACAAGGGATCGAAAAATGCCTGCTCGTCCTTGCGCGCATAGCCCAGCGGGTTGGCCCGAACCCGGCAAGACCAGGCGCTGCCATCGGCGCGCAAACCTTGCGCTGTGTAGTCGATAGGCGTGTGCAGATGGCCATGCAGCCACAGCGCTGCATAGGGTAGCAACGCGTCGAGCGCATTGCAAAAACCGGCAGTGCCTGGCGTCAGACCGTAGCGTGGATCGGCGCTGCGCAAGCTGGGAGCGAAGTGCGTGATGGCGACGGTGGGGCCTTCAAACGGCTGCGCCAGGGCCTGCGCCAGCCAGGCCCGGCATTTCAGCGCTTCCTCGCGCACTTCGGGCGCCAGTAGCGGCGCCCCACCGACCGTGGCGCCCGTGGTTCGCAGGTAATAGTTGGCAGCGCGAAAGGCTTTCTCGCGCATTGTCAAGCGCTGCTCATCGTCCACGCCCGCGTCGTCGGCGAGCGCGTCAAAGTCGCTCCACAGCGTGGTTCCCACAAAACGTACGCCATCCAGCTCGGCCACCTCGCGCTCCAACCAGATGAGGCCCAGGCGGTCGCAGCTGGCGCGCAGACGCGCTTGTGCCGCGTGAAAATCCTGCGCGTCGTATTCGTGGTTGCCAGGAACGAAAATCACCGGCACGGGCCAGCCGGCGTACTGGGGCAGTGGTGAGAAGCGCTCCAGGCCGAAGTCCTCGCCCTGAAGCAGCGAACCCGTTTGGTAGGAGCCAATGTCACCTGCCAGCACCAGCACCTGGGCGCCGGCGGCTGGCTCGGGTACCCAGTGGGGGTGCACCTCCAGGTGCAGGTCCGAGAGCAGCTGGATCTTCATGCGCCGATTTTCGCGCCCATCCGGTGTGGTGGGCGGCGGTGGGGCTTTGCCGGGCTAACGCCGACCAGCCAGCACCTCGTCCATGGCCTGCGCCAGCGCGTGGAACTCGGCATGACTGAGCGAGCGCATGCGCGCGTGACCGGACTTGGCGTGTATCTGGAACCGCCACTGCGTGGACTGGCCCGGCCGGTAGGCGGCTGCCTGGCGGAAGGCCTCCATGTCCACCGGAAAACTGACCGTTTCCTGGTGCGTGCACTTGCGCTCAAACAAGTCACGCATGTTGCAGGTGGAGCCTTGCTTGCCTACCTTGAGGGCCACCGTTCTCTCCTTGGCACCCGCGCCATAACGCGCCTCGCTCAACATATGCATGGCGTAGTCGATGTACGTGTCGGTCACGACAATTTCCACCGACGCTTCGCGCGTCTTGCGGTCGATACGTGCGCGCAGAAATTCGGTGTTCGGATAGTCGCGGCTCCGGGGAACATGGGCCGCAGCGGTGTCCAGAGTCAGCGCCGGGGTCGCAGGCTCGTCCTTGATGGTCACTCGGCGCTTGTAGAACTCCCCGGTGTTGCGGCCTACCAAATCGTCAAAGGCCGTCCGGCTTTCCAGCGACTGGAAAAAGTAGTCGCCATGCTTCCAGCTGGCGCCCTTTTGTAGAAGGTTGTAGCTTTGCGTCTGGCCGTCGGCAAAAAAGGTGAAGTAGCTGCTCTTGACCGGCGCCGCACCGGCCTCGGTGATCTCGGTGGGTGCCAGAGCCTTGCAGGCATTTGCCCGGTCCGAATCGGGTCTTGGCAACAAGCGCAGCTCGGCGCTACAGATGCCCTGCGCGTCGGTGGTGCAGGTCCAAGGGGCTTCAAGCTTCTTGCCGCCGAAGAAGGCGCCGTCGTCGGATCGGCAGGCGCCGCGCAGCGTCGCACCCACCACGGGCTGCTGCTCGGCGTCCAGCAAAAGCATGTGTATTTGGCCCGTCTCTGGGCTGGCTGCGGAGGCGGTGGTTGGCAGGAGAGCAAGAGCGCTGGTCGCGCCAAGGGCTAGCGCCAGAAGTTTGTGCATGAAAGCGTTCCAGAAGAATGATGTGTCGCGAGCGGCTTCCACACATTCGGAGTTGGAGCCGCCATCGCGCTTGGCGGATGGTAGCCGGGGACTGGCGAAGCCACGCCAGCAAAACCTACGAATTGCGGGGCTGAACCAGCAATGGCTGGGAACCCGCAGCGCCTTGCTGGGGCAGGTGCTCCGCTGCTGCCGCGCGCGCCACCACGTCGCGCAACCAACGCTGCGCTGCGCCACTGGCGCGGCGCACATGCCATAGCGCGTCCACGTGCACGGTAGGCAATTGCAGCGGCAGCGCGCGCCAGACCAAAGTGCCTTGCAGGCCCGTGACACCAAAAAAGTGAAGCGGCAGTACTGTCAGCAGATCGGAATTTGCAACCACGCGCCCAGCTGTGAAAAACTGGTTCACGGTCAGCACGATGCGGCGCTCGCGGCCCAGCGCGGCCAGGGCTTCGTCGGTGAATCCATAAGGCCGGCCCGAAAAACTCACCAGCAGGTGGCGCGCAGCGCAGTACTGGTCGAGTGTCAAGGGGCCGGCGGCCAGAGGGTGGTCCTTGCGCATGAGGCAGACGTATTCGCCGTCGTACACCCGCTGGTGCGCGTAGTCCACAGCATCACCGGTCTGGTTGCGTGCGGTCAGATCTGCCAGCACGGCAGGAAAGTAGCCAATGGCAAGGTCTGCCGCCTCGTCATCAAGCAGGCGGCGCGGGTCGCGGGTCGCCAGCGGCAGCACGCGCACCGAAACGCTCGGCGCTTCGGTGGCCAGGATGCGCACCATGTGAGGCAGCAGCGACGCAGCGGTGGCGTCCGCCATGGCCAGAACGAAACTGTTGTCGGCCAACGCCGGCTCAAAGCGCTCGGGTGCCAGCGCGCCCTCAAGCTGCGCCAGCGCCGTCTGCACCACGGGCCACAGCGCCTGTGCGCGCGGTGTCGGCTCGACGCCGGTGCCGCTGCGGCGCAGCAACTCGTCGCCCAGGGTCTCGCGCAGACGGCGCAAGGCATTGCTCACGGCAGGCTGCGTCAGCGCCAGCTTGTGGGCTGCACGCGTCAGGTTGCGTTCGGCCATCACCGCGTCGAAAACACGCAGAAGATTCAGGTCCAGGCGACGGAAAGCATCAGACATGGTGGTTGAAGGAAGCAGGCTTCAATTATTCGTGTTGTGAATGACTGTCATCACAAACATAAAGTTGAACAATAGTCGGGTAAACCCTAAGATACACCCATCGCACCAAAGTGTGCCCTCGTTTTCAGGATTTGCCATGACCACACTCACCCATTCCTCTTTCATTCGCTCGTTGACCGTGCCTGCTGTGTCGGCCAAACCGCTCCCCGGTCTGGCTGCCATGTTGTCGGCTTGGCGTGCTGAGCGCCGTCGGGCCCGCGAAGATCGCGAGTTGTGGGCCTTGGCCCAGAGTGATGCCCGCGTGATGACCGAGCTGGCCTGCGCCCGGAGCCGCCAGGACTGAGTTCGCCTGGCCAGATCGCCCACAAAAAACCGCGCCCCGAGCGCGGTTTTTTGTGGGCGATTGGAAAAGCGCAGAGCGCCGATTTCCAGGTCGTCTCCGCTGCGGATGCACTCGGCAGCACGCAGTGTCAGCCGGTACGCAGCATCAGAAAAAATAGAGCGAGCGAAAAACTTTGACTGCGCGCAATGACGAAGTACCCAAATTAAAGCAGAATGCGAATCCTTCTCACTTGCGTAGCTATTCCTTGCGTTAGCGTGCGCTGAAGTTTTTACAACTGCAAAACCAGGATTTTTCATGCGTCTTCGTTCGCTCATCTTCTCCGGCCTGCTGGGCCTCAGTCTGACCGCTTGGGCGTTGGAGTATCCGATAGGTGCTCCGCACAATGTCTCGGGTATGGAGGTGGGCGCGGTGTATCTGCAGCCGGTAGAAATGGAGCCGGAGGGCCACATGCGAAAGGTGGCGGACTCCGACATTCATTTGGAAGCCGACATTCACGCGCTGGCCAGCAACGTCAATGGGTACTCCGAAGGCGCGTGGATTCCCTTCCTGCTGGTGAAGTACGAATTGACCAAGCAGGGCTCGGGCGAGGTGATCCGGGGCGACATGATGCCCATGGTGGCCAGCGATGGCCCGCACTATGGCGACAACGTCAAGCTGGCCGGGCCTGGCAAGTACCACGTGAAGTTCACTGTGTACCCGCCAAGCGCCAAGGAAAACACCATGGGTATGCACTATGGCCGCCACACAGACCGTGCTACAGGCGTTCGCCCGTGGTTCAAGACCGTCGAGCTGGAATGGGACTTCACCTACGCCGGCGTCGGCAAGAAGGGTGGGTATTGACATGCCGCGCAAGCTCTGCGCCCGCAGCGCTCTGGCGCTGGCAGCGGCTCTGAGTGCTGCCGCGCTGCCGCTCTCCAGTGTCGCCGCCACAGACACGGATGCCTTGATAGCGCAGGTCAAGGCGCTGGCCGAGCGCGTTGAGCGCCTGGAAGCCCAGAACATCCAATTGCGCACCGCACTCGAATCCGACCGCATCAGCGACACCGAGCCCGAACTGGCCACCCGCCTCAAGGCCGTGGAAGCACAGCAGCAGGCGATGAAAGGCCCCGCCGGGAAATTGGCCGAAGCCTTCGATGGCATCAGCGTCGAAGGCAGCCTGACGGGCATGGTGCAGCACGCCAGCCGCAATGCGCTGGCCGACCCGACGTCGGGCCGCAGCCGCGCCAACTACCGGGGCGACCTGGCCGTCACCTTGCCCGGCGGTGATTTCGGCGTAAGCAAAGGCACGGTCTTCGTGCACGCCCGCTTTGGCCAGGGGGAAGGTCTGGGGCTGCGCCCGACCTACACCGGCACCGCCAACAGCACGACTTTCTCGGGCACCGACCCGGACGACACGCAATTCACGCTGGCACAGGCCTGGTACCAGCTCGACATGCCGCTGGGCGAGGGCGATGCGAACAAGGCCACCTTCACGCTGGGTAAGATCGACCCGTTCGGTTTCTTCGACCAGAACGCCATCGCCGACGACGAGACGCGCCATTTCAGCAACAACGTGTTCGTCCACAACCCGCTGCTTGATTCGGGCGGCGACATCGGCGCCGACCGTTTTGGTTTTTCTCCGGGCGCCATAGCGGCCTACGAAAACACCAGCGACAAGGCCATGCCCTGGGGCGCGTCGCTTGGCGTGTTTGGCTCAGGCAACGGCGCCAACTTCAGTGGCAGCAGCGGCAGGCCATTTGTCATCGCGCAGGCCTGGGTGTCGCCGCGCATCAACCAGCTGCCGGGCACTTACCGCGCCTATGCGTGGAGCAACGCACGCGGTGCCGATTTCGACGGGGGCGAAGCGCGCCACGGCGGCATCGGCGTTTCGCTGGACCAGCGCGTCAGCGACGACCTGACCTTGTTTGCCCGCTACGGCCACCAGACCTCTGGGCGCGTGCTGTTCGACAACGCGCTCACGCTGGGCGCCGAACTTGACGGCTCGGCCTGGCGACGCGGCTCCGACGGCCTTGGCGTGGCCTTTGGCGTGCTGCGCACCAGTGGTCGCTACGCATCGGCCTCGGCCGCCGACCCTGCCGGCTACGGCTATGCCGCGCGAGGTTCCGAGCGCATCGGTGAGCTGTTTTACCGCCTGCACCTGAACGACCATGTGGAGATCACGCCGAGCCTGCAAGTCATTTCGCGGCCGGCCGCCAACGCAGATGCGAAACGCATTGCCGTGCTCGGCCTGCGCGCGCGGGTGGGGTTTTGACCATGCAGATACGACCACGGTTGCTCAGCACCGCGACAGCGCTTTTGCTGGCTGCGGGCGCTGCCCACGCGCAGGCGCTCCCCACCTTCCGCCTGGAGATGAACAACGGCATCTTCAACCCGACCGAAATCGTGGTGCCCGCGAACACCCGCTTCAAGCTGGAGCTGCACAACACCGGCACGCAAGCTGAAGAGTTCGAGAGCCTGGAGTTGAAGAAGGAAAAAGTGCTCGCTCCTGGCGCCAGCAGCTTCCAGGTGTTTGCGCCGCTCAAGCCGGGGCGCTATCGCTTTTTTGGTGAATTCCACCCCGACACAGCCCAGGGCCACATCGTCGCTCGCTAGGACCTCCCCATGCTCAATGCCTTCATCATCGTCTGGCGCGAAAGCCTCGAAGCCATGCTGGTCATCGGCATTCTGGCCGCATGGGCGACAGGGCGTGGCGGAGGGGTGCGCACCGGTTTGTGGTCCGGGGTCGCTGCGGGTGCAGCGCTGGCCGTCGCGCTTGCGGCCGTGATGCAGGGAACGCTGGGCAGCCTGTCGGACCGTGGCCAGGAAATTTTTCAGGCACTGTTGATCCTCTTCGCCGCTGCGTTGATGACGCACATGGTGCTCTGGATGCGCCGCCACGCCCGCGGTCTGCGGCGCGAAATGGAAGGCGCACTGGACCGCGCCGCAGAACTGCGCGGCGCCTGGGGCATTGCCGCAGTGGCCGCGCTTGCGGTATCGCGCGAGGGCGCGGAAACCGTGATCTTTCTGCAGGGCATTGCCACCGGCTCGGGCTGGGGCGCATTGCTGCCCTCGGCATTGGCTGGCTTCGGAGCCGCCGCGCTGACGGCCTGGGCCGCCGCGCGCGGTCTGCGTTTGCTGCCCCAGCACCAGGTGCTGCGCGTCAGCGCCAACCTGCTGCTGCTGTTTGCTGCCGGCATGCTGGTGCTGGGAACCGACCGCCTCATCGGCATGGAATGGATACCGCCCGGCATCGACCCGCTGTGGGACACCAGCGCGCTGCTGGACGACGGCAGGGGCCTCGGCAAATGGCTGGCCGACTTGTTTGGCTACCGCGCGCGACCGGCGGCGGCCGATGTGCTGGTGTTCTTTGGTTTCTGGGCGCTGATGGCGGCGCAGCGCTGGTGGCCCGGGCGTGCTCAGCAGCGGGTGAAGGCTTAGGCATGCAAGCCACAAGCTTCACGCGCACCCGCGAGGGCGTCAGCACGGTGCGCGTCATGGCGGGTGCTCCGCGCACCCGGCTCGCCAAGCTGGGCGACTGGATGGCGCGCAACCGCCGCCGCATCGCGCAGCTGCAGTGGGCCATTGTGGTGTTGTACTTTGTGCTCGTGGCAGTGCCGGCGTTCTTGCCCATGCCGCCGGAAGATGCGCGCATGTTCACCAGCCTGACGCGCTTTGCCCAATTCGCGTTCTGGGGCGTCTGGTGGCCGTTTGTCATTGCCTCCATGCTGCTGATTGGGCGTTTCTGGTGCGGCGTAATGTGTCCGGAAGGCGCGCTGACCGAATTCGCCGGACGGCCTGGCAAAGGCTTGCCGATTCCGCGCTGGATGCGTTGGCCCGGCTGGCCGTTGGTAGGCTTCCTGGGTACGACGCTCTACGGTCAGCTCATCAGCGTGTACGAGTACCCGGGGCCCGTGCTGGTGATTCTTGGCGGCTCCACCATCGCGGCCATTGCAGTCGGCATTGTTTACGGCCGAGGCAAGCGCGTGTGGTGCCGCTACCTGTGCCCGGTGACCGGCGTGTTCGCCCTGCTCGCCCGCTTGGCACCGGTGCACTTCAAGGTGGACCGCGCCGCCTGGGATTTGCAACCGGCCCACATTCCTGCGGTGGACTGCCCGCCGCTCCTTAACGTGCATGCGCTCGTCAGCGCTTCGCAGTGCCATTCCTGCGGGCGCTGCAGCGGGCACAGGGATGCCGTCGCATTGACCTTGCGCCGGCCTGGCAGCGAGATAGTCGCCAGCAAGCCGGGGGACGTCGGTCGCTACGAAGCGCTGTTGCTGCTCTACGGCATGCTGGGCTTTGCGCTGGGCGCCTTCCAATGGACCATGGCGCCGGGCTTTGTGCAGGCCAAGCAGTGGCTGGCGACCTGGCTGGTGGAGCACGACGTGTTCTGGCCGCTGGCCAGCAACGCACCGTGGTGGGTGATGACGCATTACCCGCAGGTGTCCGACGTATTCAGCTGGCTCGATGGTGCGGGCATCGTCGCCTGGCTCACGGGTGCCGCTGTGCTGGTGGGAGGTTTTGCCCATCTCGCCATGGTGCTGGGCGCGCGCGCAGTGCGCACCGACTGGAAGGTGCTTGCGCTGAGTTTGGTCCCCATGGCCGCCGCCAACCTGTTTCTGGGGCTCTCCATGCTCACACTGACCCAGTTGCGCACCGAGGGCATCGTGTTTCACTGGCTGCCGCAGGCGCGGCTGACGCTGCTGGCCGTCGCCTGGCTGGGCTGCCTGGCGCTGTGCGTGGGACAGTTGCGGCGCGCGAATCTGCCGGTTTGGCGCGCGTCGATTGCCACCACTCTCGTAGCGGCAGCAGCGGCCGTTCCGGTGCTGCTGTGGGTGCGCACGCTCGGACTGTTAGCGGTGTTTTAGTCCTGGTCCGCGTGCCGCAGCCGGGCCTTTTGCTGACACAGTTTTTTTCGTTCGACTTGCCATCGGAGGGCTTGCACGGGTATGCTGCGGCTTCATTGTGGATGCTGTACACATAAACCCTTCGCGCACAGGAGCAAACCCATGAGCTACATCAGCGGATTCGTCCTCGCCGTACCAACGGCCAATAAGGAAATTTACCGGGCCCACGCCGCCAAGGCGGCCGAACTGTTCAAGGAATATGGAATGGTGGAGATGGTGGAAGCCTGGGGCACCGACGTGCCCGATGGCAAGGTGACCGACTTCAAGCGCGCAGTTCAAGCCAAAGACGACGAAACTGTTGTCTTCTCGTGGATGGTCTGGCCCGACAAAGCCACGGCCGACGCAGGCGAGCAAAAGATGCGCGAGGACCCGCGCATGCAGGAGCTGGGCGACATGCCGTTCGATGGCAAGCGGATGATTTACGGCGGCTTCACCCCGATTCTGGAAGTGGGCCGGCCGTGAGCACGCAGATTTTCGTCAACCTGCCCGTCAAAAATCTGGAGCGATCCGTCGGGTTATTCACCGCGCTCGGCTACCGCTTCAACCCGCAGTTCACCAACGAAGACGCCACCTGCATGGTGGTCGACGACGGCCACATCTACGTCATGCTGCTGGTGGAAAAGTTTTTTGCCACCTTCACCCCCAAGCCCATTGCAGACGCCAGGCGCAGCACGGAAGTGCTGCTTTGCCTGTCGTGCGAATCGCGCTCCGCCGTCGATGCGCTGGTGGCCAAGGCGGTGGCCGCAGGCGCCAGCACGCCCTACGGGGCCAAGAACCACGGGTTTATGTACCAGCATGGTTTTGAAGACCTCGATGGCCACCTGTGGGAGCTGATGTGGATGGACCCGGAGGCCACCAAGAACGGGCCGCCTTCCGATGAGCAGGACGGCGCCGAGCAGGCACCTGCCGCGTAGGCCTTGGGGTCGCACCGTACACAGTTGCTATTACAGTAATAGCTAGAACCACTGACGCATCAAGCGTTAGCGCCGGTTTTCACAATATTTCCGCTATCCGGCAATAAAAAAGCCGCGCACCCAGCGCGGCTTTTTGACAAGCGTTTCGCGCAGGCGCGATTTCAGGCGTCCAGCCGTGCCTCGATGGCTGCACGCGTTGCCAGCAATTCCTTGGGCAGGTGGTAGGCCAGCTTGGCGAAGTGCTCGTCGTGGAGCTTGAGCTCCTCCTTCCAGGCGGCCTTGTCGATGGCGGTCACGGTGTCGAACTGCGCAGGGCTGAAGTCAAGGCCGGTCCAGTTGATTTCGCTGTACTGCGGTGCAATGCCAAACATCGTCTCCTGGCCCTCGGCCTTGCCTTCGATGCGGTCGAGCATCCACTTGAGGACGCGCATGTTCTCGCCGTAACCGGGCCAGACGAACTTGCCGGCCTCGTCCTTGCGGAACCAGTTGGTGGTGAAGATGAGCGGTAGCGTGGCACCCGAGGCCTTGAGCTTGGCGCCCAGGTCCAGCCAGTGCTGGAAGTAGTCGCTCATGTTGTAGCCGCAGAAGGGCAGCATGGCAAACGGGTCCCGGCGCACCACGCCCTGCTTGCCAAAGGCGGCTGCGGTGGTCTCGCTGCCCATGGTGGCGGCCATGTAGACACCGTCCTGCCAGTTGCGCGCCTCAGTCACCAGCGGCACAGTACTCGAGCGGCGGCCACCGAAGATGAAGGCGTCAATCGGCACGCCGGCTGGGTCGTCCCAGGCCGGGTCAAGCGCCGGATTGTTGGTGGCGGCCACGGTGAAGCGCGAGTTCGGGTGCGCGGCCTTGGCACCGGTGTCTTTGGCGATTTGCGGCGTCCAGTCGTTGCCCTTCCAGTCGATCAGGTGGTCGGGGAGCTTGCCGGTGTCTTTTTCCATGCCTTCCCACCAGACGTCGCCGTCGTCGGTGAGCGCGACGTTGGTGAAAATCACGTCGCGGGTCAATGAGCGCATGCAGTTCGGGTTGGTGTGCATGTTGGTGCCAGGGGCCACGCCAAAGTAACCCGCTTCGGGGTTGATGGCGCGCAGCTTGCCGGCAGCGTCGGGCTTGATCCAGGCGATGTCGTCGCCAATCGTGGTGACCGTCCAGCCTTCAAAGCCGGCCGGGGGCACCAGCATGGAAAAGTTCGTCTTGCCGCAAGCGCTCGGGAAAGCCGCAGCGACGTGCGCCTTCTTGCCCTCGGGGCTGGTCACGCCCAGCACCAACATGTGTTCGGCGAGCCAGCCCTGGTCGCGGCCCATGGTGGAAGCGATGCGCAGCGCCAGGCACTTCTTGCCCAGCAAGGCATTGCCGCCGTAGCCCGAGCCGTAGCTCCAGATTTCGCGCGTCTCGGGGTAGTGCACGATGTACTTCACGCTGGGGTTGCAAGGCCAGCTGGTTTCGTCCTTCTCGCCAGCGGCCAGCGGCGCGCCCACGGTGTGCATGCAGGGCACGAACTCGCCTTCGGCACCCAGAACGTCGTACACCGCCTTGCCCATGCGCGTCATCAGGCGCTGGTTCACGGCCACGTAAGCGCTGTCGGTCAACTCGACGCCGATGTGGGCAATCGGGCTGCCCAGCGGCCCCATGGAAAACGGCACGACGTACATGGTGCGACCGCGCATGCAGCCGTCAAACAACGGGGCCAGGGTGGCGCGCATCTCGGCCGGGGCCATCCAGTTGTTGGTCGGGCCCGCGTCTTCCTTCTTTTCCGAGCAGATATAGGTGCGGTCTTCGACGCGCGCCACGTCCGATGGGTCAGACAGCGCCAGAAAGCTGTCGGGCCGCTTGGCAGGGTTCAGGCGCGTGAAAGTGCCGGCGTCGACCAGCTGTTGGCACAGACGGTCGTACTCTTCTTTCGAGCCGTCGCACCAGAAGATGCTCTCGGGTTTGCACAGCGCCGCCATGTCCGCCACCCAGGCGAGAAGGCGGGTGTTTTTGACATAGGCGGGCGCGCTGAGGTTCAGGCCCGGCGTGGTGGGTGCGTTCATGGAAGCTTCCTAAAGTTGAAATCGGTTTTTCAAAGGAAGCGGACGAACGAGGTCACGGTCACGGTCGGCTGGCGCGGGGGCTGAGCGCTGCCTTTGAAAAAACGGCTTGAACTCAGTCGGCTCTCGGGGCGCGCGCTGCCCCGGTGGGCGAAAGCGCATCCACGGGCTCCGCGGGTCGGCTGGGAGATCGATTCTAAGAAGACCGGCGCGCCCTGTCTGTCAGACAGGAGCAAGATCCATGCAAAACATGCATGAGGTTATGTTTGCCCGTCGCGGGCACTCCAGCGCTCGAATCCCTTGCGCCGCAACGCGCAGGCCGGGCAGGTGCTGCAGCCATAACCCCAGGCGTGGCGTTCGCTGCGGATGCCTTCGTAACAGGTATGCGTGTGTTCCACCACGATGTCGATGAGTGCCTGACCGCCCAGCGTATCGGCCAGCTCCCAGGTCTGGGCCTTGTCGAGCCACATCAGCGGCGTCTCGATGGTGAAGCTCTGGCCCATGCCCAGCGACAGCGCCGCCTGCAAGGCCTTGAGCGTGTCGTCGCGGCAATCGGGGTAGCCCGAATAATCGGTCTCGCACATGCCCCCCACCAGCGTGCGCAGACCCCGGCGGTAGCCCAGCGCCGCAGCGATCTGAAAAAACATCAGATTGCGTCCCGGTACGAAGGTATTGGGCAAACCGGCCTCGCCAAGTGCAATGGCCTTGTCCTGTGTCAGGGCGCAGTCGCTGATCTGGCCGAGCACCGCCAAGTCGATCATGTGGTCTTGGCCCAGGCGTTCGCTCCAGTGCGCAAAGCGTTCGCGCATTTGAGCCAGCACGGCGACGCGGGCCTGCAGCTCCACATGGTGGCGCTGGCCGTAGTCAAACCCCACGGTTTCCACGTGGGCGAAATGCTCCAGCGCCCAAGCCAGGCAGGTGGTGGAATCCTGACCACCTGAAAACAGCACCAGGGCATGTCCGCTGCGCATGGAGAGGTCCTTCTCAAGAAAAAAGCCCCGCAAAGCGGGGCCTGGGAGACGAGGCGACAGCGCCTCAGGCCATGGTGACAGCAATCATGGCCAGCAGAAAGATCATGATGGCGCCAACGGCTGGAATAACAAACGGAATGAATGGCACCACCGATTCGACCGCATCGATCGGGTGAGCGGCAGGCGCAGCGTGCACGGGGCTGTGTGGATCGGTCATGGCGGCACTCCTGAAACTGAGACGGCGAAAAAGGATGATTCTAGGCTGCTCAGCGCAAAACCGCTTCCATGCCGGCGGCGCGCAGCTTTTCCAGCACCTCTTGCACGTGGGCCTTGCCACGCGCCTGCAGCACCAGCTCGATCTCGACGTTCTGCGCCGCCAGCAGCGTGAAGGCCCGCTGGTGGTGCACTTCCTCGATGTTGGCGCCGGCGTCGGCGACGGTCTTGGTGATGGCGGCCAGCACGCCGGGCACGTCGCGCGCGCTCACCTGGATGCGCGCCAGCCGCCCCGAGCGCACCATGCCGCGCTCGATAATGGCGGCCAGCAGCAGCGGGTCGATGTTGCCGCCGCACAGCACCAGGCCCACGCGCTTGCCCTTGAAACGCTCCGGATAGCGCACCAGCGCTGCCAGGCCGGCGGCGCCCGCGCCTTCCACGAGCGTTTTTTCAATTTCCAGCAGCATCAGCACGGCCTGCTCGATGTCGCCTTCATCGACCAGCACCAGGTCGTCCACCAGGCGTCGCACCACTTCCAGCGTGACCGTGCCGGGCGTGCCCACGGCAATGCCTTCGGCGATGGTCGAGCTGCCCTGGACGTGGTGCGTGCCCTTGACGGCGTTGACCATGGCAGGAAAGCGCTCGGTCTGCACGCCAATGATTTCGATGTCGGGCCGCAGGGCCTTGGCCGCCGTGGCCACGCCAGCGATCAGGCCGCCACCGCCGACGGCAATGACCAGCGTGTCGAGGTCCGGCACGGCGGCAAGCATCTCCAACGCGAGCGTGCCCTGGCCGGCGGCCACGGCCACGTCGTCGTAGGGATGCACGAACACCAGGGCTTGTTCCTTCGCCAGTACGTTGGCGTGCTCGCGCGCTTCGTCAAGTGTGCTGCCGTGAAGCACCACTTCGGCACCGAAGCCGCGTGTGCGCTCAACTTTCACACCGGGAGTGAAGCTGGGCATGACGATGACGGCACGAATCCCCAGCCGCTGCGCGTGATAGGCCACGCCCTGCGCGTGGTTGCCGGCGCTCATGGCAATCACGCCACGCCCGCGTTCTTCGGGGGTTAACAGTGTGAGCTTGTTGCAGGCGCCCCGCTCCTTGAAGGATGCGGTGAACTGCAGGTTCTCGAATTTGAGAAAGATCTGCGCGCCGACGATTTCGGAGAGCGTGCGGGATTCGACGCAGGGGGTGTCGAGCACCTGGCCTTGCAGGCGGGTGGCTGCGTCCTGGATGTCTTGAAGGGTAAGCATGCCCCACATTGTGGCGGTGACTGCCACAACACGAAACAAAATTCTTGCGAATTACTCGAAAACTATAGCGAAAAATGACGAATGGCTAAGCGCTAGGGCCTGATTTGTCCGGGGATTCGATGCGGTGAGCTGCCACCCACCGCTCTTGCGCAACCCGTACCGTTTCGGCCGCTTGGCCAACAAGTTCTTCGTACACGCCCGGCGCCGTCGCGCCTTCGGTGTTGATCAGCAGCACCTGGGAACAGGCATCCACACCGGCCGCCTCGCGCCACTCAGACTGCGCCACCAACGCCTGCAAGCCCGCCAATCCGGCCGCCCCCGACTCGCCAGCGACCAGCGGCGCGTCGCCATGCTGTCCCGTGGCCAGAGTCCGCATGGCCGCCACCGCCTGCGCGTCCGACACGGTCAGGAACACATCCACCGCAGGCTGAAGAAAGCGCCAGGCCAGGGGCGAGGTCTCACCGCAGGCCAGGCCGGCCATCACCGAATCCACACTGCCCGTGGCAAGCGCGGGCTGCCCTTGGACCGCACTCTGGAGCAGGCAATCGGCCTGCTCGGGCTCGACCACGACAAAGCGCGGACGCCGGGCGCCAAAGCGCTCCCAGAAGTGGCTCACGATGCCAGCGGCCAGACCGCCCACGCCACCTTGCAGAAAGACATGCGTCCAGGGGCAGACGAAAGGCTCCACAGCCTGCTCCAGAAGCTCCTCGGCCAGAACGCCATAGCCCTGCATCACGTCGCGCGGAACTTCCTCGTAGCCTGCGTAGGAAGTGTCGGAAACCACTTGCCAGCCATTCGATGCCGCCAGGCGCGCAGCTTCGGCCACCGACGCGTCGTAGTTGCCTGGGATGCGCACAATCTCGGCGCCGAAGGCCGCTATCGACTGCTCGCGCTCTGCACTGACCCTGGCATGCAGCACGATCACGCAGCGGCAGCCAAGGCTTTGCGCCGCTGCCGCCAGTGCGCGCCCATGGTTGCCGTCGGTCGCGCTGATCACCGTGAAATCTCTGAGGGCATCGGCATGCCGTCCGGCAAACAGATCGCGCGCGCTCCAGCCCTTGCTGTGCCAACGCCGAAGCACCAGGTTGATCAGGGCATTCGGTGCACCGAGCGCCTTGAAGCTGCCCAGGCTGGAGCGCTTGGACTCGTCCTTCACGTTCAGACTGGCGATGCCCAGTGCAGCCGCCAAGCCAGGCAGGGACCAGGCCGGCGTGGAATGCGCGCAGAGCTGGCTCCAGGTGGACAGGCGTTCCCGCGCGGCGTGGCCGGCGGCCAGGCTGAGGACCTGCCGCAGATCGGCGCTGTAGGGCCGGTGGGTGGCATGGGTGTTGGCGTAAAACATATCAGGCAGCAACGGCGGCGGGACGGGGAAGCCGGGTGCGCACCAGTTCAGCGAAATAGCGTGCGCCCACGGGAAGGATCTGGTCGTTGAAGTCGTAGCGGGCGTTGTGCAAAGGCACGGCACCAGGATCGCTGCGGTCGCCATTGCCAATGAACACGAAGGCTCCGGGAATCGCCTGCAGAAAGCGCCCGAAATCCTCTGAAATCATCATCGGCGGGGTATCGGCATCGACCCGTTCCGACCCGACCACGGCCTGCGCGGCACGCACGGCCACTGGAACGCACTCTGGCCAGTTCACGGTGGGGGCGAATTCGTGTGTGTATTCGACCTCGCAGCGGGCGCCATGGGCCTGGCAGATGCCTGCGCAGACTGCGCGCATGCGGGCCTCCAGCAACGCCTGAACCTCGGGCGCATAGCTGCGCGTGTCGCCCTTGATGACCACTTCGGTCGGAATCGCGTTGCGAATGCCGTCGGTGAGGAACTCGGTGCAGGAGAGCACGGCACTGTGGCCCGGATCGACCGAGCGCGCGACGATGGTTTGCAGCGCCAGAACGATTTCGGCGCCAATGACCAGTGGATCAATCGCCATATGGGGCCGCGCCGCGTGACCACCCCGGCCGGTGATGCGGATCACAAAATTGTCTTCGCTCGCCATCAGGCCGCCGACGCGCGTGGCGATGTTGCCTGCGGGCATTCCGGGAATGTTGTGTGCGCCGTAGATCTCGTCCATCGGGAAGCGCTCGAGCAGGCCGTCCGCCAGCATGGCGGCGGCGCCCCGGCCGTGTTCTTCAGCGGGCTGGAAGATGAAGCGCACCGTGCCGTCAAAATCCCGGCGCGCCGCGAGCAACTGGGCCGCGCCCAGCAGCATCGCCATGTGGCCATCGTGGCCGCAGGCGTGCATGCAGCCCGGATGGTTCGAGGCGTGGGGGCGGTCTTCTGCGGTTTCCGACAGGGCCAGCGCATCCATGTCGGAGCGCAGGCCGATCACGCCAGGGCCGTTGCCCACGCTGAGGCTGGCGACGACGCCGGTGCCCCCAATGCCCCGGTGCACCTCCAGCCCCAGCACCGCAAGCAACTGGGCCACGCGCTCAGCGGTGCGCTGTTCCTGGAACCCCATTTCCGGGAAGCGGTGAAAGTCATGGCGCCAGCGCACCCAGTCCGCTTGCATCGCGGCTTCGTCGCGAGTCGTTTTCATGTGCCGTGCTCCTGCTGTGCAATGAACCGCATTGTTAAGGACATCCTTAAAGCGTCGTGGCGGACCAGTGCATCGAGCTTGGTGTGGCTAAAAGTTTGAATGAAAAATAGGCTCTAGCGCTTTTCTATCAAGCGCATAAAGCTATCAATTGCGCAGCACATCGAATACCGCTGCGGGGGCCCATCAGCCCATCAGCCATTCGGCAGCAGTGCCCTGCGCGGGGCGGCCGAACGGGGCGTTTGCGGCCGGCCCAGTTCAAACTTGCTCACCAGCAAGCCCAACTGGCTGGCCTGCTGGCGCAGCGACGCGGCCGCGGCGGCCGATTCTTCGGCCAGGGCGGCGTTTTGGTGCGCCATCTGGTCGAGCTGGCCAACAAACTGATTCACCTCGCCGATGCGCCCCATTTGCTGGTTGACCTCCTGGGCAATGGCAGAAATCCGGCCTGAGACGGTTTCGACGGAGGAGGTCACCTCGGCAGTGGTCTGACCGGCGCGGCCCACCTGCTGCGTGCCCGAGGCCACCTTGGCCAGCGAAGTGTGGATGAGGCTGCTGATGTCCTTGGCAGCGGCGGCGCTGCGGCCGGCCAGGGCGCGCACCTCGCTCGCCACCACCGCAAAGCCCCGGCCTTGTTCGCCCGCACGGGCAGCTTCGACGGCGGCGTTGAGCGCCAGGATGTTGGTCTGGAAGGCGATGCCGTCGATGATGGAAATGATGTCGGAAATCTTGTGCGAGGCCACATCAATCTCGCGCATGGTCGAGACGACCTGCCCCATTTCGCTGCCGCTGCGTGCTGCCACGCTGCTGGTTTGTGTCGATATTGCTTGCGTTTCCTGCGCTGTGGCGGTGGTCTCCTGCACCGACGTGGTGAGCTGGGCAATCGACGCCAGCGCGGTTTCCAGCGTGCTGGCGGCTTCTTCGGTGCGGTCGCTCAGGTCCTGGCTGCCCTGGGCAATTTCACCGCTGGCGTTGTTGATGTCGTCCGACGCCTGGCGCACTCCGGTGGCCAGTTCCAGCAGGTTCTGGCGCATGGTCTCCAGGGCCGCCAGCAGACCTCCGATCTCGTCCTGGCGGTGCGTGTCGATGGGCTGCGAGAGGTCGTGGCGGGCCATGCGGCGAGTGGCCTCGACAGCCTCGCGCACGGCGGCGCGGGTGTCGCGCACCAGCCACCAGGCCAGGGCGCTGCCGAAGGCAAAGGCCAGCAGCGCGCCGACGATGATCAGCACGCGCGCCGTGCGGGCGTCGGCTGTGGCCAGCGCCGAACTGGTGGCATTGGCAGCGTCCTGCCAGTCGCTCAGCGCATTCACGGCCTGGCCCCAGGCTTGCTGGCGTGCGCTCCAGGCCGCAGTGTCCTTGCCGTATTCGTTGCGCATCTGGAAAGCCATGGCGGCGTCGCCCCGTCCGGCAGTCAGCTTCTCACCCAGAGCCAGAAGCTCGCGCGCGGCGCTGCCAGAGGTCTTGACCGGCTCCAGCAAGGCCAACGCCTGCGCGTTGCCTGCAAGCAAGGTTTCCAGCCGCGCCTGCGCCTCGTCGTACTGCGCCAGCGTGGTGCGCACCCGTGCCAGCACGGCCGGACCGCCTTCGAGATCGGTGCTGGCCAGGTCGCCCAGCGCCTGCACATAGCCCGAGACGCTGCGCGCCATCACGTTGAGCGTCTGCGAACGCGCTGCGTTGTGCACGGTGATTTCCTCCAGCGTGGCCGACAAGGCCTGCATGCGCAGCAAGGAGAGCACCGCCATGCCGAGCAGCAATACCAGAATGACACCAAAACCCAGGGAGAGCCGCGCCGCCAGGCTGCGCACAGAAATGACTTGCATGCTTGTCTCTTTATAGGAATATGTCGCCCAGACGACATTGCCGGGCGCGGAGCGCAAGGCTACCCCCCACAGGGCAAAGCAACAACTGTGGAGTTCCTCAGTAGGCGTGCGGAAGTTGGGGGTTGTGGTTTAGATGCAGAACGCATCCATCGCTTATATTGCATGCGTTAAAAGCTATCAAATCAATAGTAAAATTGGTGCCCCAGGCGCGCTGTTGGCTTGCCTGTACACAGGAGCAGGTCTTGGTGCAGCGGCTGGGTCCGCCCTGAGAGGGGGCCGCTGACGCGCCAGTGCAGGATGGCAAGAGCACTTGTGTGCGGCGAATGGCCAAAACGCGGACTGGCCATCAGGGATTGGCTGCGCAGCGCCCGCAGCCGACGATCACAGAGCTTCTATGCGGGGATAGAAATCTGTGTTTTCCCTTTGCACGCGTTGGTGCAAGGTGCGCAATACCTCGTTGGCATCACGGCGGAACCCTGCCTCGTCGTTTCGCAAATGCTCTGCTTGGCTCCATTGCCTGGCAAAGGCCTCATAGGCCGCTGCGATGGCGCCCATGTCTTTCTGCAACTGGTTGGACATCGCCGTTAATTCGGCATTGCCGCTGCGCTGCAGCGCCGGGTACAGCGCCATATCTTCGGCCGCGAGATGCAGTTTGATGGTGCTGCTCATGTCCATGATGCTTCGCGCAATCTGCGTGGCGTTCTGAATGACGCCCCCGTGGGTCAGCTCGCGCAGGATGGACAGCTTTTGCAGGATTTGCACATGCTGGTCTTTGAATTTATCGATGTTCATGAGCGCGCTTCCTTGCATAAAGGAAAGACCGGGAGGGCGAAGCCACCTTGGAACGATGCGGTGCGCTTGAATGCACGCAAATTCGTTCTCGTCGCCAAGCTACACACGAACCGAGCGCTCGGGTTGATCTGGAACAGGAGTTGCGCAACTCCTTCGGGGCAAGAGCTGAATGCTGTGTTGCGCCGTTCCATTTTGTGTTGAATCAATAACTATCTATAGTGTTTGAAATCAAATACACAGCTATAGGTAGTGTTTTGAACGATATCGCAACGGAGATACCCATGGAAGCCACAGTCGCCACCTTGCCCCGCGAGGTCATCAAGCGCAGCGCAGAGCGCGCCCCTTTTGACGCCCGCAAGATCCGCTCGGCCATCGAGCGCGCAGGTGCCGCCACCGGCGAATTTGCGGTCGACGAAGCCGCCCTGTTGGCTGCACAGGTGGGCAAGGTGCTGATCCACCGCTTCCATGGCGAGGCGCCAGGCATCGAGCAGATCCAGGACGTGGTCGAGCAGACCCTGATCGCCGCCAACCACCTGGCCACGGCGCGCGCCTACATCGCCTACCGAGACCGCCACGCCACCCTGCGTGCCGACCACCAGACGCTGGTGAACGTGGAAAGCTCCATCAACGAGTACCTCACCCGCGCCGACTGGCGCGTGAACGCCAACGCCAACCAGGGCTACTCGCTCGGCGGCCTGATCCTGAACGTGGCGGGCAAGGTCACGGCCAACTACTGGCTCTCGCATGTCTACACGCCCGAGATTGGCGAGGCGCACCGCAGTGGCGACATCCACATCCACGACCTCGACATGCTCAGCGGCTATTGCGCGGGCTGGTCGCTGCGCACGCTTTTGAACGAAGGCCTGAACGGCGTGCCCGGCAAGGTCGAGGCGGGGCCACCCAAGCACATGAGTTCCGCCGTGGGGCAGATCGTGAATTTTCTGGGCACGCTGCAAAATGAATGGGCCGGTGCGCAGGCGTTCTCATCGTTCGACACCTACATGGCGCCCTATGTGCGGGTGGATGCCATGGATTACGCCAGCGTGCGCCAGTGCATTCAGGAGCTGGTCTACAACCTCAACGTGCCGTCGCGCTGGGGCACGCAGACGCCGTTCACCAACCTCACCTTCGACTGGATCTGCCCCGACGACCTGCGCGAGCAGGTGCCGGTGATTGCGGGCAAGGAAATGCCGTTTTGCTACGGCGAGCTGCAGGCCGAGATGGACCTCATCAACCGCGCCTACATCGACGTCATGACCACGGGCGACGCCAAGGGCCGCGTGTTCACCTTTCCGATTCCCACCTACAACATCACCAAGGATTTTCCGTGGGAGAGCGAGAACGCACAGTTGCTGTTTGAAATGACGGCCAAGTACGGCCTGCCGTACTTCCAGAACTTCATCAACTCCGAGCTGGAGCCCAACATGGTGCGCTCGATGTGCTGCCGCCTGCAGCTCGACTTGCGCGAGCTTTTGAAGCGCGGCAACGGCCTGTTTGGCAGCGCCGAGCAGACCGGCAGCCTGGGCGTGGTCACCATCAACTGCGCGCGGCTGGGCTATCTGCATGCAGGCAACGAGCCCGCACTGCTGGCCGCGCTCGACCGCCTGCTCGAATTGGGCAAGCAGAGCCTGGAGACCAAGCGCAAGCTCATTCAGCGGCTCATGGACCAGGGCCTGTTTCCGTACACCAAGCGCTACCTGGGCACGCTGCGCAACCACTTCAGCACGTTGGGCGTGAACGGCATCAACGAGATGGTGCGCAACTTCACCGGCGACGCGCACGACATCACCAGCGAGCGCGGCCACCAGTTTGCCGTGCGCCTGCTCGACCATGTGCGCGAGCGCATGACGCAGTTCCAGGAAGAAACCGGCCACCTCTACAACCTGGAGGCCACCCCCGCCGAAGGCACCACCTACCGCTTTGCCAAAGAGGATAAAAAGCGCTGGCCCGCCATCGTGCAGGCGGGCACGGCGGACAAGCCGTACTACACCAACTCCTCGCAACTGCCCGTGGGCTGGACGGACGACCCCTTCGAGGCCCTGGCGCGCCAGGAGGTGCTGCAGAGCAAATACACCGGCGGCACCGTGCTGCACCTGTACATGGGCGAGCGGCTGTCGAGCGGCGCCGCCTGCCGCGACCTCGTCAAACGCTCGCTCACGCGCTTTCGCTTGCCCTACATCACGGTCACGCCCACGTTCTCCATCTGCCCCACGCACGGTTATCTGGCGGGTGAGCACAAGTTCTGCCCCACCTGCGACGAAGAGCGCCTGCAGACCAAGCGGGCCGCACTGGCGGCGTGACACGCATCACCGCAAAAAATATGAGTCAAATTGGCCTCTAGCGCTTATCCATAAAGCGCAAGCAGCTATTAATCAAGTAGTAAATCAACGGTGGAGCCTTGCCCCTCCGTTGCCCCCGGGCGGCGTAGCACAGGCTGCGGCATGCCCCCTTTTCACCCTGAAGGAGAACATCCATGAGCCATTTTTCCACCACCGAACACCAGGCCCTGTCCGACGTGCAACTGACCGACGCCGAGCGCCAGCCCTGCGAAGTCTGGACCCGCGTGATGGGCTACCACCGTCCGGTCGCCAGTTTCAACATCGGTAAGCAGGGAGAGCACCAGGAGCGCCAATTCTTCGAGGAGAAGTAATTCCATTTCTAAATCAAACGATTACTTTGTCGGCTTCGCTTGTCGTACGCCTGTACTGTCTGCGCTTCGCCTTCGCGTACTCGATTGATTGAGAAACCGAATAGCACCCCTGCGGCGCTGCGCGCCTTCCCCCTCTCCTGCGGGAGGGGACGCACCCGGTGGCCGGGCAAAGCCCGCTCCATGGGTGCACTGGCAACACGCTGCGTAGGCCTGCTTTGTGCAGGCGGCCCCCATCACTCGGGGAGCTTGCTGCCATCTCCCATCCGGTCGCTGGGCGGCTCTTGCGCGGTGCCCCGCGCTTGGGTCGCGCCCTTTTGTTACGGGTCGGGCGAGCTCAGCGCACTGGCCTATGGATCCCACTCCCACCATGAACGCAAGTCCCATCCCAGCCTCCCGCTTGCGCGTGGGCGGCATGACGCCGCTCACCAGCATCGACTTCCCCGGCCGCCTGGCTGCCGTGCTCTATGGCCAGGGTTGCCCCTGGCGCTGCGGCTACTGCCACAACCCCGAACTGCTGGACGCTACCACCCCCGCTGCCGTGCCCTGGCCCGAGGTGCTGGCGTTTCTCAACAGCCGCCAGGGCCTGCTTGACGGCGTTGTCTTCTCCGGTGGCGAACCCACGCTGCAAGCCGGCTTGCCCGCCGCGCTGGCCGAGGTGCGCGCCCTGGGCTTTCAAACCGCGCTGCACACCGGCGGCATGTACCCCGAGCGCCTGCACGCGCTGCTGCCGCTGCTCGACTGGGTGGGCCTGGACATCAAAGGCCCGCTGCACGCCTACGACGCCATCACGCGCACCCCCGGCAGCGGTGCCAAAGCCTTCGAATCGCTGCGCCACCTGCTCGCCAGCGGCGTCGCCTACGAATGCCGCACCACCTGGGACGCGGGCCTGTTCAGCACGGATGATTTGTTTGCCCTGGCCGACACGCTGGCCGATGCGGGCGTGGCGCACTGGGCGCTGCAGGAATGCCGCGCGCCGGGCGTGGCCACCTGGGCGCTGACCGCCGGGCAGGTGGAACGGCTGGGGGCGCGGTTTGCGGGCATTGTGCTGCGGCGAGGGTGATGGGCGGCTGTTGGGGAAAATTGTCGGCTGACCTTCGTGACGCAAGGGCGGCAGCCTTTGCATTGTTCGCCCGCTTCAGATCTGGAGCCAGAGCTGAAAGAGCACGCCGGCCAAGAAGGCGCCGCTCAATGACAAACCCATGTACAGCGCAAAGACGGGACGCTTGACCAATGCGAAGACGGCAACCGCAGCGGGCAAGGACGTCACCCCGCCTCCAACCAAAAAGGCCATCCCCGCGCCACCGTCCATTCCCTGGCTCATGAGCCCGGCGACCAGCGGCATGGCGGCATACCCATTCAAATAGGCCGGAATGCCGACGAGCGTGGCAATGGCGATCGAGCCCATGCCCGTCCCGCCCACTGCACTGCCCACCCAGCTTGCGGGCATGTACGCCAGCATCAGACTCTCCAGAATGAATGCCAGGGTCAGCCACTTGACCAGGAACAGCGTGGTTTTGAGCGCTTCGCGCCCGAACTTCTGCAGGCGCGGCCCTTCGGTCCAGAAACGCCAGACCACTTCCTTGGGGACGCGCACCTTGGCGCCGCCACACCCGCCATTGCCGATGCCGGGCCTCAGAGGGTCGGACAGCCTGCCCGCTCGCATCATTGCGTAGGTGACTGCGCCGCCGAGCATGCCGATGCCAATTGCAGCGAGGGTCTTGGCAACGGCGAACTCGGTGCCCAACACGCCTGCAGTGAGGACGAACATCGAAGGATCCATGATCGGCGAGGCCAGCCAAAAGGCCATGACGGCTGAAAGAGGCACACCCATCGTCAGTAGGGCGGCGATGAGGGGGATCACGCCGCAGGAACAGAACGGTGACAGGCTGCCTGCCAGTGCCGCCAAAACGATCATTTTGGCGGGGGACCCCGTGAACGCTCGCGCGATCAGACTGTCTGCGCCGGTGGCTCCTGCGTAGGCGGCAAGACCGATGGACAGCAGCAGATACGGTGCAATGCCAGCCACGTTGCCGAGCGTGAAGATGGCTGTGGCCATGCCTTGCGCCGGTATCCATACAAAGAGCGCAGCCAGAATGGTCAGGCTGAGCAGCCACACCCGCTCGCGCCGCCAGGCCGCAATCGCCCCGCTGGTCAGCCAAGACGGCTCAAGGCGTTTTTCGATATTGGATGTATTCATAACTAACTTTCTAGCTAAATAGATATGAAAGGCAAAAAAATATGGGCAATCACTTGCCGTCAGGCAGAACGGGCGGCGAGGTCCTTTTTCGGGGCGCTGACACCCGCACAGCACTCCGACGTCAAGAAATCGACCAAGTCTTTCATCTGCTGGTAGTTCACACGGTTGATGACTTCCCGTCCACGGCGCTCTTGTTGAACCAGATCGACGCCAACCAACGTCGAAAGGTGATGGCCCAGCGTAGTGGGTGGAATGCCCAGATGGGCGCCCATGTCACCCACGTTCAGGCCTTCATCGCCGGCCCTCACGAGCAGATGAAAGATGGACAAACGCGCCTCGTGTCCGAGAGCCGAAAGTGCGCGCGCCGTGTGTGCAAAGTCCGTCATCGTCAAAACTATAAAACCAGACAATTAGATTTGTCAACGGCTTTTGGCAGCGCACCACCACTTCCCGGATCTGGCGCAGCATCACGCATTCTCCCAGTCGGGGTGCCCGCCAAACACCTTCAAATGGGGTTCAGGTCGGCGGACCCTCAAATTGTTTCAAATCGTACGAGGTCCTGAAGTACCATGCTGAGCGGGGATGCGGGTGTCGGAAAATTGATGTACAGGAATACAAGATGACCGTCTCGGGAATGAGCCTCGGAAAGCGTCTGACGCTGAGCTTTACGCTCGTGATTTCATTGATGGCATTGCTGGCAGGTCTGGCGTATGTGCGCATCGGCGACCTCAATGGCGAATTCGATCTGATCATCAAAGACCGCTATCCCAAGACCGCCGTTGCCAACAACATCAAGGCGCAGATCAACGAAATATCGCGCAGCATGCTGGGCATCCTGATCATGTCGGACCCAGGGCAGATCAAGGCGGAGCTTGAGGCGATCGAAAAATTCAGCATTGCCAACAGCGAATCCATCGCTACGCTCGACAAAATCATCACCGACGAAAAAGGGCGCGAACTGCTCACGGCAATAACCGAAATTCGGAACAAATTTCTTCCCTTGCAGCAGTCCTTTGTGGCGTTGGTCAGCAAAGACCTCAAAGACGAAGCCCAGCTGAAGTACCTGTTCTCCATGCGCCCGCTGCAAAAGAAGTACTTTGCCGCGCTGGACGCCTTCGTCGCCCATCAGAACGGACAGATGGAGAGCGCCGGAGACAATTCTTCGCAAATCGCCAAACAGACCAAGCTGCTCATCCTGGCGCTGGCGGTGGCCGCCGCAGTGGCATGCGCTGTAGTGGGTTTTCTGGTCACGCGCAGCATCGTGGGGCCCCTGCGCGACGCCATGCGGGTGATTCAGCGGGTGGCTGCAGGTGACCTGACCAGCAGCATCGTGGCGCGCAGCCAGGATGAAGTGGGGCAGATGATGAGCGGGCTCAAGGACATGAACGACAGCCTGCGCCAGTTGGTGGGCGACGTGCGCTCCAGCACCCATGTCATTGCGTCGACCGCGCAGGAAATTGCCGCCGGCAACCACCAGCTCAACGACCGCACGGTGGAGCAAGGCCAGGCGCTGCAGGACACCAACGCCTCCATGCACGACCTGACCGCCATTGCCCAGCAAAATGCCGAAAGCACGCAAGAAGCCAACGCATTGGCGGCTTCGGCGTCCAGCGTCGCTGTTCGGGGCGGCGCTGTGGTTTCTCAGGTGGTCGAGACCATGGGCTCGATCCACGCATCTTCCAAGAAGATCGCCGACATCATTGGCGTCATCGACGGCATCGCCTTCCAGACCAATATTCTCGCGCTCAATGCCGCTGTCGAAGCCGCCCGCGCGGGCGAGCAAGGACGGGGTTTTGCCGTGGTGGCTTCCGAGGTACGCAGCCTGGCGCAGCGCTCGGCCACGGCTGCCAAGGAAATCAAGGCCCTGATCGACGACTCCGTCGCCAGCGTCGAAGCCGGCAGTCGCCTGGTCAACCAGGCCGGCACCACGATGACCGAAGTGGTGGACAGCGTCAAACGCGTGACCACCATCATGGCGGAGATCGCCTTGGCCAACCGGGAGCAAGGGGTGGGGATCGCGCGCGTCAACCAGTCCATCGAACGCATGGACGAGGTGACCCAGCAGAACGCGGCCATGGTGGAAGAGGCAGCCAGTGCCGCGCAAGCCATGCACAACGAGGCCGACCATCTGTCGCAAGCGATCAGCGTGTTCAAGTTGGGGAACGCAGCGACTATGCCGGCCTTGCCTACTGTGCCCGGTGCACTCTCCATCGGCCACCAGCGGGCGCAGGCGTAGCATCTGCACCCAAGGCACATTCCCACCTAGACCCCCTTTGGAGACCATCAATGCGTATCGGCGAGCAATTCAAAAAATGGGCCCCTCTGGCTTTGCTGGCACTGGCCTTCGCCGTGCCGGCCCAGGCCCGGGACGTTTCCGGCGTCAAGGTAGACGACACCGCCACCGTCGGCGGCAAGGAGCTCAAGCTCAACGGCGCCGGCATGCGGGCCATCGTCTTTGTGAAGTTTTACGCCATCGGCTTGTACTTGCCCGAGAAAAAAACGACTCCGGCCGAGGTCCAGGCCGAGGCGGGCCCCAGGCGCGTTTCACTGACCATTCAGCGTGAAATAAACAGCGAGGAGTTCGGGCAGCTGTTCATCACCTCGATGAACAAGAACTCCACCAAGGAAGAAAAAGCCAAAGTCGTCAACCAGACCGTGAAATTCGGAGAGATGTTTGCCAGCCTCGACAAGGTCGTCAAAGGCGACATCATCACCCTCGACTGGATACCCGGAACCGGTACCGTCAGCACGCTCAATGGCAAGAAAATCGGTGAAACCCTGCCTGGCATCGACTTTTACAACGCCGTGCTGCGCATTTGGCTGGGCGAGAGTCCCGCCCAGGAAAGTGTGAAGAAGGAGCTGCTGGGCGGCTAGCAAACTGCGCCATCGGGCCGCTGCCAGCGCCTGGCGAACTGCTTCGGCATCCCTGGCAGGCTGGGCGCCTTCTTCGCCCGCACGGCCAGGCGTTGGCCGCCGACGTGCGCGAGACTGCGGCCAGGGTCCCATCTCACGAAACCCGCCGACGCGAGGCTGACGGTGTAGCGCAACACCGCGCCCCCGAGACAGCCAGAGCGCGTCCGAGCGGACCACCCCGCTTCTGCTGGGGCGGCAGATCCATGGCTTCGCGGCATTTGGCAACTGCTGCGGACCTTGCGGCCATTGGCTGCAGATTGGGCAGAGCGTACTTCCGGGCACTGCTGCCGCGCGCAAGCCTCGCGCTGCGGTCCACCGTGCGACCGCCGCGTCAGCAGCAAGCATCTTGAACAAAATGCCAGCTAGCGTTTATCCACCGGACGTCTATAGCTTCATTTTTTATAGCAAATGCTGCGTCTGCGAATCTGGAAAGGCCAACGGGTACCGATGCGGTCAGATCAGACCCGCACAGCCAGAGCCAAGCGATTCATCAAGTTGGTTTTACAAACGCAGGAAAATTGCGCAAACAGTAAAACATCGAAAGCAATCTTCACCAATTCAGAAATACAGTGCTCAACCTGAAGCGCTGTTATCCAGTATTACGGATGATCATTGATATGTATCAATTTCTTCCGGGGAGTTGTTCCGCGCTCGGTTTCATCCACGCCCCTTGTCAGGAGACTCATCCATGAACACGAACTACCCCGCCGAGCCATTCAAGATCAAGGTGGTCGAACCCATCGCCATGACCACGCGCGAAGAGCGCGCGCAGTACCTCAAGGAGGCGGGGTACAACACCTTCTTGCTGAACTCGGCGCAGTGCTACATCGACCTGCTGACCGACAGCGGCACCACCGCCATGAGCGACAACCAATGGGCCGGCATGATGCTGGGTGACGAGGCTTACGCAGGCAGTCGCAACTTCATCCACCTGCAGGAAGTGGTTCGCGAGTATTACGGCTTCAAGCACATCATCCCCACGCACCAGGGGCGCGGCGCCGAAAACCTGCTCTCGCGTCTGTGCATCAAGCCCGGCGACTACGTGCCGGGCAACATGTACTTCACCACCACGCGCGCGCACCAGGAATTGAACGGCGCGCAGTTTGTGGACATCATCATCGACGAGGCGCACGACTCGCAGATCAACCTGCCTTTCAAGGGCAACGTCGATATCAACAAACTGCAAAAACTGATCGATGAGGTGGGCGCAGACCGCATCCCCTACGTCTGCGTGGCCGTCACGGTGAACCTGGCCGGTGGCCAGCCGGTGAGCATGGAGAACCTGCGCGAGGTCAAAAAACTCTGCTCGCAGCACGGCATCCAGGTGATGTTTGACGCCACGCGCTGCGTGGAAAACGCCTACTTCATCAAGGAGCGCGAGGCTGCCTACGCGCACAAAACCATCCGCGAAATTCTCAAGGAAATGATGGGTTACTCCGACGGCTGCACCATGAGCGGCAAAAAGGACTGTCTGGTCAACATCGGCGGCTTTCTGTGCATGAACGACGACGATCTCTACCAGCGCGCCTGCGAATTGGTGGTGCTGTTCGAGGGCATGCCCAGCTACGGCGGCCTGGCCGGGCGTGACATGGAAGCCATGGCGCGCGGCATTGAGGAATCGGTCGACTACCACTACATCCACCACCGCATCAGCCAGTGCCGCTACCTGGCCGACCAGCTCGTGGCGGCCGGCATTCCCATCGTGCTGCCCGTGGGAGGTCATGCCGTGTTTCTCGATGCGCGCAAGTTTCTTGAACACATTCCGCAAGAGCAGTTTCCGGCGCAAACGCTCGCCGCCCATCTGTACCTGGAAAGCGGCGTGCGCAGCATGGAGCGCGGCATCGTCTCGGCCGGCCGCAACAAGGAAACAGGGGAGCACTACCGGCCCAAGCTGGAGTTGGTGCGCCTGACCATTCCACGCCGGGTCTACACCTATGCCCACCTCGACGTTGTGGCGCAGGCCTGCAAGGACCTGTACCAGCATCGCAGTCAACTCCAAGGCATGCAGATGGTGTACGAGCCCAAATTCCTGCGCTTCTTCACTGCGCGCTTCGAACCTGTGGTGCAAAAGGCGGTTGCCAAGCCGTCTGCAGAGCCCAAGGTGGCCGCGCTGGAAACCGCATGACGCTGGGTCTTTCGCTGCTGCGCGCGCTCAAGAACCATGGCGCGCAGGAAATTTTCGGCATTCCTGGCGACTTCATCCTGCCGCTGTTCCAGCAGATGGAAGAGAGCAAGATTCTGCCGCTCATTACCCTGAGCCACGAGCCCGGTCTGGGCTTTGCCGCTGATGCTGCCGCGCGCATGCACGGGGGTATCGGCGTGGCTGCGGTGACCTACGGCGCGGGGGCGCTCAACATGGTCAATGCCGTGGCCAGCGCCTACGCCGAACGCTCGCCGCTGGTGGTCGTTGCGGGCTGCCCCGGTGCAGTCGAGTCGCACGCCGGACTGCTCTTGCACCACCAGGTGCGGCATGTGGATTCGCAGTGGCGCATCTTTCAGGAGATCACCTGCGATCAGGTGCGCCTGTCCGACCCCGCCACGGCGCCAGCAGACATTGCCCGCGTGCTGCGCAGTTGCCGCGAGTTCTCGCAACCCGTGTTGATTGAAGTGCCGCGTGACATGACGCTCGCGCCCATGGCCGAAGTGCCCGTGCTCGACGGCAGTCCGTTCAGTCAAGACGCCGTGGACGAGTGCGCCGCCGAATGGCTTGCGCGCATCCAGGCGGCCCGGCAACCCGTTCTGGTGCTGGACGTCGAAGTGCGCCGTTTTGGCATCGAGGCGCAGGTGGCCGAACTCGCGCGCCGCCTGCAACTGCCGGTTCTCACGACCTTCATGGGGCGTGGCTTGCTGGCGGGCGACGAACTGCGCCGCGGTGTGCAGCTGCATGGCACCTACCTTGGCGTGGCGGGCGACGCGCAGACCACCGCACTGCTCGACGAATCGGATCTGCCTATCCTGCTCGGCGCCATCTTGTCGGACGTGAATTTTGGCGTCAGCGCTGAGCGCATGGACTTTCGGCGTACGCTCATTGCCGCCCACCGCGAGGTGCGCGTGGGCCACCACATCTACCAGAATATTCCGCTGGCCGCGCTGGTGGCAGCATTGCTCGAACGCGTACCGGCTGCTGCGCCCTATGCTGCGTCGACGCTGCCGCCTCAGCCCGCCCCGCCCACCGGCCTGGTGGCAGACGACACGCCCCTGTGCGCGGGCGATTTGAGCCGGGCACTGAACGACCGCATCCTGGCGCATGGGCCCATGCCCATCGTCTCGGACATGGGGGACTGCCTGTTTGCTGCCATGGAGCTGTTGCCCACGTTGCTGGTGGCGCCCGGTTACTACGCCACCATGGGTTTCGGCGTGCCCGCAGGCATCGGCGTGCAGGTGGCGACCGGCGAGCGCAGCCTGATTCTGGTGGGCGACGGCGCTTTTCAAATGACCGGTTGGGAGATCGGCAACTGCCCGCGACTGGGGCTCGACCCCATCGTCATCGTCCTCAACAACCAGAGCTGGGAAATGATTCGCGCCTTCCAGACCCAATCGCAGTGCGCTGCGCTGGGCGACTGGCGTTTTGCCGACCTGGCCAACGTACTGGGCGGGCGTGGCCACCGCGTGACCACGCGCATGGAATTCAAGGCCGCGCTGGACGCCGCCTTCGCCGAGCGCGGGCGCTTCCAGCTCATCGAGTTCATGGTGCCGCCGGGCGACAGCACGCCCACGCTGCAGCGCTTTTCGGCAGGCATTCACGCGCTGCGGGCGCGGGCGGCGGTGGCGGGGTGAACCTGCCTGCGAGCTGACAAGCCATGGCCCTGCAGCTCAGGCTACCAACCGAGCTGCCGGAGCAGGCGCCACCACCACGCAATTGCGGCCTTGTGCCTTGGCCTCGTACATCGCCAGGTCGCCCCGGCGCATCAGCGACGACAGGCTTTCGCCGCCTTCGTCTGCGATGGCCACGCCGACGCTCATCGTCGGGGTGACCACACTCTCCTGCAATTCGCAGCGCAGTCGGGATACCGCGACCCGAAGCCGCTCTGCCGCCGCACTGGCCGGGTCGAGCGCCGTTTCGGGCATCAGCACCGCGAACTCCTCACCGCCCAGGCGGGCCAGGCAGTCGTTGGCGCGCACGACGTCCTCGAACACGCGGGACACGGCTTTGAGCACTTCATCGCCGGCGAGGTGACCGTAGCTGTCGTTGATGCGCTTGAAATGGTCGATATCGAGCATCAGCAGCGCCAGCGGGTGCCGGTAGCGCGCGGCACGTTCGAGCTCAAAGCGCCCGGTGGCGATGAAATGGGCGCGGTTGCTCAAGCCTGTCAGGCCATCGCGTCGCACCTGCTGCTCCAGTTCGCGAATCAGTGCGTCGTTGCGCTGACGCAGCACCAGGGTTTCGGTGGTGCTGGCGTGAATCTTCAGGCCCACCATCAGCATCAACGCGATGTAAAACACCCCCAGCGCCGTCAAGCCGAGACTGAACAGCGTGCCGTCGTGCAGGGGCGGTCCGACCAAGGCCACGGTGGGCGCCAGCAGGTCGGAGAAAAGCAGTTGGCGGTGCGGGTTGCTCATCACCACCGTGAGCGAGATGAGCCCCACGTGCACCAGCATGGCAAACATCAGGCTGCTTGCATTGCCAGGCACATAGGCCCACACCACGATGGACGACCACATCGCCATGTGCACGCCGTGGGCCAGTGCGATCCGCCGCGTCCAGTGCCCGTTGCTCTGTGCCTCTGGCGAGGCTTGGCGAAACCTGAAATACACGGCGATGTACACCGCGATGGCCAGCAGCTCCAGTCCCGCCCACAGAGCCGCCTGCCAGACGGGCACCCAGGCGGTCAGCAAGACCGCGACCACCACTGTCCAGGGCGGGGCCAGATAGCGGTCGTGCAGATGGTTGTCTACATACAGCTTGAGCTGATGCAGTCGCACATCGGCGCCGTGAGCGTCTTGCATGTCTTTTCCTGGATGGTGCCTACACAAAGACAGGCGCTGCCTGGCCGAAACGACCAAGGCGGCATGCTAGCGCAATGGAAGCGGTCGCCCTTGCCAGCTCGGCGTGCGGCGCAGGGCCGGAAAAGGCGGCGCCGCATTGCCGGCCCTTTGCAGAGTCAGGCGCCGGGTGAAAAAAACGGCGTTCAACCGCATCGCCGTGGGTGGTGCCGGGCGGGCGCGGCCACCGCGTCACCACGCGCGCCAAGAGCTGACGACGGCGCTGGACGCCGCCTTCGCCGAGCGCGGGCGCTTTCAGTTGATTGAGTTCATGGCCCCTCCGGCGACAGCACGCCCACGCTGCAGCGCTTTTCGGCAGGAATTCACGTGCTTCGGGCGCGGGCGAGCGGTGGCCGGATAGAGCACCCTGCGATCGATCAGCGCTCGCTCAGCACAGAAGACAGAAAAGGAGTTAACGTAACAAATTGCATCTTTTTTGCGCAAGTCAGAGACAATGGCTGAAGGCCTGCCTCCATGCCACCCAGATCTTCCGCACCATGCAACAGGACCGTCAGCGCAAAATTCGTGAACTGTTTGATGAATACATCGAAATGTATGCTGCACGGGATGAGCGCCTGACCGAGCGTTTTAGCCACAACTTCAGTGGCTACGCGGGCAGCGGAGCTGCGCTGATACAGAGCCGTGACGAGTGGATCAAGATCACGCGGCGCGATTTTTCACAGGTGCCTGGCCGGATCCGGATCGAGATGCTGGATCTGTCGCTGCAGGAACTGTGCGACGACGTGGTCATGGCTACCGCGTTTTTCCACATCCACCTGCCCAGCGGCGGGCATTTGCTGTCCAGGGAGGTGGCGCGGCTGGTGCTGGTTTTTCGCCTGGAAGCTGGCGAATGGATGATCGTGCACAGCGGCATCTCCGTGCCCTACCACAGCGCGCAGGCCGACGAGATCTATCCCCTCCAGAGCCTGCAGGAGGAAAACAGCACGCTGCAGGCGCTGGTGGACGAGCGCACCGAGGCGCTGCAAGAGAGTCAAGCCCACTACCGGCTGTTGATGGAAGATGCGCGCGATGTCCTCTGGCGGGCCGACCCTCGGCTGAACATCATTTACATCAGCCCGGCAGATGAACGCCTGCGAGGGTTTCGGGCGGACGAGGTGGTGGGGCGCCATGTTTTTGACATGTTTACAGACGAAGGTATCGCGCTCGTCAAGGGCCTGCTCAAGCACAAGGCGCTCACGGGGGACCCGTCTGAGAAAGATGAATTTCTGACTTTCGAGGTCGAGCATCGCTGCAAAGATGGTCGCTTGATCTGGGGAGAGGTCACTTCCAAGCTCGACCTGGATGCGCAGGGAAAAATCATCGGCTACCACGGCATTACCCGCGAAATTACCGAGCGCAAGGCATTGGAAGAGCAGGTCCGTCAACTGGCGTTCTACGACCCACTGACCCACCTGGCCAACCGCCGCCTGCTGGTGGAGCACCTCGATCAGGCCATGTCGGCCAGCAAACGCAGCCACCGCCGTGGCGCACTGGTGTTTCTGGACCTCGACAACTTCAAAACCCTCAACGACACGCATGGCCACGCAGTCGGCGACCTGCTGCTGGTGGATGTAGCCAAGCGGCTGAGAGCCTGCGTGCGCGAAGCCGACACCGTCGCTCGTTTTGGAGGCGATGAGTTTGTTGTCCTGCTGTCTGAATTGGGCACGCAGGCTGACGAGGCTGCCGCTCAAACGGCAGCGGTCGCAGAAAAAATCCGTGTCCATTTGGCAGAGCCTTATCTGCTCCAGGCCGCTACAGTGGACCCGCAAGCAACCGCCATCGAGCACCGATGCACCGCCAGCATTGGCGTGGCGCTCTTTGATGGGCATGAAAAGAGTCGGGGCGACGTGGTCGATGCTGCGGATGCAGCGATGTACAAGGCCAAAGAGGATGGACGCAACCGAATCGGGTTTGCTCCTTGCCCCGTTGCAGCCGCTTGACGCCGCAGAGATCGGCAATGAAAGGTGGTATCGATCGATGGATGGCAACAGCGACACCACCCGATTGCGTTCCTGGGTGTGGTGCACCATTCGCCATGGGCGACAAGCGGGGAGAAAATATGCGAAAAATAGGCTCTAGCGCTTATTCAGAAAGCGTTTACAGCTATCAAAATGATATTTGATCCGCGCACCTGACACGGGCTTGCGCCATAGGTCGCAAGCCCACGTGTCTGTTCACCATAGCGCCGCTCTGAAGGAAATTTGGCAGGATTATTTCTTCCTACAATGCACAATGCCCCAAGCCAACCCGCATTCCGAAGTACCGCCTGGCTTCCTGCGGCGGCAGCGCCGAGCCGCCAGCTGGCCAGGGCGTGGTGCGCGGTGGCTTTTGGGTGGATGAAGCAGACGGAATGAGCAAACCGCACCATGGCCCGCGCCCATTGTCGACCGATATGCAGCAACGCTTGATACCGGGCCGCTTACCGTTCTTCCCATGAATAACGCCGATCCCTGGTCTTCCATCCGACTGCATCACTTGCGCGATCTGCTCGCGGTCGTAGAGACAGGGAGCTTGCGTGCAGCAGCCCGCAAGCTCGGCTTAACCCAGCCATCGCTCACAAAGAGTTTGCGCCAGCTTGAGGAGCAAACAGCGCTGGCGCTGTTGGTGCGCAGCAGCCACGGCGTCACATTGACCAGTGCAGGCCAACGCGTGGTTGAGCGTGCTCGCGCCATCGAGTCGGAAATCCGGCGCACCGCGGAAGACCTGGAGCTGTTGCGGGGGGCGCTGTACGGTCCGTATCGATTGGCGTGTCGATGGCCGCGCCACTTGAATTTGTCGCACGCGCCGTCGCCTCAGTGCACCTTTGCGAACCGAGCTTGCACGTGCAGATTTTCGAGGGCGTGCAGGCCAAGATCATTGCCGATGTGCGCCAAGGCGTTGTCGACTTTGCGATCATTCCGGTGGCCCAGCGCAATTCACTCATCGATTTGCGCGCACGGCCGCTGTTTCACACCCGCGTGGTGGTCGTCGGCCGCGCCAACCATCCCTGCGCTCCCGCGCAAAGCCTGCGTGAACTGGCCGCTTGTCACTGGATTACGCCGCGCCGTGGCGGCGTACTCGATGGCATGGTCGAGCGTCTCGCCGTCAGCAATCAACTGCCAGCGTTCAGCCGGCCAATCCAGTGCGATTCGTCGGCCCTGTATTGGGACCTGATCGCCAGCACGGATCTGGTCGGACTGTCGCTTGCAACCAAGCTTGAGGGCGATCGCGTCGCTGGCGCGCGCATCCTCTACGATGGCCCACCACTTCCCGAAGTACCGGTCGCGCTGGTTCACCGCGCCGACTTCCCGCAAAACGCCTTGGCTGGCGAACTGGCGGAGCGCTGTCGCGAAGAGGCGGCAACCCATGCCCATCGCCGCCCCGAGCCGGCGCCTGCGGCAGCAAGCCCCTTGCGCTAACCCCTGGTAATCGCACGTTCGCCGTGCCTGTCTATGGCGCCGCTCCGTCTGGCGGTATCTTTTGACCAAGCGCCTGGGCATCTAACCGCTGGATCCTGACGATACGTTGCGAGACGTGTTCGACAACACCGGTTTGGGTTCGTCGTAGCCAAGCATAGTCCGACGGGGTAGGCGCTGTTCGGATGCGCGTTGCATGTCCTGCGCGCACCGCATCGGTCCGAAAGGGTGTGCTAGGCAAGACCGAGGCCGTTGAAGTCAGAGACGCTCCATTTTTCTCACGAGGTACACAACATGAATTCTGCATACATCGTCGGCGTCGGCATGACGTCGCTGGGCCGTCATCTTGACAAGTCGGTCAAGCAGTTGTCGAAGATTGCCATCGACGCGGCGCTCGCCGACGCCGGCTGCACCAAGGAGGCGATCGATGTTGCCTGGTTCTCCAACACCCGCCAGGGTGTGATGGAGGGCCAGTACGGAATCCGCGGCCAATGCGCGCTGCGCGCCTACGGATTCGAGGGATTGCCGATCATCAATACCGACAACGCCTGCGTCAGCTCGACCACCGGCCTGAACCAGGCGGTCGCCTACGTGCGCGCCGGCATGGCCGACGTGGCCTTGGTCGTCGGCACCGAGAAGATGAATTACCCCGAAAAGCGCGAGCTGATGTTCGAAGCCTTCAAGGGGGCGATGGACCGCGAGCTTGGCGAAGAACAGCTCAGGCAGAGCATTGCACTGGTGGCCGATATGCCTTTGCCCCCGGAAGCAATGACCGACACGGGCGAGCGCAGCATCTTCATGGATGCGTACGCCGCTGGCGCCCGCTACCACATGATGAAATACGGGCTGACGCAGCGCCAACTGGCAGCCGTCGCAGCGAAAAATCATTGGCACGCGTCGATGAACCCGCTGTCTCACTACAAGACCCCGCGCACGATTGAAGAGGTGCTGGCCGACCGCCTTGTCGCTTGGCCGCTGACGCGCGCCATGTGCGCTCCGATCAGCGATGGCGCAGCGGCCATCATTGTCTGCTCCAAGGAAGCGCTTGCGCGCTTCAACCGCAAGCGCGCAGTGCAAGTGCTCGCCACGGCCCTCGCGTCCGGCGTCATCCACGCTCCGGATGACACCGAAAGAAAAGTGGCGCGTCTGGCCGCACTCAAAGCTTACGAGCTGGCCGGCGTTGGGCCGGATGACGTGTCGTTGGCAGAGGTCCACGACGCGACCGCCTTCGGTGAGATCAAGCACACCGAAGCGCTCGGTCTGTGCCCGGCGGGTGACGGCGGCCTGCTCGCTGAGAGTGGTGAGACCAAGCTCGGTGGACGCGTGCCGGTCAATCCCTCGGGCGGCCTGATCGCCAAGGGGCATCCGGTTGCCGCCACTGGCGCCATCATGATTCATGAGCTGGTCACGCAGTTGCGTGGCGAAGCAGGCGAGCGACAGGTCGCTGGCGCACGCATTGCCGCAGCCAGCAACGGCGGAGGCAGCTACGACGGAGAAGAAGCCGTCTCGGCGACAACCATCCTCGGCAAGGTTTGAACGCAGGCGCTGGCGCACTGTCAGCCAGCTTGATTACTGGCGGTGAGCGCATAGGCACGGTGGCTGTCTTTCACGCACCGGTCTGGCGGGTGAAGATCACTTTCAGGCGGCGCTATTGACCGCCAGAAGGGCATAAGGAGAAAACGTGGAACGAAGACTCTTCAATCCGATCATCGAACGGATGCCGCGTGCCGAGTTGGATGCGCTGCGTTGGCGCCGACTGCGCGCCACCCTTGAGCGCACCTACGCTTCCAGCGCGTTTTACCGCGCACGAATGCAGCGTGCCGGCGTGACACCTGACGACATCCGCACGCCCGAGGACTTCCGCCGCCGCGTGCCCACGGTCGACAAGCTCGACGTCCTCGCGGACCAGCGCGAGCGTCCGCCCTTCGGCTCGGTGGTCGCAGTGCCCGACGCCTTGGTCGAGTACTGCTTCCTGACCAGCGGCACCTCTGGCAAGGGCCAAGAGGTGCACGCCTATACGGCTGCCGACGTCGCCGAATCGCTGACGAGCTGGGCCGCTTCGCTGCACTGGGCGGGCGTGATGCCGGGCGACACGGCCTACCACATGGTGCCGATTGGAGTGACCGCCGGCCCGGTGACGCTTCTCTCTGCCTTCCAGCAATATGGCCTGCGTACCTTCGCGGTGGGCAATATGGAGGGCGAGGCGCGGCTCGAGATGATGCAGCGCTTCCCGCCGCACTTTTTCTCCACCGGTCCGGTGTATCTGCGGCGCTTGACGACGATCTGCCGCGAACAGGGCATCGATCCGCGTCGCGCATTTCCGGCGCTCAAGGCGATCAAGCTCGGCAGCTTTGGCTTCGACGTGCCCTGGGCGCAAGAGATGGAGGAGTTCTGGGGCGCGAAGTTGATCGACACCTACGCGTCGACGCAGTGTGGCGGCGGCATCGCGAGCACCTGTGAGCATGGCACCTACCTGCCCGATGGCCAGCGCGGGATGATGCATTTTCCCGAGCACAAGGTCTACGCCGAGGTGCTGAACCCCGAAACTGGCGAACCTGCGCGCGAGGATGAGGAAGGCGAGGTCATTCTTACCGCCTTCGGCCGTGAGGCGATGCCCATCCTGCGCTTTCGCACCGACGACAAGGTGATCTTCAAGTCGCACCGGCAATGTGCCTGCGGCCGACCCTTCGACGGCATCGAGGCAGGAACCGTCTCGCGCTACGACACGATGCTCAAGATCCGCGGCATGAACCTGTGGCCGGAAGCCATTGACGCCATCGTTCTGGCGCATCCCGAGGTGGACGAATACAACGGACGCCTCGGAGTGGCAGAAAACGGCCGCGAAGTCGCGCGGGTACTGATTGAGTTCAAGGTCGGCGCGCCTTCCGACGCAGCGCATCGCGCTCGCGTGCTAGGGGAGCTGCGTTCGAAAATCAAAGAGAACACGGGCGTGGGTATGGAAATCAGCGAGGCGCGTCCCGGTGAGATCGAGCGCTTTGCCTACAAGGAAAAACGATGGAAAGACCAACGCAGGCAACAGCTATGAACGCCGCTGTGCCACTCGATGCCGACGCTCTGCTTGCGAGTCTGCGCGCGCTGCAGGCGCAAGTCGTCGCCATCGGCTATCCCAACCGCGACGACCTCGTCGGCCGCGAGCTGGACATGATCGACCGGTCGCTGCGTCGACTGCTGAAGGAACTCGGCGACCGTGACAGCGTTGATGCTTGAACGCCGCAGCGTTCCGGCAAGCTTGTGGGTGAAGACTCTTCAACGCGAAGCTGGCGCCATCCATCCATGCAGCCAACGCTGCATGGCGGCCTGACGGCAGCCGGACGTGAAGACGCGCATCACCGAACTGCTCGGCATCCGCTATCCCGTTATTCAGGGTGGTCTGCAGGGGCTGGGGCGCGCCGAACTGGCGGCTGCGGTGTCGGCTGCTGGGGGACTGGGCCTTGTCACTGCGGGCTGCTTCGAGACGCCCGCTGAACTTGAGGCAGAGATCGTGCGCGCGCGCAGGCTGACCGACCGGCCGGTTGGCGTCAACATATCCATCGGATCGAGGCGCTCGATGAGCGAGTTCGTCGATTGCATTTGTGAACTCGGCGTGAAAATCGTCTTCACCTCGGGCCACAACCCGGAAGCTTTTGTCGAGCGCATCAAACGCCACGGCATGAAGTGGGTTCACGTCGCGCCGGCAGTGCATTTCGCACTCAAGGCGCAGCAGCTCGGTGCCGACGGTGTGGTGCTGGTCGGCTTCGAGGCCGGCGGCCACCCAGGGATGGACGATGTGGCCCTTTCGGTCCTTGTGCGCAAGGCGTCGGTCGAACTGGAGATCCCGGTCATCGCGGCCGGTGGCATCAGCGATGGGCGCAGCATGGTGGCTGCGCTTGCCTGGGGCGCGGAAGGCGTACAGATCGGCACCCGCTTTGTGCTCACGCGCGAATCCGTGCTGCACCCCGATATGAAGCAAGCGTTGCTGCAGGCGAGCCAGCACGATACGGTGATGATCGAGCGCACGCTGCGCAGGGCCCGCCGGGTTCTGCGTACGCCTCAGGCTGAAGCCGTGCTCGCGCTTGAGCGCGAGGGCGCCGGCTTTGACCAGCTGCGCCACATCATCGGCGGTGAAGCCTATCTCGAGACGATCCTGGAAGGACGCATGGATCGTGGCGTGCTCTCGACTGGCCAGGCGATCGGCCTCCTCGACGACGTGCCGACCGCTGGTGACGTGGTGCGCCGGATTGTCGACGAGTCGGCATGGGTGCTTGAACGATTGAACCGCATAGCCAGCGCGTAAGGCATTTCAATCGTATGGGGGAGCCTCGCAAGCCCCCGTCCAAAGCTTCTCTGGTTCTATCGAGAGCCTGCGCAACGTGTCCAGCGTACCGGGTCAAGCTACCCCATCCCGGCGCCGGCTGCGCGCACGCGCAGGCTCACTGCGCCGACTCTCCGCCGTCCACCACCAGAACCTGCCCGGTGACATGCGAGGACGCTTTGCTGGCGAAGAAGATGATGGCGCCTTTGAGATCCTCGTCCCCACCCAGGCGCTGCAGCGGCGTGCGCGCCCTGACTTGCTCCCGGACGTGGCCCAGCACGCTGCGCCCCTCCTCCTGCGTCGGAAACAGGCCTGGACACAGGGCGTTGACATGGATGCCGTAGGGCCCCCATTCGCAGGCCAGCGTACGGGTAAGGTTCAACAACGCGGCCTTGGACGTGTTGTAGGCCACGGTGTGCACACCGGCCTGCGTGCCCTTGAGTCCCGCCACCGAGCCGATGTTCACGATCTTTCCGTGGCCGCGCGGGATCATGCAGCGCCGCGCCACCTCGCGGGCGAGGAAGAAAGGCGCGTCCACGTTCAGCTGCATCACCTTGTACCAGCCTTCGTCCGGGTGCTCCTCGGCCGGCGCCGACCAAATGGTCCCCGCGTTGTTGACGAGCACGTCGATGGGTCCCAGGCGCTGGATCACCGATTCGACCAGCGCGGGTATTGCGGTGGGCTGGCGCAGATCGCAGATGACGCCAACGGCCTCGATGCCGCGCGATCGCAGCAGCGATTCGGCGGCTGCCAACTCATCGGCCTTGCGGGCGGCGATGGCGATCCTGCAGCCCGCGTCGCCCAGGCCCACGGCGAGCTGCAGGCCGAGTCCGCGTGAGCCGCCAGTCACGAGCGCCACCTGGCCGTCCAATCTGAACAGGTCCATCATACTCATGCTCCACCCCAGTGATTTCGGAGTCTGTACTTGTTTTGTCTATTGCTCATCGGACCGGCTCTCCCTGTGTTGTTGATTGGCTTTGGGTGCGAGGCACGCACGGGCTGCACAGACCGTCGTCGTTCTCAGCCAAGGGCGGGCGCTGGTGAATGGCGAGCTATGGATGGCCACGGTCGTTCAGTTAACAGGCCCTAATCAATCTTGATGGCGCCAGGCTTCACGTTCTTGCGGAACTGCGCCATTTCGCTCGTGATGCGACCGCGCATGGCGCTCGGGCTCGAATCGAGAATCACTTGCGCGCCATCGGATTCGATCGCTGCACGCGTCGGCGGATCCTTGAGTGCCATGGCGAAGGCCTTCACGAGACGCGACTCGACCGCTTGTGGAAGACCTGCGGGTGCAACGAAACCGAGCCACTGCGTCGCCTCGAATCCGATGCCCAACTCCTTCAGCGTAGGAACGTTGGGCAATTGCGCAGACCGTGCCGGGCCGGTGACCGCCAAAGGGCGCAACTTTCCGTCGAGTATGAGTGGCATCGACGAGTAGTCGGCAAAGGCAACTTGTGCAAAGCCGCCGGCCACATTGGTGAGCGCGGGCGTGAGGCCGCGATAGGGCACGTAGGTGACGTCGAGACCCGTCATGCCCTTGAAGACCTCGAACCAGACCCGATAGCCGGACGCCCCTGCGGGACCGGCCCAGTTGAGTTTGCCAGGGTGCGTGCGAGCAGTCTGCAGCAGATCGTCGACGCTCTTGATGCCGCTGTCTTGGTTGGCGACGAGGATCATCGGATTCTCGTAGGCCAGCGCAAGCATTGTCATGTCGGTCAGCGGCTGGTAGGTCACGGCAGGATCAAGCAGGGGGCCCATCCAGGCCACGGCCTGAACCACGACTTCGAGGGTGTAACCATCGGCCGGCGAGCGCAAGAGTTGCTCGGTGCCGATCCGCATGCCGGCGCCCGGCTTGTTCAGGATGACCAGTGGCTGGCCAAGGATCTTGGACACCCGATCGGTGACGATCCGCGCCTTTGCGTCCACCGATCCTGGAGGGAAGGGCACGATGACTTGAATTGGCTTGTTCGGCCAATCCTGTGCATGCACAAATGACGCAAGGCCTATCGTTAGCGCCGCACCAATCCATTTCCAAAGTTTCATCATGCCTGCATCTCCTTTGCGCCGCCATCCATAGCGGTCTGATGGGAATATTGAGACGTGCAGAGCGCAACGGGAAGGCAACTGTGAACCATCTCCGATTACCGCCGGTATTGCGAGTTCGGGATCGCCACCTCGGCGATCCCGTGCCGATGCAAGCGCATGGCGCCTTGTCAGGCTTTCGAAGACCTGGCCTTTAGGCGTAGACAATAAAAAACCCGAACCGATCCTCGGTTCGGGTTTTTCAGGAAGCGCGCAAGCGCATCACTTCTTTTTGCTGGCCCACTCCGATGTGACCGATTGCAGCCCTTGGTAATTGGGGTCGCCCTTCATCCACTCGAGCAACTCGTCGGCGTTGGCCCAGGAGTCATTCAGGTTCGAGTCCTCGGCCGTGCGGCATGCCAGCTTGGTCACCTGAACGGCCTCCTGGCGCATGCCGGCGATCTTGGTGGCCATGGCGCGGGCCTCTTCCATCAGCTTCTCCGGTGCGGTAACCCGGTTGGCCAGGCCGATCCGGTACGCTTCCTTGCCGTCGATGAACTCGCCCAACAGGCACAGTTCCAGGGCCTTGTTGTAGCCGACGCGCCGGGCCAGTCCGGTGGTCACCGAGCCTTTGCTGATGGCGATCTTCAGGTTCTTGACGTGGGAGTCGGTGAATTGCGCTGTCTCGGACGCGATGATGATGTCGCAGGCGAGAGCCATCTCGAGGCCACCTGCGGTGGCGATGCCGTCAACGGCCGCAATGACGATCTTCGGCGACCAGAGCAGGTTCGTGTACTTGGGCGAGATGAGCCGTGGGCGCTTGTACCAGAGCCGGCCAGCCGCCGTGTTCGCCTTGAACAGTTTGTCCTCTTTGCGCTGCAACGGGCCGACATGGTCGGGGTAGTCCCAGCGGGGGATGCCCTGGGTGTCGTCCTTGAGATCGCCACCGGCGCTGAAGCAGGGGCGTCCGTCGGCGCGCGGCCCACCCGTGATGATCATCACCTTGACGGCGTCGTCGGTGAGGACGTCGTGGATGGCCAGATCCATCTCTTCGTTGAGTTTCCGGCTGAAGGCGTTCAGTCGCTCCGGTCGGTTGAACGTGACCACGGCATAGCCGGCTTCGTTCTTCTCGTATTTCAGTGTTTCGAATTCCATGTCTGACTCGCTTGAAGTGAAAGAAGGGAGGCGTTGCCCAAGCCATTGCTCTCGGCCAAGACCACCGAAGAAATTCTTTCGAGCGTCGAAATATTGGGTTTGAGAACGTCCACCTCAGGACACTAATTAAAAGTGATCGTGCCTGGTTTGACGTTCTTTTTGAATTCGGCAATCTCGCCATCAATACGCTGGCGCATGGCCTGCGAACTTGGATCGGCCACCATGGATGCCAAACCGTTCGCCTCGAGCGCCGAGCGCACCTCGGGCTTGCGAACCGCCTCCGCCAAAGCGGAGGTCAGCCGCTTCTCGACTGCGGGTGCCAAGCCCTTGGGCGCCGCGAAGCCAACCCACGGCTTCGATTCGAGGGGAATGCCCAATTCATGGAGGGACGGCACGTCCGGCAGCTGCGGCCAGCGTTTGAGAGACGTCACGGCAAGAGGTCGCAGCTGGCCGGATTGAAACAAGGGCAGCGAGCCGGTGTCTGCAAAACCGACCTCGACCTGACCACCCATGATGTCCTTGAGTGCGAGCGCCAGGCCGCGGTATGGCACGAAGGCGACGTTGATGCCAGTCAATGTCTTCAGCATCTCGAACGTAATGCGAAAGATGGAGCCGCCGGTGGGCGCAGCAAAGTTCAACTTGCCGGGGCTCGCGCGTGCAGCGCTCAACAGGTCTTGTACGGAGCGTATTTCCGTCTTCGGTCCTGCGACAAGAACCATCGGGGCTTCGTATGCGACGCCGAGCATGGTCATGTCGCTTGCTGAGTAGGTGGCGTTTGTCTCGATGAGCGGGCTGATCCAGGTACTGGCCTGGAGAGCCACTCCGATCGTGTAGCCATCGGGGGTCGAACGAACCATTTGTTCGGTGCCGATAAGCATGCCAGCACCAGGCTTGTTGATCATGACAAGCGGTTGGCCAAGTATCTTGGACATCTCTTCGGTGACGATGCGCACCTTTGCATCGACCGACCCCGGAGGGAAGGGCACGATGACCTGGATCGGCTTGGTCGGCCAGTCCTGCGCTTGCACCAGCGGCGCAAGGCCCAACAACAGCGCCGTACAGACCCATTTCAATTGCGTGAGCATGCTTGTGTCTCCTTCGCGCCGCAAAAAGACGGCTTGGTGCAAATATTGGAACCTGCGGCCCGCATCCGCTAGGCAACTGTGAGCCACCTCCGATTACCACCGGTATGCACGCAGAACGGCCGCCTCGGCCCTTTGACGCCGGAGACGCCAAAAAAAAGCCCGATCCGGTGATCGGTTCGGGCCTTTTTTCAGGGAACGTGCAAGCGCATCACTTCTTCTTGCTGGCCCACTCCGATGTGACCGATTGCAGCCCTTGGTAATTGGGGTCGGACGTCATCCACTCGAGCAACTCGTCGGCGTTGGCCCAGGAGTCATTCAGGTTCGAGTCCTCGGCCGTACGGCATGCCAGTTTGGTCACCTGAACGGCCTCCTGGCGCATGCCGGCGATCTTGGTGGCCATGGCGCGGGCCTCTTCCATCAGCTTCTCCGGTGCGGTAACCCGGTTGGCCAGGCCGATCCGGTACGCTTCCTTGCCGTCGATGAACTCGCCCAGCAGGCACAGCTCCAGGGCCTTGTTGTAGCCGACGCGCCGGGCCAGTCCGGTGGTCACCGAGCCTTTGCCGATGGCGATCTTCAGGTTCTTGACGTGGGAGTCGGTGAATTGCGCTGTCTCGGACGCGATGATGATGTCGCAGGCGAGAGCCATCTCGAGGCCACCTGCGGTGGCGATGCCGTCAACGGCCGCAATGACGATCTTCGGCGACCAGAGCAGGTTCGTGTACTTGGGCGAGATGAGCCGTGGACGCTTGTACCAGAGCCGGCCAGCCGCCGTGTTCGCCTTGAACAGCTTGTCCTCTTTGCGCTGCAACGGGCCGACATGGTCGGGGTAGTCCCAGCGGGGAATGCCCTGGGTGTCGTCCTTGAGGTCACCGCCGGCGCTGAAGCAGGGGCGTCCGTCGGCGCGCGGCCCACCCGTGATGATCATCACCTTGACGGCGTCGTCGGTGAGGACGTCGTGGATGGCCAGATCCATCTCTTCGTTGAGTTTCCGGCTGAAGGCGTTCAGTCGCTCCGGTCGGTTGAACGTGACCACGGCATAGCCGGCTTCGTTCTTCTCGTATTTCAGTGTTTCGAATTCCATACGTGCCTCGCTTGAAATGAATGGGTGGGTGTGCGTTGCCGCACGTTGGGTGGTGAGCCGGTTGCTACCCATGGCCCCGCGTGCTTGTCACATTGAACTGTGCGGCTGCATTTAGTTAAACGTGATCGTGCCTGGTTTGACGTTCTTCTTGAATTCGGCCAACTCGCGATCGATACGCTGTTGCATTGCCTGCGGACTGGGGTCGGTCGCCATGGATGCCACACCATTTGCCTCAATGGCCGCGCGCACCTCGGGCTTTTGCAGTGCCTCCGCCAAAGCAGAGGTCAGTCGCTTCTCGACTGCGGGCGGCAATCCGCGCGGCGCAGCAAAGCCAAGCCATGTTTGTGTTTCGAGGGGAATACCCAACTCATGGAAGGTTGGAACGTCTGGCATTTGTGGCCAACGCTTGAGTGCCGTCACTGCAAGCGGGCGCAATTGGCCTGATTGAAACAAGGGCAGGGAGCTGGTGTCAGCGAAACCGACCTCCACCTGACCACCCATGATGTCCTTGAGTGCGAGCGCCAGGCCGCGGTATGGGACGAAGGTGACATCGATGCCAGTCAATGTCTTCAGCATCTCGAACGTAATGCGAAAGATGGAGCCGCCGGTGGGCGCGGCAAAGTTCAGCTTGCCAGGATGCGCGCGTGCAGCACGCATCAGGTCTTGGACCGAGCGCAGCTCCGACTTCGGTCCAGCGACAAGAACCGCCGGCGCCCCGTATGCGATGCCGAGCATGGTCATGTCGCTGGCCGAGTATTTGGCGCTGGACTCGATGAGCGGGCTGATCCAGGTGCTGGCCTGAACTGCGACCCCGATGGTGTAGCCATCAGGGGCCGAATGAACCATTTGCTCGGTTCCGAGGAGCATGCCAGCACCTGGCTTGTTGATGATGACCAATGGTTGACCCAGTATCTTCGACATCGCTTCGGTGATCACGCGTGCCTTGGCGTCAACCGAACCTGGCGGGAAAGGCACGATGACCTGAATGGGCTTGGTTGGCCAGTCCTGCGCAGAAACAGGGGCTGCGAATGGGAGGGTGAGCGCCAAAGCACACAACCAATGCGAAATCTTCATGATGTCTCCTTGTCTTGCCGGGTTTGTCGAAGTTTCAGACCGTACGGCTCCAACGGGAAGACAACTATGCTCCGCTAGTGATCACCGTGGGTGATGCGCAGTTGCCTCCTCGGCACACGAGTTCCTTGCTTTCTTCAAAGGCCCGCTCTGTGTCCATGCCCAGCGCGGACACGATGCGAACCAGGCGCTATGCGAGCTGATTTCATGGCTGCACTGAATCGTGCTTCGGATGCGGGCGTCCTTCCCGCACCTCCACGCCTGCAGCACTTGAGCGCATCCCCCATTGCGTCGCCATGTCATGAATCACCCCAAATCCCGCAGCGTCACGGGTCAGCACTCGGCAATCGCCGCCACGTGGGTGTCGTGGAAGATCAAATAGGCGGGTAGCCCGTGTTCGCGGGCGACCTCGGCGTGATCACTTGGCCGATAGGGGTGGCCCGACTTCATGCAGCAGGCCGGCGATGAACACCCGAACCATCCGTTCGGCGTGTTCGACCACAGGTAGGCGGTGAAACCATGGATCGTCGCCCGAACTGATACGCAGCGACGTGATGCCGTGCACCATCTCCCAGAACATCTGCGCGGCCATTTCAATGGTGCTCTCGTCAGCCGATAGCACCTCCCCAGCCAGCAAACCTTCAACCAGCGCACGGGCCAGTGCATAGGCGTCTTCGCTTGGGTTGCCGAACTCAATCGACGAATCCTCTACAGCCGATGGCGGGCGGGGTTCCATGAACATCACGCGATAGGACTGTGGATGTGCCAGGCCAAACGCCACGTAGGCCTGGGCCACACGGTGCAGTGCGTCTGCAGGGCTACTGGCCTCATCGACCGCCTGCTTCAGATGGCGCGCGAAGCGCTTGAGGTCGCCATCGACGGCCTGTGCAACCAGTGCAGCCTTGTCGGAGAAAAAGCCATAAACCACCGTGGTGGAGACCCCTACGTCGTCGGCCACGGCGCGCATGGTCACGGCCTGTGCACCCCCTTTGCGCAGCAGACGGCGTGCGGCTGCCAGCAACAACTGGCGACGTGCCTGCTGCTCCTTGTCGCGCAGGCTTGGACGTGGGCGTGCAGTGCGGTCGAGATCGGTAGGCAGCTGCGCGGCCTTGGCTTTCGGTGGTGGTGCGGTGCGGGCCTTGCGGGTGTCGGACTTCATGCTGCCTATTGTGCTCGGCTGCTCGCAGCCGTCCATTGGCTCCCGCGACACGGCGGTATTGTCCATTCGGGGAATCCCCATAAAAAAACAACGTTTTATTTGAGATCATTGTTTTCGAAAGAAACAGTGATATGACGAAAACGCAATCCAGGCCATCGATTTCGCCGCAGAGTATCACTGCCTTTTCGCCATTCTGGTGCGGCGTCACTTTGGCGGCGCTCAGCGCCCTCACCGCCTGCCAGCAGCCTGCTGAGCCTGGTCCGCAAGATGAGGCCCGTGCTGAGCAGCTGCGGCCCCAATCGGCCGCGTTGGCTGAAAAGTACGAGCGCTCATGCATGGTCTGCCATAGCCGGATTGCCGCCAATGCACCGCTCACCGGCTTTGCACCCGCCTGGAAAGCACGCCTGGAGAAGGGCATGGAGACCCTGGTGCGAAACGCGCAGCAAGGACTGGGCAGCATGCCGCCGGGCGGGCAATGCGCCGATTGCACGACAGAAGAGCTGCGCGCGCTGGTGGTTTTTATGGCCCACGACCACTGAAACAAACGAATATGCCATTGCACAAACCACCCCGCACTGCTGCCGCGCCCCGTTTGCTTGGCAGCGCAGCTCGCCGGTCCTTGTTGCGTGCCAGCACCGGCGTTGCGCTGGGTGCCGCGTTGGCCCCGGCGGTCCGTGCGGCCGCGCCAGTGGCCGCCACCGGACCGACAACCATCCCATCGTCCCCTGGCAGTGCGCCAGCCGCTGGCGGCGCCCCGGCGCGCTGGCAGAACTGGTCGGGCATTCAGCAATGCCAGCCCAAGCGCTTTCTGGTGCCCCGCGACGAGGCTGCGCTGGCCCAGGCGCTGCGCGATGCACCGACCGGCCCGGTGCGGTGCGTGGGCGCCGGACATTCGTTTACGGCCCTGGTGCCCACGGACCAATGGCTGGTGTCGCTGGACCAGCTCTCCGGGGTGGGCGAGATGGCGCCGGGCAAGGACACGGTGCTGGTGCAGGGCGGCACGCGCCTGGCCACGGCCTCGCGCCTGCTGGATGCGGCGGGCCTTGCGCTGCGCAACCTGCCGGATGTCGATGTGCAAAGCTACGCCGGTGCCATCAGCACCGCGACCCACGGCACCGGCATGCAACTGCCGGCCCTGCATGCCGATGTGGTGGGCCTGCGCCTGGTGACGGCGCGCGGCGAGGTCATCGAATGCAATGCGCAGCAGCGCCCCGATCTGCTGGCCGCAGCGCGTGTGTCGCTGGGGAGCCTGGGCGTCATCACGCAAGCGCGGGTGCGGGTGGTTCCGGCCTACAGCCTGCACCGCCGCGTGTGGCTGGAGCCTGCGATGCAGCTCCTGGAGCGGGCCCCGGAACTTGCCCGCAAGCACCGCAACTTCGAGTTCTATTACCTGCCCTTTACCGGTTACGCCGCGGGCATTGCGCACGACATTGACACCAGCGGCCAGGTGCTCATGCCGCACGCCGCCGACGAAGACGTGCTGCGCGACCTGCGCCGCCTGCGCGATTGGCTCGGGTACTTCCCGAGCTTACGGCGCAAGGTGGCGGGCTGGGCCATCGATTCTGAGCAGAAGGAAGAAGCCAAGAACCGTGCCTGGCGCCTGCTGGCCACCCAGCGGCCGACGCGCTTCAACGAAACCGAGTACCACGTACCGCAAGAAGCGGGTGTTGCCTGCGCCAAGGAAGTGATCGCCGCGCTGGAGAAGCGCAACGACGTGTACTTCCCGATGGAGTTCCGCTTTGTCGCCGCCGACGAGGCGGCGTGGCTCAGCCCGTTCTACCAGCGCGCGAGTTGTTCGATTGCCGTGCACGCGGCGGTGGGCGAACCGTACGACTACTTGACGTCCGAGATCGGGCCGATCTTTCGCAAATACCAGGGCCGCCCGCACTGGGGCAAGTTGCACGACCTGGGTGCGGCGCAACTGGTCGCGCTGTACCCGCGCTGGGGCGATTTTCTTGCCCTGCGGCGCGAGCTGGATCCGCAAGGCCGCTTCTTGAACGCCCACCTGCGCAAACTGTTTGGAGAGACTGCATGAAAACATCCCGTCGCCGCTTGTTGCTGGCCGGTACCGGCGCGGCCGCCCTCGCCGCATTGGCCCTGCGTCCAGGCGAGACCGGTGCGCCGCACGGGCCCTACTTTTCCGAGCTGGCGCGTGCCCTGCGGGCGTCCGATGCCGCCACCGACGCGACCACGCCGGTGATGGTGATCGACCGCGACCGGGTGCAAGCCAATCTCCGCAAGGTCATGGCACTCAAAAGTCCGGCCGTCGCGCTGCGCGTGGTCGCCAAGTCGCTGCCGTGCTTTGCGCTGCTCGATTTGATCGCCCAGCAAACGCAAAGCACGCGCCAGATGGTGTTCAACCTGCCGTATCTGCAGCTGCAAACTGCCGAGCGACCCCAGTTTGACCTGTTGCTGGGCAAGCCCATGCCGACGGGCGTGGCGCAGGTCTTCTACCAAAAGTTTCGGGGCGGTGCGTTTGACCCCAGCCGCCAGTTGCAGTGGCTGGTGGACACGCCCGAGCGGCTCATCCAATACCAGCAACTGGCCCGCGCGCTGGGCCACAAGCTGCGCGTCAACCTGGAGATCGATGTGGGCTTGCATCGCGGCGGATTCGCTGACGCGCAAGCGCTCGAAAAGGCCCTGTCCATTGTGAAATCAGAGCCCTTGCTGGAGTTCTCGGGAATGATGGGATACGACCCGCATGTCACGGAAATCCCCGATCTGCCGGGCGCACGCTCCGCCGCTGCGGCGCACGCCCGAAAGGTGTACGACAGCTACAAGGCCCAGGCCCTGGCGGCCTTGCCCGCCGCGCGTGAACAGGCCGCCGCGCTGACCTGGAACGCCGCCGGGTCGCCCACCTTCCACATGTACGACGGCCAGGGTGCAGCCAACGAGGTCAGCGTGGGCTCGGCCTTCGTCAAGCCGGCCGAATTCGATCTGCCGCATCTGGATGCCTGTGAGCCCGCCTGCTTCATCGCCACGCCGGTGCTCAAGAGCGGCGCCTTCCAGCTGCCCACGGGCGTCGAGTGGATCGGCAGCGCCGCCCAGTGGTGGGACCGCAACCAGCGCCACGGCGTGTTCCTGTATGGCGGCCAGTGGCGCGCCGACGCGGTCTCGCCTGCGGGGCTTGCAACCAGTGGTCTTTATGGTCTCTCGCCCAACCAGCAGGTCATGGTGGGCTCGGGCCGCCAGGCGCTGGTGCCTGGCGATACCGTGTTCTTTCGCCCGCAAAAGAGCGAAGCACTGCTGCAGCAGTTCGGCGCCATCGTCGTGGTGTCGGGCGGCCAGGTGGTGGACCACTGGCCCGTGTTCCCCCCTGCGCCCTGAGCCTTGCGCCTTTCACCCCACCCCAGGAGACCTTGATGCCGCGCCATGCCCTTTCCCTATCTACCCTGCTTACCCTGCTATTGGCCGCTGTGCCAGCCTACAGCGCCAGCCCGCAAGACGCCCAGGGCCTGTGGCTGAGTGCCGACAAGGCGGCGGTGATCGAGTTCAAGCCCTGCGCCGATGCCCCTGCGGCGCTGTGCGGCCAGATCGTGTGGGACAAGGACGCCGGTACCCCCGAAGACACCTGTGGCGTGCGCATCGCCAAGCTGCAAACGTTTGACGGCGAGGCCTGGCGCCAGGGCTGGGTGCACGACCCGCGCGACAAGAAAAACTACAGGGGCGCCATCCGCGTCAAGCATGACGGCAAGGTGCTCGCCGTGCGTGCCTACATCGGCACCGAGATGCTGGGCGAGACCGAAGAAATGACCCGCACCGACACCGTGCCAAGCGGCTGCAAAGCGCACTGATCCACACCACAAAAAACCAAATCCATCTGAGGAGACACCCCTATGTTCCGTTCACGTCCCATGGCATCCGCCACCCGTACCACGCTGGCCATTGGCGCCCTTTGCGCCAGTATGTCGGGTGCAGCCTTCGCCCAGCGTGCGTCTGCCCCCGCGGCGGATGAACCCGAAATCCAGTCGTATGCCATCGACACGGAGGTCAAGCTCTCCAGCGACCGCAAGACACGCGGCGTGTCCGACACCTTCAACCGCCCTGGCGCCGAGTTGACGGTGGATGCCGTGCACGAGTCCGGTCTGCTCGCCCACTTCCAGCTGGCATCCGTCAGCAAGGTGACTTTCCCCAACAGCAACCGGCTCAACCCCACACTGGCACTCGGTTGGCGCGGCGGCAACCCCGAAGGCCTGCACTACGGCGCCGCCGTGGCGCGAGAATGGTTTCCCCGCGCCCGTGTCGAGGCCCCCACGGGGTTCGATGAGCAGATGAACCCGCTGGGTATGGCCACCACCAACTTCAACACCAGCTACCTGCTGGGCGAATTGGGCTACGGCATCTTCACCGCGCGCTACCTGTACGTGGCCAGCAAGGACTTTCGGGGCCTCAACACCTCTACCGTGTGCGCCGGTTACCTGCCCGCAATGATGGCCGGGGGCGACCCCGGCGCGGCGATGAACTGCTATGGCGCAGGGTTCAAGCACTCGCGCGGCACGCAGTTGCTGGACTTTGATGTGGCCTACCCCCTCAACGGCACGACCAAGCTCATCGGCCACCTGGGTTGGCAGTTTGTGCGCAACTTCAGCGCCATGAACACCGTGGACTACCGGCTGGGCATCGAGCACACGCGCTGGGGCTTTGTCTTTGGCGCCGAAATCGCCGGTGCCAAAGCGCGTGAGCGTGAGCTCTTTGTGGCAACAGATGGCAACGGGGTTTCGCGCCGCCTTGACCGCACGGCCGTCATCTTGAGTGTTGCCAAGCGCTTCTGACCGGGGGGCTTCAGGCCGTGGTGCCACACACCCGCAGCACATCCCCCCATACGCCTCCAGCTTCTTCGCTCCCATGCCGCTGATCCCCTGCAAATCGTCAAGCGTCGTCGGGCAGCGCTCGGCAATGGCTGCAAGCGTGGCGTCGTGGAAGATCACATAGGCGGGCAGGCCGTGCTCCTTTGCCACTTCAGCGCGCCAGGCCTTGAGGTTGATAAAGCGCACCTGGGCCGCCTGGTCCAGCGCAGCGGCGGCCGGCGGCAAGGTACCTGCCGGGCTGCGGCGGCGTTTGCGTTCGCGTGGGGCGGCGGCCACGGTCTCGCGCAGGCGCACCGGCACTTCGCCGCGCAGCACCGAGCGCGAGGCGTCGGTGAGCGCCAGGGTGTCAAAGCTGTGGCCGTTGTCCAGGTGCACCTTCTCCAGTCCCACCGCGCCAGTAGCGACGAGCTGGCGCAGCACGCCGCGCAGTTGCTGCTCTGACAGGTCGGCGCCCAAGCCAAAGGTGCTGAGCTTTTCGTGGCCAAACTGGGCCACTTTGTCGGTGGCTCTGCCGCGCAGCACGTCCATCAAGTGGCCGGCGCCAAAGCCAATGTGGCTGGCCTGCTGCACGCGGTAGATGGTCGATAGCAGCTTGCGGGCCGCGTCGGTCGCGTCCCACACTGCAGGCGGAGAAATGCAGTTGTCGCAATTTCCGCACGGTTCCGACGCTTCATCAAAGTACGCCAGCAGCCGCACGCGCCGACAGTCGGTGGCTTCGGCCAGAGCCAGCAGGGCGTCGAGCTTGCCGCGCAGTGCGGCCTTGAATTCGGCACCCGCCGGGCTTTCGTCGATCATGCGGCGCTGGTTCACGACGTCGGCCAGACCGTAGGCCATCCACGCATCGGCGGGCAGGCCGTCGCGGCCGGCGCGGCCGGTTTCCTGGTAGTAGCCCTCGATGTTCTTGGGCATGTCCACGTGCGCCACAAAGCGCACGTCGGGTTTGTCGATGCCCATGCCAAAGGCAATGGTGGCGACCATGACGATGCCCTCTTCGCGCAGAAAGCGGTCCTGGTGTTTCTTGCGCACCGCGCCGTCCAGCCCGGCGTGGTAGGGCAGGGCGTTGACGCCCGCGCTTGCCAGCGTGGCGGCCAGCTCGTCCACGCGTTTGCGGGACTGGCAATAGACGACACCCGCTTCGCCCGCGTGCTCGCGCTCAATGAAGCGCAGCAACTGCGTGGTCACATCCTTCTTTTCCTCGATGCGGTAACGGATGTTGGGCCGGTCAAAGCTGCTGATAAAAAGGCGCGCCTCTTGCAGCTGCAGGCGCTCGACGATGTCCTCGCGTGTGAGCGCATCGGCGGTGGCGGTGAGCGCAATGCGCGGCACGCCGGGAAAGCGCTCGTGCAGCACGGTCAGCGCGCGGTACTCGGGGCGAAAGTCGTGGCCCCACTGGCTCACGCAGTGCGCCTCATCGATGGCGAACAGGCTCAGCTTGCCTTGGTTGTACAAGTCGTCCAGCAAGCCCAGAAAACGCGGCGTGTTGAGCCGCTCGGGCGCGGCGTACAGCAGGGTGATGCCGCCGGTCTGCAGGCGCAGTTCCACGTCTTGCGCCTCGTCGTAGCCCAGGCTGGAGTTGAGGAAGGCGGCATCGACCCCGGCCTCGTGCAGCGCGCCGACCTGGTCGTGCATCAGCGCAATCAGCGGCGAGACGACGATGGCCACGCCGCGGCCCTGCTGCTGGCGCACGATGGCCGGCACCTGGTAGCACAGGCTTTTGCCTCCGCCGGTCGGCATGAGAACCAGCGCGTCGCCGCCCGCCACCACATGCGCCACGATGGCCTCTTGCGGGCCACGAAAGGCTTCGTAGCCAAAGACTTCTTTCAATACGAAATGCGCGGCAGACAAAAGGTTTGCTCTTTGATTGATAGCTGATAACGCTTATGGGGTAAGCGCTAAAGGCCGATTTAACGAAAAAATCACAGTACAGGCTCCGAGGGGTAAGGCCCCATGGCGCCCTTGATTATCGACAGGCGGGCTGGACGAGGTCACTGGATACAAAGCGAAATAAACCGAAACCGCCCCGAGATGACGCGCGGGTGTCCGCCGCGCACCATAGGGTTTCGTTTTACACCCTTGTTGAAGAGGACACTCCCATGAAACCCTGGATCAAAAGAACCCTGTTTGGCATGCTTGGCGCGTCGCTGCTGGTGGGCAGCCTGTCGGCCTGCTCCAGCGGCCACGGCTGGCGCCATGGCCAGATGGACGAGCAAAACATCACCGAGATGCGCGGCAAGATGCTCGAGCGCGTGGGCAGCAAGCTGGAACTCGACACGGCACAAAAGCAAAAGCTCGAACGCTTGGCCGACACGCTGCAGGCCCAGCGCAAGGCCTTCTTGGGCGACGCCGCCCGGCCGCGCGAGGCACTGCAAGCCCTGGTCGCAGGCCCGCAATTTGACCGGGTTGCGGCGCAGGCGCTGGTGGATGCCAAGGTGCGCGCGGTGCAGACCGGCAGCCCCGAGGTGATTGCCGCCATGGGCGACTTCTACGACAGCCTGAAGCCCGAGCAGCAATCCCAGGTGCGCGAGATGATGACCAAGCGCCGCGGCTGGATGCGCCATCGGGGCTGAGGCCACGCCATGCCTGGCCACCACACCAGCCTGCAGCGCCTGACGCAGGGCCTGCGCGAAGTCGGACCCGCCTTGTTCCACGGGGTGCCGCAGCCGCACGAGGAACTGCTGGCCCTCGTCTGGGGCCCGCGCTTTGACCGCGAGCATGCGCTGGGGTTGGCTGCGCACCAGCCCGAGCAGGCGGCGCGCACGCTGCCCGCCCTGCTTTCGGCGGCCGACTACTTTGACACGATGGCAGCGGAGGGACAGCGGCGCCTGCGCAGGCTGATCCTGCGGCACGGCCGATTGGCCAAGCAGGCTTGAGGCGAGAATTCCCGCACCATGCACCGCATCCTGCTCATCGACGATGACGAACAGCTAGGGCCCCCGCTGACCACTTACTTCCAGCGCTTCGAGCTGGAACTGGTGCAGGCGCTGCGCCCCAGCGAGGGCCTGTCCCGGTTGGCCCAGGGCGGCTTTGACGCCGCCATCCTCGACGTGATGCTGCCAGAGATGGACGGCTTCGAGCTGTGCCGCAGCATCCGGCGCACCAGCGACATTCCCCTCATCATGCTCACCGCCCGTGGCGAGGTGATGGACCGCGTGGTGGGGCTGGAACTGGGTGCCGACGACTACTTGCCCAAGCCCTTTGAGCCGCGCGAACTCGTTGCCCGCCTGCAGACTGTGCTGCGCCGCATGAAGACGACACCGCCAGCCGAGCCGCCGGGTTCACCCGACGTGCTGGAGTTCGAGGGCCTGCGCATCGACCCAGCGCGCCGCAGTGTGCAGTGCCTGGGCCAGGAGGTGGAACTCACCGGCACCGAATTCGACCTGCTGCACCTGCTGGCGCGAGAAGCCGGGCGCGTGCTGAGCCGCGACGACATCCTCAACGACCTGCGTGGCCACGAGGCCGAGCTCTACACCCGAGCGGTAGACATCGTCGTCAGCCGTCTGCGCAAGAAGCTCGAGCCGCTGGATGCCATCAAAACCCTGCGCAACGCCGGCTACACGCTGGCTCTGCGCCGAGTCGTCGCATGAGGAGGACGTCGAAGGGCCGGCATGCAGCCCAGGCACCCTGGCACCGCCGCGCGCGCCAGGCCGTGCACCGCTCGCTGCGGCTGCGCCTGGTTCTGGTGTTTGTGCTGCTGGCGCTGGCCATGGCCGTCACATTTATCGGCGGCGTGCAAAAGGCGGTGTCTGTGGGCTGGCGTGAGGCGGCCCGCCCGCTACTGGTCGACTATGTGGACCATCTGGCGCGCGAGGTGGGCAGCCCGCCCAGCATAGCGCGCGCCCAGGCCATCACCACGCGGCTGCCGATCACGCTGCGCATCTCCGGGCCCACGGTGAATTGGGATTCACAGCCGGATGCACCCCGCCCCGGCTGGGCACGCGACTCCGGATGGCACCATGGCGCGGGCGGGGAGGGGGTCGAAAACCTGTTGCTGCGCACCACCGCCGATGGCCACCGCCTGGAGTTCGGCCTGAACATGCAGACTTGGCAACAGCGCCCGCGCATCGCCTGGATCACGCTCGGCGTCCTGCTGTTGCTCACGGCGCTGGCCTATCTGTATGTGCGCCGACTGCTGCGCCCGCTGGACGATATCCGCGCCGGTGCCGAGCGCTTTGGCGCGGGCGCGTTCGACGAGCCCATACCCGTGCGCTGTGCCCACAAACCGGACGAGCTGGGGCAACTGGCCGCCACCATCAACACCATGGGCGGCGATATCCGCCAGATGCTCGACGCCAAGCGCGCCCTGCTGCTGGCCATGAGCCACGAGCTGCGCAGCCCGCTGACGCGCGCCCGCCTGAACGCCGAACTGCTGCCCGAAACCCCCGCCGTGGACCCGCAGCGCCAGGCCCTGCTGCGCGACCTGGGCGAAATGGCGCGCCTCATCACCGACCTGCTGGAAAGCGAGCGCCTGGCCGGCAGCCACGCCGCCCTGCACCGCGAAAGCGTGGACCTGGTCGCTCTGGCGCGCGAAGTGGTGGCCGAGCTGGGCAACCGCCACGCGGGCGCTGCGGCCATTGCCATCCACGCGCCTCCGGGCCTTGCCCCAGTTGCACTTGATCGCGCGCGCATGCGCTTGCTGCTGCGCAACCTCTTGGACAACGCCTTGCGCCACAACCACCCCTTCGGCCAGACCTCCGGCAATGCCGCCGCCGCGCCGCCCGAACTGCGCCTGCAACTGCACGGCGACGAACTAGGAATTGAAGTGCGCGACTACGGCCCGGGCGTTCCGCCCGAGCACCTGGCGCAGCTGGCGCAGGCCTTTTACCGCCCCGACAGCGCCCGCCAGCGCGCCACGGGTGGCGTGGGACTGGGCCTGTACCTGTGCCGCCTGGTGGCGCAGGCGCATGGCGGGCGCTTGGAGCTGCGCAATGCCGAGCCGGGGCTGGAAGTGCGGGTGGTGCTGCCGGTGCAGGCCCGGTAAACCAAGGCCAGGGGTTGACCCGCGTGGCGAAATTCGGTTAACCTGTATATACAAGTACAGCAACCCATGAACAACGCTACCAAGCCCCGCACCGCGAGGACACCCCGCCATCCGGCCCAGACCCCGGTGGTCGTGCCTGCCATGGCCTTGTACCAGCAGGTCAAGGACTTCATTTCCCGCAAGATCCAGGAAGGCACCTGGCGCGCAGGCGACCGCCTGCCATCTGAACACGAGCTGGTAGCGCAATTCGGCATTTCGCGCATGACCGTCAACCGTGCGCTGCGCGAGCTGATGGAGCAAGGCCGCATCGTGCGCGTGGCGGGCGTTGGCAGCTTTGTGGCCGAAGACAAGCCCCAGTCCACACTGCTGCAAATTGCCAACCTGGCGAGCGAGATTCGCCAGCGCGGGCACGACTACCGCTGCGACATGCTGTCGGTAGAGCGGGTCTCCGCCACGCTGGAGGTGGCCGCTGCGCTCGACCTGCGCATGGGAGCCTCGGTATTCCACTCGCTGTGCCTGCACCGCGAAAACGGTGTCCCGGTCCAATTGGAAGACCGCTACGTCAGCCCGCAGCAGGCACCGGAGTTCATTGCGCAAGACTTTTCGCATATTCCGCCTTCGGAGTACTTGATCCGCAACGCCCCCTTCGACCAGGTGGAGCATGTGGTGGATGCCGTGCTGCCAACACCAGAGCAAGCGGCATGGCTGGAAATGCCCGCCACCGAACCGTGCCTGCAACTCACGCGGCGCACGTGGTCGCGCACTGTGCCCGTCACGTTGGTGCGCTGCCTGCACCCGGCCACGCGCTACCGCTTGGGCAGCCGCTTTCGCACCGATGGCAACACGGTGATCGGTTGATCCAAATCGCCGTCATCGCTCTTTCGTATCTACTTGTATAGACAGGAAAAACAGCATGCATACCACCACCCTCACCCTGCATCCCGGAAAGGTCACGCTGGCCGATCTGCGCCGCATCCATGCCGCGCCTGTGGCATTGAGCCTCGACCCCGCAGCGCGCGCAGGCATGCAGGCCTCGCAAGCCACGGTGCAGCGCATCGTCGATGAAGACCAGGTGGTCTACGGCATCAACACCGGCTTCGGCAAGCTGGCGAGCACCAAGATTGCCCACGAGCGCCTGGCCGAGCTGCAGCGCAACCTGGTGCTCTCGCACAGCGTGGGCACGGGTGAGGCGCTGCCCGACGGCGTGGTGCGCCTGGTGCTGGCCACCAAGGCCGTGAGCCTGGCGCGGGGGCACTCGGGCATCCGCCCCGAAATTGCCGAGGCCCTGCTGGCGCTGGCCAACGCCAACGTGCTGCCCGTGATCCCCGCCAAGGGCTCGGTGGGTGCCTCGGGCGACCTGGCGCCATTGGCACACATGGCCTGTGTGCTGATTGGCGAAGGCCAGGCCAAGGTCAATGAAAAGATCGTCTCCGGCAAGGAAGCCATGGCGTCCGTGGGCCTGGTGCCCTTCGTTCTCGGCCCCAAGGAAGGGCTGGCGCTGCTCAATGGCACGCAGGTGTCCACTGCGCTGGCGCTTGCGGGCCTGTTTGGCGCGGAAGATGTGTTTGCCGCCGCGCTGGTGGCGGGCTGCCTGTCGCTTGAAGCCATCAAGGGCTCGGTGAAACCGTTCGACGCGCGCATTCACGAAGCGCGCGGCCAGGTGGGGCAGATCGCGGTGGCTGCGGCCGTGCGCGCGTTGCTCGACGGCAGTGCCATCGACCCCTCGCACCCGCACTGCGGCCGCGTGCAGGACCCGTATTCCATCCGCTGCGTGCCGCAGGTGATGGGCGCGTGCCTGGACAACCTGCAGCACGCCGCGCGCGTCCTCGCCATCGAGGCGAATGCGGCGTCCGACAACCCCTTGGTCTTCGACAACGGAGACGTGATCTCCGGCGGCAACTTCCACGCCGAGCCGGTCGCCTTTGTGGCCGACATCATTGCGCTGGCCGTGGCCGAGATCGGCGCCATCTCCGAGCGGCGCCTGTCCCTGCTACTCGATCCCGGCCTCTCGGGCCTGCCCGCCTTCCTGATCAGCGACAGCGGCGTCAACTCGGGTTTCATGATTGCGCAGGTCACCGCCGCTGCCCTGGCCGCCGAGAACCAGTGCCTGGCCAACCCCAGCAGCGTGACCAGTCTGCCCACGTCCGCCAACCAGGAAGACCATGTGTCCATGGCCACCTACGGCGCGCGGCGCCTGGGCGACATGGTGCGCAATGCAGCGGTGATGGTCGGCATCGAAGCCATGGCCGCAGCGCAGGGCATGGAGTTTGACCGCTCCCTCAAGAGTTCACCGCTCATCGAGGCCCAGTTCGCCGCCATCCGCCAGCGTGTGGCCTACCTGGAGCAGGACCGTTTCCTCGCACCCGACATCGAGTCCATGCGCGAATGGGCGCAGCAGTCCACGTGGCCTGCGCCGCTTTTGCATTGCCTGCCCAGCCACGCCTGAGCCCGCCTTATTCCAGTCCACGCATTTTCAGGAGCCTCCCCATGAACGCCAACGACGCCATCCTTACCGCAACGTCCACCGATCCCCGTTTTGATGCCAGCCGTGTGATCCGCGCGCCGCGCGGCAGCCAGCTCACCTGCAAAAACTGGCTGACCGAAGCGGCCTACCGCATGATCCAGAACAACCTAGACGCCGAAGTGGCGGAAGACCCGAAAAACCTGGTCGTCTACGGCGGCATTGGCCGCGCCGCGCGCAACTGGGAATGCTTCGACCAGATCCTGGCCTCGCTCAAAGACCTCAGCAGCGATGAAACCCTGCTGGTGCAGTCGGGCAAGCCGGTCGGCGTGTTCAAGACGCACGAGAACGCGCCGCGCGTGCTGATCGCCAACTCCAACCTGGTCCCCCAATGGGCGAACTGGGAGCACTTCAACGAACTCGACCGCAAGGGCCTGTTCATGTACGGCCAGATGACGGCGGGCAGCTGGATCTACATCGGCAGCCAGGGCATCGTGCAAGGTACGTTTGAAACATTCGTCGAAGCCGGCCGCCAACATTACGACAACCACCTGGCGGGTCGATGGATTTTGACCGCCGGCCTGGGCGGCATGGGCGGCGCGCAGCCGCTGGCCGCCACGCTGGCGGGCGCCTGCTCGCTCAACGTTGAATGCCAGCAAAGCAGCATCGACTTTCGCCTGCGCACCCGCTATGTCGACAAGCAGGCCCACGACATCGACCACGCGCTGGAACTCATCGCGCAACACACGGCGGCCAAAGAGGCTGTCTCCATCGCCCTGCTCGGCAATGCGGCCGACATCATTCCCGAACTCGTGCGCCGCGCCCAGGCGGGCGGCATGCGCCCCGACCTGGTGACCGACCAGACCTCGGCGCACGACCTCATCAATGGCTACCTGCCCAGCGGTTGGAGCGTGGAAAAGTGGAAAGCCGCGCAAAAGGACCCCGCGCAGCACGCCGCGCTGACCAAAGCGGCCTCCCAATCCTGTGCCGTGCATGTGCAGGCCATGCTGGACTTCCAGTCCATGGGCATCCCGACGGTGGACTACGGCAACAACATCCGCCAGGTGGCGTTCGACCAGGGCGTGAAAAACGCCTTCGATTTCCCCGGCTTCGTGCCCGCCTACATCCGGCCGCTGTTCTGCGAAGGCAAGGGGCCGTTCCGCTGGGTGGCACTCTCGGGCGACCCGGAAGACATCTACAAGACCGACGCCAAGCTCAAGGAGCTGTTCCCCAACGACAAGCCACTGCACCGCTGGCTCGACATGGCGCGCGAACGCATCGCCTTCCAGGGCCTGCCCGCGCGCATCTGCTGGCTGGGCCTGGGCGAGCGCGACAAGGCCGGCCTGGCCTTCAACGAGATGGTGAAAAGTGGCGAGCTCAAAGCCCCCATCGTGATTGGCCGCGACCACCTCGACACCGGCTCGGTCGCCAGCCCCAACCGTGAAACCGAAGCCATGAAGGACGGCACCGATGCGGTCAGCGACTGGCCGCTGCTCAACGCGTTGCTCAACACCGCTGGCGGCGCCACCTGGGTCAGTCTGCACCACGGTGGCGGCGTGGGCATGGGTTACTCGCAGCATGCGGGCATGGTCATCGTGGCCGATGGCACAGACGCCGCCGCCGAGCGCCTGGCGCGCGTGCTGGTCAACGACTGCGGCAGCGGCGTGATGCGCCATGCGGACGCGGGGTATGAGTTGGCGGTGGAAACGGCCAAGAAACAAGGTCTGAAGTTGCCCATGGTGAAGTGATGCACAGGCGCCGGGGTACAAGGGGAGGCAGCGCAACGGCTGCACGCACCCTGGAGCCCCTGGATGGCGCATTTTTTCCGGAAACCAACAGTACAAGGCCACCTCATGAACGCTCCTGCAGCATCAAAGGCAAAAAGCTACGTGGAGCTGCGCGCGCAGTTTCTTGCCGCTGCCAGCAGGCAGCAGGCCACCCTCCACCACTACCCGCATCCACTCAAGGGTCTGCAGGGCGAAGACCTGTTTACCGACGTGGCTGTGCTGGCACAACCGGGCACCCGGAAATGGCTGGTCTCGGTGTCCGGAACGCATGGCGTCGAGGGTTTTTATGGATCGATGTGCCAGACCGAATACCTCGATCACCTGGCGACGCGCGAGCGCGACCCGAAGGTCGGCATCCTGATGGTGCACCTCATCAACCCCTGGGGAACCTCGTGGCAGCGCCGCGTCAACGAGGACAACATCGACCTGAACCGCAACTACCTGGACTTCGCGCGGCCGCTACCCGATAACGAAGCCTATGAAGCCCTGCACCCGCTGTTTACCAAAGAGTGCGGCACGGGCGCCAAGCGCGCCGAATCCGATGCCGCCTGGGAAGCCCAGGTGCAGGCGCAGGGCGCAACCGCGCTCCGGTCCGGACTGGCGGCAGGGCAGTACAAGCACCCCGATGGCCTGCATTTCGGCGGCTTTGAGCCGGCCTGGTCCCACCTCACGCTGCGCAGCATCATGGAAAAGTTCTGCGGCGATTGCAGCGATGCGATCAGCTTCGACCTGCACACCGGCGCTGGCGCCTACGGGCACCCGATGCTGATGGCGATTGCCGAACGCGAGTACCCTGGGCTGGCCGACGCCGAACGCATCTACGGCGCATGGATCTACAAAATCCTGACCCGGCCCGACCAGACCACCGACACCGGAATCTCCGCCGCCGCCACCGGCTACACCTCGCAAGCCATGGTGGACCTGATGGCGGGCAAGCGCTTCACCCAACTGGTGATCGAGTGCGGCACGTACGACGGCGTTCAGGTTGGCCACCTCGCCGTGCTGGACGACCATTTCCTGCACCTGCGCGGCGAGTTGAGCGGCCAGGAGTTCCAGCGCGTCAAGGCCGCGATCGTGGAATTCTTCTACCCGTCGGACGATGACTGGCGCGAGCTGGTCTGGCTGCGAACCCGCCAGATTTTTGACCGCGCGTTGGCCGACCTGGCGGCGCGCTGAGACGCAGGAAAGGCATCACATGACAACAGTTCCCACCCCTGAAGCTCTGCAGCGCCGCGTGCAGCAGAGCTTGAGCGACGAACAGGTCGCGCAATTCCAGCGCGACGGCGCGATCTGCATCCGCCAGTTGCTGTCGGCCGAGGAAGTCGCGCTGCTGCAGTCTGGCATCGACGCCAACCTGGCAGCGCCCAGCCCGCGCGCCAAGGTGGCCAGTCGCCCGGACGACCCCGGCCGCTTCTTCGAAGACTTCTGCAACTGGCAGGCCATCCCGCAGTTCGAGCGTTTGATTCGCGAAACACCGCTGGCCCCCGCCGCGCAGCGCCTGATGCAGTCCCCCACGGTGCGTCTGTACCACGACCATGTGCTGGTCAAGGAACCCGGTACCCGCCAGCGCACGCCCTGGCACCAGGACCAGCCTTACTACAACATTGAGGGAACCCAGAACATCAGCATGTGGATTCCGGTGGACCCGGTGCCGCGCCCGGCCACGCTGGAGTTTGTGGCCGGTTCGCACCTCGGGCCGTGGCTCATGCCGCGCACCTTCATGGACAACCAGGCCCAATGGTTCCCCGAAGGCAGCCTGCAGGACCTGCCCGACATCGAAGCCGACCGCAGCGCGCACCGCATCCTGGGCTGGGACATCACGCCCGGCGATGTGGTGTGTTTTCACATGCTCACACTGCATGGGGCGGGTGGGTTCGAGGGGCCGGGACGCCGCCGCGTGTTCTCGGTGCGCTTCCTGGGCGACGACACGCGCCACGCGCCGCGCCGCTGGACCACCTCGCCCGATTTTCCCGGCCTGGCCGATACCCTGCCCGCAGGCGCGCCCATGGACCACCCTTTGTTTCCGCTGCTGGTGGCGTGACCCGCATGGCGCAGCAGCATTTCGACCTGGGCCAGGTGCCCGCCACCCCCTGGAAGAACGGCGGCGGCGCCACGCGCGAGCTCGCCTGCTGGCCGCCGGGCGCGGACATGGAGCATTTCGACTGGCGCGTGAGCGTGGCGACGATTGCGCAGAGCGGCCCGTTTTCGCGCTTTGCCGGGGTGGACCGGGTCATCACCCTGCTCACGGGCGATGGCGTGCATCTGCGCCAGCCAGAAACCGGTATCGACCACCGCCTGGAGCAAGCGCTGCAACCCTTTGCCTTTGCAGGCGATGGCGGCATGGACTGCGAGCTGCTGGGCGGCACGTCGCAGGATTTCAACCTGATGACGCGCCGGGGCCACTGGCGCGGCGCGGTGCGCGTGCTGCGCAGCCCTGCGCTGCTGCCCGCACGGCCCGCCGGGCTGCTGTGGGCAGTGCAGGGCCGCTGGGCCCTGGCGCCCTTGGCTGCAGCGGGCGGGCAGGCCGTGGTGCTGGCGCCGGATGTCGGGTGCTGGTGGGCCGACGAGGACTGCGGCTGGAACGTGGCGCCCGAGGCGAATGCTGGGGACAGCGTGCTCCAGCATGTGTTGCTGGAGCCTGCGTGAAGTGCTTTCCAACACAATAAAATTTTAGTAAAAATGGCCTCTAGCGCTTACCCATAAAGCGCTAGCAGCTATCAAAATCATAGTTTTTTCGGGGTGCGCATGATGTCTTCAACTGTTTCCGCTACAGGCGTGTGGCGCAACCTGCGCCTGGTGCCGGAACTTGCCGTGCCCGATGTGGCGCCGGCGGCAGCCGAATGCGCCGCCGTGGTGGTCGAAGGCGGCATGCTGCGCTGGGTGGGCCCCGAACGCGCCGTGCCCGCCGCGTACGCCGCGCTGGCGCAGTTCGATGGCGGCGGTGCGCTGGCCACGCCGGGCCTGGTCGATTGCCATACCCATCTGGTCTATGGCGGCCAGCGGGCGAACGAATTTGCCATGCGCCTGGCCGGTGCCAGCTACGAAGAGGTGGCCAAGGCTGGGGGCGGCATCGTCTCCAGCGTGAACGCCACGCGCGCCGCGAGTGAAGACGAACTGTTTGAACTCGCCACACCTCGGCTGCAGGCGTTGCTCGATGAAGGCGTGTGCGCCATCGAAATCAAGTCTGGCTACGGCCTGGCGCTCGCGCACGAGCGCAAGCAGTTGCGCGTGGCGCGCCGCCTGGGCGAGGCGCTGGGCGTCACGGTGCGCCCCACCTTTCTGGGCGCGCATGCGCTGCCGCCCGAATACGCGGGCCGCAGCCAAGCGTATATCGACGTGGTGTGCAACGAGATGCTGCCCGCGCTGGCTGCCGAGGGCCTGGTCGATGCGGTCGATGTGTTCTGCGAGCGCATCGCCTTCACGCTGGCCGAGACGGAGCAGGTCTTTCGCGCCGCACAGCAACTGGGCATCCCGGTCAAGCTCCACGCCGAGCAGCTGTCGGACATGGGCGGTTCGGCGCTGGCGGCCCGTTATGGCGCGCTGTCGTGCGACCACATCGAGCATCTGTCGCAAGCCGGTATCGCCGCCATGCGCGCCGCAGGCACCGTGGCCGTGCTGCTGCCCGGCGCCTACTACACGCTGCGCGATACGCAGGTGCCGCCCATTGCCGCTCTGCGCGCAGCGGGCGTGCCCATGGCCGTGTCCACCGACCACAACCCCGGCACCTCGCCCGCGCTCAGCCTGCTGCTCATGGCCAACATGGCCTGCACGCTGTTTCGCCTGACGGTGCCCGAGGCGCTCGCCGGCATCACCACAAACGCGGCGCGCGCACTCGGCCTGCAGGACACGCACGGCCTCCTCGCCGCAGGCCGCCCGGCCCACTTCGTCCTGTGGCCGTTTGCCGAGCCGGCAGAACTGGCGTATTGGTTGGGGCAAAAACCGGCCTGCACCATCGTGCGCCAGGGGCGCTTGGTGCAGGGCGGTGCGCAAATGTCTGCGCCAGGAGCCAGCCATGGCGTCTGAGGAACCCGCTGGACAACTCTTCGCTGCCGACGCCTTGCTTCCCACCGGCTGGGCGCGCAACGTGCTGCTGCAGTGGGACCCCAGTGGGCGCTTCACCCATATCGAAGAAGGCGCTGCGCCGCCTGCCGGCGTCCTGGCAGCGCCCGGCCCGCTGCTCCCCGGCATGCCCAACCTGCATTCGCACGCCTTCCAGCGCGCCTTTGCCGGCCTCACCGAGTACCGCGCCAGGAGCCAGGACAGCTTCTGGAGCTGGCGCAACCTCATGTACCGCTTTGCGGCCCACATCACACCCGAGAGTCTGGAGGCGATTGCCACCTGGCTCTACGTGGAAATGCTGGAGGCTGGCTACACCTCGGTGTGCGAGTTTCACTATTTGCACCACGCCCCGGACGGCCAGCCCTATGCCGACGATGCCGCGCTCGCCCACGCCCTACTGCGCGCCGCGCGCACGGCGGGCATCGGCATGACGCTGCTGCCCGTGCTCTACCAGACCAGCGGTTTTGGTGGACAAGCGCCGCGCAGCGCCCAAGCCCGATTCATCCGCAGCACCGACAACATGCTCTCGTTATTGGAGCGCCTGACGCCCGCTGCACAAGCGCAAGGGGCTGTTTTGGGCCTGGCTCCGCATTCACTGCGCGCCGTGCCGCCGGACAGCCTGCGCGAAGCCGTTGCTGGCATCACCGCTTTGAACCCGCAGGCGCCCATCCACATCCACATTGCCGAGCAAACGCAAGAAGTGCAGGACTGCATCGCCTGGAGCGGACAGCGCCCGGTGCAATGGCTGCTGGACCACGTTCCCGTAGACGCGCGCTGGTGCCTGGTGCATGCCACGCACATGAAGCCGTTTGAATACGCCGCAGCTGCCCGCACCGGCGCCGTCGCGGGGTTGTGTCCCAGCACCGAAGCCAATCTGGGGGACGGCCTTTTCGACATGCAGCAGTGGCTGGCGCACGCAGGCGCCTGGGGCGTGGGCTCGGACAGCCACGCCTGCGTCAACGTGGCCGAGGAGCTGATGCTGCTTGAATACGGCCAGCGCCTGGCACTGCGCCAGCGCAACGTATTGGCCAGCAGTGCCCACGCCCAGGTCGCCACGGCCATGACGCAGCAGGCGGTGCACGGCGGCGCCCAGGCCGCGGGCCGCAACGTGGCGGGACTGGCCGTCGGCCAGCAAGCCGATATGCTGGCGCTGGATGCGCAGCATGTGGCGCTGGCGGGCCTGGACGCTGAGCGCATGCTTGCCGCCCATGTCTTTGCCAGCCAGCGCAGCAGCGCGCTGCACAGCCTGTGGGTGGCGGGCACGCCCCGCGTGGTGGCTGGCCGCCACGCCTTGCACGACGAGGCCGCACGCGGTTTCGTCGCTGCGCGAGGGGCCGCCATCGCAGCCGATTGACCGAACCTGGAGCCCGCCATGAATCCGATCACCCACCCGAGCGCGCCACCGCCCTTCGTGTTCCACCAGGGCACTGCGCCGCTCCTGATTTCCATTCCGCATGGCGGCGTCTTCCTGCCCCCGCTGCTCGCCGAACGCCTGCACCCCGAGGCGCGCGAGGTGCCCGACACCGACTGGCACCTGGAGCGCCTGTACGCTTTTGCCAAGGACATGGGCGCGTCCATCCTCGCCGCCACGCATTCGCGCTACGTCATCGACCTGAACCGCCCGCCCGACGGCGCCAGCCTCTACCCTGGCCAGAACGTGACCGGCTTGTGTCCCATCGACAACTTTGACGAAACCCCGCTCTATCCGCGCGGCGACGTGCCCGACGCCGCCGAGATTGCCGCGCGCCGCGACGCCATCTGGGCGCCCTACCACGCACAACTGCGAGCCGAACTCGACCGCATCCGAGCGCTCCATGGCGTGGCCGTGCTGTGGGACGCGCATTCCATCCGCTCCGTGCTGCCGCGCTTCTTCGAAGGCAAGCTGCCCGACTTCAACCTGGGCACCGCCGACGGCGCCAGTTGCGCGCCAGAGCTGGCGCAGGAGCTGCTGCGCATCGCACAGGCCGCGCTCGGCTACACGGCGGTGCTCAACGGCCGCTTCAAAGGCGGCCACATCACCCGCCATTACGGCGAGCCGGCACGTGGCATCCACGCCGTGCAATTGGAGATGACGCAGTGCTGCTACATGCAGGAGGCGCTGCCATTTGCCTACCTGCCCGAGCGCGCGGAGCAGGTGCAGCCGCATGTGCGGCACATGCTGGAGGCGGCGCTGGGGTTTGCACGCTGCAGTGCGGCATGACCCTGCAGAACCGGGGCACGCAGCGTATTTCCTACAATTTGCCCATGCAAGCACTCCCCTACACCCGCGCCCAGCAACTCCCCGCCCTTCTTCAGAAGCGCATCGCCATCCTCGACGGAGCCATGGGCACCATGATCCAGCGCTTCAAGCTGGGCGAGGCGCAGTACCGGGGCGAGGGCTACAGCGGGCCGGGCAGCGTGGGCGAGCGCTTCAAGGATTTCCCGCGCGACGTCAAGGGCAACAACGAGCTGCTCAGCATCACCCGGCCCGACGTGATCCGCGATATCCACGAGCGCTATCTGGCCGCTGGCGCCGACCTCATCGAGACCAACACCTTTGGCGCGACAACGATTGCGCAAGAAGATTACAAGATGGCCGACCTGGCGCGCGAGATGAACCTCGCCTCGGCGCAGCTCGCCCGCGCCGCCTGCGACAAATTTTCAACGCCGGATCACCCGCGCTATGTCGCCGGCGCCCTTGGCCCGACGCCCAAGACCGCGAGCATCAGCCCCGACGTGAACGACCCTGGTGCGCGCAACATCACTTTCGAGCAATTGCGCGCGGCCTACTTCGAGCAGACCGAGGCGCTGATCGAAGGCGGGGCTGACGTGATTCTGGTCGAGACGATTTTCGACACGCTCAACGCCAAGGCGGCGCTGTTTGCCATTGATGAAGTGTTCGAAAAAACCGGCGAGCGCCTGCCCATCATCATCAGCGGCACCGTCACCGATGCCTCGGGCCGCATCCTCTCGGGCCAGACCGTGACGGCCTTCTGGCACAGCGTGCGCCACGCGCAGCCGCTGGCCGTGGGCCTGAACTGCGCGCTCGGCGCGGCGCTGATGCGCCCCTACATCCAGGAGCTGGCCAAGGCGGCGCCCGACACCTTCATCAGTTGCTACCCGAATGCGGGCCTGCCCAACCCCATGAGCGATACCGGCTTTGACGAGACGCCCGAGGTCACCAGCCGCCTGGTGCACGAGTTCGCGGCCGAGGGGCTGGTGAACATCGTGGGCGGCTGCTGCGGCACCACGCCGGACCATATCGCCGCGATTGCTGCGGGTGTCGCCAAAGAAGCGCCGCGCTTGCGGCCGTTCTACCGCGAAGCGCAGCCGGCCTGAAACAGCAGACGGGCGCTCAAGACGCGTTGGCCGGTGGCACCGTGCCCGCGCCGGGCTCGGCCAGGGGCGCTGCCGGAGTGCCTGGCAGCGGAATCCACTCCTTGTTGTCGTCCGGCGGCAGGGTGAAGCGCCCGGCAGCCCAGTCGGCCTTGGCCTGCTCGATGCGTTCGCGGCTGGTTGAGACGAAATTCCAGAACAGATGGCGGTGGCCCAGCGGCTCGCCGCCCAGCAGCATGACCGTGGTGGCCTCTGGCGCGCTGAGGGCACCCGTGGCGTCGGACGCAAACACCACCATCTGGCCGGCGCTGTAGCGTGTGCCTTGGTATTCCAGCGCGCCGCGCACCACATAGGCAGCGCGCTCGCTGTAGCCTGTAGGCAGCGCCAGTTCTGCGCCCGCTTGCAGTTCGGCGTGCACATAGAACAGTGGCGAGGCCGTCTGCACCGGGCTGGTGAGGCCATACACGGTGCCTGCGACGACCCGCAGCCACGCGCCGCCCGCATCGCGCACCGGCAGCGCATCGGCGTCGGTGTGGGCAAATGCGGGCTCGCATTCTTCCAGTTCCTCGGGCAGCGCCACCCACAGCTGCAACAGCTCCAGGCCGCCGCCGGCAAAGGATGCCGGGTGCTCAAAGCGTTCTGAATGCGCAATGCCGCGCCCGGCGGTCATCCAGTTCACGGCACCCGGCCGGATGCGCGCGTGTGTACCCAGGCTGTCGCGGTGGATGATTTCGCCGCTGAGCAAATAGCTCACTGTCGCCAGGCCAATATGCGGATGCGGCCGCACATCCGCCGCGCTTGTGTCTTCAGCGGCGAGCGTGACCGGGCCGGCATGGTCGAAGAAAACAAAGGGGCCGACGCTGCGCTGCGCGGCTGCAGGCAGCAGGCGGCGCACGGTCAGGCCATGGCCCAGGTCAGCGAGGCGGGGGGTGATGAGGGTGGGGGAAGTGCTTGGCATAGCCACCGTTGTAGCGCAGAACGCGCATCCATGCCCCGAACATTGCGTTCCATGGTCGGCGCTTATTTCACCGACACCCAAAAAATAAGCGCCTGCAGCTATCTCTTTAATAGCTTCAGGCGCTTATGCTTATTGCCCTAGTGGGCAAAAAGATTCAAATTCCCGCGTTGTCCCGCTTCATGGATACAGGCCGCGCATCTCGCGGGCGTGGAGCATGCGCGTGCAGGCGATGATGAAGGTGGCGGTGCGCAGGCTGACCTTGTGCTCCTGCGCCGTTTGCCAGACGCCGGCAAAGGCCTCTTTCATGATGCGCACCAGGCGGGCGTTGATCTCGTCTTCGGTCCAGAAGAAGCTGGAGAAGTCCTGCACCCACTCGAAGTAGCTCACCGTGACGCCGCCGGCGTTGGCAATCACGTCGGGCAGCACCAGCACGCCGCTGTCGTGCAGGATGTCGTCGGCCTCGGGGGTGGTGGGGCCGTTGGCGCCTTCAATCACCAGCTTGGCGTGGATCTTGGGCGCGTTCTCGGCCGTGATCTGGCTTTCCAGCGCGGCCGGAATCAAGATCTCGCAGGGCACGCCCCAGAAGTCTTCGTCTGCCAGCTTTTCCGCGCCGGGGAATCCGGCCACGCCGCCCGTGCTGGCCACGTGCGCAAGCAGTGCGACGGCGTCCAGGCCGCCCTCATGCACGATGGTGCCGGTGTGGTCCTGCACCGCAACCAGGCGTGCACCCACTTCGCAAAACAGCTTGGCAGCAGTGCCGCCCACATTGCCAAAGCCCTGCACTGCCACGCGGGCGCCTTCGATCTTCAGGCCCGTGTGGTGCGCCGCTTCCAGGCCCACGGTAAACACGCCGCGGCCCGTGGCTTCGCGCCGGCCCAGCGACCCGCCCAGGTCCACGGGCTTGCCGGTGACAACGCCTGTGGCGGCCTCGCCGGTGTTCATGGAGTAGGTGTCCATCATCCAGGCCATGATCTGCTCGTTGGTATTCACGTCCGGCGCCGGGATGTCCTTGCTCGGGCCAATGATCAGACCGATTTCGCTGGTGTAGCGGCGCGTCATGCGTTCAAGTTCAGCACGCGAGAGCGTCTTGGGGTCCACCCGAATACCGCCCTTGGCGCCGCCATAGGGCACATTCACGGCGGCCGTTTTGACCGACATCCAGGCCGACAGTGCCATCACCTCCGACAGCGTCACGTCCTGGTGAAAACGCACGCCGCCCTTGCCGGGGCCGCGCGAGAGGTTGTGCTGCACCCGGTAGCCTTCGAAGTGATCGATGGTGCCGTTGTCGAGTTCGATCGGCACGTCCACGATCAGGATGCGTTTGGGGCGCTTGAGCGTTTCGACCCAGCGCGAGAGATTGCCCAGGTAGGGCGTGACCCGGTCCACCTGCTTGAGGTAGTTGCCCCAGGGCCCGAGATGATCGGCCTGCAGATAAGAGGGCAGGGGATGGCTGGGCGATGCGCCCGCGCCGGATGCTTGCTGCATGAAGGTTTCCTTGTGGGATCGTGTGAGCCGAGAAGCATATGCCTGCCCCATGCCATTGTCCAAGGCAGCGCCGTTACAAGTTTATGCGCGCCATGCATAGGATGCACTCCAGCGGCCAGAAGAAAGCCTGCAAGAATCGCCACATGTCTTTTAATGCCTTGATTCCCGGCCTTCACGGCCTGCGCCGCCGCGTTGTGTATGTCACAGTCTACGAAATCATTGCCATCGCTGTAGCCACCTGGGGCCTGGCAAGCGTCACGGGCCAGGGCGCCGTGCATTCCGCCGTCATATCGGCGGCATCGTCGGCCATTGCCGTCGCCTGGAACCTGGTGTTCAACACCTTGTTCGAGCGCTGGGAGGCGCGCCAGAGCGTGCGCGGGCGCAGCGTGGCGCGGCGCGTGGCGCATGCGGTTGGCTTCGAAGGGGGGCTGGTGCTGTTCCTGGTGCCGCTGTTTGCCTGGTGGTTCGACGTGAGCCTGTGGCAGGCGCTGTTGATGGATCTTGGGCTGTTGCTGTTTTTTCTGGTTTACACCTTCGTCTTCAATTGGTGTTTTGACCGGGTGTTTGGCCTGCCGGCGTCGGCTGCATAAGCTTGTTCCCCCTGGATATTTGCGCGGACCTAAAATCCCAAGCTTCCAAGGAGCGTTGCAGCGGCCCCCATCGGTCGTCAGGCTTGGAACTGGTTCACCCCCGCAACGACGCTCACCTGTTTTTGGTTTCCCGCGCCACGCGCGCAGCACAGGTGAGTTCCATGTCTGAAGTTTCCGTTCCGCCAATGCGCCTGTCGGGCCTTGAGCCCGTTTCCATTGGCGCGTCCTATTCAGTGGAGGACAGAGCTGAAGGTCTGTCCCCCAGAGCCACGTTTGTCAACATCGGCGAGCGCACCAACATCACCGGCTCGAAGGCGTTCGCGCGCCTCATTTTGAACGGCCAGTTCGAAGAAGCCTTGACCGTGGCGCGCCAGCAGGTGGAAAACGGCGCCCAGGTGATCGACATCAACATGGACGAGGCCATGCTCGACAGCAAGGCGGCCATGGTGCGCTTCCTGAACCTGATTGCGTCCGAGCCCGACATCTCGCGCCTGCCGATCATGGTCGACAGCTCCAAGTGGGAAGTGATCGAGGCCGGGCTGCGCTGCATTCAGGGCAAGCCCATCGTCAACTCCATTTCCATGAAGGAAGGCGTCGAGGCGTTCAAGCAACAAGCTAAATTGGTGCGGCGCTACGGCGCGGCTGCCGTGGTGATGGCGTTTGACGAGCAGGGCCAGGCCGACACCTACCAGCGCAAGATTGAAATTTGCGAGCGCGCCTACCGCGTGCTGGTGGATGAGGTGGGATTCCCGCCCGAAGACATCATCTTCGACCCGAACATTTTTGCCGTCGCCACCGGCATTGAAGAGCATTCCAACTACGCGGTCGAGTTCATTGAAGCCACGCGCTGGATCAAGGCCAACCTGCCGGGCGCCAAGGTCTCGGGCGGGGTGTCGAACGTGTCGTTCAGCTTCCGCGGCAACGACCCGGTGCGCGAGGCCATTCATACCGTTTTCCTGTACCACGCCATCCAAGCCGGCATGGACATGGGCATCGTCAACGCCGGCATGGTGGGCGTGTACGACGACCTCGAACCCATGCTGCGCGAGCGCGTGGAAGACGTCATCCTGAACCGCCGCCCGGACGCCGCCGAGCGCCTGCTGGAAATCGCCGAAACCGCCAAGAGCGGCGCCAAGGACGAGAGCAAAAAACTCGAATGGCGCGGCACGCCCGAAGCGCCCAAGACCGTGGGCGAGCGCCTCTCGCACGCGCTGGTGCATGGTTTTACCGACTTCATCGTGGAAGACACCGAAGAGGCGTATCAGGAAATTCTGGTCAAGGGCGGCCGCCCGCTGCACGTCATCGAAGGCCCGCTGATGGACGGCATGAGCATCGTCGGCGACCTGTTTGGCGCGGGCAAGATGTTCCTGCCCCAGGTGGTGAAATCGGCCCGCGTGATGAAGCTGGCCGTGGCGCACCTCATTCCCTACATCGAGGAAGAAAAACGGCAAGACGAACTGGCCGGGCGCGACGTGCGTACCAAGGGCAAGATCGTCATCGCCACCGTGAAGGGCGACGTGCACGACATTGGCAAGAACATCGTCACGGTGGTTCTGCAGTGCAACAACTTCGAGGTCATCAACATGGGCGTGATGGTGCCCTGCCACGAAATTCTGGCGCGCGCCAAGGCCGAGGGCGCCGACATCGTCGGCCTCTCGGGCCTGATCACGCCCAGCCTGGAAGAAATGCAGTATGTGGCCGCCGAGATGCACAAGGACGACCATTTCCGCGTGAAGAAAATCCCGCTGCTGATCGGCGGCGCCACCTGCTCGCGCGTGCACACCGCCGTGAAAATAGCGCCGCACTACGACGGCCCGGTGGTCTATGTGCCCGACGCGTCGCGCAGCGTGGGCGTGGCGCAAAGCCTGCTGGGCGAAGGCGCCGAAGCGTTTCTGCAGGAGGTCAGTGCCGACTACGACAAGGTCCGCACCCAGCACGCCAACAAGAAGCAGACGCCGATGTGGACGCTGGCGCAGGCGCGCGCCAACCGCACCACCGTGGACTGGACCACGTTCACCCCGACAACGCCCCGCGCGCTCGGGCGCCGCGTGTTCAAGAATTTTGACTTGAACGAGCTGGTGCCCTTTATGGACTGGGGTCCGTTCTTCCAGACCTGGGACCTGGCCGGCAAGTACCCCGCCATCCTCAAGGACGAAATCGTGGGCGAAGAAGCCACGCGCGTGTTCGCCGACGGCCAGGCCATGCTGAAGAAAATCATCGACGGGCGCTGGCTGCAGGCCAGCGGCGTGATGGCGTTGTACCCCGCCAACAGCGTGGGCGACGACATCGAGTTTTACACCGACGAGAGCCGCAGCGAAGTGCTCACCACCTGGTACGGCCTGCGTCAGCAGACCGAGAAGCTGGCGGTGGAAGGTGTCATGCGCCCCAGCCGGTGTCTCGCGGACTTCATCGCGCCCAAAGACAGCGGCATTGCGGACTACGCCGGCATGTTTGCCGTAACCGCTGGCCTGGGGGTGGAGAAGAAGGAGAAGGAGTTTCTAGCAAGCTTCGACGACTACTCCGCCATTCTGTTTAAAAGCCTGGCGGACCGCCTGGCCGAAGCCTTTGCCGAATGCCTGCACCAGCGCGTGCGCACCGACCTGTGGGGCTACGCCAAGGACGAGGCCTTATCGAACGATGCGCTGATTGCCGAAAAATACCAGGGCATACGCCCCGCCCCCGGCTACCCCGCCTGCCCGGACCACAGCGCCAAGCGCGAGCTGTTCCGCGTGCTCCACGCCGAGGAGATTGGCATGGAGTTGACCGACAGCATGGCCATGCACCCGGCGGCCAGCGTAAGCGGCTTCTATATCGGCCACCCCGACAGCACCTACTTCAGCGTGGGCCGCATTGGCGAAGACCAGGTGCAGGACATGGCGGCGCGGCGCGGGATGGACGAGGTAGCTTTGCGGCGTTTGCTAGGTCCAAATTTGTAAGAAAATAGGGCTCTAGCGCTTATGCATAAAGCGTCTTAAGCTATTGAAAACATAGCTAAATCATGGGACCCGTCTGACGGATCGGGCGCACCCCGTGCCCTACAGTGCTGGTATGAGCCAAGCCCCGACGCCACCCGTACCGCCCGCGCCGCCCGCAGCATCACCCGCTTCGCGCAGCGCCCCGCCCGCGCCCCGCACCTGGTGGCCGCTGCGTGCCATCGAGATGTGGCTGGGTGCGGACGGCCTGCGCATGAGCGCGGCCATGGCCTTCTACGGCATGCTGAGCCTGGCGCCTTTGCTGGTGCTGGTCGTGGCCGCGCTGGGCTGGTGGATCGACCGGTCGCTGGTGGAAACCAACCTGCTGGAACAGATTCGCTTGCTCACCGGCGAACGCACGGCCTCGGTGGTGCGCGAAGCCCTGGCAAGCGCGCGCGAACCAACACAGGGCTTGTGGGCTTCAGCGATCGCCCTGGTTCTGCTCCTCTGGGGCGCGACAGGCGTGTTTGCTGAGCTTCAAACGGCCTTCTGCAAGCTCTGGCAAGAGCCAGACGCACCGGTGAGCAGCCGGCCAGCATGGTGGGTCACGGCGTCGCTGCGGCTGCGCGGCCTGTCATACATCCTGGCGATGGGGTTCTTGCTGCTGATCTCGCTCCTGGTGTCGGCGGGCATGGCCATTGCCTCCAACTGGCTGGGCACGCACCTGCCCTGGCAGCCGCTGCTGGTCGCCATGAGCGAGATCGTGTCGTTCCTGTTTGCCACTGCGCTGTTCATCGGCCTGATGCGCATCAGCGTCAACCCCAAGCCGCGCATGCGCTACCTGGCGTGGGGTGGATTGATTGGAGCGGCGCTGTTCACCGTCGGGCGCCACGGGCTCTCGGCCTATTTGTCGGGCGCGGCAGTGGTGTCGGCGTACGGGGCGGCCGGCTCACTGGTGGCGCTGCTGATGTGGATTTACTTTTCCGCTGCCGTGCTGCTGCTGGGCGCCGCCTGCGCCCGCGCGATGCAGGAGTCGCGCGAGGCGCGGCACGCGCCGGACGCTGGCTGATCCGTTCATGCGCAATGCGCGATCATGAACAGGCTCCGAGGCCAACAGGCTTGGCATTCCGCGTCTTGATGGAGATGCGAAGCGATAGGCGAAATGCAGCATTTCAGCGTGGCTGGCGTGGGCTTCCCATGTGCGCTTTCCTGCCCGCTCTGCAGGGCCTCTTCCGGCCCCGTTCTCTTTAAGGTGGGGCGGCCGTGGTGCCGCCGTACACAGCGGCGTGCAGGCACCGGAAGTCATGCATCTACAGTGCAATGCCCTGTGCCTGTGCCAGCAGCAACGCCACCAGTTCATCGGTAGTGACAAGCACGACTTCGCTCAGCTCGGCCACCCGTTCGGCCTCGTTGCGCATCTGCGCAGGATTCTGGCTGGCGAAAAGGACCTGCTGATAGGGCTCCCAGACACGCCGCACCTGTGCTACGTGGGCCTTGACCCGTTCAGAGACAAAGGGAGAGTTCTCAATCGCGGGCAGTACGGCGGTGAAGTGTGCCCGGCTGAGGTACAACTCCATGTTGGAGGGAGCATCGTAGAGTCCCCACGTACGGTAAAAATAAAACTTTGCCATACGCTGCGTCAGCATGCGCTGGCGCCCGGCGATGCCGATCAGATGGTCGAGGGGCGCGGTGGACACGTTTTCATAGGCTACGGTGCTGCGGTGCGCCGCCTGCTGCAGGGCCTCGTTGGCGTCGTAGAGCATATTGGCGCCTTGCTCACTGGGGGGAGCCACCAGTTGCGCCTTGAAGTATCTCCACTGGGTTGCGAGATGGGCCATGGCGCTGCGCACTGCGGGGGTAGGCTGGAAGGCCTGCAATGTGCCCAGGTGCGACTCGAACTGCTTGATCGATGCATGCAAAATAAGGGCAGCCTGCGCAGTTGCAATGGATTGGCCGACCTGCAGGTAGGTCTTGGTGATGCGCTGGGATAGCATGCGCAAGCGGCCTGCCAAGTCCACAGCTGAGGCCGTGTCCAGCTGAGAACCCTTGGTGGCCGCTTGCGCAAGCAGCGACGCGGGCCATGCAGCAAGTGTCGATCCTCCCAGAAGCCATACGCAGAATTGGAATCGGTCCACGAATGATCTCCCGCAGAGTCATGGAAAGGGGCTGTGGGTTCTCCCTTTGATCTTGCTGTTCGGCAGAAAAGCACGTCTGCGCCACTTCCGGATCAAAGTCCCGAAAGAGTATAGGGGGGTGCTTGCGCGCCAGATATCCCGCCGGGGCATGGCTTTCCGGGAGCCCTGCCACCGAAGCAGGGAGACGCGGCTGTTGCGTACGCGGGGAGTGAACCAGCGGCTACTTTTCCACGAAGGCCCGCTCGACGACAAAGTCGCCCGGTCGCGTGGTATTGCCCTCTTCAAAATCCATCTTTTCCAGCAGCGCCTTGATCGAGGCCAGCATCTCGGGGCTGCCGCACAGCATGGCGCGGTCTTCCAGCGGGTTGAGCTGCGGCAGGCCCAGGTCGGCGGCGAGCTTGCCCGTTTCGATCAGCTCGGTAATGCGCCCCTGGTTGCGAAACGGCTCGCGCGTCACCGTCGGGTAATACTTGAGCTGCTTGCTCACCATCTCACCCAGAATTTCGTGCTCGGGAAGCTCTTGGGTGAGGTAGTCGTGGTATGCCAGTTCGGCCACTTCGCGCACACCGTGCACCAGGATGACCTGCTCGAAACGCTCGTAGGTTTCCGGGTCGCGAATGACGCTCAGGAATGGCGCGAGACCCGTGCCGGTGGAAAACAGGTACAGGCGCTTGGCGGGCAGCAGATAGTCGATCAGCAGCGTGCCTGTGGGCTTCTTGCCCACGATGATGCTGTCACCCACCTGGATGTGCTGCAGGCGCGAGGTCAGTGGACCGTCGGGCACCTTGATGCTGAGGAATTCGAGGTGCTCTTCGTAGTTGGCGCTGACGATGCTGTAGGCGCGCAGCAAGGGCTTGTCGTTGACCTTGAGCCCGATCATCGTGAAATGCCCGTTCGAGAACCGCAGGGCGGGATCGCGCGTAGTGGTAAAGCTGAATAGGCGGTCGGTCCAATGGTGAACCGACAGCACGCGTTCTTCGTGAAAAGCACTCATGGTGGGATAGCGAGGAGAGTAAGAAACGGTGGTCGCAGCCGGGCAGACCCGGCCTGTGGCCCGCAAACCGGGCTGAGATACCTCGGGCGAGCAATGCCTCCCATTGTCCTGCAAAGCTCATAACGGACGAGCCTGCGCTTGTATCTGAATTGATATAAGGCAAGCTTGATCGGGGCCTTGGGGCCGTGCGCGCCCGCATGGGCCCAACTTGCTCCGCCGCCTGCCGGGAACGACCCAACCCGGAAAGCGGCATCGTGCGATCCGTGTCCAAGGCCCGTGCAGGCCTCACGGCCGCTTCGACGCTGCCACCGGGTAACGGGCGGCTTGTGGGTCCGAGCCCACGGACAGGAGGTTGACGACGCCCATCACATCGTCCACCAGGGCGGCCGCGTGCTCCATCGCCTCGGATTGGGAAGCGCTTTGCACGCAGCCCATGAGGGTGACGATGCGGCGCTGGCCCAGCACCCACACGCTGGTGTCGTTGAAACGGCCGTCCTGGCGCAAGTACAGCTGCAAGCGCGGGACGATATCCGCGTCGTACAAATAGGAGTTGGGCAGCCGGCAGCGTCCCGCGCCGTAGCAGCTGCCGCCGTGCTGCGAGCGCACATGGGCGAGTTCACGCACTTCCTTTGCGGTGTAGAGCGGGCCTTCGGGCACCGGGCAGCCGGGGATGGCGTCGGTGACCTGAAGAAACGGATCGTTGAAGGCGTTGCTGCGGGGCTCCGAGCTGGCGCCGGGTTGCGCAGGCTGGCCTGCGATGGCGCCGGGCGCCGCAAGCAGCAGCGCCACCAAAGAGCTGACGCGGGCCGCGCCCAGAAAGAACCTCAAGCCAAGGGAAGAAAACATGGCGCTACCTTGTGCTGTCACATTGGGTGAGCGCCAATGTACGCGTTTCGATGGGCTGGCGCAGGCGCTTACAGCGCTGTCTGCGCACCTTGTTCAATGCGCTCGGACAAGAAGCACCACAGCCGCTCATCCAGGCTGAAGCTCACGTTGAAGCGCAGCCAGCGCTGAAGGCCAATTTGGCTTGAAATGTCGCGCTGCGAGCCCTCTACGCCAGCGCCTCATCCAGCACCTGCACCCAGTGCCGCACCGGCGTCGCCGTGCCGCTTTGCAAATGGGTGATGCAGCCAATGTTGGCCGAGGTGATGACGACAGGCTCCAGGGCCGCGAGGTGGCCGATCTTGCGCTCCAGCAACTGGTGCGATAGATCGGCCTGCAAGACCGAATAGGTGCCGGCCGAGCCGCAGCACAAATGCGATTCGCAGAGCGTCAGGCGAATATCAAACCCCAGCGCGCGCAGGTGCTGCTCGACGCCGCCGCGCAGCTGCTGGCCGTGCTGCAGCGTGCACGGCGGGTGGAAGGCGACCACGCCCTGAGGCACGCGGCGCAGCTTGCCTTGCAGCGCCGGCGCGATCTCGGGCAGCAGTTCCGAGAGGTCGCGCGTCAGGGCGCTGACGCGGGCGGCCTTGTCGGCATATTGCGGGTCGTGCTGCAGGTGGTGGCCGTATTCCTTCACCGTCACGCCGCAGCCCGAGGCGTTCATGACGATGGCCTCGACCGCGCCGCTCTGCACCTGCGGCCACCAGGCGTCGATGTTGGCGCGCATCTCGGCTTTGCCGCCGTCCTGGTCGTTCAAGTGGAACTTGACGGCGCCGCAGCAGCCTGCGTCGGGCGCCACCACGGTCTGGATGCCGATGGCGTCGAGCACCCGCGCCGTGGCGCTGTTGATGCCGGGCATCATGGCTGGCTGCACGCAGCCGGCCAGCAGCAGCACCTTGCGGGCGTGTTCGCGCGTGGGCCACGCGCCGGGGTTCTCCCTGGCCGGGACCTTGGCCCGCAAGCTCTCCGGCAGAAGACCGCGTACCGCCTGGCCCATCTTCATGGCCGGGCTGAACAGCGGCGAGGGCAGGCCCTCCTTGAGCGCCCAGCGCACGCCGCGCTCAATGGCGGGGCGTGCCACCTTGTCGTCGACGATCTTGCGGCCGATGTCCACCAGTTTGCCGTACTCCACGCCGCTGGGGCAGGTAGTTTCGCAGTTGCGGCAGGTGAGGCACCGGTCCAGGTGCAGCTGCGTGGCGCGCGTGGGCGTGGCGCCTTCGAGCACCTGCTTCATCAGGTAGATGCGGCCGCGCGGGCTGTCGAGCTCGTCGCCCAGCAGCTGGTAGGTGGGGCAGGTGGCCAAGCAAAAGCCGCAGTGCACGCATTTGCGCAGAATGGCTTCGGCCTCAGCGCCGTCGGGCGTGCCTTGGAATTCGGGAGCGAGCTGGGTTTGCATGGTGCTTTGCGAAAAGTGCCATCAGGAGTCGTGGCGGGAGGGAGGTGCGGCGGACGGATCGCTGCGCCGCAGCATCAGGCGCAGGCGTGCGCGGTCGATCCACAGCGGTGGCAGGGCCAGCGTGAGCAGCAACAGTGCGAGTGGCACCACGAAAACGAAGCCCACATATTTGAAGGACAGGGCGCCGGCGATCCCGCCGAACAGAAACATGCCAAGCAGGCTCGCGTACAGGCCCAGGCGCTGGCGGTTGGCGCGTACCTGCTGCTCCGCCGGTCTGCCGCGGCGGTTCCAGTACAGCAGCTTGCCCAGCTCCATGCCCAGGTCGGTGACGATGCCCGTCATGTGGGTGGTCCGGATTTCGGAGGACGACATCTTGCTGATCGTGGCGTTCTGCAGCCCCATCATGAAGGACAGCAGCAACACCGTGACGGGCACGGCAAACGGTGTCTTCCAGTCGAGTGTCACGGCGCCAATGAGGCCGAACACCAGCATCAGCAGCGCAAGCACGATAAGAGGCAGGGCGTAGCTTCCGTGCAGCCGGTACTGGCGTGCCCAGTTGACCAAAATGGCGGTCAGTGCGGCGCCGCTGATGAAAGCCAGCAAGGCGCCGACTGCGCCCAGCATCAGTACGGTGTTGCCCAGCACGAGGTTGTCGGCCAGCATGGAGACAAAGCCCGTCATGTGCGAGGTGTAGAGCCCCACCAAGAGAAAACCTCCGGCGTTGATCGAACCCGCGTTGAAAGCCAGCATCAGGCCCAGACGCCGGTTCTGCGTGCCTGTGCGGTGCTGGTCGGTGAGATGGCGAAAGCGGCGCACGGCGCTTCCTACCTGCCGATCCGGCTGGGCTGGAAGATGCCAACCGGGTCGAATGCGGCGCGCAGCCGGGCGTGGATCTTCTGCAAAGCCGGAGAAATTTGACTAAAAGTGCCTCCAGCGCTTGATGCATCTGCGTCGGCAGCTACAAATACTGAAGCGCTTCCGCCCACACTGCGCGCCAGTTCCTGCAGCGCTGCGCCGTGCTGGCTTTCCGCCTGCACCCAGCGCAGCGCGCCATGCCATTCGACGAGCGGCGCTGCAACCCCAGGCGGCAGGGCCAGCACCGGCGCCGTCTGCGGCAGCGACAAACGCCACAGCGCGAGCTGGGGTGCGCGCTGTGCAAACCAGGGCAGGCGCTGCTCGCGGCAATCCTGCCAGTCGGCGGGTACGCTGGCGCTGGTCTGGCGCTCGCCGCCCATGCTGCGGCAGGCCGCTTCCACGGCGGCCACGGCGCCGCGCAGCCGCAGGTACAGGCGCCCCGAGCCCTGGTCTTCGACCCAGCAGCTGGCGTTCAGCGGCAGCGGCTGGCCACCCCAGGCATTGAGGCGGTCCAGCGCCTCGGCCTGGCCGCATTCAAATGCCAGCGTGGCCTCGGCAAGCGCCACCGGCAAGACCTTGAGGCTGACACCGGTGATGACCCCGAGTTCGCCCCAACTGCCGGCCATCAGGCGGGAGACGTCGTAGCCGGCGACGTTCTTCATCACCTGGCCGCCAAAGATCAGCGGTTCGCCCCGGCCGTTGATGATGGACACGCCCAGCATGTAGTCGCGCACCGCGCCCACGCTGGCGCGCGCCGGGCCCGACAGCCCCGCCGCCACCATGCCGCCCACGGTGGCGCCGGGGCCAAAGTGCGGCGGCTCGAAGGGCAGGCACTGGTTTTGCTCGGCGAGGGCCGCCTCCAGCTCGGCCAGCGGTGTGCCGGCGCGGGCGGTGATCACCAGTTCGCTCGGCTCGTAGCTGACGATGCCGGCGAGCGGGCGCATATCAAGCCACTCGCCGCCGGGGTCTGCGCCGGCAAGAAAATCCTTGCTGCCCCCGCCACGGATGCGCAAAGGGGTCTGGTCGGCGGCGGCGGCGCGCACGCGGTCGGCGAAGGTTGAGAGCATGCTGTCCATGGGCAAGGATGGTAAGCCGGTGTCCGCAGGTGCCGCGTGAATTTTCTGCACGCAGGGCGTGAGCGCGATGCTGCGCATCCGTGCCTATCCGGATGAGCAGCCTTTTATGGCCGGCGTTTCATGGTGCGCTGCGCCCTTGCCGGGGGCTTGGGCCCTAGTCCAGCCCGGCCACCTGGTTGCGCCCGGCGGCTTTGGCGCGGTACAGCGCCGCGTCTGCGCGCTGGAACAGGGCGTCAAAATCGTCGTCGCTGTCGGGGTGGAGCACGGCCAGGCCTACACTGATGGTCACCACGCGCGCGGCGGGCGAGTGTGCGTGCGCGATGCCGCAGTCGGCCACGGCCTTCACCAGGCGCTCGGCCAGCAACTGGGCGCCCAGCCGGTCGGTGTTGGGCAGGATGACGCCAAACTCTTCGCCGCCGATGCGCGCCACCAGGTCGCCTGCGCGCACCAGGTGGGTCTTGAGCGCCTGGGCCACCGCGCTCAGGCAGCGGTCGCCCATGGCGTGGCCGTAGTGGTCGTTGTAGTCCTTGAAGCTGTCGATGTCGCAAACCAGCAGGGCCAGGCGCTGGCTGCTGCGCCGGGCGCGGCGCAGTTCCATGGTCTGGGTCTCGTCGAAATGCCTTCGGTTGGGCAGGCCGGTCAAGGTGTCGGTGCGGGCCAGGCTTTGCAGGCGTGCATTCGCCGACTCGAGTTCCGCCGTGCGCTCGGCGACGAGCCGAGCCAGATCGTCGCGGTGGGCGGCCAGCTCTTGCTCGTAGCGCCGCTGGCTCTCCAGGTGCACGGCCAGGCTGGCCTGCAACTGGTTGACGCCGGATTCGAGCTGGGTCAGTTCGTCGCGGCGGCGGCGCGGGCGCTCCAGCTGCAACTGCAGGCTGAGGTTTCCGGGCCCCATTCTGGCCAGATGCTCTGCAATGCGTCGCACATGCACCGTGACCATGCGGTGAAATACCAGCATGATGAGCCCGGCAAGCATCAGCGACTGCAGCAACTGCGCTGCCACGATGGTGGCCAACTGCCTGCGCAACTGCTGCCACAGCACGTGCTCGTTGCCCTGCAAAACCAGTTCGCCCACGGTTTCGTGCGCGCCGGGATAGGGCTCGTAGCTCAGGACCAAATGGCGGGTGGGTGCGCGCCCCGGCCCGGTCCAGCCGGTGCGCGAGGCTTCAAACACCTCCGTGGGCCGATTTGCCAACGCCACCTGCACCGAGATGCTTCCCACGGCAGGCACTTTGCGCACGCTTTGCACGTGCGCCTGCAGCGCCTCGCGGTCGAGTTCCCATATCGCCTTGGACAGGGTGCCGCTGTAGATCTGTTCGATTTGCGCCAGCTCTGCGTCCATCCGCTCCACGCCCGCGTTCCACGCCGTCCAGGTCAGCGCCGCAACCGACACCAGAATGAAAAAGACGCAAAAGATCAGCGTCGTCCACACCAGGCGCCAGCCGAGGGAGTGCTGGCGCCCCGCTGGTGCCAGCGGCAGCGGGGCCACCGCCGGCGCGGGCACAGTGCTTCCCTGCGGGGGGCTCATTGCCATTGGCGCTGCAACTGCTCGTAGCGACCGCTTTGCTTGACGCGTTCGAGTGCGCGGCGGAATTTTTCCACGGTGGCGTCGGATGTCTGCGTGCCAAAAGCCATATACGACGCGTCGTTGGTGAGTTCGGGAATGCGGTAGACCCGAACCAGGGTTTTCGCCGGGTCGTCGCCCGCCTGGCGTGCCAGGTAGCTGGCGGTCAGCTCGTCCATGATCCAAAGGTCGACCCGCCCCAGTTTGAGCTTTTCGTAGTTCTGCTCGTATTTCACGCTGGGCTGCAGGTTCTGGCCTTTGACAAAACCGCGAGCCAGCAGGAACTGTTCGCCCACGTCCTCGTTGACGGTGGCAATGCGGTACTGCTTGGCAGCTTCGAGCGAATCGACCTTGTACGTCTTGCCCGGCCGGCCGAACAGGTAGTAGTTCGTCGTTGCGATGACGCCCACCCATTTGAACAACCTGTCGCGCTCGGGCGTGCGGCCAATGCTGTAGATCAGCACGTCGGGCGTGCTGCGCGCAATTTCGTAGGCGCGCGCCCAGGGAAGGGACTGGAAATCGCCGCGCATCTTCAGTTCGCCCAGCACCGCTTCGACCACTTCGGTGCTCAGGCCGGTGATTTTTCCTTGCTCAGTGTAGTTGTACGGTGGGTATTCCTCGGTGAGGATGCGCACCGCGCTGTCGCTGGCGGCATGGACCACGCCGCAACACCAGAGGGCGGCAAGGCAGGCCATGCTGTGCCAGCGGATGCGGGGACGGTGGTTGAAGCTTGAGATGGCTATTCGCTTGAAGAGGGGGCCTGAGAAGAATCGACGGGGCCCGCTGGCCGCCCGATTCAGTATCGGACGCCCCGTTCGCGGGGTCAATGTGGGTGGGCCCCCGGCGCGCGCGCACGCCAATGGCGAAGCTGCGTGCGGGTCAGCTGGCATGGCATGGGCAGGCAGGCAAGGCATGGGCAGCATCACATCCCAACGCCAGCGGCCCGCCTGTAGGCAAGCGCCGGCTGTGCTGGCGGGCAGATCAACCAAGTTCCATCTTTCATCCAAATCCGTGCGTCCTTCCCCCGCCATGTTGCCCGACTACTCGGAACCCGACAGCAGCGCCGCGCCGATGGCGGCGGCGTCGAGTTCGGCGAACGTGCGGTTGTGCTGCGCGGTCAGGGGGCCGCCGCCAGGCACCAGGCTGCCGTCTTCGTAGCCCATGGCCTTGAATTTCCAGAGTCCGCCGATGCGTTTGAGGTGGCCCACCGGTTCGCCGCTCGCCAGGTGGACCGCCACCACACCTTCGTTGACCGGGTGCAGTGTCAGGCTCGCCATGGCAAGCGCTCCGCGAAACAAGGGAGCTTGTCTCCTGCTGGCTGAAAAATCAAGTAAAAATGGGCTCTAGCGCTTATTGGCATTGCGTTAGAAGCTATCATTTTTGATGATTCACGCATTGCTGCCCCCGGTCCACGCAGCTTCCTCAAAGCTGTTCACCGCCAAGCCCGGCACCGCCACCGGCGCCTGCAGCACCAGCACGCAGCCTGCCAGGGGCGTGCGCTCCAGCTCGACGGCAGGGCGCCCGTGGCGCGCGGTGGTGACCAACAGCGTGCGCCGCTCGGGGCCGCCCAGGCAGACCATGGTGGGACAGGCGGCGGGGGTGGCGATCTCCTGCAGTACCTCACCGCCGGGCGAGAGTTGCAGCACGCGGCCGCCCTCGTACATCGCGCACCAGTAGTTGCCCTCCATGTCTACCGCTGCGCCGTCCGGCCGGCCCCCGTAGCCGGTTTCGCCCGGTTGCCAGTGCGCGGGCTTGAGCGGGAACTGGTGCAGCGTGCGCGGCGGCCCCAGGCGGTTGCCGGCAGCGCTCCAGTCGCGCACCTCGATGCGGTGGGTGGGCGTGTCGGCGCTGTACAGGGTGTCGGGCTCGGGCGACCAGGCCAGACCGTTGAGCGTGCCCGCACCGTCCCACATTTTCTGTACCTTCGCCGGGTTGCCCCGTGCATCGATGCAGTACATGCCTGCCGCGTTCCCGCCTGGGCACTCGTCGCGCGTGCCGACCCAAAAGCGCCCCAGCGGATCGCACTTGCCGTCGTTGGCACGCTCGTGCGCCGGGTCGTACGGGAGCGTGGCGATGCGCACCAGTTCGCCGCCCCAGGTCCGGGCGCGGTAGATGCCGCTGCGCAGCGCCAGCACCCAGCCATCGGGCTTGCCCGCCGTGCGCGCCGGGGCCATGCAGCCGGGCTCGGCGGGCAGCGACCAGCGCTCGGTGGCACCGGTGGCTGCGTCGGCGCGCAGGGCTGCGCGGCCGGCAATGTCGACCCAGTACAGCCGGTTCTCGGAAGCTTGCCAGAACGGCGATTCACCCAGTTCGCAAATGTGGCTGCCCAATGCGCGCCATGCCATGGCCGATCTCCTTCATGCTGTGGATCGGTCCATTATTCCCCGCAGGCCCGCGCGCAAAAAAAGCCCGCCTCGAAAGGCGGGCTTAGCGTGCGCCCAAAACCCGGCGCCGTGTTCAGCGGCTGTACGCCGTCTCGCCGTGCGAAGTGATATCCAGGCCCTCGCGCTCGGCCTCTTCCGTGACCCGCAGACCCACCAGGAGATCGGCGATCTTGTAGCTGATGAAGGCGGCCACACCCGACCACACCAGCGTCACCAGCACGCTCTTGCACTGCACCCATACCTGCGCGCCCATGGCGTAGGTGTCCGGGCTCAAACCGCCCGTGCCGCCCAGGCCTTGCGAGGCAAACACGCCGGTCAGGATGGCGCCGACGATGCCGCCCACCCCGTGCACGCCAAACACGTCAAATGCGTCGTCCGCGCCCAGCATCTTCTTCAGGCCGCCCACGCCCCACAGGCAGACCAGGCCGGCAAGCAGACCCAGCACGATGGAACCCATCGGGCCGACGAAGCCCGCCGCCGGCGTGACCGCCACCAGCCCGGCCACCGCGCCCGAGGCCGCGCCCAGCATGGAGGCCTTGCCCTTGTGCAGCATCTCACCGGCCAGCCAGGACAGCGTGGCCGCGCCCGTCGCCAGCGTGGTGTTGATAAAGGCCAGGCCCGCCGAGCCATTGGCCGCGCCGGCAGACCCCGCGTTGAAGCCAAACCAGCCCACCCACAGCAGCGACGCGCCCACCATGGTCAGCGTCAGGCTGTGCGGCGTCAGCGCCTCTTTGCCAAAGCCCACGCGCTTGCCGACCATGTAGGCGCCCACCAGGCCGGCCATGCCGGCGTTGATGTGCACCACGGTGCCACCGGCAAAGTCCAGCGCACCGTCTTTGCCCAGCAGACCACCGCCCCAGACCATGTGCGCCATGGGGATGTAGCTCAGCGTGAACCACAGCACCGCGAAGATCAGCACGGCAGCGAACTTGATGCGCTCGGCAAACGAGCCGACGATCAGCGCCACCGTGATGGCGGCAAAGGTGGACTGGAAGGCGACGAACACATATTCAGGGATGGTCGGCAACATGCCTGAGAGCGTGTCGGGAGCGATGCCCTTCAAGAACAGCTTGTCGAACCCACCGTAGAACTGCCCCTCGCCGCCAAAGGCCAGGCTGTAACCGTAAATCGCCCAGAGCACGGTGATGAGCGCGAAGATCACGAACACCTGCACCAGCACCGAGAGCATGTTCTTCGAGCGCGCCAGGCCGCCATAGAACAGTGCCAGGCCCGGAATCACCATCAGGATGACGAGCAGGGTAGAAGTGAGCATCCAGGCGGTGTCGCCCGAGTCGAGCTTGGGTGCGGGGGCTGCGGCGGGCGCCGCTTCGGCCGCCAGCGCCGCAGCAGCCACCGCAGCCGGCGTGGCATCAGGGGCCGTCGCAGGCGCGCTGGACACCGCTTCGCTGGCCGCCGGGGTCTGGGCCAGGGCCAGCGGGCCCAGCGTCAAAGCGCCCAGCCCCAGCAAGAGAGAAACAAGCAGTTTTTTCATGGGGATGTTCTCGGTTGGGTGGAAGGGCGGCGCGCTACAGCGCTTCCTGGCCGGTCTCGCCGGTGCGGATGCGCACCACTTGCTCCAGCGCGGCGACAAAGATCTTGCCGTCGCCAATTTTTCCGGTGCGGGCCGCGCTCTCGATGGCTTCGATGACGCGCTCGACCAGGTCGTCGGCGACAGCCGCTTCGATCTTGACCTTGGGCAGAAAATCGACCACGTATTCGGCGCCCCGGTACAGCTCGGTGTGCCCCTTCTGGCGGCCAAAGCCCTTGACTTCGGTGACCGTGATGCCCTGCACGCCGATGTCCGAGAGCGCTTCGCGCACCTCGTCGAGCTTGAAGGGTTTGATGATGGCGGTGACCATTTTCATTTCGAGGCTCCTTTCAAAGCGTCTTGGTCAGGGTGAGCAGCAAACGTGGTTTGTTCACGTCGCCGAAGAAGGATTTTTTGTTGGCACCGGCAATGGCTGCCGCAAGGCCCAGGCCGCCGCCGAAGTCGTAAGCGCCGCCGACTTGATAGTCCATGTAGTTGGGCACGCCGCTGTCCTTGATATCGCTGGCAAAGCGCGTGAAGCCCACCGAGGCCTTGAGCGTGGTGTGGGGCGCTACCTCCTGCGCAAAAGCGAAGCTGAGGTAGCCGGTGTTGCGACCGCGCAGGCCCGACCCGGCCTTGGCACCGGCCCAGCCGAAGTAGTCTTGCGACACCGTGTGCGAATACTTGGCCGTGAGCGGCCCCCAGGTGCCTGCGGCGTACAGCTCGGTGGTGTTGCCGCTGGAAGCGCCGGGGTAGGCGTAGAGCAGGCCGCCCAGGTCCATGTCGATGTCGCCGGCCTTGAATTTGATGCCGCCGTAGAAATCCATCTCGATGGAATTGCCGGGCAGCCAGTTCACGCTGGAGTTCCAGTTGCCCACGTACCAGCCCGACTCGCCAAAGGCGTAGTCAAAACCGCCCTGGATCGCTGGTTTGACGGCTGTGCTTTTGTGTGTGTCCTGGTCTTGACCACGGAACTTGTAGTTCGAGGTGAGCGCGATATTGCCGCTCAGCTGCGCGCTGGCCAGCACGGGCAGGGCGGCCGCAAGTGCCACAGCAAGGGGGAGTGCAAAGGTCTTGAGAGCTGCGTGGGTCATGGGTCCTCCGGGGGCGGAACATTGGGGATGAACCTTCTAAGCAGGGAGCGTGCCAGCACCCCTTCTTCCTGTGGCATGCTCCGCTGCCACACGCCGAAACGCTCTTGGACAGCGGCCAGCAGGCCGCCGCCGCAGCGCAGAGCGCGCACCGCATTGGGGAGAAAACCGCTCATGAGTCTTGCTTTGGTGCAAAGCCGCGCCCTGCTGGGGCTGCGCGCGCCGCCGGTCACCGTCGAGGTGCACCTGGCCAATGGATTGCCCAGCTTCACGCTGGTCGGCCTGGCCGAGGTAGAAGTGAAAGAGGCGCGCGAGCGCGTGCGCTCGGCGCTGCAGAACGCGGGGCTCGAATTCCCGCACAACAAGCGCATCACCGTGAACCTGGCGCCGGCCGATCTGCCCAAGGATTCCGGGCGCTTTGATTTGCCCATTGCGCTCGGCATCCTGGCCGCCAGCGGGCAGATCGACGGCGCCCGCCTGGCCGGTTGGGAATTTGCCGGCGAGCTTTCGCTCTCGGGCGAGCTGCGCGCAGTGCGTGGCGCCCTCGCGACCAGCCTCGCCCTGCACACCGCTGAAACGAAAGGCGAAGCTGCAGGCGTGCGCCTGGTGCTGCCGCCAGGAAGCGCCGAAGAAGCCGCGCTGGTGCCCGGCAGCGCCGTCTGGCGCGCGCGCCATCTGCTCGATGTGGTGCGTGCCTTTCTGCCCACGCCGCTGGACGACGAATTGCCAGCCGACGCCGGCTGGCAGCGCATGGCGCACCAGGCGTCGCAGGCGCACGCGCACTACGCCGATCTGGCCGATGTCAAAGGCCAGGCTGCAGCCCGGCGAGCGCTGGAGATTGCCGCAGCTGGTGGCCACAGCCTGCTGCTCATGGGGCCGCCCGGCTCGGGCAAATCCATGCTGGCGCAGCGCTTTGCCGGCATCCTGCCGGACATGACGGTGCAGCAAGCGCTGGAGAGCGCCGCCGTCGCCAGCCTGGCCGGCCGTTTTGCGATTGAGCGCTGGGCCGAGCGGCCTACATCAAGCCCGCACCACACCGCGAGTGCCGTGGCCTTGGTGGGCGGTGGCTCGCCGCCCCGGCCGGGCGAAATTTCGCTCGCGCACCACGGCGTCTTGTTTTTGGACGAACTTCCTGAGTTTCCGCGTGCCGCCCTGGAGGCCCTGCGCGAACCGCTGGAAACCGGCCACATCACCATTGCCCGCGCCGCGCAGCGGGCCGAGTTCCCGGCGCGCTTTCAGCTGATTGCGGCCATGAACCCCTGCCCCTGCGGCTTCCTGGGCTCGGCGCAGCGCGCCTGCCGCTGTTCGCCCGACCAGGTGGCGCACTACCAGGCGCGCCTCTCGGGCCCGCTGCTCGACCGCATCGACCTGCATGTGGAAGTGCCCGCCCTGCCGGCCACCGACTTGCTCGGCGCCCCGCCCGGCGAGGCCAGCGCCGCCGTGCGCGAGCGCGTGGTACGCGCCCGCGCCCGCGCTCTGGCGCGCCAGGGCTGCGCCAACCAGGCGCTGCAGGGGCAGAAAATCGACACGCAGATCGCGCTCGACGCCGCCGCCGCCCAGTTCCTGCAAACCGCTGCCGCGCGCCTGGGCTGGTCCGCCCGGGCCACGCACCGCGCGCTGAAAGTGGCGCGCACCATTGCCGACCTGGCTGGCGCGCAGAGCACGCAGATCGCCCATGTGGCCGAAGCCATGCAGTACCGGCGCGCCCTGCGCGGCCACTGAAAGCTACGTAAAAAAGGGAGCCGAAGCTCCCTTGGGATTCACAAAGCGACAGGCGCCTGTCGGCGGGTCAGCTGTTCTTGTGGCTTTGCTGGCCGGCCTTCACATGCTGCTCATGCGTGCCTCCCTGCTGCCGGTGGGAGTGGCTGCCCGCGCTTTGCTCCTGCTGGCGCGATCCGAAAGACCTGTTGTCGCTTGCGTCAGCGCCTTGCTGGCGCGGGCTGCCGCTGCTTTGCTGCTGCTGGCGCGACGCACTGCTCTGGTTGCTGTTGTCGGTGTACTGGTTGTGACCCTGGGGGTTGTGGTTTTTGCTGTCGCTGCCTTGTTGCTTGGAAGACATGGATTCACTCCTTGAGAGGATGGTGTTGAACATGGACAGGCGCCCTGTCGGGCCGCCCTTTTCTTGCTTCACGGATGGCGTGTTGCGTCGTCCGTGAATCCAATGTAGGTCCGTCTGCGGGTTTGCCCTTGTAGGAGCTGGATGACGCGGCTGTCAGCCTGAACGGCTGTTGCATCTGTTTCGAAATGCAGGCTGGAAGGGTTTTTTCGCGCGGTAGCAAGCAGACTGGCATGATCGAAGGCTTTGCTCCAGCTCCCCTGATGCCATGACTGAGAATGCCGCCGCTCCCGCCCTGCCCGAAGAACCTGCTCCGCCCGCAGTGCCCGCAACTGAGGTGAGTCCGCAAGACAGCGCTGCTGCGCAGCCGCCCGGCGGCCGACATCGCAGTGGGCGCGGCAAGCCCCGGCCGGGTCAGCCACGGGCAGGCCAGCCCCAAGCGACTGACGCACCCAATGCGCCTCCTCGCCGCGCCCCGCGCCCGGTGCCGCCCGCGCTGGAGCAGTTGGCCGCGCTCTACCCGCAACTCTTCGGCGCGGTGTTTCGCCCGCTCAAGCGCGGCATCTTTCAGGACCTGATGGCCGCGCACCCCGAGGCATTCGAGAAAGACGCGCTCAAGCAGGCGCTGGCCATCCACACCCGCTCCACGCGCTATCTGCAAGCCGTCGCATCCGGCCAGCAGCGCCACGACCTGCAGGGCCAGCCGGTGGAAGCCATGGCGCCCGAGCACATCCACCACGCGCTGGTCGAGGTCTACAAGCGCCGCCAGGGCCGGGGTCAGGACGACCTGTTGCCCCGGCTGCGCGCGCGCATCGTCGACAACATTGACGCCAGCGGCCTCTCGCGCGAGGACTACGCCGAGCGCGTGCGCACGCGCGATGAAGCAGGCAATGCCGTGCTCGACGAAGCCTTTGCCGAATTGGCGGCCCGCGCGGCCAAGGACGAAGCGCTGCTGCGCACTTTTGAGGCCAGCGGCCAAAGCGTGGAAGCGTTTGCGGATATGTACGGCATGGACGTGCGCGCGGTGACGCGCTCGGTGGTGAGTGCGCGGGCGCGGTTGGCGGCGGCGCAGGCGACTGAGAAGGGTGCGGCGGAGGTTGCGGCTGAGCCTGCTGCGGCGACTGCCGCACCGGAAGCGTCAAAAGCACCGGATGCTGTGGGCGACGACGCTGAATAGAGCTGCTTGACGGCGCGTGCCGTGGCTTGACGGGCTGCACTGAGCAAAGCCCAGCTATCGAGGATGCGCTGGTAAGCCTGGAATAACGGCATGCCTTTGCCAAGGGCGGGTGCCGGGATGTGCGCCCGGCGGCGCAGTACCTTTCTCTTGCGTCGCCAAGAGAAAGGCACCAAAGAGAAGGCGACCCCGTTGTCCGTGTCCCCTTCGGGGCAACCTGCGGTGCGCGGCGCAAAGCGGGGTCCGCGCAAACTCGCTTCACTGCGTTGCGCTCAAACAGCGCGCGGCCCCTGATCCGCTTTGCGCCTGTGCTCCTCGGCACGGCCAGAGGGGAAGGGGAGCCGGGCAGCCCTTCGGACCATCGCTGCGCTCGGCCCCGGGCGCCAGCACTGCGCGCGGCGCAGGAATTTGAGGCGCAGTGCAACTGTCGGATCACGATGCAGCGCAGCGAAACTTGTGCTCAGACCCCAATCCCGGAATGCTGGGCGCAGCGATAGTGTTTTTCAGTTCATGTTCGACACGTCACGTTTGAGTCCGAGATGATGACCGGCTGTTGTCGACCCGGATCAGAAAGTCCTAAGCGTCTTCTTTTTCGCGAAGAAACTTGGAGTTTAGTAGATCTCACATGCGAGACCGATGCGACGAAAAAGGGCCGAAAGGGGCCGTTCAATCTGGAGGTGACCAGCACGCGAAGGAGTTCGAATCCGACTAGAACGGATCGAATGCGTTGTTTGGAGCGCCAGATGATTTTTTGAATTACGAATATAGTTCACACCCTTATCTTGTTTTTGCGTCACAAAAAATTCACATAAGGAGATGCCAATGAGCGAGGTGCAAGTAGATCAAGGCCACAAAGTCTTGAAAGAATTGATTGACGCATACGGAAAGCTGCAGCTAAGCGATTCCAATGAGGCAGAGACCCGTTTCAAAGTTATAGACGGGATGCTTGAAGACGTACTTGGCTGGCAAAGGGATGACTTAAGCCTGGAGCCTCCTTGTAGCGAGTTCGGGCACACAGAATTTGCTGACTATCACGTAAAAACAGCGACAACAAGCCTCATAGTAGAAGCCAAGAAAGCAGGTGCGACGTTCACGCTGCCAAATAACCTAAAGTCAGGGAAATTAGGCGGATTCCTGTCAAGTGGAGCCATTGGCGAAGCGATACGGCAGGCACGTCAATATTGCCAAACTAAATCTGCGCCGTTCGCAGTCGTGACGAACGGTGATGCTTGGATTGTTTTTCCCGCCGTACGAACTGATGGAATCGAATTCAACGATACTCAGGCGCGGATTTTCCGTAGTCTGAAAGACATTGAATGCAGATTTGTAGAGTTCTGGGAGTTGCTTTCACGTCAGCGTGTGATTGAAGGCAACCTTGAGAAGGAGTTGCTTCAAGCCGATAGAGATGTACCCATAAGAAGAGCGCTCACGTTACTACGAGACCCTGATGCTAGGTTGGGGCGCAATACTCTTTATCAGCACCTTAGTCCGGCTGTAGATAAAGTTCTGACTGACCAAGGCCTACTCAATGACGCTGATGCGTTAAATTTTTGTTACGTTCGTAATGCTGAGCGCACTGGGTTTGATAGTCGTCTAAGGATGTACTTAACCGACCCTAAACCTCAGCTTGGAATACCCGCCACTCGGATAAGAACGTCGAAAAAGTCTCATGATTATTTCGATCAAAAAATTAATCAATCGAGTGTCCACCAGTCAAAATTTTTCCTTATTCTTGGTTCCGTTGGTGCAGGAAAATCCACGTTTCTAGCCTTTACTCGATTTGTTTCGTCACGTGAAATTATTGAGTCAAAGATTGGCTGGCTATATCTCGATTTCAAGAAAGCTACTGAGCACGATTCCCCGCGCGATTTCATTTACAGTCAATTACTTAACTTAATCGAATCTGATTCAGAGTTTGGAATGGGAGACTGGGAAGCCACGATTTATCCTGCCTACAAAAGTGAGGTGGAAAATCTTTCGCGAGGGCCACTTTTCATGCTTAAGAAGAGTGATCCTGCTGCCTTTGACAAGGAAGTCTCATCTGTGATCATGAACGAGAGAAAGGCGGTGATCCCCTATGTAGACAGAATCGTTTCATATATAGATAAACAAAGACCCGTATTTGTCACAATAGACAACGTTGATCAAATAGAAAATGATCAACGTCAGAACGAAATATTCGCGGAGGCACAGGCATTTTCCCAAAAACACAAAGTCAACATCATTATTGCTCTACGAGATACTACCTACCGCAAGTATCGGACGTCTCCTACTTTTGATGCATTTGAACTGGAGGCAGTTTATATTGATGCGCCAAGTGTCATTCCGGTTCTCTCACGTCGTTTTGCGTACGCGCGGAAAATGCTCGAAAACCAGAAGGCGGAACTACAGCTAGAAAGCGGCGCTCGATTCAAGGTGGAGGACATTGGAGCATTCTTTGAAATCGCTGCCCAGTCCTTACTTTCAGTTGATGGCGCGGAGCTGCTTGATACTCTTGCAGGCGGGAACATTCGTAGAGGCCTCAGTCTTGCTCGGGAATTCTTGGCTAGCGGCCACGTTACAGCTGATTTAGCGCTGCAGAAGTATCTGACAGACCGTGCGTGGCGATTTCCCCCTCACGAAGTGTTTAAGGGCGCAGTACTCGGCGGACGTAAGTTTTTCCGAGAGGAAGACTCGCTGTTGCCCAACATGTACTGCGCGAAGATTGGTATTCCGTCATTGCAGTTACTAAGGGTGAGTATCACCGACTTTTTAGTGCATCTCGCGCAGTCATCCAATTTTGACGGTCTAATTGTAGAGGAGTTACAAGGCACACTCCACCAAGTTGGTATCGCACAGCGGGAAGTTGATTTCGCTTTAAAGACGCTACTTGACAGCTCAATTCTCAGAACGCTCGACGGGGAACCACTAAATCAGTCTTCTAGATTAATTCCCACCCGACTTGCAGGCTTTCTTGTGCAAGATCTCATGGGGCGCTTCAATTACACGGAGATGTGCGCACTTGACGCACACATCTATGACAACGATTTGTGGGGTGAAATTCGTGATCTGACGTATCGGGTCCAGATGGAGCCCGGTAGGGCCGCTAAGCTGCAAATTCGAATTCAACGAGTAAATGCGTTTCTTACATATCTTGAAGAAGTGGAAGAGCGTTGGCTTATTGAGGCCAAGCGGCGAAACCTTGGACAGGGCTGGCTCAATGCTCCAATAAAGAACCGCCTGCGGCCACTGGTACATGCCGACTGCGAAAGGGCCTTGGCATCAGCCAATTTCCAGCAGTCGAAAGCCAAGAGGTGATGGGTTGAGTAAAGCTCATTCAATCCTTGGCCAGATAAATAGCACTGAAATTTGTAGAATCTGCTGAGTTTCTACCTTACTCTAAAGGGATCACTTGCTGGGCGTTTTTCCCCGCCGATAGTGCATCATTCGAAGGCGAGTTCGTGAGATGGCGCTTTCGTTGCGATTCTGGCGGCGATCGAATTTCTCATTTTGTTTAACCCTGAACGACTGCCATCACAAAGCAGATATAGGTAGCAGAAGAGCGCTCTGGATCGTTTTCAGTCGGCAGAAAAACGCAGGTCTCGATCAAAAAAGTAATTTGACGCGCAGTACATCCCTGAAGAACGCATTATGTCGCCGTCCCCTACCGATACCGCCCCAAATACCGCCCCTCAAACCCCCGCTTCGCCCAATGCATCAACCGCAGAGGCGGCAGCAGCAAGTTCCGCTGTTCGGTGCGCCACACCAGCGTCCCGGTCCCCAGCGCATCGATGATGCAGGCCAGCTCCGCCTTGAAGCCCGCAGTCTGCGGCCGTCCGGCCAGGCCGTCGATCAGGTTCTGCGCAGCAGCCGCCGCCTGCAGGTCCGCCATGTGCGCCTGCTTGGGCATCCAGTCGGGGCCGGGGAAGCTGCCGGAGTCACCCACCACGTAGACATGCTCAAAGCCCGGCACGCGGCACTGGGCGTCGGCTTGCAGCAGGCCACCGGGCGAGCGCGGCAGGGTGGTTTGGTCGAACCAGGCGTTGCCGGTCATGCCGGGCATGAACAAAATCAAATCGGCGGCAAATTCGCCGCCTTCGGTGACGACCTTGTCGGCCTCGAAGCGCACCATCTTGTGGCCCAGGTGCGTGGTGACGTTGCGGCGCGCCATCTCGGCCAGCAGGTGGGCGACGGCCTTGGCGCCCAGGCGGGCGCCGGGTTCTTTGGAGGGATTGAAGAACACCAGCTCGAACTGCTCGCGCCGGCCCTCGCGGCGCAGTTGCGCATCGATGCCGAAGAGGAACTCGAACATCGGCCCGCCGCGCACGGCCGTGGGTTCCTTGGGGTTGCCGGCAAAGCCGACGGCGATGGTGCCGCCTTGCATGGCGCGCAGGCGGTCGCGAATCTTTTCGGCGGCTGCTATGCCTTCGCAGGGCGTGATGGCGTGTTCGATGCCGGGGAGCTTCTTGATGAAGCGCCCGCCGGTGGCAATCACCAGCGCGTCGTTCGCCACCTCGCCGGCCGTGGTCTGCACGCTGCGGCCATCGGGGGAGAGGCCGGTGACTTCGGCGGCCAGATGCTGCACCTTCATGCGCGCAAAAAAGGGCGCCAGCGGCACGATGAGCTGCTCGCGCGTGCGCAGGCCGCTGGGAATCCAGATGGTGCCGGGCAGGTAATGCAGCTCGGCGCGGGGCGAGATCAGCGTGATCTCTTCCTGGCAACCGCGCGCGCGCAGTTCGCGCACCGCAGACAGGGCGCCGAAGCCGCTGCCCAGGATGGTGATGCGCTGGCCCGCCATATCAGTCGGCTTGGCCGCCGAGGGCTGCCACCACGCGCAGCACGGCGACGCGGGCTTCTTCCAGTACGGCTTTGACTGCCGGGTCCTGGCTGGCGCTGGCGGCGAGGATGACGCGCGGGTCTTGCAGCAGCACGCGCGTCTGGCCGGGGGTCGCCTCCAGTGCGCTGGCGCCGCAGGGCAGCAGGGCGGCGATGTCGGGCTCGGCCGTGACCAGCGCGTGCGCCACCTTGGGCGCGCACACGCCCAGAATGCGCTGAGGCGCGCTGTCGATGCCGAGCTTGGCTTTGAGCGTGGCCTGCATGTCCACTTCGCTGACGATGCCCATTTGCTCGGCGGCCAGCGCTGCGCGCAGCGTTTCCACCGCCTGCGCAAGGGGCTGGGCGATGGTGATGGCGAAGGCGTAGGGCGGGTTCATGGGGATCTCCAATTTCAAGGTAAAAATAGCCTCCAGCGCTTATCCAGTAAGCGCTGGCAGCTATTGATTTAAGAGTCTGCGCGGTTGTGCGTTACTTCTCCAGCCGCTCGATGCCCAGCGCCTTGAGCACATGCTTCTCGTAAATCGGCTCAGACGTGCCGTTGCGCATCTTGTACATGAAGTACTTCTCAAACGCCACCTTGGCCAGGTGCACCCACTTGCCCTTCTTGAACCAGTTGACGTTGCGCGGCGGAATTTGCGGCAGGGCCACGAAGGCGGCGCCGGTGTCGCCCATGTCGGCCAGGCAGATGGCGTTCCAGGTGCCTTTGGCATCGGCCGGCTTGCCTTCGAGTTCGGCGGCAATGTTGTGCACGATGGCGGTGATCATGCTTTCAATCATGTAGCCGGTCTTGGGCGCGCCGGTGGGCACGGGCGTCACTTCCACGGGCGGGATGGCCACGCACACGCCGGCCGAGAAGATGTTGCGGTACTTCTTGCTGCGCTGGAATTCGTCGATCAGCACAAAGCCGCGCGGGTTGCACAGGCCTTCGACCTGGGCCACCGCGTCCACACCCTTGAAGGCGGGCAGCATCATGCTGAATTTGAAGGGCAGCTCGTGCTCTTTCTTGACCTGGCCGGCCTCGTCCAGCTCGGTGACGAACATCTTGCCGTCTTCCACCTTGGTGACCTTGGCGTTGCAGATCCACTTGATGTCGTTGTTGCGCAGGTCGCTCTCCAGCATGCCTTTGGAGTCGCCCACGCCGCCCAGGCCCATGTGGCCGATGTAGGGTTCGCTGGTGACGAAGGTCAGCGGCACCTTGTTGCGCAGCTTGCGGCGCTGCAGGTCCTTGTTGAATATGAAGGAAAACTCATAGGCCGGTCCAAAACACGAAGCCGCCGGCATGGCGCCGATGATGGCCGGACCGGGGTTCTTGATGAACTCCTGGTAATCGGCCCAGGTTCTTTCGGCGTGGTCGATGGTGCAAATGGAGTGCGTGAAGCCGCCGGGGCCGGCGCCGGGGATTTCATCAAACGCCAGCTTGGGGCCGGTGGTGATGATGAGGTAGTCGTAAGCCACCTGCTCGCCGTTGGCCAGCTGCAACTGGTTGCCTTCGGCGTCAATGCGGTCCACGCGCTCGCCAATGAAGTCGATGCCTTTCTTTGCCAGGTGCGGGCGAATCGGCAGGGTGATGTCCTCACGCTTGCGCCAGCCCACCGCCGCCCAGGGGTTTGACGGCACGAACTGGAAGTAATCGACCGCGTTCACCACGGTGATCTTGTGCGATTTGTCGAGCTTTGCGCGCAGCTCATAGGCGGCGGGCATGCCGCCGGTGCCTGCGCCAAGAATCACGATATGGGCCATCTTCGTCTCCTCTGTGTGCCGGTGCACCGGCTGTGGGTGGTTGAAACTCGGTTGTGGTCGGTCAGGCGGCAGACTTCATTTGCCGGAGTCGGTCATGGCGGCGCTCAGGGCCTGCAGCGCGGTCTCGCCAGGGCGGCCGCTGAGCGTGGCCAGTTGCAGGCGGGCGAGCAGCCATTCGGTGCGCGCCTGGGTCAGTTGCAGACGCGCGGCGGCCTGGTCGTTTTCGGCGGAGAGGACGTCGAGCAGGGTGCGGTCGCCCACCTCTTGGCCGAGCCGGGTGGCGGCCAGGCGCTCGCTGCTGGCGGCCAGCGCCTCGGCCAGCGCGCGCACGCGCTCGGCGCCGGTGGCCAGTTGCAGCCAGGCCGTGTTGACGTCACGCGCCACCTGTTCGCGCAGCGCGTCCAGCGTGGCACGCTCTTTTTCCAGCAGGGCAAGGGCTTCGCGCTCGCGGGCAGTTTGCATGCCGCCGGTCCACAGCGGCACCGTGAGCTGCACGCCCACCAGGGCATTCGTTGCCTTGTTGCGTGCGCTGCCGTAGTCGCCGCTGCCGTGGATGCGCTCTTGCCCGACCTGGGCCACCAGGTCCACGCTGGCGCTGCTGCCGGCGCGCAGCCGGTCGGCGGCGGCCTGGGCGTTGTCCACGGCGAGCTGCTGCAGCGCCAGTTGCAGGTTGTGCGCCTCGGCCTCGGCCTGCCAGGCGGGCAGCGGTGTGGTGTCGGTCGCCACCTGGGCGGGGGCGTGCGCTTCGAGGGCCGCCACGGGCAGGCCGGTCAGGTCGGTCAGCACGCGTTCTTTCACCGCCACCTCGTTTTGCGCGGCGAGGCGCTGGGCGCGCAGCAGCGCCAGGCGGGCGCGCGCTTCGTGGGTGGCGGTGACGGGGGCGTCGCCCAGGTCGTAGCGGTCCTGGGCCTCCTGGCTGATGCGCTGCACGGCGCCCAGTTGCGCATCGAGCACGGCCAGCGATTCGCGCGACAGCGCCAGGCCAAACCAGGCCTGCGCCACGCGCTGCGCCAATTGCTGGCCCGCCACCTGCCAACTGCGCTCGGCCACTTCGGCGGCGGTGTGGAGCTGGCGCTGCTGGGCGCGGCGCTGCGGGTTGTAGAGCGGCTGGCTGGCCTGCAGCGCCCAGCGGGTGCTGGCGCCACCGTTCACCGAGGTGGAAAAATCCACGCCTTGCGATGTGCCCAGGCCGGGCGCGCCAAACTGCGCGCCGCGCGTGTCGGTCTCGCTGCTGCCCAGCCCGGCCGTCGCCTGGAACTGCACCCCCGGCCGCCACAGCGCGGCGGCCTGGTCGCGCCGGGGTTGCGCCGTGTCGTGTGCGGCGCGTTCGGCGGCGTAGCTGCGGTCGTGCTGCTGGGCGGCGGCAAACGCGGCCGCCAGGTCGGCGGCCTGCGCTTGCGGCGCTGCGCACAAAAGGCTGGCGGCAAGGAGGAGCGCGTACGCGGGGGCGGTGAGGCGCTGGCGGGGCATGAGCGGTCTCCGATGGGGTCAGGCCGTGGCCGGCGCGGCCAGGGCGGCAAATTCGTCGAAGGCAGCGGAGGCCTTGGCGGCGTACATCAGCGAAGGCCCGCCGCCCATGTAGACCGCCATGCCCAGCATCTCAGTCAGCTCGGCGCGGCTGGCGCCGAACTTCACCAGGGCCTGCGCGTGGTAGCCAATGCAGGGGTCGCAGCGCGAGGAAACCGACAGCGCCATGGCGATCAGCTCCTTCGTCTTCGCATCCAGCACGCCCGGCTGGCCGGCCGCCTGCGCCATGGCGGAAAAGCCGCGCAGGGTGTCGGGGATGTCGGCGCGCAGCTTGTGAATTTCGGCCGAGATTTCGCGGGTCAGGTCGAGGTAGCTTTGGGTCATTTTTATCAATCAAATAGGGCTCTAGCGCATACTGAACGTGCGCAAGCAGCTATGGATGGGATAGCGTTGCCGCTTCTGCAGGCGGCAGCAACCGGTGCAGGTGCTTGCGGTACGCCGCGTAGTACAGGGTGGGAATGACCACCAGCGTGAGCAAGGTGGAGACGGCGATACCGAAGATCAGCGAGATCGCCAGGCCGTTGAAGATCGGGTCGTCCAGGATGAAGAACGCCCCCAGCATGGCGGCCAGCCCGGTCAGCACGATGGGCTGGGCGCGCGTGATGGCCGAGTGGAGGATGGCCTCTTTGAATTCGACGCCGCTTCTCACCTGCAGGTTGATGAAGTCCACCAGCAGGATGGAGTTGCGCACGATGATGCCGGCCAGCGCAATCATGCCGATCATGCTGGTGGCGGTGTACTGCGCGCCCAGCAGCGCGTGGCCCGGCATGACGCCAATGATGGTCAGCGGAATGGGCGCCATGATGATCAGCGGCGTGAGGTAGCTGCCAAACTGCGCCACCACCAGCAGGTAAATCAGGATCAGGCCCACGGCGTAGGCGGCGCCCATGTCGCGGAAGGTCTCGTAGGTGATTTGCCACTCGCCATCCCACTTGAGCGCGTAGCCGCGCCAGGCGTCGCTGGGCTGGTGGATGAAGTACTCCGCCAACTGGCCGCCACCGGGCATGGGCAGCTTGGCGATGCTGCTGCGCATTTCAAACATGCCGTAGAGCGGGCTGTCCACCTTGCCGGCCATGTCGGCAAGCACGTAGTTCACCGGCAGCAAATCCTTGTGGTGCACGGGCTGCTCGCGCAGCGTATCGCTCACGGTGACCAACTCGCGGATCGGTACCAGTGCACCGCTGGCCGAGCGCACCGTGAGCTGCAGCAGTGCGTTCAGGTTGCCTTGTTGCTCCGGCGGCAGTTGCAGCGTGGCGGCGGCGGGGTATTTGCTTTGGTCGTGCAGATAGGTGGCCGCTTCCCCCGCCAGTCCGGCGCGCAGCGTGGTCACGATCGCTTGCTGCGGCACGCCCAGCAGGGCCGCCTTGCGGCGGTCCACCAGCAGGAGCTGGCGCGGCGCATCGGCAATGCTGGTGTCGTCCACATCCACCAGGCCGGTGGTCGCTTCGAACACGCCGCGCACGGCCTTGGCCACCTGGCGGCGGCCTTCGGCGTCGGGCCCGTAGATTTCGGCGACGATGGGCGAGAGCACGGGCGGGCCGGGCGGCACCTCGACCACTTTGACGTTGGCGTCATAGCGCTTGGCAATTTCCTGCAGCGGCGCTCGCACGCGCGTGGCAATGGCGTGGCTTTGCGCGTCGCGCTCATGTTTGTCCACCAGGTTGACCTGGATGTCGCCCACCTCGCCACCAGTGCGCAGGTAGTACTGGCGCACCAGGCCGTTGAAGTTGATCGGGGCGGCGGTGCCGGCGTAGGCCTGGTAGTCCGTCACCTCGGGCACGGTGGCGAGGTACGCGCCCAGTTCGTGCAGCACGGCGGCGGTGCGCTCGACCGGCGTGCCGGCGGGCATGTCGACCACCACCTGGAACTCCGACTTGTTGTCAAACGGCAGCATCTTGAGCAGCACCAGCCCGGTGGCGGGCAGCGCCACCGAGATGGCGATCAGCAGCGCCACGCCCAGACCCAGCAGGGCGCGGTTGCGTCCGCCGCGTTTTTCATCGAGCAGCGGCGCGAAGATGCGCGTGAACAGCGGCGTGATGCGCCGCGCCATGCCCGAGGGCTGGGCATGGCCTTCCTCGGCCTGGCCGGGGTGCTGCTTCATCCACAGCCGCGCCAGCCAGGGCGTGACGACAAAGGCAATCGCCAAGGAGAGCAGCATGCCCATGCTGGCGTTGATGGGGATGGGGCTCATGTACGGGCCCATCAGCCCCGAGACAAAGGCCATGGGCAACAGCGCGGCAATCACGGTAAGCGTGGCGAGGATGGTCGGGCCGCCCACTTCGTCCACCGCGCCGGGGATGATTTGCGCCAGCGTTTTGCCCGGTTCCAGCTGCTGGTGGCGGTGGATGTTCTCCACCACCACGATGGCGTCGTCCACCAGGATGCCGATGGAGAAGATCAGCGCGAACAGCGAAACCCGGTTGAGCGTAAAGCCCCAGGCCCAGGACGCAAACAGCGTGGCGGTCAGCGTCAGCACCACGGCGGTGCCGACGATGGCAGCCTCGCGCCGCCCCAGGGCGATGAACACCAGTGCCACCACCGAGGCGGTGGCGAACAGCAGCTTCTGGATCAGTTTTTGCGCCTTGTCGTTCGCCGTGGCGCCGTAGTTGCGCGTCTCGGCGACCTGCACGTCGGCGGGAATCACCGTGTTCTTCAATTGCTCGGCGCGCGCCATCACGGCGTTGGCCACGTCAATGGCGTTCTCCCCCGGCTTCTTGGTGATCGCAATGGTCACGGCGGGGTGTTCTGCGGCGTGTTCGCCGGCTGTTCCGTACCAGGCGTAGTGCGCGGCCGGCGGCGGGCCGTCTCGCACGGCGGCGACGTCGCGCAGAAACACCGGCTTGCCGGCCTGCACGCCGACCACCAGGTCGGCCACTTCGGCGGCATTGGCCAGCAGCGGCCCGGCTTCAATCGCAATGGCCTGGTTGGCGCGCAGCAGATCGCCCACCGGCAGCCCCAGGTTGGCCGACTGCAGGGCGCGCCGCAGGTCCGCCACGGTGACGCCCGCGCCGCTCATGCGCGCCGGGTCCATTTCCACCATCACCGCGCGGCCAGGGCCACCGAGGGTGGTGACCTCGCGCGTGCCGGGCACGCGCTTCAAGTCCGCCTCGATGCTGTGCGCCACGCGCTCCAGCTGAAAGGCGTCGGTTTGCGGGTTGCTGGAGTAGAGCGTCAGCGCGACGATGGGCACGTCGTCAATGCCCTTGGGCTTGATGATGGGCGGCAGAACGCCCAGGCCCTGGGGCAGCCAGTCGGCGTTGGAGTTCACGGTGTCGTACAGCCGCACCAGCGCCTCGGTGCGCGGCACGCCCACCTTGAATTGCACGGTCAGCAGCGCCATGCCGGGGCGCGAAGTGGACATCACATGCTCGGCGCCTGTGATCTGCGAGAGCACCTGTTCGGCCGGAATCGCCACCATCTGCTCCACGTCGCGCACGCTGGCGCCGGGAAACGGAATGATCACGTTGGCCATGGTCACGTTGATCTGCGGCTCTTCCTCGCGCGGCGTCACCAGCACGGCAAAGGCGCCGAGCAAAAAGGCCACCAAGGCCAGCAGCGGCGTGATCTGCGCGCTCTGGAAGAAATCCGCAATGCGGCCAGAGACGCCGAGGCGGGGGGAGTGCTTGCGCTCATGAAGTTCCCTTGCCTTTAGCGCGCGCTGCCGACGGCCAGCGGGTCCAGCACCACGGCTTCGCCGGGGGCGACACCGCTCAAAATCTCTACGCGATCGCCAACCACCGGCCCGAGGCGCACCTGGCGCAGCAGTGGGCGGCCCTGGGCGTCGGGCACGTACACGCCGGTCATTTCACCGCGGCGCAGCACCGACGCGAGGGGCACGGTGACGCCCGCCTGGGGCGCATCGGCGGCTTTTGAATCGACCGGCACCGCTGCCAGCCAGAGACGCGCAAACATGCCGGGTACGGCGTGGGCGAATTGGGCTGGCAACTCGGCGCGCAGTTGCTGGGTGTGCGTGCCGGAATCTACCGTGGGCAGCAGTTGCACACGCGTGACCTGGGGCTGCTGGTCGGCGGGCACGCCGGGAAGTTCGATGCGCACCTGGGCGGCGCCGAGATTGGTGCCCGCAAGCTTGGCCATAGCCGACTGCGGCACCGAAGCCGTGACGCGCAGGGCCGACGGGTCGTAGAGCGTGAGCAGCGGGCGGCCCGGCATGGCCATGTCGCCCAACTGCACCGGCACTTCGGCCACCACACCGGCGTAGGGCGCGCGCACGGTGTGCAGGCCGGCCCCGGTGCGCGCCGCGCCCGCCTGTGCGCTTTGCGCTTGCACCTGCGCGCGCGCCGCCTTGAGCTGGCCCTCGGCGCGCTCCAGTGCGGCGGCGCTGATGTATTTTTTGGCGTGCAGTTGCTGCTGGCGTTCAAATTCGCCCTGGGCCACGGCCAGGCCGGCCCGCGCTGCCTGCACCTGCGCCGCGCTGGCGGCGGCCCCCTGGTCGGCGCTGCGCGCGTCAATGCGCGCAAGCAACTGGCCGGCGGCGACACGGTCGCCCGCATGTACGGCCAGTTCCACCACCGCGCCGGGCACCTGGGCGGCAATCTGCGTCTGGCGCACAGCCTCTACGACGCCGTCGTAGCTGACAGCGCGGGCGCTGCCAGCGGCCTGCGCGGGTGCAGTGGCCAGAGGCGCATCGGTGGCGGCAAGCGCGGGGGCAGCCCAGACACAGGACAGCGCCGCCAGGAGCATCGTGACGGATGGCGCGCTGAGCCGGGCGAGAGCGGAAGAGAGAGCGGAAGAAAGCGTCATGGGCATTCTCTTGAGAGCGGTCGCGGGGTCGCGGACGAAAGATATTAATCTATTATTTGCGCAAGTAGTTAAATAGTCAAGTAACGATGATTTAAGCCGTGCTTCGGCCTTGCGACAAGTGCGACTCAGGAGGCCGTAGCCACGCCCGCGCCCACGGCCTGGAACAGCGCGGCACTGTCGGCGAGGCGCTGGGCCTGTGCCGCCACCAGGCTGCTGCGCAGTTGTAGGGCTTGCTGCTGGGCCACCAGCCATTGCAGGTGGCTGCTGGCGCCCAGCGCCAGTTGCTGCTGCGTGGTCTGCAGGCTGGCCTGTGCGGCGGTATCGGCCCGCTCCAGCGTGGCGAGCACCTGCGCATCGGCCTCGGTGGCGCGCAGGGCATCGGCCACGCTGCGCAGCGCGTCCAGCACCACGCCCTGGTACTGGGCGGCAGCGGCGTCCAGGCCGGCCAGTGCGGCGCGTTGCTGCGCGGGCAAGGCCGGGTCAAACAAAGGCTGGGTGAGCTGGGCAATCAGGCCCCACACGGCCGAGCCGCCACCAAACAGGGCACCCGTGGTCAGCGCCTGGCTGCCCAGATTCGCGCTGAGCCGGATTTGCGGGTACATGCGCGCCACGGCCACGCCATGCTCGGCGCTGGCCACACGCACCAGTGCTTCGGCTGCCTGGATGTCGGGGCGCTGGCGCACCAGCTCAGACGGCAGCACCTGCGGCAGCTCGGCGGGCAATGTGAAATCTTCCAAGCTGAACGCGGGCAGCGGCTCGGCGCCCGGTGCGCGCCCGGCCAACACGGCCAGCAAGTGAGCGCTTTGCTGCGCCTGCTTGCGCAGCAGCAGCGCGGAGGCGCGGGTCTGCTCCAGCGCCGCCTGCAGGGCCTGCACATCGGCCGGCATGGCCTGGCCCAGGCGCAGGCGTTCCTGGGCGATGCCAGTTTGCGCCGCCTGGTTGCGGGCGATGGCCTCCAGGGCTTCGGCCTGGGCGGCAATGCGCGCCTGGGTAATGGCGGTGCTGGCGATGCGCGCGGCGAGGTCCAGGCGGGCGCCTGCCAGCTGGTAGCGGCGGTAGTCGGTGCGTGCCGCCAGGGCCTGCAGCGCCCGGCGGTTGCCGCCCGACACGTCGAGCTGGTACTGCACGCTGACGCTGGCGCTGTGCAGGCTGAAGGTGCGCCCGTCGCCGGGCAAACCCTGTGCGCTGGGCGAGCTGTGCTGGCGCGCGCTGCCCACGCCCAGGTCGGCGCGCGGCAGTTGAGTGGCGCGCTCTTGCGCCCCCTGCAGTTCCTCAGCCTGGCGCAGTTGTGCCTGCGCGGCCACCAGCGTCGGGCTGGCCTGCAGGGCTTGGTCGATCAGCGCGTCCAGGCGAGGGGAACCGAGTTGCTGCCACCAGGGCGCTTCCAGGTCGATGTCGGCGCGCCACGCCTGCGCCGCGCCAAAGGCGCTGCTGCTGGCGCTGCCCGATGCGGTACTGGCCGGTTGCGGCAGGGCGTTGTCCGCCAGGAGTGGGCGCGTTTGATAATCCGGGCCCGCCGCGCAGCCAGCGAGCAGGGCGGTGAGCACCAGGGACAAGGAGGCGCGCCCGCTGGGAAGCGCGTGGAACAAAACATTTTTCATCGTGTGGTTTCCAGTCGGACCGCGCGGGCGGGTCGCAAACGCAAGGCCAGGGCACTGATGCCCAGCCACACCACAGTGCGCAAGGCCATGGCGCCGACGGTGCGCATCTCATAGGCGCCGCCCGTCAGTACATGGATGCCGAAGGCCGCAAACACCAAGCCCGTCACCAGGCCAATGCAGAGCGCCAGCCACGCCGCCCAGCCCAGGCGCCGCCAGAGCGCAATGCCTGCCGCCACGTAGGCAAAACCGGCCACGAAATTGAACCAGAGCACAAACGGCACATAGGCCCCGGCAGCGCTGCGCGCGGCTGCGCCGCCGAACAGCACGGTGCCGCCTTCCTTCAGGGTAAGCAGGCCAAAGAGCACAGCGAACACGCTGGCGCCGCGCAGCCAGGGATTGCGTTGCAGCATGGGTTTCATGGAGTGGCTTCCTCTGGAATCTGTAGCGCCCATGGCGTCTGTCCTTCGCCCGCTTCTTCCTGCGTGACGCCGTCGCGGATGTGGTAAATCCGCTTGAAGGTGGGAATGATTTTTTCGTCGTGCGTGACCACGATCACGGCGGTCTCAAAGCGCTGCGCCATGTCGTTCAGGATGCGGATCACCGCCAGCGCGCGCTCGCTGTCGAGCGGCGCCGTGGGTTCGTCGGCCAGCACCACCGGCGGGCGGTTGACCAGGCCGCGCGCAATCGCCACGCGCTGCTGCTCGCCGCCCGAGAGCGATGAAGGCATGGCGCGGGCGCGGTGGCCCACGTCCAGCGCTTCCAGCAAATCGCGCGCCCGCTTGCGCGCTTCAGCGTTCGGCACCCCGGCCAGCATGGGGAGCAGGGCGACGTTGTCGGTCACATCCAGAAAGGGAATCAGGTAGGGCGCCTGGAACACGAAGCCGATGCGGTCGCGCCGCAGCGCCCGCAGGTCGCGAATTTTCCAGCCGTTGTCGTAGATGACCTCGTCGCCCAGCGTCATGCGCCCGGCACTGGGTTCAATCACGGCGCCCAGGCATTTGAGCAGCGTGCTCTTGCCTGAGCCCGAGGGGCCGATGAGCCCCACCACCTCACCCGGTGCCACCACCATGTTGACGTCCTTGAGCGCATCGACTGCGGTGTCGCCCTGTCCGTAGCGCTTGCGCACGCCTTCGATGCGTATTCCGTTGCCTGCCATGTCAACCTCCTACCGCTTCGGCGGGATCGACGCGCAGCGCGGCGCGGATGGCGACGCCGCTGGCCAGTACGCAGATGGCCAGGATGGCCGCCAGCCCCATCGCCGTGTCTTCTGGCACCAGCAGCACGTATTTGGGGAAGGCGGGCGCCATCAGCGTGGCGGAGATCTTGCCCACCACGAAGCCGATGAGCCCCAGGCCCAGCGCCTGCTGCACGATCATGCCGGCGATGGTGCGGTTCTTGGTGCCGATGAGCTTGAGCACCGCGATCTCGCGGATCTTGCCCAGCGTGAGCGTGTAGATGATGAAGGCGACGATGGCCGCGCTGACCAGCGCCAGAATGGCCAGGAACATGCCGATCTGCTTCGCTGAGGTGGCAATCAGCTTTCCGACCAGGATGTCTTCCATCTGCGCGCGTGTGGTGGCCGTGAGGCGCTGCCAGCGCTGGATCGACGCTGCTACCTCCTCGGCGTCGTGGCCTGGGCGCACGCGCACCAGCACCGCGTTGACCGAAGGGTTGCTGCTTTGCGAAGCAATCACGGCGTCCAGCAGGCCGGGCACACCCGGACGGTTGAAAGCGGGGTTGGCGGCGGTGCGGTGGCGGCTTTGCCAGAGCGCATCGTTGTCGCGCAGAAACTGTGCCGCCTGCGCATCCTTGAGCGGGATGAACACCATGGGGTCACCGCCCGAGGACACCATGCGCCGCGTGAGCCCGACCACGGTATAGACGTTGCGCCGGATCTGGATGCGCTCGCCCAGCGCCAGGCCGCTGGCGATGTCGGCCACAGCCTCGTAATGGCTGCGCGTGAGCTGGCGGCCTGCCACCAGATAGGGCGGCCAGCCCGGTGTGCCGCTGCCGCCGGGCGCGATGCCGACCACCATGGCGCGCACGTCGCTGGCGGCACGGGCCGTGCCCGCTGCGTCCGCCGCGCTGCCGTTGCCTGCCAGGCGCTGCACCTGCATGGTCAGATAGGTCACGTTGGCAGCGTCCTGCACGCCGGGCAGCGCGCGCAGGCTGCGCCAGGTGCTGTCGTTCAGGCTTGATGGTTCGGCGTAGGGCCCGAGCGTGCCCTGCTGCACCACCCAGATGTCGGCGCCGCTGTTGTCCAGCAGGGCGCGTCCGTCGTCCACCATGCCGCGGTACACCCCGGCCATGGTGAGCGTGACGCCGATCAGCAGCCCCAGCCCAATGCCCGTGAAGACAAACTTGCCCCAGGCATGGAGGATGTCGCGGCCCGCCAGGCTGATCACGGCGCCCCCTTGACGATGCGGTCCACCACATGGGTGTTGCTGCGGGCGGTCAGTTCCTTCTCGCTGTAGACGACGATGCGCGCGCCTTCTGCAAGGCCGCTGTGCACCTGCACCTGGCCGTCCAGATCAGCCTGGCCCAGTACCAGGGGGGCAAAGCGCAGGCCGTCGGCGCCCAACTCCCAAACGCCCATCTTTCCGTCCACGCGCCGCAGGGCGGCATTGGGGATGGTGGGTGCAGCGGCGAGTTCGGGCAGGTGAATGGTGACTTCCGCCAGGGTGCCCAGCGGCGGCAAGGGGGTGGGCAGGGAGGCCAGCACCACCTTCGCCAGGGTTTCTTCGGTCACGGCATCGGCCAGGGGTTCGACACGCAGCACGCGCGCGGCCAGTGGCGCCCCAACGTCCGAGCGCAGCAGCACCTGCGCGGGCAAACCGGCGGCGAGGCCGGCCGCACTGGTCTGGTCAAAGCGCACATTGACCCACAGGCTGTTCGGGTCTACCAGGTCCACTACCGCCTGTCCGGGCACCACGGTGCTGCCGGGCTCGGCCAGGCGCGCTGTCACCAGCGCGTCGGCCGGGGCGCGCAGGCGCAGCTGGCCGCGCTGCGTGCGCAGGGCTTCCTGCTCGGCGCGCAGGCGTGCCACTTCGGCCTGGCTGCCCGCCAGAGCAGCGTTGGCGCTGGCCAAGTCCTGCTGGCGCGCGGTGGCAATTTCTTCGCTGGTGGCACGCACGGCCAGCAGCTCGGCGTAGCGCGTAGCCTGGGTCTGTGCCTGCTGCTGGCGGGCCTGCGCGTCCTTCAGAGCGGCCTGGGCCCGCTGTACGGCGGCAGCCTGGGCGCGCAGGCGCTCGTCAAAGTCCACGGCATCCATTTCGCCCAGCACCTGGCCCGCCGTGACGCGGTCGCCTACTTCGACCGACAGGCGCAGCACGCGGCCGGACACCGTGGGACCGACGTGGTAGGTGGTGCGCGCCTCCACCGTGCCAATGCCGAACAGGGCGGGGGTGATGGAGCGCTGCTCGGCCGTGGCCACGGTGACGGCCACCGGAGCGAGCGGCCCCGAGCGCAGCACCACATAGATGAACAAGGCCAGCAGGGGCAGCACGACGGCCAGCAGGGCCAGGGTGCGGCGTTGCAGGGGAAGGCGGCTCATTGAATACCTCCTTGCTGCGCACTGCGGCGCGAGCTTGCTGGGGAGCGGCCCGGCGCGGCGCTCATGGCGCGCTCCGGATGCCGCGCTGGTAAATGGCGTACACGCGCGGCGCGTCGCGGCGAATGCGCGCTACGTCACCGGACAGCATGGACTGCATGACCAGGCCCTGGATGCTGCCGATGAATGAAGTGGCGGCGGCCTCTGTGTCCAGGGCGGGGTCGATTTCGCCACTCGCCTTGCCCTCTGCAAACAGCTGCTGCAGGCGCTCGCCATAACGCCCCAGCAGGGTGCGCACCATGCGCCGGGGCAGGCTGTCGCCCGTGCGCTGGAGTTCACCAAACATCATGCGCGGAACGCCGGGGTGCTCTGCGATGAAGGCGGTGTGCGCCAGAAACATGGCCTCCAGAGCGGCCAGGGGAGAAGGTGCATCCTGTGCGGCCCGCTCGACGCGGGCCAGCAACTGCTCGGCCACCCATTCCATGACGGCCTGCAGGATGGCGTCCTTGGATGGAAAGTGGCGAAACAATGCCCCTTGGGTCAGGTGCATGTGGCCGGCAATCGCTGCGGTGGTGATGTCGCTCGGATTCTGGGTGGCGGCCAGTTCAATGACAGCCTCCACGGTTGCGGCGCGGCGCTCATCGGCAGGCAGGTATTTGGAAGCAGTAGACACGGAATGCTCTGAAAGTGAGTAATTGATTACTATCTTATGCGACGAAACCCCTTCCTGCAAGTCGCAGTTTTCAACCGCAGGCTCAGAATGGGTTTGGGACGGCCTGGCAGGCCTGGACCCGGCGGTCTCCATCTCCTGCCGGCCCAAGCCGACCTCTCTGTGGGGGCTTGCGTTTGCACCAAAACCGTGCGTCCCTAGAATGGCGCCGCAGTGTCGACACCCGCAGCGCAGTGCTTGCCCATAACCTATGAAAGGCGTGGCATGGTCCGTAACGTGAACCGCAGCGCCTGGGCGCAGCGGCTCCTCGGCGTCGATCACCACATGCGCATCCGTGTTGCCATGACGGCGGTGTCGGCGCTGCTTTCCGCAGTGTGCGGCGGGCTCGTCATGCTGTTGGCCTACGCCGGTTTTGCGCGTGTGGATCTGAGCCTCATCTGGATCAGCACGCTCGTGCTGTTCAACCTCGCGGTGCTGGTGTGCATCCGTACCGGCTGGACCCTAAGCCTGGACGATCCAGCGCTGACCCAACTGCAGATTCGCTACGCCATCCTGAGCAACGCGGCGGGTTATGCCTTGCTGGGCGAAGCGCGCGGAATCACGCCGGTCATTCTCTCGCTGGTGTTGATGTTTGGCATCTTCAACCTGAGCGCGCGCCAGATGCTGGCCAACCTGCTGCTGTCGCTGCTGTGCTTCGGCATCGCGACGGTGGTGGTCTTCTGGATGGATGCCCCTGGACACAACGCGGTGCTGGAGCTGGCCTACGGCGTGATGATCGTTCTTGTGCTCGGCGGAAGCACCTTTGTCGGTCTGCGCATTCAGCATGTGCGCCAGCGGCTCAAGCGGCAAAAGCACGCACTGGCTGCGGCACTGGCGCGCATCCATCATCTGGCCGCGCACGACGACCTGACCGGCCTGGTCAACCGGCGCCGCATGACCGAACTGCTGGCGGTGGAACGTGAGCGCTGCGACCGCAGTGGGCGCCCGCTGGTGCTGGCGCTGCTGGATCTGGATCTTTTCAAACGGGTCAATGACCAACACGGCCATGCGGTGGGCGACGCGGTGCTGTGTGCGTTTGCCCAAAGCGCCGTCAAAAATCTGCGCAGTACCGACGTGCTCGCGCGCTGGGGCGGCGAGGAGTTTTTGTTGCTCCTGCCTGAGACCGACGCTGCGGGTGCGGCATTGCTGCTTGAGCGCTTGCGCGCCGAGGTGGCCACGCTGCAGGTTCCCTGCCCTGCCGGTCACGTGGCAGTGACGGTATCGGCAGGCTTGGCCGAGAGTCTGCCGGGCCAGTCGGTGGAGCAAGTGGTCGAGTGCACGGACGAGGCGCTTTACCAGGCCAAGGCACAAGGACGCAACCGTGTGGTGCGCCACCCGCAGCGCACACCGGCTGCACGATCCACGCTGCAGCCGCAAGCTCAAAACTGAGCATCGAATCCGCGAAAATATAGATTGTTTATGCCGCTAGCGCTTATCCAATAAGCGTTAGAAGCTATAAATATCGTAGCAGACTAGCGTACCCGTGGGGGCGCCCGCATTTGCTCAGGCGTCGTGAACCAGGCGCTGCTCTGGCCCATGCGGCCCCGCGCCTGGGCCAGTTCATGCCGCGCCACGCTGCGCAGGTGCACCTCGTCCGGCCCGTCCATCAGATGCAGGGCGCGGCCCCAGCTCCAGAACTGGGCCAGCGGCGTGTCGGGGGACAGTCCCATGGCACCAAACACCTGCATGGCCCGGTTCACCACACGCGTCTGCAGGCGTGCAGCCACCACCTTGATGGCTGCCACCTGGGCGCGCGTTCCCGCCGCGTCTGCAGCGCTCCCCTGATCCAGCAGCCAGGCGGTGCGCAGCACCAGCAAACGCGCCTGGTCAATCTCGATGCGCGACTCGGCCAGCCAGTCCTGCACGTTGGAAAAATCCGACTCGTAGCGGCCAAACATCTGGCGCTCCAGCGTGCGCTCGGCCGCCAATTGCAACGCCAGTTCGCACTGGCCGATGCTGCGCATGCAGTGGTGCACGCGGCCCGGCCCGAGCCGGGCTTGCGCCATCGCAAAGCCCGCGCCCCATTCGCCCAGCAAGGAGCTCTCGGGCACACGCACGCCTTGCAGCAGGATTTCGCAGTGGCCTTCGGGGGCGTGGTGATGCAGCACGGGAATGTTGCGCAGCACCTGCACACCCGGTGCCTCCAGCGGCACCAGCACCATGCTGTGGCGCTGGTGGATGCTGCCGGGCTCCGGATCTTCGCCTGCGTTTCGGCACATCACGATCAGCAGCCGGCAATCGGGGTGCGCCGCGCCGGTGATGAACCATTTTCTGCCACTCAGTTCCAGCTCGGTGCCGTCGCGCCGCACGGTGGTCTGCAGATTCGTCGGGTCCGACGAGGCCACATCGGGTTCGCTCATGGCAAAGGCCGAGCGGATGCGCCCGTCCAGCAATGGTTCGAGCCATTCGCCGCGCTGCTCCGCCGACGCGAAGCGATGCAGCAACTCGATGTTTCCGGTGTCGGGAGCGTTGCAATTGAAGACCTCGGCCGCCCAGGGCAGGCGCCCCATGCACTCGGCCAGCGGTGCGTAGTCCAGGTTGGAAAGACGGGTTCCCGGCTCATCCTCGCGCAGGGTGGGCAAGAACAGGTTCCACAGGCCTTCCTCGCGCGCCAGGGCCTTCAGATCAGCGAGAAACGGCGGTGGATAGCTGCCTGCCTGCGCCGCCGCATGCCACGCAGCGTTGTGCGGCAGAAGATAGCGCTGTACGAAGGCATCCATGCGCAGCAGCAGTTCCTGCGCTCGGGCTGAAGGGGCGAAGTCCATGGGCCATTGTGCTCAGCGCCCGGCGCGCGTGTCACAACCCAGGTGACAGTACGCGGGCGCGCGGCAGCAGCGTCGCCACGGTGGCCAGCAACAGCGCAGCGAGCAGGTTGTGCGCCAGTGCAGCGCCCAGGGGCAGAGCGCCCAGCGCCAGCACCATCCCCAGTTCGGTCTGCAGCGCGACAAGCGTCACCAGCACCGTGGCCGACTTGCGCCGACCGGCGCGCCAGGCGGCCAGCGCCAGCGCAATCACCGCTGCCAGCACCGCCAGCGTACCCAGACGGTGCAGCCATTGCACGCCCACGCCCCCAGCGTATTGGGGCAGCCCTGCGCCTGCGCCGGGCACTTGCCAGGGACTGAGCGCCAGCCAGCCCTGCGCTCCTGGATGGCAGCCAAGCAGTTGCGGACAGCTCAAACCGGCGTAGCCTGCACTGATCAGCCCGCCTAGCACCATCTGCATCAGAAGCAGCGCGAACGCAGTCCAAGCCCAGCGGCCCAGCGGCGGGCCGGCTCGCGCCGAGCGCGCTGCAGGGGGCAGCGCAAGGCGCACACAGACGGCGAACAACAACAGGCCCCCAGGAGATTGCCCAGCGTCACCGCAGGTACGCGTGATCCGGAGGTGAACGGCCCCAGCAGCGCCAGGAACAGCACCAGGCCCAGCGCAAGCAGGATCTGACGGCCTTCCACGCCCGCGCGGGGCGTGGGCATCCAAGCCAGCGCCGCCATGCCCAGCAGGAGCACAAGCAAAGACGAAGCGGTCACCCGGTGCACGGCGCGGGCCCCGCGCTGGGTCGGCCCGGCCGCCTCCTGCGGCGCCTCGCCCGCTGCAGCGCGGGCATGGCAGGCAGGCCAGGGTGTGCAACCCAGGCCCGCATTCGATTGGCGCAGAAACGCGCTCAGGCTGATCACTATCAGAACCAGCGCAGCACACAGCCAGGCGGCACGCCGCAGCAGGCTGCTGCGCTGGGGCAAAGTCATCGACGCGATAGGGGAATGCATCTTGCGCTCAACGAGAAAAGCGGCCATTCTGCGGACCGAGAGAGTGGAAAGGACGCAACGTTAGTGGTTTCCCCTAGCGCTGCTGGCGGTGGACCTTGTCGTAGATCAAGCTTACGATGAGGCTAAACCCGAGAATCGAATGCATCTTTAGGTAACCGAGGAGATACCCCTATGGAACACCATGACGACGAGAACGAGAAGGTTCCGATGATTCAGCAATTGCTGGACAACCCTTTCCTGCTGCTGTTTATCGGGGTGATGATCCCGATGGTGGTGTATTCACTGTGGGGGGTGATTGAGATCTTGACCATTCCCTTGGCCAAGTAAAGAGGAGCCCGCACATGAGCGCTATTCTCCCCCCCGCCGAACGGCTTTGGTGGAAGCACCCGCTGGACCGTGTCGAAGGCCTATGGATCGCCATCGCCTTCGCTTGGTGCATGGTCATGTTCTTCATGATGGTCGGCTGGCACATCTACGGCAAGCAAAACCTCTCCACGGAAACCTACAAGACCACGCCAGAGATGTTCTCTGCCAAGACGCAGGCCATGGTCGACAAGTACACCGTACGCACCGAGACCGACGAAAAAATCCCTGTGGTGCACCCACCTGAGGGCAGCGACGTCTACCTCATCGGACGTTTGTGGTCCTGGTGGCCCATTCTCGAGCTTGAAAAAGACAAAACCTACAAGCTGCACATGACTTCTATGGATTACAACCACGGCTTCTCTCTGCAGCCGACCAACATCAACATCCAGGTGGTGCCTGGATATGAGCACGTGATGAAGATTACGCCCAACCAGTCGGGTCAGTTCTCTATCGTCTGTAACGAGTTTTGCGGCATCAACCACCACACCATGGTGGGACGCCTCTACGTCAAATAGCAGGAGCACATAACAATGGCCGCAACTTCTGCTGCGCTTGCCTCAGGCAACGCCACCACCTACCGTACCTGCCCGCGTTCGGGCCTGCAGTTCGAACGCAATGCCGAACGCCTGATGATCTTCAACGCGGTGACTGCTGTCGTCGCGCTGCTGGTGGGCGGCATCCTCGCCATTGGCGTGGTGCTGACACGCTGGCCCGCCGTTCACTGGCTGGCCGCAGACACTTTCTACTTGGTGCTCACCGCGCACGGCATCAATATGCTCATCTTCTGGATGATTTTCTTTGAAGTCGCAGTGCTGTACTTCTGTGCGTCGACGCTGCTGCGCTGTCGGATTGCCACGCCCAAGATGGCTTGGTTGGCCTACGCGCTGATGCTGGTCGGCGCCGTGATGAACAACATCGATGTGTTCCGCGGCGGCTCTAGCGTGATGATGACGTCCTACGTGCCGATGATGGCCACGCCCTGGTTCTACCTGGGCTTGATCCTTTTTGCTGTCGGCGCGTTGATCGCTTGCTTCGTCTTCTTTGGAACGCTGGTGGTTGCCAAGCGCGACAAGACCTACCAAGGCTCGGTTCCGCTGGTGACATTCGGCGCTATCGTGGCGGCCATCATTGCGGTGTTCACCATCGTCTCGGGAGCGATCATCCTGATCCCAACGTATTTGCTGGCTCTCGGTCTCATCAGTCACGTCGATCCGCTGATCTACCGGACCATTTGGTGGGCCTTTGGTCACTCGTCGCAGCAGATCAACGTGGCGGCGCACATTTCCATCTGGTATCTGGTGGCTGCAGTCGCCTTTGGCGCCAAGCCGATGTCCGAGCGCGTCAGTCGCGGCGCCTTCCTGCTCTACATCCTGTTTCTCCAGCTTGCCAGTGCGCACCACCTGTTGGCCGACCCTGGCGTCAGTACCGAGTGGAAAGTGGTTAACACCAGCTACTTCATGTACTTCGCTGTGCTGGCTTCGATGATTCACGGCCTCACGGTTCCGGGTGCCATGGAAGTGGCGCAGCGCGCCAAGGGTTACAACAAGGGCCTGTTCGAGTGGTTGCGCAAGGCGCCTTGGGGCAATCCTACCTTCTCGGGGGTTTTCATCTCCATCGTCGGTTTTGGTTTCCTCGGCGGTATCTCGGGCGTGATGATGGGTACCGAGCAGCTCAACCTGATCATCCACAACACCATCTATGTGCCTGGCCACTTCCATGCGACCGTGGTGGTGGGTACTACGCTGACCTTCATGGCGCTGACGTACTTCTTGATTCCGGTGCTGTTCAAGCGGGAAACCATTTCTCCCGGTCTGGCCAAGATCCAGCCCTACCTCTTCGGTTTCTCGATGTACTTCTTCTGTCTCGTGATGATGGGGGCCGGTACCCTGGGCGTTTCGCGCAGGCACTGGGACATGGCTTTCAGCGGCGCGGCACTGGCGTATGAATGGCCCGGCGCAGCCTACCTGATGATGGGTCTTGTCGGTATCGGTGGCCTCGCTGCGATTGCTGGCGGCGGACTGTACATCTACATCACGGTCGGCTCTTTGTTGTGGGGCAAGAAGTTGGATCAAGGCGCTGTCAGCCCGCGCTTCACGCCGATTCCACCCACTGCACGGACAGCGGCTGCGCAGACTTACGGGTCGGCCGGCTTGGTAGCGCCTGGAAGTTTCGTGCTGGCCATGGTGTTCCTGCTCGCCTTCGTGCTGTATTACTTCATTAACTGGAAGTACCTCGCACAGCTGTGGGGCATGTCCTAAAGCGGAAGCGCACTATGCACACCGACACGCTCCACCCTGCGCGCAGCCTGGCTGTGCAGCGCACGCGCGACGTCATCTCGCTGTTCAAGCTGCGTATTGGTTCGCTCATCATGGTCACTGCATTGGTGGGCATGGTGGTGACACCTGGGCCGGCACCCAGCTGGATCGAGGTACTGGTGCTGGCGCTGTCGGTGCTGGTGGCTTCGGCCAGCGCGGGAGCCTTCAACCAGTATGTTGAACACCAGAGCGACCAGCTGATGGCGCGCACGCGGCGGCGCGCCTTTGTTACTGGTGCACTGCCGCACCACCCGGCCTGGCTGGTGCTGATGGGGGCCATGCTTGCGGCTGCCGTCGCGGCAGCGTGGCTGGTGCTCAACGGTGCGGCAGCGGTGTATGTGTTCCTGGGCGCATTCTTCTACGCCTTTGTGTACACCGTGTGGCTCAAGCGCCGCAGTCCTATGAACATCGTCATCGGCGGTCTGGCCGGCAGCTTCGCAGTTCTGGCAGGCGCGGCCGCAGTCGATCCGGCGCTCGGGCCGTTGCCCATGCTGCTTGCCTTGGTGCTCTTCCTGTGGACGCCACCGCACTTCTGGGCCCTGGCCATTGCCAACCGCGCCGACTATGCGCAGGCAGGCGTGCCCATGCTTCCAGTCGTGGTGGGCAACGAGCGTGCCGCGCGCATCGTCTTCGGAAGTACCGTGGCATTGCTGGTGGCTTCGTTGTTGCCGGCATTCTGGGGTGCGGGCCCGGTGTATCTCGTCGGCGCCTTGGGGGGCGGCCTGCATTTCGTGCACAAGGCCTGGGTGCTGTCGCGCGAAGTGACCCGCCAGCACGCTATGTCGGCCTTTTTTGCCTCCTTGGTACAACTGAGCACCCTGTTGGTGGCGGCTTGCGTGGACGGCTTGGTCCGCTAAGCGAGCTTGTCCATGTTCTGCTTTCGCCCCTTTGCTGCGCTGCTGTTGGCGTGTTCGATCGGGGCGGGTGCGCTGCCTGCTGCAGCGAGCGATGCGAGCGAGGCACAAAGCAGGCCCGGCCTCGACAAGACCCTCGCCTTGCGAGCCAGCCAGGATGCGGTGGGTCGGGAACTTGGCGAGCACCTGTTTCGTGACCGTTCGGGTCGCACGGTGGCTTTGTCAACCTACCGAGGCAAACCCTTGCTCGTGAGCTTCATCTATACCGGGTGCTTTCAGATCTGCCCCGGAACTACGCGCGCGTTACAGATAGCGGTGGAAGCGCTGCAAAAAAGTGTCGGGCCAGGACAGTTCAACGTGGTGAGCATCGGCTTTAACCAGCCGGAGGACTCCCCTGGTGCGCTCAAGGCGTTTGCCGCCCAGTTTCATATCAATTCAGACAACTGGGAATTTCTCAGCCCACGCGGCGCCGATGTGCCCGCCTTGACACGCGATTTTGGCTTTCTGTATGAACCTACACCGGCCGGTTTTGACCACGTGTTGCAACTGAGTTTGGTGGATTCGCAGGGCCGGATCGTGCGCCAGATTTATGGTGAGCAACTGAACGCCGCCGATCTGGGCGAGCCGCTGCGCTTGTTGCTGGCGGGCTCGCCAGTGACCCATGAACGGGTGCTGGAAGGTTTGTTTGAACGTGTGCGTTTGGTATGCACGGTGTACGACCCGAAAACCGGCAGCTACCGCGTGGACTACACCCTGCCGATTCAGATTGCAGGCGGAGTGACGTTTTTTGTCGTGATGATGGTCTTCTTTTTTAGAGAGTGGCGCGCGACGCGGCCGCGCGCTCGTCAGCGCCAACATCTGCGCGGCCGCTGAGCCGGGGTGTCTGTGGCTGTCTTGACCCGCCGGGCTCCCGCACCTGCGCCGCCGCGAATTGCAACGCGTTGGTGGCGCGCGCTCGAACATGGTTTCGACGCGTTGGTCGGTGCGGGCGGCAATCCACTCAAGCAGCTGGGGGCTTTGGCTTTTCTGCTTTTGTGGCTGTTGGTTGTCAGTGGCGCCGTGCTGTACGCGGTGCTCGATACCTCGGCCAGCGGCGCCTACCAATCCATTGAAATGCTCTCGCGTGAGCCGCGGCGCTGGGGCAGTTTGCTTCGTGGATTGCACCGCTACGCCGCAGACGCCATGGTATTGGTGGTACTTGCCCATGTCGTGCGCGAATGGATGCTGGGGCGTTTTCGCAGTTTTCGCGCCGCATCGTGGCTGACGGGGGTGCCCTTGCTGTTGCTGTTGTTCGTCAGTGCCATCGGCGGTTTTTGGCTCAACTGGGATCGTCTGGGGCAATTTTCTGCCACCGCGACCGCCGAATGGCTCGATGCGCTGCCCGGCCTTGCCTCGCCCTTGGCACGCAATTTTCTGGGCGGCACGCAATTGAATGATCGCCTGTTTTCCTTGTTCGTATTTGTGCACGTGGGGGTCCCGCTGATGCTGGTGTTTGGTCTGTGGTTCCATGTCCAGCGACTGAGCCGTGCCCAAGTGTTTCCCGCGCGCGCGCTGGCAATCGGTACCGGCGTGACTTTGCTGATGCTCGCCGCGCTCTTGCCGGTGCGCAGTCAGGGACCGGCCGATCTGGCCACAGTTCCCGCAGTCCTGAACTACGACTGGCTGCTTTTGTTCATCCATCCCCTGACCGCCGCGACTTCCGCAGCGATCGTGTGGGGCCTGCTTGGGCTCTCTGTTGCACTGCTGCTGGCCCTGCCCTGGCTTGGCGTGCGGCGTGTTCGCGCGCAGCCGGTGGCGCCGGGCGCTGCCACGGCCAATCCGGCTGAAGTTGGAGCGGCCCCGCCTGCCACTTCGCACACGCACTGGCGACCGACCGCGTTGACACAGTTTGTGGCCGAGGTGGACCCGGACCATTGCAGTGGTTGTCGCCGCTGCGTGGAAGATTGCCCCTATGCTGCCATCACCATGGTGCCGCACCCCAGCGGCCGCGTTGGCATGGAGCTGGCGCAGGTACGAAGTGACCTGTGTGCGAGCTGCGGCATCTGTGTGGGCTCCTGTCCCTCGTCCACTCCGTTTCGCAGCGCTGAGGTGCTGCATACCGGCATCGACATGCCTCAGTGGCCCATTGACGACCTGCGCCGGCAGATGCTAAGCGGCCTGGCCGCGCTCCCCGGACCCCGTCGCTACGTGGTGTTCGGCTGTGCCGAGGGGGCGGACCTGGGCGCACTGTCTGGGAGCGATGTGCTCACCTTGCCACTGGTGTGCACCGGGCTGTTGCCGCCGTCTTTTATTGAATACGCGTTGCGCGCCGGTGCCGATGGTGTGCTGGTTGCAAGCTGCCGCGAGGGAGGCTGCGCCTTCCGTCTGGGCGAGCGCTGGACGCGCGAGCGCCTGCAGGGCGTGCGGGAGCCGCGGCTGCGCGCCAGCGTACCGGCAGAACGCTGGTCATTGGTGGCCGTCGACCCCGGCGACGAAGCGGTCTTGACCACCTCCTTTCAAGCTCTGCGTTCGCGTACGGCAAAATCTTTTGAACATCCGGAGTCCACTGCATGAAGCGTGTTTTCGATCTGGCGGGACAGGCGCTGCTGTATGGCAGTTTTGCTGTCTTCGTCGGCACTTTTTCACACTGGCCGGCGTATGCGCCACTGGCGCCGGATCAGGCATTGATCAAGCTGAGTTTCGTGCACCACGGCCAGCGCGTCGCTGAGTGCCGGCCTTACACCGCCGAAGAACTGGCGAAACTGGCGCCCAACATGCGCGCGCCGCTCAAGTGCGAGCGCGAGCGCGCTCCTGTGGCGGTGGAGCTGGACATCGATGGCGTGCCGGCTTACCAGCACGTCGCTGCGCCCTCAGGCCTCTCGCGTGATGGAGCCTCCACCGTGTACAAGCGACTGGAGGTGCCGGCAGGCAAGCACCGGATTACCGTGCGCATGCGTGACACCACGGCCACCAGCGGCTTTACCTACCAGCACGATGCCACAGTCGAATTGGTGCCGGCCCAGGTGTTGGTGATTGACTTCGACTCCCAGCGCGGAGAGATCGTGCTGCTATGAGTGCCATCGCGCCTTCTTCGCTGAACCCCGCCTCCCTGTCGGCGAACCGTCCACCGCCTGCGCAGGCGGCCGCCGACTATTCGCTGGCAGTGCCGCAAGACGCGCGCCGCGCCCTTGCGCGTGGCTGGCTCTGGCTGGGCCTGCTGGCCTTGGTGGGTTCGGGCCTGTTTTCCGTTCTGCTGGTGCTTTCGCGCACACCGGGCGTCAATCGCCTGTTGCCGGCAGCAGATTTTTTCCATGTCGCGCTGGTGCTGCACGTCGATCTTTCCGTTCTCGTGTGGTTCATGGCATTGGGTGGATTGCTGTGGAGCGTGCAGGGGGGCGAACGCGGTCTGCGCTGGGGCTGGAGTGCGCTGTGGATCTGCGCCGCCGGCACACTGGCGATGGCTGCTGCGCCTTTCCTGAATGCGGGCGAGCCCATCATGGCCAACTACATCCCGGTCCTGAACTCGCCGCTGTTTCTTGGCGGTCTGGTGGTGTTTGGCCTGGGTGTGGGTGTCCTGGCGTTGCGCAGCTTGGTTGCGGCGCCACGGCTCGGCCTTTCGTTTGGCGGAAGCGGCGCGTTGGGCTTTGGCCTGAACGCCGCAGCAGTCGCCACAGCGATAGCGCTGTTGGCATTTGCCTGGTCTTTTGTGCAACTGCCCATGTCGCTGACTGGCAAGGCGTACTACGAAATCTTGTTCTGGGGCGGCGGACACGTGCTGCAGTTCACTTGGACACTGTTGATGCTGGTTGGATGGTTGTGGCTGGCCAGCGCCTGCGGCGCACGGATGCGCCTGAGCCCGCGTGTGACGGTACTGATGTTCGCCCTGGCTCTAGCGGGCGTTTTTGTCACACCCTGGGCTTATCTTGCCCATGACATCAGCTCGGTAGAGCACCGCTCCATGCTGACCTGGGCGATGCGTGCCGGCGGCGGTACGGCCATCGTTCCGGTGGCGCTGGCGGTGGTGGTGGCGCTGTACCGACTTCCGCTGGCGCAAGCCACTCAGCATCCGTTGCGCGCTGCTTTGCTGGCGTCGATCTTGCTGTTTGGCGCGGGTGGTGTGATCGGCATCTTCATCAGCGGCAGCAACGTGCGCATCCCTGCGCATTACCACGGCTGCATCGTCGGCGTCACGTTGGCGCTGATGGGTCTGGTTTACCACTTGCTTCCTGCGCTCGGCTATGCAGCGCCAAAGGGCCGGTTGGCGGTGGCGCAGCCCTGGGTGTATGGCCTGGGGCAGTTGATGCACATCGTCGGTTTGGTGTGGTCCGGTGGGTACGGCGTGCAGCGCAAGGTGGCGGGCGCTGAGCAGGTGCTGCGCTCCAATGCCGAAATTGCTGGCATGGGATTGATGGGGTTTGGCGGACTGGTGGCCATCATTGGTGGTGTGTTGTTTATTGTCGTGACCGTCCGGGCAATGCGGGCAAAAGAGAGCGCGGGAACTCCCGGCGCCAATGAAATGGTGGTTCAGTAATGAAAGCGATTCAGTCGGCCCTGCAGTGGCTTTTCATGCGCGTGGAGGATTTGTTCAATCGTGCTTTTGGCGACCGCATCAACCCCCTGTACCACCTTGGCTCCATCACCTTCTTTCTGTTCTGGATTGTCAGTGGCAGCGGCCTTTACCTCTATGCCTTCTTTGAAACCGGCGTAACCGGCGCTTACGACTCAGTGCAGTCGCTGACGCACGGCCAATGGTGGTTTGGCGGCATCCTGCGCAGCGTGCATCGCTACGCGTCCGACGCCATGGTGCTCACCATGATGCTGCACATGCTGCGCTATTTCGCGTTCAACCTGTTCCATGGCTTCCGCTGGTTTTCATGGGTTACCGGCGTGGCGCTGATCTGGCTCGTCTATGCCTCGGGCGTCAACGGCTACATGCTGCCCTGGGACGCCCTGGCGCAGTACGTCACCGTCACCAGCTTTGAGTGGCTCGACTGGTTGCCGCCGTTCAGCGGCACGCTGATGCGCAACTTTGTGTATGCCGACAGCGTCAGCGACCGCTTCTTCTCACTGCTCTCCTTCCTGCACATCGGCCTGCCGCTGGTGGTGCTGCTGCTGATGTGGATCCACGTGCAGCGTGTGCCCAAGGCACGTACCACGCCGCCGCGCCCGGTGGTGATTGGCTTGGTAAGCACGTTGCTCGTGATGTCCTTGGCAGCGCCAGTGCTCAGTCAAGGCGGCGCAGCCAATCTGGCCAAGGCGGTCATGAGCGTGCAACTCGACTGGTTCTTGCTTGCGCTCTATCCGCTGCTCAGCCAGTGGCCACTCGGCCAGGTCTGGGCGCTGGTGTCTGGCATCACGCTCGTGTTGCTCCTGCTGCCTTTGTGGCCGCAAGGCCGGCGCGCGGCGCAAGGCACGTTGCACGCTACCGTGCGCGGCGAAGGCGCCACGGCCGCCGAGTTCACGTTGCGACCGGGTGAGACGCTCCTCGACGCGGGGCTGCGCGCAGGTCTGGCGCTCCCCTATGAATGCCGCAACGGTGCCTGCGGCCTTTGCCTGTGCAGCATGGAACAGGGCACCGTGGAGCAGCGCCCGTACCAGAAGTCTGCCCTCTCTGATGCGCAGCTGGCGCGCGGTCTGGCGCTGATGTGCTGCGCTGTGCCCAACGGCGACGTGGTGATTGCCGTCGATGGCTTCACCGGAGCAAGTGCAACCGAGGTGCCGCAGTACCAGGCGCGCGTGGTGAACATGGAGCATCTGGCCGACGACGTGATGCGTTTGCGACTCGAACTGCCCGGTGCTTCGCGTCTGGATTTCGAAGCCGGCCAGTACATCGACATCGTGTTGGAGGACGGCGAGCGCCGAGCTTTCTCGTTTGCCAACTCTCCTCAGGACAACGCGCTGATCGAGCTGCACGTGCGTCTGGTTCCGGGCGGACGCTTTACCACCCATGTGTTCGAGGGCATGCAGGTGGGTGACACGATCACATTTGAAGGGCCGCGCGGCCAGTTCACGCTGCGCGACGGCACCCAGCCCATCCTGTTCATCGCCGGCGCAACAGGCTTCGCTCCGATCAAGAGCATTGTGCTGGACGCCTTTGCCCGCGGCCTGACACGGCCGATGCGCTTGTACTGGGGTGTGCGCCACCCCAAGGATTTGTACATGCTGGCGCTGTGCGAAGAGTGGCAGCGCCAGTACCCCAACTTCAGTGTGGTGCCGGTGGTGTCAGAACCCGAGTCGGGCGACGGCTGGGAGGGGCGCATCGGTCTGGTGCACGATGCCATGCTGGCCGATTTCCCTGACCTCAGTGGTCACGAGGTCTACCTCTGCGGCTCGGTGCGGATGGTGGAAACGGCGATTCCAGCTTTCCTGGCCCAAGGTCTGGCCGAGGGGGCATGCTTCTCCGACGCGTTCGTTCCAGCGGCGCGGCCGATAGCGGCCGAGGCGACAGAGTCGGGAGTTCAAAGCCCCAGCGTTTGAGCCAGCGCATTCCTACGCGCCACTACAACGGCGTGCATGGCAATGGTTCGGGCCCATTCGCGCAACCTCTCGCCGGGCCAAGTATTGGTTGCGTCCACGCGCATCTTCCAAGCATGACTTTGTGCACTGGTTGTGCGCCACGCAAAGCGCTAGGCTCAGGCTTTGATGAGGTTACTTAGACCGGAAGAGATGCATGCTTGATCGACCAATCTTATGTTTGGTGGCCACAGTGGTTGCTACTTGGCTGGCCGTGCCGACGGTAGCCATGGCGAATGAGATGTTTGCCTGCCAGGAGTTGAAGGCGGCCGTGAGCGACGCGCAGAAGGGATTTGCTGCCCACAAAGGTGCGCTTGCTGCGCCTTCCAACCCCGCCGTCAAGGGCTGGAAAACCTACCAGGCCAAAAAAACCATGACAGGCGCCAAGACCTGCAGCGTGGTGGCGGTGCATCTGGACGAGCCGAAGATGCAGTTGCGGCAAACGGGCTACAGCTGCAAATTCCCGGCGGTGTTCAAGATAGACAAGGCACTGCGTGAGCGGTTGTCGCGCTGCGTAGCCGGTGAAGTGGACGAGGACTCTGACCCGGATGAGTTCACCATCTGGGCCGACCGGGTGTCGTCGGGCGAGGGCTATCGCGCGACCGAAGTCACCGCCTTGGTCAACGCGGCAGATGGGCTGACGCTGTGGGTGCGTCAGTCGGTATGCACCAACAAGGGGAGCGGGCAGGCTTGCGAGGACTGATGCACTGATTCCATTTCTAAATCATCCGCGACGTTGTCAACTTCGACTTCGCCTTGCCTTGCTACGGCAATGTCTGCGGCTCATCTTCGCGTCACAAATGATTTGGAAATGGAATGAAGGGTCAGTGCGTTCGGGTCAACTCGGCCGCCACCACCATGGCGTTCTTTTGTTGGTCGGCGGGCTGGTCATCGTCCTCCACCGCCACATGAAAAATGTGGCCTTTGGCGATCCATGACAGCTGGCGGCGCTGGGCTGACCAAACGGCGTATGGGCCCAACTCGGGCACTGGGGTCAGCTGCTGATTTTTGTAGCCTGTCAAGACCCGCTCCCAATCCTGGGCTTCGTTGCGGGTGGCTACTTTGGTCAATGTCAAGCGCCCCTCGGAAGGAACCATCACCGTGCGCCCGGCCATCTTGACGCCGTTCATGTGTTTCGCGTTCCAGAGGTAGGTGCAGGAGGGAAACGGTTTGTCGCGGCGTTTGAACACCGCTTCGTTGCTGCTGTTCGGGAAAGTCTTCTCCACTACGACCGCATCAAAAAACGGGCAAGGCCCTTCTAGGGTGGCTGCGTGCGCTCGAACCTTTTTCATCATTTCTGCTGGCGTGGCCGAATGTGCCAGCATGGGCGACCACAGGGCCATGGCCAGTACACCGATTGGTTTGGCCCAGCGCGGTGGGCGATCGGATGTAGGGGCTGCACAAGCTGCGGTTCGGTGTAGGCAATGGGTCATTTGCAAGGGCCTCTTTGAAAATGCATATCGCCAAAAACGAGCAAGACAAATTCGTTTGGCTCGACCGACTTCACTTTGAAGAAGCCTGCGATGGTGGCGAGCTTGATTTTTCCCTCAGGCTTGTAGAGGTAAAAGTAGCCCGCTTTCATGTCGCCATGTTTCGAGCCCCTGGTGGCGTAGGTGCCATCGGGATCCCACCGGTAGGGCGTGTTTTCTTCGCTGCGTTCCTTGGGGAATTGGATGTAGGTCTGGCACCAATCGCCCTGCAGATAGGCCGGTGTAAGGCCCAGGTGTTCCGCCGTGGGGGTGCCAGGGTCTTTGGCATGCGTGTTGCCCACTAACGAAAAACTGGCAAAAACCGCCAATGAGATCGCCAAGCGCGATCTCAGGCTGCTCGGTTGGGCTTGGTGAGTGTCTCGATTTCCGAATACGCGCTCAGCTTTCATTTGGTACGGGTTGGGCAGCATGTCTCGAATCCTTGGGTGTGGCGTTTCACTCAGAATAAGTCGGAAGGAGACCGCCCAACAGTGCCGAAAGTCATGTCGTGAGGCGATTGGGCGTGTGCAGCGGCATGCGATGGTTCAGGCTTTGGCGATCAGCTTGGCCAGAGTCTGAATCAGTGTTTGAGCGACGACAGGTTTGAACAACACCGGCACGCCGCTGCTGCGAATGCGCTGCAGCCGTTGCGGTGAAGTCTCTCCAGTGACCAGCAGAAAAGGCAGCTCGGGATTGAACTTGGCCCTCAGGCGCTGGGCAGTCTCCAGCCCATCAGCGCCTTCGGCCAAACGGTAGTCGCAGATCAAGGCCGCAAACGGCCGTGCCTCCACGGCCGCCTGTGTAAAAGCCTGCTCCGCCGCCGCCTCGTGAGTCACCACTTCGAGTTGCACGCCGTAGGAGGCGAGCAAGGCGGTCATCGCCTCGCCAATGTCGGCCTCATCGTCCAGCAGCAGAACGGGTGATGGCAAGACCAACGCAGGGGCTTGTTGGGTAGGCTCGCGTGGAGGCATTCCTGATGGCGTTGAAGCTGCCTCAGCGCGTGCGCCATCGATTTCGGGGATGGATGCCAGAGGTAATTTCAGGCGAAACCGTGTGCCTATGCCAGGCCGCGATGTCAGATGCAAAGGGTGGTGCAGCAAGTGGGAGAGCCTGCGCACGATGGACAACCCCATGCCAAGCCCTTGGTTGCGGTCGCGTCCGGGGTTGTCGATTTGATAGAACGCCTCAAAAATCTTCTCCCTGTTTTTGGGCGCAATGCCTCGGCCGGTGTCGACCACTTCGACCCAGACCTCGTCGTGTTTGGCCCGCGCCAGCACCAGCACGCCGCCAACATCGGTGTATTTAATGGCGTTTTCCACCAGGTTGGCGAGCAGGCGCTGCAGCAACTGCGGGTCGGTTCGCACCCACAGCCCGGTGGTACGCACGCGCAGTTGAAGACCCTTCGCTTGCGTCCGCGAAGCAAACAACTGGTTGAGCGCTTGCAGCATGGGCCTCAAGGCCACAGCGTTCAATTCGGGCTGCACCACGTCGGCGTCCAGGCGCGACATGTCCAGCATGGTGTCGAGAGATGTTCCCTTGGCATGCACGGCTTGCATGAGGCGCTTCGCGTGCTCGCCTGCGCTGTGGCTGTGCAGCTCCCGTTCCAGCACGGCACCAAACAGGGCGATGGCATGCAGGGGCTGGCGCAGATCGTGGCTGGCCGAGGCAAAGAAGCGGGTCTTTTCGTCGCTCAGGCGCTGGGTCACCGCCATTTGTTCTGTGATCTGCTCGGCCAGCGCTTCTTTCTCGAAGCGCGCGAGCAGCGACTCTGTGAGCATCTTGTTGAGCGAGTGTGCGATTTGAAGGGTGGCCAGTAAATACACCGCAACGAGAAAAGCCAAGGCCAGGTGGGTATTGCTGCCGTGCCAGACCAAGGCGCTGATCAGGCCGATGTTCATGGGCAGAACGAAGGCGAGCACTGAACTCCAGCGCGCGGCCACTGCGGGCAAGCCGGTGCTGCACAGACCGACGATGATGAGCACGATCATCGAGGTCATGGGCATGTTGCCGGCTGGCATCATCATCCAGGGAAGCGCGCCCCAGACGCAGGAAAAAAAGAGCATTTCCTTCCAATGGCGGCTCGCCCAGAAGACGCTGCGGTTGTCTGCGGCCGGGTCGCGGTGGTAGGCCGCCTGGCTGGGGTAGCGCAGCAATTGCAGAAAATGCAGGCCCAGCCATCCCAGTACCCACGGATCTCGCAACTGCCAATAGAACAAAGCCCCGAAGGTCCAGGCCACCAAGGCATCGGCCACGGTGGCGCTCTTGGTCGTGGCAAAAAGTGTTGCCACCTGCTCGCGCAGCATCCGCTGAGCGGTGGCGGGATCGACGACAGCGGTGGGAGCCCTGGTGGTCAACGCAGTTGGCTGATGAGCTGCGCCCGTGAACGTGCGCCCAGCAACAGCAGCAAGGTGGAGACGTGGTTTTTGACCGTGCCTTCGCTCAAATTCGCATGGTCTGCGATCTGGCGGTTGGACCAGCCCGTCAGGATCCAGTCGAGCACCTGGGCTTGTCGGGCCGTGATCGGTATCCACTCGCCGGAGGCGGTGCGCACCGTTCGACCACTGGTTGCTGAGGTGGCGGCCGATGCAGGCGTTCCGGTGTCGTCCTCCGGGTCGTGGGCCTTCGTGTCCTGGTGCGCTGTGTGAGGTATGCGAATCACGTGCGATGCCGTGATGTAGCGCACCACCTCAGCGAGGTCGCCCGATTTGGTCAGATAGGCTCGGGCGCCGAGAGCCAGCGCCTCGCGCTGAAGGCCGGGGTCGCTGACGCCCGACAGCACAGCCACATGGGCCTCTGGAAATTCAGCCATGAAGGCCTCCACGCCAGACAGGCCGTGCGCATCGGGCAAGTGCAAGTCAAGCAAAACCAGTTGGATGGCGGCGGCGTTATCGCCAAATGTTGTTAGCGCATCTTGCAGGCTGTGGGCCTCAAACACCTGTACCACCTGACCGTTGGCCTGTGCGTGGGATTGCACCAGTGTGCGCAGCCCGAGCCGCAGCAGCTCATGGTCGTCGACCACCAGTAAACCTTTGCCAGGGGATGCATCGTGATGGGGGCTTGAATCGGTGTCCATGCGCAGCCCATAGTAGATGAGTTCGCCCGCTTTTAAAGCCCCAGTGTTTGAGCGAGTGCATCCATGCGCGCCTGCACATCGACATCCATGGCGATGGTGCGGCCCCATTCGCGCAGCGTCTCGCCCGGCCATTTGTTCGTCGCATCCAGCCCCATCTTGCCGCCCAGGCCACTGACCGGCGAGGCAAAGTCGAGGTAGTCGATGGGGGTGTGCTCAATGAGCAGGGTGTCGCGCACCGGGTCCATGCGCGTGGTCATGGCCCAGACGACTTCCTTCCAATCGCGCACGTCCACATCGTCGTCCACCACCACGATGAACTTGGTGTACATGAACTGGCGCAGATGGCTCCACACACCCATCATCACGCGCCGCGCGTGGCCGGGGTAGGCTTTCTTGATGCGCACCAGTGCCATGCGATAGCTGCAGCCCTCGGGCGGCAGATAGAAGTCGATGATCTCCGGGAACTGACGCTGCAAGAGCGGAATGAACAACTCGTTGAGCGCCACGCCCAGCACCGCCGGTTCATCGGGCGGTTTGCCGGTGTAGGTGGAGTGGTATATCGCATCGCGGCGCAGCGTGATGCGGTCCACCGTGAACACGGGGAACTCGGCGCACTCGTTGTAGTAGCCGGTGTGGTCGCCGTACGGCCCTTCGAGCGCGTGCTGCCAGCCGCTGGGGTGTGCGGCATCGGCGTAGATATGGCCTTCGAGCACGATTTCGGCGTGTGCCGGGACGGAGAGCGGCACGCCCAGCGCGGGCGCCACCTCGGTGCGCGCACCGCGCAGCAGGCCGGCAAACTGGTACTCCGACAAGCTGTCGGGCACGGGTGTGACGGCACCCAGAATGGTCGCCGGGTCGGCACCAATGGCGACGGCCACCGGGTAGGGCGCGCCCGGGTGCAGGCGGCAATGCTCGGCAAAATCGAGCGCGCCGCCGCGATGCGCCAGCCAGCGCAGGATGAGCTGGTTGCGGCCCAGCACCTGCTGGCGGTAGATGCCCAGGTTCTGCCGCGCCTTGTGCGGCCCGCGCGTGATGACCAGCCCCCAGGTGACGAGCGGCGCCACATCGCCCGGCCAGCAGTGCTGGATCGGCAGGCGCGCCAGGTCCACGTCCTGGCCTTCCCACACAAGTTCCTGGCAGGGTGGGCTGCTGCGCTCCTTGGGCGCCATGTTCCACAGGGTTTTGAGCAGGCTGCGCATGCCCACCATTTCCTTGAAGCCCCTGGGTGCCTCGGGCTCCTTGAGCGAGGCCAGCAGTTCGCCAAAGGGGCGCAGCCCGGCAATGCTGTCCACCCCCATGGCGCGGGCCACGCGCTCGGGCGTGCCGAACAGGTTGGCCAGTACGGGCATGGTGTGGCCTGTGGGGTTTTCAAACAGCAGCGCCGGGCCACCGGCGCGCAGCACGCGGTCTGCCAGCGCCGTCATCTCCAGGTGGGGCGAGACGGGCTCGGCAATGCGGCGCAGGTCGCCGGTGTGTTCCAGCTGGGCGAGGAAGCTGCGGAGGTCGTGCGTGGACATGGGGTGATTTTCAGGTCAAACAGTGCGTTAGCGCAGAATTGAATTGCACTGACAGCTATAGTTTTTGATGATTTCCGCTGACTATTGGGGCTGCCTGCCGCGTCGCTTTTGGTCCGCGTCCATAATCAAAGGCTCCCACGAAGCGACTCGGAAACTATTGGGCTCGGACCTCGATTGCCCCCAGTTTCACTGATTTTTCTCTCCAAGGCAGCAGGTATTGATCGACCGTTCCCCCCCCAGTACCCCTGGCGCCTCCGTCGGCCCCATGTTGTGGCGTCTGTCCACCTTGCTGCTTGGCTCGGGGGTTCTGGTGCTGGGCGTCGGCCTGCTGTTTTCGGTGCTCGGACTGCGTGCTGGTGTGGCAAATTTCTCCAGCGTCACGCTGGGTTTGGTCACTGCGGCTTACTTTGCTGGTTTTGTGGCCGGCACCTTTGCATGCCCGGTGCTGATCAGCAAGGTGGGGCATATCCGCGCCTTTGCCGCCATGGCGTCGCTCGCGTCCACCATGCCCATCCTGCACGCGTTCTGGATCGATCCGTGGTTCTGGGGCCTGCTGCGCCTGGTCACGGGCATGTGCATGGTGGGGCTGTATATCACCATCGAAAGCTGGCTCAACGCGCTGGCGCCAAACGCGCTGCGCGGGCGCTTGTTTGCGGTGTACATGACCATCAACTTCGTCGCCATGGCGCTCGGGCAGTGGCTGCTGCTGGTGGGTGACCGACTGGGCTTCGTGCCGTTTGCCCTGGTGTCGGTGCTTTTTTCCTTTGCGCTGTTGCCCATTACCATGACCAAGGTGGCCGAACCCGCCGTGGTTGAGGCGCCCCGCTTCAGTCTGCGCAAGCTCTACGATGCCTCGCCCATGGGAATGGCTGCCGCCTTTGCTTCCGGCCTGATCACAGGCGCGTTCTACGGCATGACTGCGGTGTTCGGAAAATCTGTGGGCTTTACCGATGCAGGGATAGCGACCTTTATGGCCACGGCCATTCTGGGCGGCGCAGCGTTGCAGTGGCCTGTGGGGCACTACTCGGACAGCCACGACCGGCGCCTGGTGCTGCTCTGGGTGTGCATTCTGGGTGCCGGCGTCACCGGCATGGCCTTTGTGCTCGCCAATGTGTCGGTCGATTCCCTGCTGCCCCTGTCGCTGCTGCTTGGCGGCCTGATTTTTTCGATCTATGGCCTGGGTGTAGCGCACGTGAACGACGTGATCGATTCGTCGCGCTTGGTGGAATTTACCGGTGGCCTGCTGCTGATTCACGGTGTCGGCGCTGCCATTGGCCCGGTACTGGCGGGTGCCGTGATGGATGTGGCCGGTCCGGCCAGCCTGATGCTGTTCTACGCCGCCGTGATGGCGACCCTGGCCGCCTATGCCTTCAAGCGCATTCACGCGGCGGCTCCGGTGCCTGCCGAGCTGAAGGGCGATTTCGTGGCCGTGGGTGCGGGTTCTCAGGTGGTGTTGCAAATGGACCCGCGGGCGCCGGCGGAGGACGAGGCTGAGCCGAGCGGTGGGGCATCCCAGGGCAGCGGCGGCCGTTGAGGCAACATTTAATTGGAATCTGACCCCGATTTTTCTTCGCCGGTCCAGCGCTGGGTCAGGGAGTGCGGCAGGCCGAGTAAATCCAGCACCCGCGCCACGCTGGCGTCCACGATGTCGGCGACGCTCTGCGGGCGTAGGTAGAACGCGGGCATCGGCGGGCAGACGATGGCGCCCATTTCGGTCACGCTCACCATGTTGCGCAAATGGCCCAAGTGCAGCGGCGTTTCGCGCGCCATCAAAATCAGGCGGCGGCGCTCTTTGAGCACCACGTCTGCGGCGCGCGTGAGCAGGTTGTCTGACAAGCCGTGCGCTACCGAGGCCAGCGTGCGCATGGAGCAAGGCGCCACCACCATGCCGGCGCACTGGAACGAACCGCTGGCAATGCTGGCGCCCACGTTGCGCGCGTCGTGCGCCTGGTGCGCCAGCGCTTCGACGGCGGGCCGCTCCATCCCCAGTTCGTGGCGAAGGGTGCGCCAGCCGGCGTCGGACACCACCAAATGCGATTGCACGCCGGGGCATTCGCGCAGCACCTGCAGCAGGCGCACGCCGTACACCGCGCCGCTGGCGCCCGAGATGCCGACGATGATGCGTTGCGGTGCGCTGGGAAGGTCCATGGTGGGCAAGCTTAGGGCAATGCTCGGCAACTCACCGCGATGATGCGCGGTGCGTGCGTGACTTGTTCGGCATTGGCTATGCCAATCGCAGGGTTTGAGCGTCTCCAGCCGCCTGGTTCGCAGCGTCCTGGGTGCGGGCGGCGGGAACCAGCGGGTTGGTCTGCAGGTCGGCCTGCACCTGTTCCAGCACCGTGCCCGCCTGCGCCGCATCAAAGTCTTCGTGGCGGCGTTTTTTCACGCCGTACTGTTGCAGCTGGTAGTGCCGGTCTGCCGTGATGCCGTGGCGCGCCAGGCACCCCTGCACGCAGTTGAGCGGGCAGCCATCGAGCGCGATGATGGGGCGGCCGGAACGCGCGGTGCGCACCAGGCTGGGCACGTCCCCGCCGACACCGGCAATGCACGACATTTCGGCCACACCTGCGCGGTCCAGGCGCAGGGCGACGTGGTTGGCCAGCTGCGCGGCGCTCGAACACCCGGAGCAGGAGTAGACCAGCGGCAGCACATCTCGTTCGCGGTTCATGGTCGGGTTCCAGGATAGAGTGGATCGGCAGGGCGCGCGCCGGGGCGCAGCGCTGCCAGTCGTGCCAGCACCTGGCGCGGCGCCCATTGCTGCAGGTCGAGCACAGGCAGTTCCAGCGCGTCCAGCGTGTTCTTCACTACCAGCCCCAGCTCGGTGTCGCCCTCCATCACCAGACGGCGGTTGAAGAACAGCGTGTCCGGGTCTTGCTGGCGCTGCGCCAGCAGCACAAAGTCGTGTGCGCTGGCGCTGATGCACAGGTCGGTTTCCGTCTGGCGTGGGCGGGCGGCAAAGGCGCTGCCGGTCCAGGTGAAATCCAGGGTGACGCGGGCGTCGCGCACCTGGATGCGCAGCCGCTTGCCGCGCAGCATCTCGCCGACATCGCCCGGCAACTGGCGTGCCACACCCAGGTTCAGCGCCGTCACCAGCAACAGCGAGCCGGGGTACGCAGGCAGCCGACCGGTGAGCGCCGCCAAGGGAGCAGGCAGGGTAAAGGGATTGGGCGAGGCGTTCATGGCATTCCTTGTCGGTGGCGTGTGCTGCTTTTGTTTTGATAGCTGCTCACGCATGTTCAATAAGCGCTAGAGACACTTTTTGCTTGTATTGATTCAGCGGGGTCGAATGCGCCTCAAGCCGTGGCCAGCGTTTGCGTCTCCACCAGGTCCAGGCCCGGCTGGCCGTGCCAGTAGCCGTTGCAGCTTTGATCAGGCACCAGAGGCTGCAATTGCGTGCGGGCATCGTGCGGTGCCAGGGTGCCACGGCGTACGGCGTCGAACAGGGCAAGGATTTCGTGCGTGTGCTGCGCCTGCGGGCTGATGCGCGCCACGGCCACACCCATGCTCTGCATGCGCGGCAGTTCGTCGATCAGGTTGTGCACACGCGCCGATTGCGTCTGGATGCCGTTGAGCACCAGAAAATCTTCGCTCTCGCGCGTCTTGAGCATCAGGCCATCCGGGTGGTCCATGCAGGCGAACTGGCAGTCGTCCTTGGGGAGGTTGCGCTGGCGGGCCGTAAAGCACCGTGCAGAGAACGCCAGCGGCATGCGGCCATAGGCAAACACTTCGGTTTGCAAGTCCTTCGGGCCGTCCTGGATGAGGGCGGAAAGATCCTGGTGCTTCATCTCCAGCGGCGCCACCCAGCGCGTGGCGCCGAGCGAGGCCAGCCAGGTGAGCGCGGGCTGGTTGTAGATATTCAGGTGCAGCCCGCCGACGAAGGGGCGCTGGGCCGCCGACAAGCGCTGCACCGCGCCCATGTCGTTGGCTTCAATCAGGTAATCCGGGTTGCCGGTGACCTTGTGCATGGCGCTCACCTCGATGCCTGATTCGAGCAGCACCTGGGTGGACAGCACGGCCTCCTTGCCCGAGTCGCGCATCAGGTCGGCGATGTCGATCCAGTCAGATAAGCGCAGTTCGTGGCGGCGCGAGCACACCGTTTCGCCCAGGTAGATGATGTCCACCGGCGAGGCGGCGATGGCCTGGTAGAAGTCAAAAATGGTCTGGCGCGGCCAGTAGTACTGCAGCGCGCCGAGGGAAAGTTTCAAGGTGGGAGCGTTCATCATTTCCAAGGGCGGTGGTAAGCGCCAAGCGTGTGCTGCTGGCCCTCGGCCACTTCGTCCAGGCTGGCCATCCAGGCGGTCTTGGGGCTGTAGCGCAAGGGGTCGGCCAGGCAGTTGTCGATGGCTTCGCGCCAGACTTTGGTGACCTGGGCGGCGTAGGCGGGGCTGCGCTGGCGGCCTTCGATCTTCACGGCGCGCACGCCGATCTTCATCAACTCGGGCAGCAGTTCCAGCGTGTTCAGGCTGGTCGGCTCCTCGATGGCGTAGTAGTTCTTGTCTTCGGCCACGTCAAAGCGCCCCTTGCACAGCGTCGGGTAGCCGGCGTTCTCGCCGGGGGCGTAGCGGTCAATCAGCACGCCGTTCAGGCGCGATTCCAGGCCCTTCGGGGTTTCCTGCCAGCGCACCGATTTGGGCGGCGAGCACACGCCGTGCGTGTTGGGCGACTCGCCCGTGACGTAGGACGACAGGGCGCAACGCCCCTCCACCATGACGCACAGGCTGCCAAAACCGAAGACCTCGATTTCCACCGGCGTACGGTCGATGACGCGGCGCACCTGCTCCATAGCCAGCACGCGCGGCAGCACGGCGCGCACGATGCCGAACTGCTCGCGGTAAAAGTTGATGGCGTCGGCACTGGTGGCCGAGCCCTGCACCGAGAGGTGCAGGCGCAGCCGGGGGTGGTGCTGCGCGGCGTACTGCATCAGGCCCGGGTCGGCCAGGATGACGGCGTCCACGCCCAGGTCCACCGCCTTGTCCACCGCAGCGCGCCAGGGCGCGGGGTTGGCGGCCTGCGGGTAGGTGTTGAGCGCCATGAACACCTTGCAGCCACGTGCGTGGGCGTAGGCAATGCCGCTGGCAATGGCCGCTTCGTCAAAGTTCAGTCCGGCGAAGTTGCGCGCGTTGGTGGCGTCGCGCAGGCCCAGGTAGACGCAGCTGGCGCCGTTGTCTACCGCGGCTTTGAGCGCCGGCAGGCTGCCTGCAGGACAGACGAGTTCAAAGGGGAGCGGTGCGTTTGCGGGCGCCGCAGCTTCGGGGGTCGGGGTGAGTGTGGGGGCGTGCATGCGGGGACCAGGAGAGAAGCGCGAGCGCCGCAGGGCCGGGCGAAGCGCAATAGCGGGCAACCATACGCCTGGCACGCCCGCTCTGTGCTGACCTTTGTCAAGACAGCCGCACAATGGAAGCCGTCTACTGCGCCAACGACACCGCGACAGGCAGGCGCGGCCCGACGCCGCACAATCGCACTTCACCATGAAAAAAAATCTTTGGCTGCTCGCCCTGTGCCAGGGCCTCCTGTTGACCAACAACGTGGTCTTTATCGCCATCAATGGGCTGGTAGGGCTGCAACTGGCGCCGTTTGGCTGGATGGCGACTCTGCCGGTGATGGGCTATGTGGTGGGCGGTGCCCTTTCGACGCCGCTGGTGGCGGCCAGCCAGGCGCGCTGGGGGCGGCGCGGCTCGTTCCAGCTCGGACTTCTGGTGGCCTTCCTGTCGGCGGCGCTGTGCGCATGGGCAGCGTTCAGCGGCAGCTTCTGGTTGCTGTGCGGCGCCACCGTCATTGCCGGCTACTACAACGCCAACGGCCAGTTGTACCGCTTTGCCGCAGCGGAACTGGCCGCGCCAGCGTTCCGCGAGAAAGCCGTCTCATTGGTGCTGGCTGGCGGCTTGCTGGGCGCCGTGGCAGGGCCGAATTTGGCAAGCAGCACGCGCAATTTTTTTCCGGTGCCGTTTGCTGGTGCCTATATCGCCCTGATGCTGGTGGCCTTGCTGGCCATGGTCTGCATGGCCGGCGTGCGGTTTGAGAAGCAGGCCGTTCCCGTGCCTGGTGCGGCGCCGGCGCCAGTCGGCCGGCCGGTCAGCGAGCTGCTGCGCCAGCCGGCCTTTGCAGTGGCGGTGTTGGGGGCTGCGCTGGGCTACGGCGTAATGAATTTGCTGATGGCGGCGACACCGCTGGCGATGCAGGTTTGCGGCTTTGGCTTTGACTCGGCTGCATTGGTGCTCGAATGGCATGTGATCGGCATGTTTGCACCGGGGTTTTTCACCGGCCACCTTATTAAAAAGATGGGAACGCTCCCCGTCATGTTGGTGGGCGTGCTGCTCAACCTGTTGTGCGTGGGCATCGCGCTGTCGGGGCAGGAAATCCACCACTTCATAGCGGCGCTGTTTCTGCTCGGGGTGGGCTGGAATTTCCTGTTCACCGGCAGCACCACGCTGGCGATCACTGCTTACCGGCCCGAGGAAAAAGACCGCGCCCAGGGCGCCATCAATTTCTTTGTCTTTGCCACCATGGCCGTTACCTCGCTGGCCTCAGGCGCCCTGGTGACCACCAGCGGCTGGAACTGGCTGAACCTGGCGTCTCTGCCGCCCTTGCTGCTGACCGGAGCTGCGCTGCTGTGGCTGATGGCGCGCCAGCGGCAGGTGCCTCAGCCGGGATAAATACTATTGTTTTTGTAGCTTCTAACGCTTGATACCAAAGCGGTAGAGGCCATTTTTACCAAAAAATCAAGCTGTACCTGGCAGCCCGAAGCGCTGTACCAACCAGCGCTGCAGTTGTGCGAAGACGGGCGCAGCCCACTCGGGCGATTCATTGAAGATTTCGTGAAAAGCGCCTTCCACGCATTGCGCCTGCACCAGCGCTGGTGGTGCGGCAGCCGCAAAGGCGGCGCTGCCAGCGGGCCGCACCAGGCGGTCGGCTCCCGCCCACAGCAGCAGCGTGGGAACGCTCCAGTGCGCGGCGCGTGCCAGTGTGGCGGGGCCGGCGTCGGCAATGAAGCGCCCCAGTCGCGCGCTGATGCGGTCATGGCACAGGGGGTCGGCCTGGTAGGCGGCCACCACCGCAGGGTTGTGCGACAGCGCCTGAACTTCGAGTCCGTTGCCCACACGCAAATTGGGCAGCAGTCGCGGCAAGGTCGCCAGCAGCAATTTTTGAAAACCCGACAGCCCGGTGTCCAGGGCGGGCGAGGAGAGCACCAGCCCCTCCACGGGCCGCAAGTGCAGTGAGACAAAGCGCGCCGCCACCAGTCCACCCAGGCTGTGGCCGAGCAGCACCAGCGGTTCGCCATCGGCCATGCGTTTTCGCGTCGCGTCCACCAGGTCGGCGAGGTCCTCGAGCAGGCGGTTGTCGTGGTTCAGTCCGCCCCGCGGGCCGGCCGAGCGGCCGTGACCGTAGTGATCGTAGGCGCGCACCGCAAAGCCCCAGGCGTTGAGGTGCTGCGCCACGTGTCCATAGCGTCCGGCGTGCTCGCCCAGGCCGTGCACCAGCAGCACCGTGCCGCGGCGGGGGTTGTCTTCGGGCAGCGGCCAATCGTAGAGCGCGAGGTTTTCGCCGTCGCTGGCGGTGAAGGGAAGCATCGTGGCGGCGGGAAAGTCGAACATGGGGGTCTCGCAGGCAGCACAGGCCGATCACTTCGGCGGCACAGGTTCCACATGATAGGGGTTCTGGCCAGCGCGGGCTTGGCGTCAGGCGGATCCGCGCTCTGCCAGCCAGCGGCTGATGGCCGGGCCGGTGAGCAGCACCAGCAGAAAGCGCGCCAGTTGCATCGCCATGACAAAGCTGGTGTCGACGCTGCTGGTGGCGGCAATGACCGCCATCGAATCGGCCCCGCCGGGCGAGGTGGCGAGGTAGGCGCTTAAGGGGTCAAGCCCCATGGCCAGCACCAGCACGCCGCCGCTCGCCAGCCCCACGCCCATCAGCAGCGCCATCGCCGCCAGCACGCGCGGCAGGGCGCGCAGGGCATGCAGCAACACGCCGCGCGTAAAACGCAGGCCCACGCTCCAGCCGATGCTGGCGTAGGCCAGCGCCATCAGCGCGGGCGGCAGTGCCGGTGCAACTCCCCACACCAGCTGCACCAGCACAGAGGCCAGCAGCGGAATCACCATGGCGCCACCTGAAATGTCAAAGCGCCGCGCCAGCCAACTGCCGCCCAGCACGAGTGCGGCGGTCAGCAGCAGGTTGGCGGGTGCGCCCAGCGCCAGCCAGTCCACAGCCGACGCCGCCACCGGCAGGTGCGCGCCGGCCGCACGCGCCACCAGCGCCGCCACCACCGTGACGGCCACCACCCGCGTGTACTGCATGAACGCCACCAGGCGGACGTCGGCGCCGTAGTCCTCGGCCATCACCACCATGGCCGAGGCAGCGCCCGGCGCCATGCCCCACACCGCCGTCGTGCCGGGCATGATCTGGCGGCGCATCAGCCACCAGCCCAGGCCACTGCTCGCTGCAATCAGCATCACCGTGGTGCCCAGCACCACCGGCCAGTGCGCGAGCACCTGGCCGAGCTGGTCCGGGTGCAGGCTTTGCGCCATCAGGCAGCCGAGCAGACCCTGCCCCCAGCCAAACGCTCTGCGCGGCACGGCCAGCGGCGCGCCCCACACGGAAAACACCAGCCCCACCAGCATGCAGCCCAGCAGCACGGCGGCTGGTATGTGCAGCGCCAGCAGCGCCGCCGAGAGCAGTGCGCTGACGGCTGCCAGGCTCAGCCAGCGCAGGCCCATCGTTTAGGCGAGCGCTGCGTGGCGGCGCTGCCAGCGGCGGTACAACGGTGGCAGCAGCAGCATGGCTGCAGCGGCCAGCCACAGGCCGACGGTGATCGGGCTGCCCCACAGAATCGACAACTCGCCGTTGGTGATCGACAGTGCGCGGCGCAGGTTTTGCTCCATCAAATCGCCCAGCACAAAGCCCAGAATCAGCGGCGCCATCGGGATGCCCGCCTTGCGCAGCGCAAAGCCGACAATGCCCAGCACGCCCATCAGAAGCAGGTCAAACGTGGTGGCGTGCACCGAGTACACGCCGACCGCACTGATCGCCAGAATGCCCGGCACCAAGAGCCAGTTGGGCACCAGCAGCAGCCGCGCAAAAAGGCCCACCAGCGGGATGTTGATGAACAGCAGCAGTACGTTGGAGACAAACATCGAGGCAATCAGCCCCCACACCAGCTCTGGCTGCTGGGTGAACAGCGCCGGCCCCGGCGTAATGTTGTAGAGCGCCAGCGCCCCCATCATCACTGCCGTCGTGCCCGAGCCGGGCACACCCAGCGTGAGCATGGGAATGAAGGAGCCGTTGGCAGACGCGTTGTTGGCCGCCTCGGGCGCGCTGACGCCGCGCACGTCGCCCTTGCCAAAGGTGCCGTCCTTGTCGTTCAGGCGCTTTTCCACCGAGTACGCCATGGCGCTGGCAATCGTGGCGCCCGCGCCGGGCAGCACGCCCACCACAAAGCCCAGCACCGACGAGCGAACAATGGTCCAGCCCGTCATCATGAATTCCTTCATGTTGAACAGGGTGCGGCCCACGGTGCGAATCAGCCCGCTGGAATGGGTCTGGTGTTCCAGCATGACCAGAATTTCGCTCACCGAGAACAGGCCAATCACCACCACGATGAACTGGATGCCGTCCGACAGGTGCACGTTGTCGCCGGTGAAGCGGTACACGCCCGAGTTGCTGTCCAGCCCCACGGTGGACAGCGCCAGGCCCAGTGCGGCGGCCAGCACCGCCTTGAGCGGCTCGCTGCCCATCAGCCCGGTGATGCAGGCAAAGGCAAAGCACATCAGCGCAAAGTATTCGGCCGGGCCAAAGGCCAGCGCCCAGCGCGCCAGCAGCGGCGCAAACAGCACGATGCCGGCGGTGGCCACGGTGGAGCCGACAAACGAAGCCCAGGCGGAAATCGACAGTGCCACGCCTGCGTTCCCGGCGCGCGCCATCGGATGCCCGTCGATGGCCGTCATGATGGCGCCTGCGTCGCCCGGCACGTTGAGCAAGATGGACGAAATGCGCCCGCCAAACTCGCAGCCGATGTAGACGGCGGTGAGCAAAATCAGCGCGGTGTGGGCCGGCAGCTTGAGCGCAAAGGCCAGCGGCATCAGCAGCGCCACGCCGTTGATGGGCCCCAGGCCCGGCAGCATGCCCACGATGGTGCCAATCAGCGCGCCAATGGCGGCCATCATCAGGTTGGTGGGCATCAGCGCCACGCCAAAGCCCTGGCCCAGGAAGTTGAGGGTTTCCATATCAGCGTCCGCCCAGCAGGAACGACAGCACGCCGGTGGGCAAGATCACGTCCAGCACTTTGTCAAAGAGAAAGAACAGCCCGAAGCCCAGGCCCAGGCCGCCCAGCAAACCGCCCTTGAGCGTGCCGCCAAAGGCCTTGCAGACGGGCACCGCCATCAGCGTCGTGGCGAGCACAAAACCCAGCGGCTGGAACAGCGCGCCGTACACCAGCACCGCCACCGCGCACATCGCGACCGCGACGAGGTTGTTGGCTGGTGCGGCGGGCACGATGGCCGTTGCCGCTTCTGCCGCACCGCTTGCGGGCAGCGGCTCGGCCAATGTGGCCT